>NZ_CP010803.1:0-655000 GCF_000960975.1 Martelella endophytica | reverse complement strand
GTTTTGAAAGGAAGCTCTGTCTGTAACGACGATCTGTTGTTTGAGGGACTTGTCCTTCATCTGACGGATGCGTTGGATTGATGCGCCTGACCGCACATCATCGGACATTATCTCGAGAAGCTGGTCTAAAAAGACGAATGTCTTTTTAGTTCTTTTATCGCTCACGGATGAGCGGTGCTTACGCACCTATCCTCCGCGGGGTCGCCGGACTTCCGGCGACGCGCGCTTGCGCTACGAAGAACGAAAAGAAGGACATTCAGTCTTGAAAAAATGAGACTGCCGACTTTGTTGGGTCGGTGGTCAGATCGTGTTGATGGCATCGTCCGGGTTATACAAAAGGCCGGACATAGAGATGAACATCAGCAATGAGAACGATCAAGTGTCTTAAGGGCATTTGGTGGATGCCTTGGTATGCACAGGCGATGAAGGACGTGATACGCTGCGAAAAGCCGTGGGGAGCTGCGAATAAGCTTTGATCCATGGATATCCGAATGGGGAAACCCACCTTAGATATCTAGAAAATCATTTTGGTTCTTGCGATGTGGTCGTGAGAGTGGACGATGGCAGGATGCCTGCGAGGGATTTCCCCGTAGGCCGACCGGCCGTCGGCGCTTTTGCGCCGCCCCGTCTGGAGCGCAGGCTGCGGCAGCAGCCTGTACGCGCGTGAAGACAGAACCCAAATGGTTTCTAGATATCGCTAAAAGGTATCTTACCTTGAATACATAGGGGTAAGAAGCGAACGCAGGGAACTGAAACATCTAAGTACCTGCAGGAAAGGACATCAATCGAGACTCCGCAAGTAGTGGCGAGCGAACGCGGATCAGGCCAGTGGCAATGATGAATAAAGCAGAACAGGTTGGGAAGCCTGGCAGTATGGGTGATAGCCCCGTATGCGTAGAACAGTCATTGTCCTTGAGTAGGGCGGGACACGTGAAATCCTGTTCGAACATGGGGCGACCACGCTCCAAGCCTAAGTACTCGTGCATAACCGATAGCGAACCAGTACCGTGAGGGAAAGGTGAAAAGCACCCCGACAAGGGGAGTGAAAGAGAACCTGAAACCGGATGCCTACAAACAGTCGGAGCCCGCAAGGGTGACGGCGTACCTTTTGTATAATGGGTCAACGACTTAGTGTATCTAGCAAGCTTAAGCCGGTAGGTGTAGGCGTAGCGAAAGCGAGTCTTAATAGGGCGATTTAGTTAGCTGCATTAGACCCGAAACCGAGTGATCTAGCCATGAGCAGGTTGAAGGTTGGGTAACACCAACTGGAGGACCGAACCCGCATCTGTTGCAATAGATTGGGATGACTTGTGGCTAGGGGTGAAAGGCCAATCAAACTCGGAGATAGCTGGTTCTCCGCGAAATCTATTTAGGTAGAGCGTTGAATGAATACCCATGGGGGTAGAGCACTGGATGGGCTATGGGGACTCACCGTCTTACTGATCCTAACCAAACTGCGAATACCATGGAGTACTGTTCAGCAGACACACGGCGGGTGCTAACGTCCGTCGTGAAAAGGGCAACAACCCTGACCTCCAGCTAAGGTCCCCAAGTCATGGCTAAGTGGGAAAGGATGTGAGGATCCCAAAACAACCAGGATGTTGGCTTAGAAGCAGCCATCATTTAAAGAAAGCGTAACAGCTCACTGGTCTAAATAAGGGTCTTTGCGCCGAAAATGTACCGGGGCTCAAGCCATGCACCGAAGCTGAGGATGTGGATTTATCCACGTGGTAGCGGAGCGTTCCGTAGGCTGATGAAGGATGACCCGTGAGGGCATCTGGAGGTATCGGAAGTGCGAATGTTGACATGAGTAACGATAAAGGGAGTGAGAGACTCCCTCGCCGAAAGACCAAGGGTTCCTGCTTAAAGTTAATCTGAGCAGGGTTAGCCGGCCCCTAAGACGAGGCGGAAACGCGTAGTCGATGGGAACCACGTTAATATTCGTGGGCCAGGCGGTGGTGACGGATTGCACAAATCGTACATTCTTATTGGATTGAGTGTGCGGTGGAGCGGTTCCAGGAAATAGCCCCGTCGTGAGACCGTACCCGAAACCGACACAGGTGGTCAGGTAGAGTATACCAAGGCGCTTGAGAGAACTGCGTTGAAGGAACTCGGCAAATTGCACGCGTAACTTCGGAAGAAGCGTGACCTCTTTATACGCAAGTATTGAGAGGTGGCACAGACCAGGGGGTAGCGACTGTTTATCAAAAACACAGGGCTCTGCGAAGTCTTTAAGACGACGTATAGGGTCTGACGCCTGCCCGGTGCTGGAAGGTTAAAAGGAGATGTGCAAGCATTGAATTGAAGCCCCAGTAAACGGCGGCCGTAACTATAACGGTCCTAAGGTAGCGAAATTCCTTGTCGGGTAAGTTCCGACCTGCACGAATGGCGTAACGACTTCCCCGCTGTCTCCAACGCAGACTCAGTGAAATTGAATTCCCCGTGAAGATGCGGGGTTCCTGCGGTCAGACGGAAAGACCCCGTGCACCTTTACTATAGCTTTACACTGGCATTCGCCAAGGCATGTGTAGGATAGGTGGTAGGCTTTGAAGCAGGGACGCCAGTTCTTGTGGAGCCATCCTTGAAATACCACCCTTATCTTCGTGGATGTCTAACCGCGATCCGTTATCCGGATCCGGGACAGTGTATGGTGGGTAGTTTGACTGGGGCGGTCGCCTCCTAAAGAGTAACGGAGGCGCGCGATGGTGGGCTCAGAACGGTCGGAAATCGTTCGTCGAGTGCAATGGCATAAGCCCGCCTGACTGCAAGACTGACAAGTCGAGCAGAGACGAAAGTCGGTCATAGTGATCCGGTGGTCCCGCGTGGAAGGGCCATCGCTCAACGGATAAAAGGTACGCCGGGGATAACAGGCTGATGACCCCCAAGAGTCCATATCGACGGGGTTGTTTGGCACCTCGATGTCGGCTCATCGCATCCTGGGGCTGGAGCAGGTCCCAAGGGTTTGGCTGTTCGCCAATTAAAGCGGTACGTGAGCTGGGTTCAGAACGTCGTGAGACAGTTCGGTCCCTATCTGCCGTGGGTGTAGGAATATTGACAGGATCTGTCCCTAGTACGAGAGGACCGGGATGGACATATCTCTGGTGGACCTGTTGTCCTGCCAAGGGCATAGCAGGGTAGCTATATATGGAATGGATAACCGCTGAAGGCATCTAAGCGGGAAACCAACCTGAAAACGAGTATTCCCTATCAGAGCCGTTGTAGACGACAACGTTGATAGGCCGGGTGTGGAAGCGCAGCAATGTGTGAAGCTTACCGGTACTAATCGCTCGATCGGCTTGATCGTTCTCATTGTTCATGTTCATCGGCATAGCCGATGAACACGATCTTTTGTCCTCACGCTGTCGCGATCTTCGATCGCTTCGCTGCGGACGGCGCTGCTCACGCGACGCAGGCAAGCTGCTGAGGGTCGTCCCTCGACAGTCTTCGCCAATGTGCGTTACTGAAGCGCTTCAACAACAACCAGCTTCTCGAAAACATGCTGCATTTGGCCGACCTGGTGGTTATGGCGGGGTCCTCAACACCCGTTCCCATTCCGAACACGGCCGTGAAATGCCCCAGCGCCAATGGTACTTTGTCTCAAGACACGGGAGAGTAGGTCGCTGCCAGGTCTGCCAAATGCAACATTGTTTATGTGTTCACGCTGTCGTGGCCTTCGGCCACGCTGCACACGGCGCGCCGAACCATCGGCGACGCGCGGTCGCGCTGAGCAAAGGATATCTTCTCATAACACAAACGGCGACTGCCGATCAAAAGCCGCCGTCAAGGCGGCTTTTTGCTGTGTAACAAAACAATAGCCCGGGCAGGAACGAGACAAACCGTCTCAAACCATAACCCAGGACGCTCAAACAATAACGCGGGGTGGAGCAGCCCGGTAGCTCGTCAGGCTCATAACCTGAAGGCCGCAGGTTCAAATCCTGCCCCCGCAACCAAATCTGTTTTATCAACAATATCAAGGGCTTCACTCTCGTCGGGTGAAGCCTTTTTGCTATTCTGCGCCGATACACCCGTTGCGAGATGCAGTAGCCCCGCAATCGCGCCATGAAGGTCGATATCGAGACCCGCTCCGTCGTCCGATGGAGTCAGAACAATCTTCTCGATCAGATCTCGCAGCTCTTCCTTCGAGCCCAGCATCTGATTAGCTTCGCCCAAGCCGGCGAAGAGCTCTGTAACCTGCTCGCGATAGCGTGCTGCCATTGACGGGTGGGCCGACTACTATAACAATTTCCGGCCACACTCATCGCTTGGATACCAAAACCCGGCAGCCTATGCCGGGACTATCGCCGCAATCGGCTCCAGCGCTGCGCAGGAAGGAGGCTATGCGTTTCTGCCGATTGCTACCACCGCGCCATTTGCGTATCACAAGAAAAACCAGACTCTCCGGAGAAATGGAGGGTCGTCGGGTCTCAGGTCAAACAACCTATCGATTACGGCTCACGGTGAACTGATCACCCGGCCTATCGTCTGAGCAGATCTCTCAAAGATAGCTGGCCGCGAACAGACTGGCTGCGTATGGATGATGGGTGATGCCGGCGGCCAGATCCTGCCTGGAAAGGTCATCCACGAAGGCGCCATCCTTCATGACCAGAACACGATCGCACATATGGGCAATCACGGCCAGGTCGTGGCTGACCAGTACATAGGTCAGCCTTTGATCGTCCCGCAGATCAGCCAGCAGGTTCAGGATTTCGGCCTGCACCGAAACATCGAGCGCCGAGGTCGGTTCATCCAGAAGCAATATTTCCGGCTCCAGCATGAGTGCGCGCGCAATGGCCACGCGCTGCCTCTGGCCACCGGAGAGTTCGTGCGGAAAACGCTCGGCGAAGGTTGCGGGCAGGCCGACACGTTCCAGCGCCGGCCCGACCAGGTTCCATCCACTGCCGCGCCCCATGGCCCGTATCGGCTCGGCCAGAACCCGCTCGATACGATGACGCGGATGGATGGAGCCGAACGGATCCTGAAACACCATCTGGGCAAGCGCGAGCTGTTCGCGGCTGCGGGTCTTGTTCACCTGCTGTCCGGACAGGGCAATGCGCCCTTCCCAATGACGATCCAGACCGGCGAGCGAGCGCAGAACCGTAGACTTCCCGCAGCCGGATTCGCCGACAATGCCGAGCGTCTCGCCTTGTTTCACCGCAAAGGAGACAGACTTGACGACATGCTTACGGGCGTCGCGCGCACCGAATGATACGTTGAGCTCAGTGACCTCGATCACGGCAATGCCTCCGCTTTTTCAATGGCCGCCCGGTCCAGTGTCGCGAGCCGTCGTACCGGATGGCGCGGATCGGGCATCGCGCCGACCAGACCCTGAGTATAGGGGTGCTGGGCGTCTTCCAGACGCGTCAGCGTTTCCACGACGCGTCCCTTGTACATGACGAGAATACGTTCGCAGAAGGCGGCCACCATGCGGATATCGTGGCTGATCAGCAGAAGGCCGGAATTGTTTTCCCGTACCATCTCGTCGAGTAGTGAGAGCACTTCGCCGCGCACGCTGACATCAAGTGCGGATGTCGGCTCGTCACCGATGACCAGCCGGGGCTTTGCCAGCAGCATCATGGCGATCATGACGCGCTGCCCCATACCACCGGAAATCTGGTGCGGATAAAGTGCCATGGTCCGCTCCACGTCGCGGATGTGCACACGTTCGAGCATTTCCGCGGCGCGATCATAGGCCGCCTTCTTTCCCAGCTTCTGGTGCAGCCTGGCAGCTTCGGCGACCTGCTTTCCGACAGAAAGCACAGGGTTCAGCGAATAACGCGGGTCCTGCATGATCAGCGCCATGCGGTTGCCGCGCAGGCCGCGCATCTGCTTTTCGCTGCGCGTCAGAACGGGTGCGCCCTCAAAATCAAGTCTGCCTGCAGCAACATCCGCCGATGGCGGCAGGAGCCGCATGATGGCGCGTCCCATGGTCGATTTGCCCGAGCCGGATTCTCCCACGACGCCGACGCGCTCGGCGCCGACGTCGAAGCTGACACCGTCGACCGCCACGATACTGGAACGGCCGAAGCGAACGGCCAGGTCACGAACGGATAGGATAGGATCAGGAGCGGGCATGACGGGGATCCAATATGTCACGAAGTGCATCGCCGGCCAGGTTGAAGGCCAGGCTGGTGAAAAGAATGGCGATACCGGGCATGACGGCGACCCACCAGTTGTCCAGCATGAAGCGCCGGCCGCTGGAGATCATCGCGCCCCATTCCGGCGCGGGCGGCTGGGCGCCAAGCCCCAGAAAACCAAGAGCGGCAGCGGTGAGAATAATCCCCGCCATGTTCAGGGTAAGCCGCACAACCACCGAGGGAATGCACATGGGCGCAATGTAGAGCGCGAGCAATCGAACCGGTGAGGCGCCATAAAGGCGGGCGGCGGCAACATAGTCGGTATTGCGCACGACAAGGGTCTCGGCCCGGGCAAGGCGGGCAATGGCAGGCCAGCCCGTGAGCGAGATGGCGATGATGGCCGTTCCCAGACCGGCACCCAGCGCTGCGGCAAACGCCAGTGCCAGCACCAGCGAGGGGAAGGACAGGACGATATCGGTAATGCGCATGAGAACGGCATCGGTCCTGCCACCGATATAGCCGGCCACAATGCCGATAACCAGCCCCAGGGGGCCGACGATGAAGGAGACGGCCAGAACGGTCTGGAACGTGATGCGTGTGCCATAAATCAGACGCGAGAGAATATCGCGACCGAACTCGTCCGTGCCGGCCCAGTGTGCCGCACTGGGCGGCAACAACGCCTGACCGAGATTCTGCGCGGTGGGGCTGTAGGGCGCGATCAGCGGGGCGAGAATGGCGATGACCGCCAGCAACGCCAGAAACAGGAAGCCGAACATGCCCACCGGCTCCTGCGAGAGTTTCGACAGCGCGTTGCGCAAGCCGGTGACAAGGCGTGTAAAGGCCTGATGGGCCGGAGATTGAATGGTCGTGGTGGTCACGAGGCTACCTCGCGTGTACGCGGATCAAGAACCAGATAGGCAAGATCCGAAAGGAAATTGAGCATCATGAAAATGGCGCCGATGATCAGGGTGGTCGCCAGTATGGCATTCATGTCACCGATCATCAGGGCATTGGTCATATATTGTCCGATACCGGGCCACGAGAACACGATCTCGGTGACGACGGCCCCCTCAAGCAGGCTGCCATAGGAGATGGCGAGGATGGTAACAAGCTGAACGGCGATGTTCGGCAGGATGTGACCGGCCAGAATGCGCCAGTTCGATGCGCCCTTGGCCCTGGCAGCGACCACATAGTCCTGGTTGAGTTGTTCAAGGGTGAAACTGCGGGTCATGCGAGTGATATAGGCCATGGCGGAATAGGCCAGGATTGCAGCCGGCAGAATGATATGGTGAACCGCGCTCCGGAAAACTTCCCAGTCGCCGGCCCACAGGCTGTCGATCAGCAGCAGACCGGTGCGCGGTTCCACAAGACCTTCAAGATAGATGTCGACACGCCCCGGTCCGCCAACCCAGGACAGGCTGGCATAGAAGATGACCAGACCGACAATGCCGAACCAGAAGACCGGGATGGAATGCCCGACCAGCGAGAGAATCCGGGCAAGCCGGTCGATCCAGGTGTCGCGGAAAAAAGCCGCGGTCATGCCCAAAGGAACCCCGATCAGGGTCGAAAGAATGACAGCCAGTGTCGCCAGTTCGAGTGTGGCCGGGAATGCGGCCCGCAGGTCCTGCATCACCGGGTTTCCCGTCAGAATGGCGTTGCCGAGATCGCCGTGCAGCAGGCCCATCAGATAGATCCAGAACTGCTGGTAAAGCGGCAGGTCAAGCCCCAGCCGCGCCCGCATGGCCTCAAGGGCTGCGGGATCGGCCAGTTCACCGACGATTGCACCAACCGGATCCGTCGGCATGACGCGACCGATTACGAAGGTTACGACGAGCAGGACAAACAGGCTCAGCACAAGCTGGCCCAGGCGTTTGCCCAGTTCGATGAGCGAAAATTCCGTCATGATCGGCCGGCCGGTTTGCTTAGTCTTCGGTCTTGGTGACGTCGTCGAGGCGGGTCAACGACCAGGGGTGCCCCTCATAGCCGTGAACCCGTTCACTGATCACGATGGGTTCAAACCGTTCGAACATCGGCAGCACGGCGGGTTTCTGTGCGATGAACATTTCCTGCATCTGCCGCAGCAATTCGAGACGGCGGGCATCGTCGCGCTCGCCATTGGCCTCGTTGCGCATCGCATTCAGCTCCGGAATGTCCCAGGCCGAGCGCCACACGAAATTGCCGGCATTGTTGGCTTCGAGCGCGTTGTCCGGATTGGTGACGAAATTGTCGATCGACCCCAGGGCCGTCGGCATGAAGGCCCCGGTTTGGGGGATAAGCAGATCGAAATCACGCGCACGGTGCGAGGCGACGATATCCGAACCATTGCCTTGCTGAATGCTGACATTGATGCCGATGTCGGCCAGACTGGCCTGAATGGCGGTGGCCATATCGACACGCGGGGTCTGTGCAATGGTCTTCAAGGTGAGATCGAAGCCATCGGCATACCCTGCCTCGGCCAGCAGCTCACGCGCCCGCTCAGGCTGGAAAGACCAGTCCGGATTATCGATCGCGCCTTCGAAATCCTCAGGTACGGGGACATTGCGCGGCCGGCCATAGGGGCCAAGGATCGTGTCGGCGATGCCCTGATAGTCGATACCGTAAGCGATGGCCTCACGCACCAACGGATTGGACAGCGGCTCGCGGCCGGCATTCATCGACAGAACGTAATAGCCGCCTGTCTTGACCTCGTCGATGGAGAACCCTTCCTTGTCGGTAAAGGTCAGCACATCCGGCGCGGTCAGCGCATTGGCGACATCGATATCGCCGCGTTCCAGCATCAGGCGGGCGGCCTGACTCTCGGGCGCATGCCGCATGATGACGCGACGCATGGCCGGTGCACCGTCCCAATATTGTTCATTGGCTTCGAGCAGCACCACATCATTCGGGGTCCAGCGGCGCAGGACAAAGGGACCAGAGCCCGCCGTATTGGTCCGCAGCCATGCATTGCCATAGTCGTCATTGGAAACATGCTCTTTAACAACGGCGCTATCAACGACACTCGCCGTGCCACCGGCCAGACGATAGAGCAGCGACTCGGGAATGACACTGTCGGTCATCTCGATGCGGAAGGTCTTCTCGTCCGGGGCTGAGATGAGATCGGCGATGGTTTCAGGCGTGTAGCCGACATTCTTGAGATTCGCGGCGGCCGACTGATCCATCATGATCAGGCGCGTCAGCGAGAACACTACATCCGCTGCGGTGACAGGATTGCCGGACGCAAAAGTCGCATCGCGCAGATGAAATGTTATGCCGGTATCGTCGACTTCCCAGCTTTCGGCCAGCTGCGGGCGGATGGCATAGCCTTCCTCACCGCTGAATTGCACCAGGCGATCATAGGTGTTGGCCAATATTTCCTGCGTCTTGACCTCTGTACCCTGCTGCGGGTCGAGCGAGAGAACCTGCGCCAGTGAGGTACCGATCACCAACTGGTCAACCGGCGTGCGGGCAAAGGCCGCAGGCGCCACGGACAAAGCCATGGCAAGAGCGGCGCCCGAAATGAATCGGGTAGAAAAAAGCTTCATTGATACTCCTCCTCGATATAACATACCAACATGCGATGTCGGTCGTATGTCGTATTATGACTATTGCATCTTTGGCGGATTGACAATAGTTAATGCGACTAAGAGCCACAGTTGGCGAGAAAGGGTTCGAAGAGGAAAGTGTTATGGCCCAGATGACGCGGCACCGCAGGCCCAGACTTGCTCAGGCCCTTGTCGAGCAATTCCGGCAAAAGATCGAGAACGGCGAACTGCCGGCCGGAGCCAAATTACCCACAGAGCCGCAGTTGGAAGCGCAGTTCTCCGTGAGCCGTACCGTGGTGCGTGAGGCCATTGCCGAACTGCGCTCGGCGGGCCTGGTCACACCTGTTCAGGGCAAGGGTATGTTCGTCAGCGAAGACCTGCCCAGCACCGGATTCATCCTTACCCCCATCGAAATCCAAAGCATTCCACAAACGCTTGAAATGCTTGAATTTCGTATCGCTATCGAGACCGAAGCCGCCGCCGTCGCGGCTTATCGGCGATCTGCGCAACAGGAAGATGCCATTCGCAACGCCAACCAGGAAATGCAGCGACTTATCGAGACGGACGCACCCACAGTGGACGCCGACCTGGCCTTTCACATGGCCATCTCCGAAGCCACCAACAATCGCTACTTCACTGACGCCCTCAAGCAATTCGGCCAGCGATCCATACCACGCGGTCAGTTTCCCACTTTGCCCAGCGCCACAGACCGACAGTACCTCCTCGGGGTGCTGAATGAACATCAGCTTATACTGGATGCTATCGCCGACCAGGATCCGGAAGCGGCCCGTCAGGCCATGCGCGATCATTTGATCGGGAGTCAGAAACGTTATCGACGATTGGCAAGATAGCTCTCGACAGGCCCTAAAATTCATATTATGTCATATGCCTGAAGAGGAGATTGGTATGTATGTGGGTACCCAACTCGCCGCGCGCGATGATGAGGATTATCGGGTCTGGGCCCAGCTGGGCATAAAGCACATCTGCGCCGACCCAGCGGGCGAGCCCGGCTCATGGACACTGGACGATCTTTTGCGGCTGCGCGAAAAGGTCGAGGCGTTCGATCTGGTTCTGGATATGATCCAGCTTCCCCTCCCCTCCAGCCCGATCGAGACCGCGACCTATCCGGACATATTGCTGGCCGGCCCCGAGCGCGAAAGACAGATCGATGCGATCTGTACCCTGGTTGAAAATCTAGCCAAGGCCGGCATTCCCGCCGCCAAGTACAATCTCAACCTGATCGGAATTCCGCGAACACCTGACGAGAAGGGGCGCGGCGGTTCGCTGAACGCCTCGTTTCGCTGGGACCAGACCGACCAGAATGCCGCAACTGGCTTGGCCGGCGTGCTGCCGGAGGACGAAAACTGGGAGCGCATTGATTACTTCCTCGAGCGCGTCGTCCCCGTCGCCGAGTCCAACAGGATCCGCCTTGCCTGCCACCCTCACGATCCGCATACCCCGCCCGGTTACAAGGGCGTTACCCGTGTGCTCGGAACGGTCGAAGGGCTCAAAAAATTCGTGCAGATGCGCGAGAGCCCCTATCACGGGCTCAATTTCTGTCAGGGCACGGTCGGCGAGATGCTGGACAACCCGCGCGACGAGATTGACGACGTCATTCGCTGGTTCGGCAGCCGGGACAAGATTTTCAACCTGCATTTCCGCAATATTCGCGGCCGGAAACTGTCTTTCATGGAGACCTTCCCCGATGAAGGCGACATGGACATGGCCGCCTCGCTCAAGACCTACAAGGAGGTGGGTTACAAGTACATGATCATGCCCGATCATGTACCGACCATTTCCGGCCGGGACCCGCAGGGCGTCGCCTTTGCCTATTGTTACGGCTACATCGCCGCTCTGCTCCAAGCCCTTGAAACCTACTGATCAGCTTTACCATCGGATTGAATTTCCATGACCCCTGACGACCTGAAATCCGCTTTGGGTAGCGGTTTGCTGTCTTTCCCCGTAACCACGTTCAAACCTGACCTCAGCATCGATGAGGAAGCCTACCGCAGCCATATCGACTGGCTCGACGGCTATGGCGCCGCTGTCCTTTTCGCGCCTGGAGGAACTGGCGAACTCTTTTCGCTGACACCCGACGAGACTGCTCGCGTCACCCGGATCGCCAAGGCCAGCGCCGGCAGGACGCCCATCGTCGGCGGGGCGGCCTATGGTACGGCAATGGCCGTCGAGATGGCAAGAAACGCCGAAGCGGCAGGAGCCGACGGTATCCTGCTGCTGCCTCCTTATCTGATGTTCGCCGAGCAGGAGGGGCTCATCGCCCACGTCAAGGCGGTTTGCGACGCAGTCGGCATCGGCGTCGTCGTCTATAATCGCGACAATATCGTTCTGACCGCCGAGAGCCTTCTGCGCCTGACCGATACGTGCTCCAATCTCATCGGGTTCAAGGATGGCTACGGCGAGGTAGACCGGGTGATCGAGATCACCACTCAACTCCAGGACAGACTGGTCTATATCGGCGGCATGCCCACCCACGAGCTTTATGCACAAGCCTATTATTCAGCCGGGGTAACCACTTATTCCTCCGCCGTGTTCAATTTTGTACCGCAGCTTGCGCAGGATTTTTATTCGGCGCTGCGCAAGGGCGACAAGGAAACGACCGACCGGCTTCTCAAGGAATTTTTCTTTCCGCTGGTGGCTATGCGCAACCGCAAGAAGGGCTATGCCGTGTCGATCATCAAGGCGGGACTGGAAGCCATTGGCCGCCGCGCCGGACCGGTTCGCCCTCCACTGACCGATCTCAGCGCCAGCGAAATGGACGAGCTCAAGGCACTGATCGATCAAATAGTCTGATTGCTTCAGGCTGCGACAAAATCCGCAGATCCAACTTGAAATCCACCGCGCTGGCAGCACGCCCGGACGGAAAACCGCGGCGAGCACGAAGTGACACCAACCCATGAGGCAACGGTAGCCCCCCCCCCGAAACGGAGCACCGCTATTTGACCGTTTCGTAGGATGTCAGACCGAGATCAATCACGGCGATTGCCAGCAGGCGCACCATGGCGGCATGGGCCCCATCCGGATCGCGGGCGCGAATGCGCTCGATCACCTCTCCATGAACGGCAAGTGAGGCGCCCGGTTCGCGTGCGCCCTCCATCGACATGCGGAAGGCGATCGACAGGGCCGTGCCGATCATGTTCGACAGATGCATGAAAACGATATTGGCAGAGGCCTGGAGCAGAACCACATGATAGTGGATATCGGCCTTGTTGAAGCGCTCGAAATCACCTTCAGCTTTGGCCTCGCTCATTTCGGCAAAGGCAGCATCAAGCCGTTTCAGGTCATCGGGGTTGGCCCTGATCGCGGCAAGTCGCGCCGCGGCCGGCTCGATCACCTGGCGGGCCTCGATCAGCGACAGGACGAACTCGGCGCCGGGATCGATCTCCATCGCCCAGGCCAGAAGATCGGAATCGAGCATGTGCCAGGTCGAGCGCGGCAGCACCACCGTGCCATGGCGCGGCCGCGCCTCGATCATGCCCTTGTCTTTCAGCGTCCGGATCGCCTCGCGCAAGGCGCTGCGGCTGACCCCGAGATTTTCGCACAATTCCGCTTCCGGCGGCAGCACGTGGCCCGGCGGATATTCGCCTTTCAGAATGGGAAAGGCCAGGCGCGTCACCGTGCGGCGATGAACGCGCGGCTTGCTGCGCGGTGAGGCGCTTGCGTCGTCGAGCATTGCAGTCCTTTTAAATCAGATTAATGAAAGCCTATACAGCCGTAAACCTGCGGTCAATCCATGGTTTTAGGTAATTAGTCTGATTAATGGTTTGACAAATCCCATTAGTCTGATTAATGAAATCAGCCAGTCGAGTGCATCGGGAGGAGCGCTTCATGGCGATCAGCAGAGCCAAACGAAGAAACCGCGGCGAGCGCATGCGCGGCACAGGCGCTCTCTGGCTGACGGTATCGCCGTTTCTCATCATATTTCTGGCGTTCTCGTTCTTCCCCGTCGTCTTTTCGGCCTGGCTCGGGTTCAACCGGTGGGACGGGTTTTCGCCGCCGCAGTTCGTCGGCCTCGATAACTACCTGACGGCGCTGGGCGATCCGGTGTTCCGCAAGGCGGTCTGGAACACCGTCTATATCTGGCTCGTCTCGACGGTGATCACCGCGGGGCTGGCGCTGACGCTGGCGGTCGTCATCAACGAATATGCCGTTTTCGGCCGTACCTATTTCCGGCTCGTCTTCCTGCTGCCGCTTCTGGTCGCCCCGGCCATCGCCGCGGTCATTCTCAGGGTGTTCTTCACCGCCAATGGTGGGCTGGTGAATATGCTGATCGGCGAGGTTACCGGCACGCCGACCTATTTCAGCTGGTTCGATTCCACGGTGTGGATAAAGCCGCTGGTTGTCCTGCTGGTGGTCTGGCGCTGGACCGGCTGGCACATGATCATCTTCCTGGCCGGGCTTCAGGCGATCTCGCGCGACATCTACGAGGCCGCGCGGATGGAAGGCGTCAGCCGCTGGTCGATCTTCAGCCGCATCACCATGCCGCTGTTGGCGCCATCGATCGCCTTTTCGGTGATCACGGCGACCATCGGCGGCCTGCAGATGTTCGACGAACCTTACGTGCTGACGCAGGGCACCGGCGGCACCGATGACGCGGCCAGCACACTTGGAATGTATCTCTATGCGACCGCCTTCACCCAGTTCGATTTCGGTCTTGGCGCCGCGGTCAGCTGGTACATTTTCATCGCCGTCGTCGCCATGACCCTGCTTTATCGCCGCATCAGCGCCAATCTGGGAGCCACGTCATGAGACAGCTCTGGGCGAATTCCGAGCGTCGCTGGAACCTGATCCTGACCATCGGGCTGCTGCTGCTCTCTCTCATTTTCGTCATGCCGCTCTATTGGACGGCGGTGTTTGCGACACGGTCTCTTGCCGAGGTCTTCCAGTTTCCGCCGCCATTGTGGTTCGGCGACCAGCTGATGGAGAACTACAGCCGGATCGCGGACGTGTTTCCGCCCCTCAGGCCGGTCTGGAATTCCATCGCCGTTGTGGTGCCGAAAACGATCGGTCTGGTGCTGGTGTCGAGTTTTGCCGGTTACGGGCTGGCGCGCTACACCGGCCGCCCAAGCCACAAATTCCTGCTCGCGGTCACCTTCGCCACCCTGTTCTTTCCGCCGTCGCTGGCGCTGATACCGTTTTTCCTGCAGATGAGCTGGCTGGGCTGGCTCAACACATTCTGGCCGTTGATCGTGCCGGCTATCGCATCCGGCTTCGGCGTTGTATGGATGTACACCTATATCGGCTCCTCGATCCCCGTCGAGCTTTACGAGGCGGCGGAAATGGACAATTCCGGCCCGATCGCAACCTTCTGGTTCGTCGTGCTTCCGATCATCCGGCCCGGTCTCGCAGCCCTTGGCGTGTGGACCCTGATCAGCACCTGGAACGAATTCCAGATTCCGTTGGTCGTTCTGGCGGACGGCGCGAAGTTCACCGTGCCGCTGGCGCTGACGCTTTTGTCGCGCACGCATTTTTCCGACACACCCGCAGTGATGCTGGCGACCCTGATCGGGCTCGTTCCGGTGTTCATCCTGTTTGCGCTTCTGTCGCGACAGTTCATCGCCGGTCTCACGTCCGGAGCGGTGAAGTAATCATCCGAAGGTCCACTCAGGGAGGAAACAATGGATCTGACACGACGCAGAATGCTGGCAATGTCCATGGCGACGCTGGTCGCCCGCCCCGTCTTCGCGCAGGGAACGCCGATGGCGGTGGATCCCGAGCTGAGCGCGACAATCAGCGTTTGGACGTGGCCCAACAACGACCGCACCTTCACGGCGCTGATGCCCGCTTTCAACAAGGTATATCCCAATATCACCGTCAATGTTCAGGGCTTCCCGAACGCGAATTCGAACTATCTCAACACCGTTCAGCGCGCCCTTCTGTCCGGCTCCGGCCCGGATGTGGCGATGATCGAGATCAACGAACTGGCGCTTCTGCGGCAGCGTCCGCAATGGGTCGATCTCGCCGCCGAGCCGTTCAACGCCGGTCCGCTGCTTGAGGATTTCGCCGGTTTTGCCGCCGAAAACGTCAAGACGGACAATGGCAAGATCGTCGCACTGCCCAAGCACACCGGCCCCGGCGCCATGTTCTATCGCCGAGACATCTTCGACGAGGTCGGGCTTTCGTCCGAACCCGACGCGGTCGCCGACACTTTCGCGACCTGGGACGCTTTCCTTTCGGAAGGCAGCAAGATGATCGTCCCCAACGAACGGTGGATGATCGCCAACGGCCTCGAGATACTGACGGTGCGCATGGGTCAGGCCGGCATCGGCTGGTTCGATGCCGACGGCAATCTTCAGCTCGACAATCCGGTCATCATCGATGCGCTTGACCTGATCGATCAGGCGGGCAAGGCGAAACTGATCTCGCCGTTTTCCATGTGGTCGCCCGAATGGCAGTCCGCTTTCGGCAAGGGGCAGATCGCCACGATCATGTCGGGCAACTGGTTCGGCGGGTTGCTGAAGCGGGCGTTTGCGCCCAACGACGCCGGAAAATGGGGTGTCTCACCGGTTCCCGCTGACGAAAACGGTAGCCGGTCCTGGAACTATGGCGGCGACTTTATCGGCGTGCTCAACACCTCGAAAAGCAAGGAAGCCGCCTGGGCCTTTATCCACTGGCTTGTCACCGATGATGAAAGCCTGAAGCAGCAATACCAGAACGACGACCTCTACCCCGCCTATCTGCCGGCCGGAAGCGCTGACTGGATCAATTTCGAAGATCCCTACTACGGCGGCCAGAACGTCAACACGGTTTTTGCCGAGGTGCAGCGCACGATGAAGTCATGGCCGTTGAATACCCATGACCGCCTGGCAGGAGATGCCGTCCAGGTTGCCGTCGACAATGTCGCCAAGGGCGTGGAAACGCCCGAGCAGGCGCTTGAAACCGCGGAAAAGCGGATCATGGCGCGCCTCTGATACCTGAAATTCCCGGCGGGCTAAGGTCCGCCGGCGCTTGACCCACTGTTTGTAAATGGACCTGCAGCATCATGCTTCACGAAATCGAACTTTCCGGCGAATGGGACTTTGCGCTTGACCCCGAAGGACAGGGCCTGCGCGCAGACTGGCACACCGCCGCCTTCGAAGACAGCATCGCCTTGCCCGGAACCATCGATCTGGCCGAAAAGACGCCGGCCGGACCGAGCGCCGGCATGGCCTATCTGACCCGGCGCCATCCCTATGTCGGTCCGGCCTGGTATGCCCGCGATTTCATCGTGCCGGACAGTCAGGCAGGCCTGCATCACGATCTGATGCTGGAACGTCCGCACGGCGAAGTGCGGGTCTGGATCGACGGCCTCGAAATCGGTCGCGATCTCGGGCTTTGCACGCCGAACATGTTTCTGCTCGGCCAGCTCGAGCCGGGCAAACACCGGGTCGTGCTTCGGGTCGACAATTCCGATTTTCCCAATGTCGGTCAGGCCATTCGCGAAAACAATCCGGACGTGGCGCATTCGACCTCGGAACATACGCAGTCGAACTGGAACGGCATCGTCGGCGCGATACGCATCGAGGCCCGTGCAGGGCGGATCGCCCGGCTGGATGTGACCACGGGCAAGACGGGCATCGACCTTCGCATTGAACTCGACGCGCTCGATCCAAGCCGCACATGGCCAACCTTCTGGACCGAAGGCGGGCATGTCGATGAACTCCACCTTACGGCAACGCTGGATGACGGTCGCGCGGTTTCGCAGGTCCTGCCGCTTGATATCGATTCCGGCTATACGCCGCTCGACCTCAACATGCCGTTGCCGGTGGATGCCGCCCGCTGGGACGAGTTCTCGCCGTCCATCCACCGTCTGAAGGCGGAATGGCGACGCGACGGGGCGCCGGTCGATTTTCGCGAGACGGATTTCGGCCTGCGCCATATCGAGCGCGAGGGCCGTCACATCCGTCTGAATGGTCGCCGAATCTTCCTGCGCGGCACGCTCGATTGCTGTATCTTCCCGAAGACTGGCCACCCGCCGATGGACCGGGAGGGCTGGCGCGTTGCCTTCGGCAGCGTGCAGGAACACGGGCTCAACCATGTGCGGTTTCACAGCTGGTGCCCGCCGCGCGCGGCCTTCGAGGTCGCCGACGAGCTCGGTCTTTATCTTCATGTCGAAACGCCGGTCTGGTGCGCACTCGGCTCCGATCCTGAGATCGACGCGTTCACCCGCCGGGAAGCGGAACGGATCGTCGCCGAATATGGCAACCATCCCTCCTTCGTGATGCTGACGGTCGGCAATGAGGTGTCCGGTTCCGGCCTGCATGCCTGGCTGGAGCGGTTTCTGGAGGAATGGCGCGGCCGCGATTCGCGACGCCTCTATAATGGCGGTTCGGGCTGGCCCTCACTCAAGCGCGCCGATTATCTGTCCAAACCGGAGCCGCGCAGCCACCGCTGGGGCGAGGGGCTGGAAAGCCGCCTGAACGCGCGCCCGCTCGAAACCGAGACCGACTGGAGCGAATGGGTTCAGGCCGAGAAGGTCCCGCTGCTCGGACATGAAATCGGGCAATGGTGCGTTTATCCCGATCTCGATTCCATCCCGCGTTACGACGGTCCGCTGGCGCCCGACGCCTTCGACATCGTCGCGCGCGACCTTGAGAGCAAGGGGCGGCGCGACAGCGCCCACGAGAAGATGATGTGCTCGGGGGCCTTGCAGACGGCGCTTTACAAAGAGGATATCGAGGCAAGCCTGCGCACACCCGACTATGCCGGTTTCCAGTTGCTTGGCCTGCAGGACTTTCCCGGTCAGGGCACCGCCCTGGTTGGCGTCGTCGATGCCTTCTGGTCGGCGAAACCCTATGACGATCCGGCCGCGTTCCGTCGCTTCTGCGGCCCTGTCGTACCGCTGTTGTTGGCACCCGGCTTCGTACTGACAAAGGGCACGGCCTTCACGGCCGACGCGGCGGTGTCGCTGTTTACCCAGCACGATCTGGCTGCAGGCGAGGCGCGCTGGAGCGTGCAGGACCGCGATGGCGGGCTTAGGGCCGAAGGCGCCATCACCCACGATCTGCTCCAGACCGGCGACCTTCATCATCTGGGCGACATAACGGTGGCGATGGATGAGCTGGCGCAGGGCCGCTACACGCTGACGCTTTCCGTTGGCGGCGCGGACAATAGCTGGGATTTCTGGGTGTTTGCCGAGGAAAAGGCCGACCTTCCGATTGTCACAAGTCTCGGAAATGCAGAACTGGAAAGGCTGGCGGCGGGCGAAAGCCTTGTCTTTGCGCCGGCGCCGGAGACCATCGTTCCCAACGCCGAACTCGGCTTTACCACCCTGTTCTGGAACACGGTCTGGACCGACGGCCAGCCGCCGCAAACGCTCGGCCTCATCAACCGCACCGAACATCCGGTCTTCAGCACGTTTCCGGCGGAGCGGCCAAGCGGCTGGCATGAATGGGAACTGCTGCACGACCGCCGTGCGCTCGATCTCGATGGCCTAGGCTTCGGGCGGATCATCGATGTGATCGATGACTGGAACCACAACCGCGACCTTGCGCTCCTGGCCGAGGCAAAGGTCGGTGCGGGACGGCTGATCGTGTCGGCAATCGATCTCACTACGCCGGGACGTTCGGTGGCAGCGGCACTTTCGGCTGCCATCGCCCGCCATCTGGCCGCGCCGGAAACGGATACGCCGGCGCTGACGCCCGATGCCGTCAGCGCATGGGTGAAGCGCACGATCAAAGGGGAGGCTACGCCATGAGCAGCATAGAGCTGTCCTCGGTCCGCAAGGCCTTCGGCGCGCTGGAGGTCATCCGCGATATCGACCTGTCGGTCGCCGAGGGCGAATTCTGCATCTTCGTCGGCCCGTCGGGTTGCGGCAAGTCGACCCTGCTCAGGCTGATCGCCGGTCTTGAGACCATGAGCGGCGGCGATATCAGGATTGGCGACACGGTGGTCAACGATCTTGCCCCGGCCGAGCGGGGCCTTGCCATGGTGTTTCAGTCCTACGCGCTTTATCCGCACATGACCGTGCGCCAGAACATGAGTTTCGGCCTGCGCCGTACCGGCCATTCGAAGGCCGATACGGAAGCGCGTGTGAAGGAAGCGGCAGCCATTCTCCAGCTCGCGCCACTGATGGACCGCAAACCCTCGCAGCTTTCCGGCGGTCAGCGTCAGCGGGTGGCCATCGGCCGGGCGATCGTCCGAAAGCCGCGCGCCTTCCTGTTCGACGAACCGCTTTCCAATCTCGATGCCGAACTGCGCGCGCAGATGCGCGTCGAACTGGCCGAGCTGCACCGTCAGCTGGGTGCAACGATGATCTACGTTACCCATGACCAGGTCGAGGCGATGACGCTGGCCGACAAGATCGTCGTGCTGCGTGATGGCCGGATCGAGCAGATCGGCACGCCGGACACGCTCTACAACGATCCGGACAATATATTCGTTGCCGGCTTTATCGGATCGCCGCGGATGAACCTGCTGAAGCTTGAAGGCAGCCCGCTGGCCAATGGAAAACTTTCCCCTCCCGCCGGCGCGGTGACGGTCGGCCTGCGTCCGGAAAGCCTGGAGATCGGCAACGATATTGCCGCAAAGGTCGGTGTGGTCGAAAATCTCGGCGGCACGTCGATCATCCACGCTGATCTCGATGATGGCCAGACCATCATCGCAGAGGCACGCGGCGCCACCCGCCCGCAAACGGGCACGGAAATCGGTTTTGCCCTGCCGTCGCAGCCGTTCTATTTCGACGGTGAGGGCAAACGCATACGCAATGGAGCAGTCACATCATGAAAATCACGGCGCTGAAGACGTTTCTGGTCGCCCCGCGATGGCTGTTTCTCAAGATCGAGACCGATGAAGGCATTTGCGGTTGGGGCGAGCCGGTGATCGAGGGCCGCGCGCTGACCGTCCGGCAGGCGGTGGCGGAACTGGCCGACTATCTCGTTGGCAAAGACCCCTTGCGCATCGAGGATCACTGGCAGGCGATGTATCGCGGCGCCTTCTATCGCGGCGGCCCGATCCTGATGAGCGCGATTGCCGGCGTCGACCAGGCACTGTGGGATATCAAGGGCAAGGCGGCGGGCCTGCCCGTGCATCAGCTTCTCGGCGGCCCCTGCCGCGATCGCATCCGTATCTATTCATGGATCGGCGGCGACCGCCCGTCCGATGCCGCCAAGGCGGCGCGGGAAACCGTCGACCGCGGTTTTTCCGCCCTGAAGATGAACGGCACTGGCGAAATGCAGATTGTCGACAGCCATGCCAAAGTGGATGCCGTTGTCGAAACGCTTTCTGCCGTACGTGCGGAAATCGGTCCTCATATCGGTATTGCCGTCGATTTCCACGGGCGGGTGCACCGGCCGATGGCTAAGGCGCTGATCCGCGAACTGGAACAGTTCCGCCTGATGTTCATCGAGGAACCACTGTTGTCGGACCATATCGATGCGCTTCCTGAAGTCGTGCGCGGCGCGACCACGCCGATTGCGCTGGGCGAGCGGCTTTATTCGCGCTGGGACTTCCGCAAGGTTTTTGAATCGCGGGTGGTCGACATCATCCAGCCCGATCTCAGCCATGCCGGCGGCATTTCTGAATGTCGCAAGATCGCCGCCATGGCCGAGGCCTATGACGTGGCGTTTGCGCCGCATTGCCCGCTTGGTCCGATCGCGCTGGCCGCCTGCCTGCAGCTCGACGCCGTCAGCCACAACGCCTTCATCCAGGAGCAATCGCTCGGTATCCACTATAACGGCAAGGGCAGCGACCTGCTCGATTACCTCAAGGACCCCGATGTGTTTGGTTATCACGATGGCTGTGTGACGATCCCGTCCGGCCCCGGACTTGGAATCGAGGTCAACGAGGACGCGGTGATCGAAGCGGACAGAACCGGCCACAACTGGCGCAACCCGCTCTGGCGGCACGACGACGGCAGTGTTGCAGAGTGGTAGCGTCATAAAGATCTTCGCAAACGCGTGGAGGTTTCAGATCGGCCCTTTACAAACCTCACCCCGGCTCTGTGCCGAGGATGAGAGAAGACAGCGGGGCCGCTGAGTTCAGGTGCAAAAGGCCGTCTTCGGGGCGCCGGCCACGCCGACATCCAACCGCAGCAGGGCCCCAGCATGGGGTTGGGCGGCAAAATCCGCTTCCTTGAAGTCCCAGGTCGAGGTCGTCACGACAAGCGTCTCGCCGACGAAGGCGCAGGATGTCGGGCGCGATACCGGGAGTTCGACGATCCGGTCGGTGCGACCATCGGGAGCAAGCCGGACAAGGCAGCCTCCGTCCCAGCGCGCGTTCCAGACAAACCCCTCGGCATCCACGGCGGACCCGTCGGGCGTTCCCGGCAGGCCGGGATCGGGACGGAAATCATCTCGTCGAGCGCCGACGATGCCGGTCATCGGATCGTAGTGGAAGGCCGCCAGCACGCCAACTGCGGAATCAGCAGTATAGAGCACTGTGCCATCCAGGCTGAAGGCGATGGTGTTGACGATGCCGATACCGTCCTTCAGTTGCGTCAAGGCGCCGTCCGCGGCAAGGGCATAGAGCCGGCCGGTGGCACCGCTTCTCGCCATGTTCATGCTGCCCGCAATGAAGCGACCGCGATGGTCGGTCCCGCCGTCATTGAAGCGGTTATCCGGGAGATTGCTTTCCGGCTGGTGCCAGAATGGCCCGCGCATGCCGTCGGCGCTGAAGGGCGCGATACCATCGGCGAAGGCGCCGATAAAGCCACCCTTCGCAGAGGGGGCGAAGGCGGTGAGGGCCGTATCAAAGCCGATGCTTCGCAGCGTGCCGGTCTGCCAATCCAGCCTGTGCCAGAGCCGTCGGCCGATATCGACCCAGGCTAAAACGTTCTCCTCCTCCAGCCAGACCGGGCATTCGCCAAGCATGTCTTCGCAATTGCAGAGAATCTCTACATCCGTTTTCATTTTTGCTCCCCGATCCATTAATCGGCATGTTCCGCCGGGAGATTGCTGTTCCTAATCATGAAAGACAACCGAGCGTCCGCCGTCGATCATGATCGTTTCGGCATTGATGAACGGCGCTTCGTCGGACGCCAGAAAGACGGCGGTCATCGCCACTTCTTCCGGTTGACCGATCCGCTTCGGCGGATGCAGGTTTTCCGCCTTTCGCCGCTCGGCGGCCGGATCGTCAAAGCCGTTCCAGTAGATCTGGGCGATTTCGGTATCGATATAGCCGGGCGCGATGGCATTCACGCGGATGCCCTCGGCGGCATATTCAATGCCGAGCGCGCGGGTCAGGCCGATCAACCCGTGTTTTGCCACCGGATAGGGAAAGGTGTGCGGAATGATCTTGAATCCGTGCGAGCTGGCAATATTGACCACCGAACCCTGCTGCTGCTTGCGCATCGCCGGCAGCACGGCTTCGGTCATCGCCCAGCAGGCCTCCAGGTCAAGGGCCATGCAGCGCGCCCATTCTGCACGCGGCATTTCGTGTGGCCGATAGAAAACATTCGCGCCGGCATTGTTGACCAGCACATCGATCCGGCCGAACCGTTCCATTGCCATGGCCACAACCGCATCGATATCGGCCTGACGGGTAACATCGGTCTCTTGAAACAGACCGCCAACGGCAGCGGCCGTGGCCGCGCCGGTCTCGGTATTGCGTTCGGCCACAATCACCTGCGCGCCTTCGGCCGCGAAACAGCGCGCAATGGCAGCGCCGATACCCTGTCCCGCGCCGGTCACAACCGCAACCTTATCCTTTAAACGATCAGTCATCGGTCTCTGGACTCCTTCCTTGCAGCCGCAGGCCGCACATGCTCCATGTCCTCACGCGCCCTGGCAATCAGTTCCCGCATCGCACTCTCCGCGACATCGGGTTGCCGCAACCGGATCGCTTCCAGAATCCTGCGGTGCAGCTCTAAAGCGTCGTCAAAAGCGTGGCTGGCGCGATTGGTCATGCGGAAACTTGCGAGAAGCGCGCCGCGAATGGCCACGCCGAACTGCATGAAGACCCAGTTGCCGCTTGCAGCGATGATGGCAGTGTGAAAATCGAGATCTGCCTGGCTCCAGGACTCCGTGTCGCGTCCGCTGGCCTCAACCATGGCCTCAAACGCCTCGGTCACCGCGATCAGGGCCGCATTGTCGGCATTCATGGCCGCCCGTCGCGCAGAAACGGGTTCCAGCACCTCGCGGGCCTCGAGAAGCGCCTCGTAGAAGGCGAAGTCCTGTTCGTGGTCGAGGGCGGCATCCAGAAGCAGAGGATCGAGCATATTCCACGCAGCGCGCGGCAACACGACGGTTCCCGCCCGCGGGCGGGAGCGGATAAGCCCCTGGGCAACCATATACTGCATGGTTTCGCGCAGCGTCGTGCGGCTGACTCCAAATCGTTCCATCAGTTCTGCCTCGCTCGGCAGCAAGGCGCCTTCCGGCATTTCGCCGCTGACGATGGCATTGATGAACTCGCTCAGGCATCCCGCCATGACCTTCCGGCCCGCGCTGCCTGACTTTTCCGACAGTCGCGCTCCGGCTGACGTCTCTCGGCCCGATCTGGCAGCCATGCCCGGCTTTCCTCCCATGCAGCGATGCTAATCGCTGGCGTTTATATATCGTATTTTTTATTCTTTAAATAGTATTTATTTTTTCTTTTCAGAATGACATGCGCCCTGTCTGTCACAAAGGCGTTAAGCCAGATCCTCCTGATAACCAGACCTCATTCTGTCCATAATCATTCGAGGACGGACAGTTGACGATCTCGTTAAGGCGATGGGCATGTCGGGCATCTCCAAGAGCGAGGTTTCCCGGCTCTGCAAGGAAATAGACGACAAGGTGAGGGCCTTCCTCGAAAGGCCCATCAAAGGAGAATGACGCTACTTCTGTATTGATGCCGCCTATCTGAAGGACCGGCGCGGCGGGCGCATCATTTCTGTCGCTGTCATCATCGCCATTGGCGTCAACACCGACGGCCGGCGCGAAGTGCTCGGCTTGGAGATCGGAACATCAGAAGCCGCGCCGATCTGGACGGAATTCCTCCGCAACCTGACCATACGCGGGCTACGGCTGGCTTACGTCGAACCGTTGAGAGACTTCCGACACCGGATAGCCTCGTTCCGGGATCTGACGAACGGCATCGACTTGCTCATGGTCGCGTGTCTACAAAACTCGGGGCTATTCATTTCTATAAACTAGGTCGGCTTTCAGCCGCATTCATAGTCTTCGCCGTCAGTAACGACTTTCTTGTCGTCGGAGTCCCAGCAACCGTTGCCGCAGCTACAGCAAGTATCACATTTGCCCGTCCCAGAAGACGACGCCTTCTGTTTTCCGCCTGATGTTCCGGCGGTGCGGGCACGGATCGACCATCGCAAAAACAGATATTCAGCCTTCTCAGCGGTGTGGTAATGCAGAGCCCCTTGGTGTTCGGTTATTCCGTTCGGCTGGCCGGCTTCTCGACTTCACCATTCTTCCGGAATAACCACGACCTCGAACGCGCCGATTTTCGGAATCGTCAAGCGCCGTTGGCCTCGATCGTCTGCCGGAGGAAGGACGAGCTCGGAAGGTGTGACGAGTGTACGAGCATGGTTACCCCTTGCGTTGCTGATCATGATGGTTGTGTCCAAAAGCGGAAAGGCTTCGTCGTGGCAATTGTCGTTCTGGCCGGAGTAGTTGACGATGTGGATAACGAGATCACCGGTCTTGCGGTGGCGCTGGACGGTTAGTTCGAGCCGGCCCGGCCGCTCCAGACGCACCGCCTGGGGGCGCTCCGCCGCGGTCGCGAGATCGGCGATCAGCGACTGATATTCGCTGAGGCCATAGCGGCGGAACAGGCGATCCGCTTGCCACGGGAGATAGACGGCCTCTCCCGCCCCGAATGGCGCTGTGATGACGCCCGGCAGATCGCTTTCGCCGCCATCCTCCGGAAAACAGAGTTCCGGCGGGCCGAACCGCTGGGGCATCAGCAGCCGTCCCATGGTCTTCGCCTCTGTCTTCGGCTCGACCACATGATAGGGACCATCCAGCATGACCACATCGGTATCGAGCCCGCCAATGCTGCCGCTATCCACCCTGAGATAGCCGCCGCGCATGTCCGCGCGGGTTTCGATGATCCGGTCGAAAGGCTGGCAGGAAAGTCGCGTGGGATCGGCATCACTGCCGGTTGCGTCATAGATGCCGGCCTCGCCGATGATCACGATCCTGCCGCCACCCCGGACATAGGCGTCGAGCCCTGCTGCCTCGGCATCGCTCATGCAGCTCGCGCCGGCAAGGATGATCGTGTCGTATCGGGCGTGCGTCTCGGCAAAGTCCGCCTCCTCGGCGCGATTGTCGAGGATCGTGTCGAAGGCGATGCCGGCGTTGAGGAGGGCCGAATAGGCTCCCCGGAAGGCTTCCTCGGCAGCGCCGGACCGCCGGTCGTAGGGCCGGGACTTGCGGGAATTGTAGAGGGCGACCCGCGCCGCCGTTTCGAGGGCGGCATAGAGTGCCTCGTGTTCGCGGTGAAAGTCGAAGATCGACTTCACGGCCGGCAGCGGCTTGCGGTCGGGCTGGTCGGGCGTGCCCATGAAATAATAATGCGGATCGGCGCCGTTCGCGAGCTGCTGGGCGAGCCTCAGCACCTGGGCGGGTCCATTCTCGGCGCTGTAGCGCCACGGGAAGTCGACGAAATGGGTCAGTGCGCTCGAGTAGCGGACAGCGCCATCGCCGAGCGAACGGAAGTTGCGGGCCTCCTCGCCGGAGAGATAAGCCCATTCCGGGCGCGCCCGGTCGATCCGGCGATTTACCTCGCCGCGGAAGAAATCGCTCTTGCGGCCCATGTTTGAAACGCCGACATCCGGCCTGATCGCCTTCACGGCGGTGTAGATCTCGTCTGCCAGCGCCGTGCTGGTCTTCTGCTGGAACTGCAGGTAGGCGCGGTAGGCGGGATAGGACCTGTCTTCCTTCTCTGGCAGGGCGAGGCCCGAGAAATCGCGGAATGCGCGCCGGCAGTTTTCACAGTGGCAAAGACCATAGGGTCGGTAGCTGTAATCCGTCGTCAGATAGCCGAACATGTTGAAGAACAGGCCGTCGATCGCATAGCGCCCGAGGGTCTCCCTGAGCACGCCGATACCCTGTTCGTGATACCAGCCGCCGTTCACGCAGGCCTGGTAGGTGCCGTTATATTCGAACGGCCGCCCGCCGGCGTCGTGGCAAAACCATTCGGGATGGGCGTCGTAGGCGACCGCAGTGCCCTTCGACAGGTCGTAGCGTCCGATCACCCGGATGTTACGTCGATGCGCCGCCTCGATCATGGCGCCGACGAGGTCGCGGTCGAGGAAGGGATTGGGCGCCTGAAGCGGGAGTTCCGTGGGATACCAGGCGAAGATTCCGCCGATATTGAACAGCATCGCCGTGGCGCCCATCGCGGAAAGCCGGTCCGCCACGTCGTCCGGATCGAGAGAGGCGTCGATCAGCCTCAGATTCGTCTGCACGATGCGCTGCGGCTGATGCCACCATTCCGTCATGTCGTTCTCCCGATGAAATATGCCCAGATTCGTGGGCGTTCGCGCCGAAAGTCTAATGTTATTCGGCAAATAGTACGTGAAAATATTCATATAATGTGTTATCAGTCAACTTATGAATTGATCTGGTGAAAACCGGTGCGCCGGAATGCGTTTTTTGCGCGTTTGCACCCGGTGATGCTATATTTCGAAACCGGTGCGCCTTCGCGCATAGAGCAGGAGCGCAGCGTGGAACAGAAAGTGCCCCAGAGGAAACAGAAGCCGCGCGCCGCGCAATCCGAGCCTGCCAGATCTGTCCGCGAGCCGGGTTACGGACGGCTGCAGCAATCGCTCCGCGACGAGATCCTCAGCGGCACCTATCCGGCTGGCTCGCGCATCAAGGTCTCCGATGTCGCCGCGCGCTATGGCACCAGCATCAATCCCGCGCGCGAGGCACTGCAGGCGCTGGAAGGCGAGGGGCTGGTGGTGATCACGCCCAATCGCGGGGCGCGGGTGCGTCTCATCAACGAGGACCTGGTCCAGAACATCTTCGATATCCGCACCCTGCTGGAACCCTATATCGTCCGCAGCTTCGTTGAATATGCGACCCCCGAGGATGTCGCCATTCTGCGCGGTTTTCAGGAGAAGTGCCACGAGGGCGCGGAGAATGGCGACTTTGCCCTTTTCCACGCCAACAACCTGTTATTCCACGATTATATCATCGATCAGCATTTCAATGCCGAGGCGATCAAGATCATGAAGCAGCACAATGGCTGGCTGCGTGCGATCTCCAATCGCAACCCTCTGACGCTCGCCAACATGCGCCGGTCGAGCCGCGAGCACTGGGAGCTGCTGGAGGCAGTGGAACAAGGTGATCCAGACCGCGCGGTCGAAGTCATCGAAACCCACATGCGCAATTCGCGCGCCGTCTTCATGGGCAATCTCCGCCGCGACCGCATGCAGAAAGGCGTCGCCGACGACGCCGATTCGGGCGTGTGAGGATCGTCTTCCCCGATCTTCTCCAGCCACCTCCGGAGTGCCGGGCGCCTTCCCGACCTATCCTTCTTTCCTGCTCCCGATAACGCGGACGCTTGGGTGAGCCTCCTGTGGGTGGGCCTCGCCAAGGCATTGTCTGCGCCGGCCGCGGTCGAGATCGCGATCAGGTGCGAATTCGGAAGTGCGCGACTTTGGTCGGCAATACCAATCCATTGTTAAAATTGCGAAAAAATAAAAATTTCACGATATGATATGTTTTTTGTTCAAAATCACACATTATCTGCTAGTCTGAGTCATGGCGATTGGCGCCGGCCGTGTTGACGGGAGGGTCTGGCGGTCGGTTGCCGCTGCAAATCGGGCGGCTGCCGACTGACATGTTCAGAAAATGGGAGGAAGATATGGGAATGGTATCTGGATCGGTCACAAGGACGTTGAAACGCCGCGCGCTGACGACCGTCGGGCTGACGGCGCTGCTGGCATGGGGCGGCGCGTTTTCGGCGCTCGCGGGAGAGGCACCGGTGCTGGCGGAGAAGGTGCAGGCCGGCACGCTGCCGCCTCTGGAAGAGCGGCTGCCGAAGGATCCGCTGGTCGTCGCGCCCGTTGACGAGGTCGGCGAATATGGCGGCACATGGCGTTCGGCGATGGTGGGTGGTTCCGACGATGGCTGGATCCTGCGCACGGTCTCCTATGAGAATCTGATGCGCTGGTCGCCGGACTGGACGGAGGTCGTGCCGAACGTCGCCGGTTCCGTCGATGTCAACGATGACGCGACGCTGTTCACCTTTCACCTGCGCGAAGGCATGAAGTGGTCGGATGGCGCGCCGTTCACCGCCGACGACGTGAAGTTCTGGTACGAGGACCTGTTCCTCAACAAGGAATTCTCGCCGACGCCGACCGAGCCCTTCATCAATTCGGACGGCTCTCCGGCAAAATTCCGGATGATCGACGACACGACCTTTGAATTCGAGTTCGCCAATCCGAAGGGGCTGTTCCTGCAGTATCTCGCGACCGCAAGGCCGCTCGATATCGCGACGGTGCGCTTCCCCCGGCACTATCTGGAAAAATTCCATCCGAAATACAATCCGGATATCCAGAAGGAAATCGATGCCGCGGGGCAGAGCAACTGGGTCGGCCTGATGGTCAACAAGTCCAACTACTGGACCAATACCGAGGTTCCGACGATCAACGCCTGGGACTTCACCCAGGGCTACGGCAGCGGTTCCGCCACGCAGGCGATCGCCGAGCGCAATCCCTATTACTGGAAGGTCGACACCGAGGGGAACCAGCTTCCCTATATTGATACCCGCTTCTTCAACGTGCTCTCGGACCCGCAGGTGTTGGTGACCAAGACGCTTGCGGGCGAGATCGATTTCCAGGACCGCAGCCTCGCGACGCCGGCCAACAAGCCGGTGCTCTATCAGGGGCAGCAGCAGGGCGGCTACGAGTTCTTCACCGAAACGCCGGCGAGCCCGAACTACATCGTGATGATGCTGAACCTGAACCACAAGGATCCGGAGAAGCGTGAGATCTTCCAGAACAGGGATTTCCGCATCGGCCTGTCCTACGCGATGGACCGACAGGAGCTGCTGGATGTCGTCTGGCTCGGCCAGGGCGAGATCGCCCAGACCTCGGTGATGCCGGGTAGCGTCTACTATAACGAGCAGCTCGCCAAGCAGTATACCGAATACGACCTCGACAAGGCCAACGAGTATCTCGACAAGGTGTTGCCGAACAAGGATTCGAGCGGCATGCGGCTCGGACCGGACGGCAAGCCGTTCGCGATCACCTATGCCTATAGCGCCGCCAACCCGGTATTCGGCGATGCGCTGGAACTGGTCGCGGCGCAATGGCGCAAGGCCGGCATCGCGATGACGCCGACCCCGCTCGACCGCACCCTGATCCAGACCCGCCAGGATGCCGGAGAGCTGGAGGGCGTGGCATGGGAGCGTGGCGGCGGCGCCGGCCAGGAAGTGGTGCTCGATCCGCGCTGGTGGTTCCCGGCCAACAATGACAGCTTCTACTGGGCTCCGGCCTGGACCGCCTATTATCTTGGCGCCAATCCGGAAACCTCGCAGGTCAAGCCGGAAGCTCCGCCGCCGGCGATACAGAAGCAGATGGACCTCTATAACGAGCTCCAGGCCGAGCCCGATTTCGACAAGCAGGTCGAACTGATGAACGAGATCCTGCAGATCGCCGCAGACGAGTTCTGGACCATGGGCGTCGCTTGGCAGGCCAATGGCTATGGCGTCAAGAAGACGAATTTCCACAACGTGCCGGAATCCATGCCGGCCTCGTGGATCTATCCGACGCCGGCTCCGACCAATCCGGAGCAGTATTACATCGGCAAGAACTGAGCGCCGTGAACGGCCGCTGCCGACGAAGGTCGGCGGCGGATACTCGACAGTTTTCGCGTCGGCCGCAGGGCTGATGCCCGAATATTGGAAATAAAGATGCCGGAACGCACCATTCTCGTCATGAACAACCTCCCTTTCGAGCCTAGGCACTGGGATCGCCTGAAGGAGGCCATCGGCTCCGACAGGGCGATTTATGTCGATCCCGATGATCGGAGCGCTCTCGACAACGCCCTGCGGCAGGCGGAAATCGCCATTCTCGCGGGCGATCTCGACGAGCGACATGTCAACGCCCCGCATCTTCGGTGGGTGCATTGCGACCATGCCGGGCTGACGAAGTCCGCGCGGCCGGAGGTATTCGAAAAAGGCCTCGTCGTCACCGGCTCGGCCGGCCGGTCCGGTCCGGCGCTCGCCGAGCATGTGATGATGTTCTCGTTGATGCTCTGCTCGCGATATCCCGCGTTCTACGATGCGCAGAAGCAGCATGAATGGCGGCGCGCCGACTGGATGTGGGACCTGAGGGCGCTTTATGGCCGCACCATCGGCATTCTCGGGATGGGCCATACCGGCAAGGCGCTCGCGACTCGCGCCAAGGCCTTCAACATGCGCGTGCTCGGTTATCGCCGCCGTGACCTGGAGCCGCCGCCCGGCGTCGACCGGATGTACAGCGCGGACAAGGGCGAGGGCATCGACGCGATCCTCGCCGAGGCCGACATCCTGGCGCTGGTCCTCAACCTTTCGGATGCGACACACCGGATGATCGGCGCGGCGGAGATCGCGAAGATGAAATCGTCGGCGATCATCGTCAACCTGTCGCGCGGCGGCGTCATCGACACCGACGCGCTGATGGCCGCCCTGAACGAGGGGCGTCTCGCCGGCGCGGGCCTCGATGTCACCGATCCGGAACCGCTGCCGCCGGGTCATCCGCTCTGGGATACGCCGAACGTGCTGATCACGCCGCATTTCACCGCGGCGCTTCCCGACAAGGTCGACCGTTCGGTCGATGTCATCACGGAGAACCTCAGGCGCTACCGGGCCGGGGAGGAGATGCAGAACCGGATGACCGCGGAAGATCTCTGGACCGCCGGACAATAGAGCGGTTCGGCCTTTCACGGAATCCGCTCTATCGATCTGTTTTGGCGCATTTTCGCGGGGTGTTTCGCCTGACTGCGAAATGCTCTGGCAAACGCCTGCAGGGGAGGATGGGCAATTGCTACGCTACGTATTCAAGCGCGTGCTCTACATGATACCGACGATGGTCGCGATCTCGATCGTGACCTTCGCGCTGATCCAGTTGCCGCCGGGCGATTTCGTCACCACGCTCGCGGCCCAGATGTCGCAGCAGGGCGACAGCATCGACCCGCAGACGCTCGCCATGCTGCGCGCGCAATATGGCCTCGATCAGCCGATCTGGGTGCAATACGGCATCTGGATGAAGAACATCCTGTTTCATGGCGATTTCGGCCGGTCGTTCGACTGGGACGTGCCGGTCTCCGATCTGCTGTGGAACCGGCTCGGTCTTACCTTCGTGCTGTCCTTCTGCGCGCTGATCTTCACCTGGGTGGTGTCGCTGCCGGTGGGCATCTATTCGGCGGTCCGCAAATATTCGATCGGCGACTACTTCGCGACCTTCATCGCCTTCATCGGCCTCGCGGTGCCGAACTTCCTGCTGGCGCTGATCATGATGTACCTGGCGCTGAAGCTGTTCGGCGTCAGCATCGACGGGTTGTTCTCGCCGGGTTACGTCGACGCGCCGTGGAGCTGGGCGAAGGTCGCCGACCTCGGCCAGCACCTGATCGTGCCCGTGATCGTGCTCGGCACGTCGGGGACCGCCTCGCTGGTGCGGATCATGCGCGCCAACCTGCTGGACGAGCTCTACAAGCCCTATGTCACCACCGCGCGGGTGAAGGGCATGAAGGAATGGCGGCTGATCCTGCGCTATCCGGTGCGCGCCGCGCTCAATCCCTTCGTCTCGACACTCGGCTGGGCGCTGCCCGAGCTGGTCTCCGGCGCGACGGTGACGGCGATCGTCCTCAACCTGCCGACAACGGGGCCACTCCTCCTTCGGGCGCTGATCTCGCAGGACGTCTACCTCGCCGGCGCGATGATCTTGATGCTGTCGGTGCTGACCGTGATCGGAACCCTGATTTCCGACCTGCTGCTCGCGTGGCTCGATCCGCGCATCCGCTACAGATAAGGGAGACCATCATGGTTCATTCAGACGATCATTGGTTCCCGGCCGGCAAGGACAGCGACGGCAAGCCGGAGACGCTCGAAGAGACCAGCGCGCTCGCCGACGACCATGCCGAGCATGGTTTCGGCGACGATACCAGGCCGGAAAAGGGCGCGGAGCGGGCCGGCGCGTGGACGCTCGCCTGGTGGAAGTTCCGGCGCCACAAACTCGCTCTGGCGAGCGGCGTGGTGGTGATCCTCATCTATCTCGTCGCCGCCTTCGCCGATTTCCTCGCGCCCGAAGGTCCCAATGAATTCGCCGCGCGCTACACTTACGCGCCCCCTCAACAGCTTCACGTATGGGATGGCGAAAGGCTGGGGCTTTACGTCAATGGCTATCAGGTGAAGGTCAATCCGGAGAGCTTTGCCCGCGAATTCGTCATCGACGAGGACAGCCGCATCGATGTCGGCCTGTTCGTGCGCGGAGCGCCCTACCGCCTCTGGGGCATGATCCCGATGGACCGTCACCTGATCGGCCCGATCGACCCGAGCCAGCCGATGTATCTCTGGGGCGCGGACCGCCTCGGGCGCGACATGCTGAGCCGGATCATCTTCGGCACCCGCATCTCGATGACGGTCGGCCTCATCGGCGTGACCCTCAGCCTTATCTTCGGTGTGCTGCTCGGCGGCATCTCGGGCTATTACGGCGGCGCGGCAGACACGATCATCCAGCGCGTGATCGAGTTCCTGCTGGCGATCCCGACGATCCCCTTGTGGATGGGGCTCGCAGCCGCGATCCCGCCGACGCTGCCGCCGGTGCAGGTCTATTTCATGATCACCATCATCCTGTCGCTCGTCGGCTGGACCGGGCTTGCCCGGGTGGTGCGCGGCCGGTTCCTCGCGATGAAGAACGAGGACTTCGTCGTCGCCGCCCGGCTCGATGGGGCGAGAGAGATCGGCACGATCGTGCGCCACATGCTGCCGTCCTTCGCAAGCCACATCATTGCGGCGGTCACGCTCGCCATTCCGGTGATGATCCTCAGCGAAACCGCGCTGTCCTTCCTCGGCATCGGCCTCCGGCCGCCGGTGGTGAGCTGGGGCGTGCTGCTGCAGGAGGCGCAGAACATCCGCACGGTCGCCACCGCGCCCTGGCTGCTTCTGCCGGGTGTGGCGGTGGTGGTCACCGTGCTTGCCCTCAACTTCCTTGGCGACGGCCTGCGCGACGCGGCCGATCCATACAGCGACTAGGAGGACCGGTAATGACGAGCGAAACAGGGATCGCTGGCGAAACGGACGATATCGTGCTGTCGGTCGACGGCCTCTCGGTCGAGTTCAGGCTGCGCAATTCGGTTTTTCCGGCGGTGCGCGAGGTCAGCTTCAAACTGAAGCGCGGCGAGACGCTCTGCCTCGTCGGCGAAAGCGGCTCGGGCAAGTCGGTGACGGCGCGCTCGCTGCTGCAGATCGTCGACAAGCCCGGACGGATCAGCGCGGGGAAGATCGTGCTTTCCGGTGGCGACAAGCCCGTCGACATCACCGCGCTGAAGCCGACCGGACCTCATATCCGGGCGGTGCGCGGCGGCAGGATCGGGCTGATCTTCCAGGAGCCGATGTCGGCGCTTTCGCCGCTGCACACGATCGGCGACCAGATCGACGAGGCGATCGAGATCCACCTCCATCTCGACAAGAAGGAGGCGCGCAAGCGGACGATCGAGCTGCTGCGGCAAGTGGAAATCAAGAATCCGGAGGAGATGGCCAAACGCTATTCCTTCGAATATTCGGGCGGCATGCGCCAGCGCGTCTGCATCGCGATGGCGCTTGCCTGCAATCCCGACATCCTGATCGCCGACGAGCCGACGACCGCGCTCGACGTGACCACCCAGGCCGAAATCCTCGACCTGATCAAGCGGCTGCAGGTCGAATTCGGCATGGCGGTGCTGCTGATCACCCACGACATGGGGATCGTCGCCGAGGTCGCCGACAATGTCGCGGTGATGCGTTACGGGCGGCTGGTGGAGGAGGGGCCGGTGGACCGGATCTTCCACGCGCCAGCCCACCCCTATACCCGCCATCTGCTGTCGATGACCCGCAAGCTGGAGCATCATGCCGAGGTCCGGGAGACGGCGGCTCCGACCGCTGAGGCCAAGCCGATCCTTTCCGTGGGCGGCCTCACCAAATATTTCGGCGGCGGCAAGGGAGCAACCTCGGGACTGCTTGCGGTCGATCATGTCGACCTCGACCTGATGCCGGGCGAGAACCTCGGCATCGTCGGCGAAAGCGGATCGGGCAAGACCACGCTCGGCCGGCTGATCCTCAGGATCATCGAGGCCTCCTCCGGCTCGGTCACCTATCGCGACAGGAGCGGCCGGGAGGCCGACGTCCTGACGATGAACAAGAAGGCGCTGCGCCGCTACCACGCCGAGATGCGCCTGATCTTCCAGGACCCGTTCGCCTCGCTCAACCCGCGCATGACGGTCAAGCAGGTCGTCGGCGATCCGCTCTGGATCAACGGGTTGGCGAAGGGCAGGGCACTCGAGGAGAGGGTCGGCGCGCTTCTCGAGATGGTCGGCCTGCCGCAGGATGCCATGGATCGCTATCCCCACGCCTTTTCCGGCGGGCAACGGCAGCGCATCGGTATCGCCCGGGCGCTGGCGCTCAACCCGCGCGTCATCATCGCCGATGAGGCGACGTCGGCGCTGGATGTCTCGATCCGGTCTCAGATTCTCGACCTGCTGCTCGACCTGCAGACCCGGCTCGACCTCTCCTTCCTGTTCATTGCCCATGACATTTCGGTGGTGCGCTATTTCTGCGACCGGGTCGCGGTGATGCATCGCGGCCGGGTGGTGGAGACGGGAACGGCGGAGAAGATCTGCACGGCGCCGGACCACCCGTACACGCAGGCGCTGATTTCCGCCGTGCCGAATCCGGACCCACGCAACAAGCGCATGCTCCACCGCACCCGTTTCGACGAGCGGGCGATGCCGGCCGGCTGAGAGCATGTCGCGAATGAACGAATTCCAGGTGCGCCGGACGACCGGCGGCCATAGCTGCGATCGCCTTGAGAAAGGCCAGAGGAGAAAGAAATGTCGGAGAAAACCGGGGGAAATATCAATCTGGCCGGAGAAAAGGCGTGGTGGCAGAAGCCCTACCGGATGGTCCAGACCAACCTGCGCCAGCCGGACGCGCTTTACGACCAGAAGGCGCTGGCCCGCGAGACCCGGGAATTCGGCGCCAATGTCCTGCTCTACAACATCGGCGGCATCTATGCCTTCTACCCGACCGACCTGCCGCTCCACGCCCGCAACCCGATGATGAAGGGCGATGCCCTCGGCGACGCGATCGAGGCGGCGCATCAGGAGGGGCTGGCGCTGGTCGGGCGCTTCGACATGTCGAAGGCGACCCGGATCGCCTATGAGGCCCATCCGGAATGGTTCGTGCACAACAGGCAGGGCCGGCCACTCGAATACAACGGCACCTACCAGGCCTGCGTCAACGGCGGCTGGTACCAGCAATATGCCTTCGACATCATTTCCGAGGCGCTCGGGCGCTATGACGTCGACGGCGTGTTCTTCAACATGTTCGGCTACCGAACCACGACCTATTCCGGGGAGGATTTCGGCATCTGCGTGTGCGAGAACTGCCAGCGGCGGTTTCGCCAGATGTATGGCAAGGCGCTGCCCGAGCGCGAGGATTTTGCCTGCGAGGCTTACCCCGACTATGTGGAATTCAAGGACCGTACCTCGCGCGAGCTCAGCGGCCGCATCTACGACCACATCAAGGCGGTCAATCCGCGCGTCGCCATGAGCGGCCAGCGCGGCAAGAACGATTTCATCCGCATGGAGGTGCAGCGCGCCGTCGACCGGGCGCAGCCGGAATGGCCCTACCAGTCGGGTGAGCAGGCGCGCTGGGCGCGGGCCTATGCGCCGGAGAAGATGGCGGCGTCGACGGCGACCAATTTCATCGACTTCGCCTGGCGCTTCGTCTCGGAAACCGGCGCCTACCAGGAACTGCGCATGGCCCAGCAGCTCGCAAGCGGCGCGACGCTCGACTATTACCTGCTCGGCGTCATGGACCAGCAGGACAAGAAGGCCTTCCCGGCCATCGAGCGTCTCTACAAATGGCATGCCCGCAACGAAGAACACTATACCGGTCTCTCGTCCGCCGCCCGTGTCGGCCTCTACCATTCCTTCGGCACCAATGCCTATCGCGGCCGCACGGATGCCCGCGCGGCGGGTGCGCAGGCCTTCCGCGGCGCCTATCGGATGCTGCTCGAGGCCCGCATTCCCTTCGATTTCATCAGCGACGAGAAGCTCGCCGAAACCGATCTCGACCGCTATCGGGCGATCGTGATGCCGAATGTCGCCTGCATCTCCGACGGCGAGGCGGCGACGCTGGATGCCTGGGTGAAGGCTGGCGGACTGCTGATCGCGACCGGCGAGACCGGCCTTTACGACGAGCGCGGCGCGCGCCGCGAAAAGCCGGCGCTCGAAAGCCTGCCGATCCGCGAGCGGCTTACGATGCGGCGCGACATGCGCGGCGCCTATTTCGAGGCGGATGCGGACGAGGCGGAGAAAACCGGTGCTGGCCTCTATATGCTCGACGGCGTCTACCATGCATGCGAACCGCGCGATGGCGCCATGACATTGCTGAAACTTCTTCCGCCGCAGCGCTTCGGCCCGCCGGAACTCTGCTTCCCGGAGGTCGAAAGCGATCTGCCGGGCGTGATCCGGGGGCAATACGGGGAAGGCGACTGCTGTTATTTCCCCTGGCATCCCGATGCGCTCTATCATCGCGATAGCCTGCCGGACAATCGAACCCTCGTGACCTCGTTCCTCGCCGAAAGGCCGGACGCGCTTCCGGTCGTGATCGAAGGCAACGGGCTTTTCGAGGTGACGCTGCAGCGACAGGTCGAGACCGGCCGGCTGCTGGTTCATCTCGTCAACTACAGCGGCCAGCACAACAATCTCTATGAGGATCCGCCCGTGCTCACCGGCCTGAGGCTTGGCATCCGCGGCGTTGGCCCAACCGGGCGCACGCTGGTGGCCGGAGCCGATGTGTCCGCCGAGCCTTCGGAGGGCGGCGACCTTCGCTGGTTCGTGTTGCCGCCGGTCGGCACGTTCGAGGCGTTGGTGTTCGAAGCGTAGTAAACGAAAGGAAAGCACATGAACATCGGATTTATCGGCCTCGGCCTCATGGGGCGCCCCATGGCGGCGCATCTGATCGACGCCGGCCACACACTTTTCATCAACCGGGTGAAGCCGGTCTCTGAATTCCTCGTCGAGAAGGGGGCGGTTGCCTGCGACATGCCGAAGGCCGTCGCCGAGGCCGCCGATATCATCATTACCATCGTGCCGGATACGCCTGACGTCGACGCCGTCCTCTTCGGCGAGAACGGCGTGGCGGAGGGTCTTTCCGAAGGCAAGATGGTCATCGACATGAGCTCGATCTCGCCCGTCGAAACCAAGACCTTTGCCGAAAGGATCGCGGCAAAGGGCTGCGGCTATCTCGATGCGCCGGTTTCCGGCGGCGAGGTCGGCGCGAAGAACGCGGCGCTGACGATCATGGTCGGCGGCTCGGATGCTGACGTCGAACGCGGCAGGCCGCTGTTTGAAGCCATGGGCAAGACCATTACCCATGTCGGCCCGGTCGGTGACGGCCAGACCGCCAAGGTCGCCAACCAGATCATCGTCGGACTGACCATCGAGGCAGTCGCGGAAGGCTTGCTGTTCGCGAAGAAGGCGGGCGCTGACCCCGCCAAGGTGCGCGAGGCGCTGATGGGCGGTTTCGCCGGCTCGACGATCATGAAGGTTCACGGCGAACGCATGATCGAACGCACCTTCGAGCCCGGCTTCCGCATTCGCCTCCACCGCAAGGACATGGCGCTTGCTGTCAATGCCGCGCGCGACATCGGTCTCGCCCTGCCGAATGCGGCTGCGACCGAGCAACTGATGAATGCCGCGATCGCCAGGGGCGACGGCGATGATGACCATTCAGCACTGATCAAGACGCTGGAGGCGCTGGCAGGATCACTCTAAAAATCGCAGACCCATTAGCTGATGCGGCCTATATCCCGCTCGTCGCAATCTAGGTGTCCGAAGCCCGCACTGGCATCGGTCGTTATCTGAACTTCTACAACACCCGACGACCGCATTCATCCCTTGGCCGGCAGACGCCGGATCAGGCCTACTTCAACACGCTGGCACCAATGATGGTGGTTGCATAATCGAGGCGGAAATCCACTTAGCAAAACGTCCCAAACTGATCAGACAAACCGGGCCAGCTCTTTGATCGTTGTCGAACACCCATTGCATGGCTCGGACGACGCCGGCGGCTGGCAAAGGATCGGCATAAATCTATCGCATCAGCCGAAGCATGTATCGATGCGCTCACATGCGACTCAAAACAGGACGTTGCGCAAAATATCGCTATTGTCCATAGAGCTTGGAGGCGGGTTCTCGAATCTGCAGAAGCATGCGAGCCACTAAGCCGCAGTGCCCAACGCCATGAACCTTCATTACTCCGGCTTTGAAACCGAACCTCTCCGAGCAACCTCACGTATCGCTCGGCTTCAACATTGCATTGGCGACACGATCGTCGGTTTGAATAAAACAGTGTCCAAATCCTGCCCCCGCAACCAAATCTGACACAAAAGCCCCCGCAAAAACGCGAGGGCTTTTTGTTGTTTTGCACCAAAGCTGCTGGGTTTGGGCGGGCCAGAGGTGTTTGCCGTCAGGATGATGGAAGAGGCCGGTGGACCAAAGCGGACGGAGGACAGGATGGATCCGGCGTTTCAGGCGATTCCGCCGAGGCAGAGATATTTGATCTCCAGATAGTCCTCGATCCCGTACTTCGAGCCCTCGCGGCCGAGGCCGGACTGCTTGATGCCGCCGAAGGGGGCGACTTCGGTGGAGATCAGGCCGGTATTGACGCCGACCATGCCGGTTTCAAGCGCTTCGGCCACGCGGAAGACGCGGGCGAGATCGCGGGCGAAGAAATAGCCCGCGAGGCCGAACTCGCTGTCATTGGCCATGGCGATGACCTCGTCCTCGCTCTCGAAGCGAATGAGCGGCGCCACGGGCCCGAAGGTTTCCTCATGCGCGACCTTCATCGCCTGCGTTACACCGGTCATGACCGTCGGCTCGAAGAAGGTTGCGCCGAGGTTCGAGCGGTTGCCGCCGGCAATGACTTTTGCACCCTTGGCGACGGCGTCGGCGATATGATCCTCGACCTTGACCAGGGCCTGAGGGCTGATCAGCGGGCCGACACTGACGCCGTTCTCGAACCCGTCGCCAACCTTCAGGGCAAGCACCTTTGCCTTCAGCTTCTCGGCAAAGGCGTCATAGACGCGGGACTGAACATAGATGCGGTTGGCGCAGACGCAGGTCTGGCCGTTATTGCGGTATTTGGCGATCGTCGCGCCCTCGACGGCCGCATCGAGATTGGCATCATCGAAGACGATGAACGGGGCGTTGCCGCCAAGCTCCAGCGACATCTTCTTGATCGTATCGGCGCATTGCCGCATCAGGATGCGGCCGACACGGGTCGAGCCGGTGAAGGTGATCTTGGCGATCTTCTCATTGGCGCAGAGTTCTGCGCCTGCTGCTGCGGCATCGGCGCAGGGGATGACGTTGAAGACGCCGGCGGGGATGCCGGCGCGCTCGGCGAGCACCGCCATGGCAAGGGCCGAGAGGGGCGTGAGTTCGGCGGGTCGGGCAACGAAGGTGCAGCCGGCGGCAAGGGCAGGGGCAACCTTGCGGGCGATCATTGCATTGGGAAAGTTCCAGGGCGTGATCGAACCAACAACGCCGACGGGCTGTTTCATCACGATGATGCGCTTGTCGCGCTGGTGGCCAGGAATGGTGTCGCCATAGACGCGCTTGGCCTCTTCGGCGAACCATTCGATGAAGCTTGCGCCATAGAGGATTTCGCCGCGCGCTTCCGGCCAGGGTTTTCCCATCTCGGCCGTCAGGATGGTCGCCAGATCATCGGCGTTTTCCACCATCAGGTCGTACCATCGGCGCAGATAGCCTGCACGTTCCTTGCCGGTCAGTGCTGCCCAGGCGGGTTTTGCGGCATGGGCGGCGTCGATTGCGGCGCGGATATCGTCGACGGTAAGGTCGGTGACGGCGGCAATCTTGTCGCCTGTTGCAGGATTGAGCACGTCGAAGGTTCTTTCGCCTTCGATCCAGGCGCCGTTGATATAAGCGCGGTGCTCGAGAAGGGTTGGATCTTTCAATTTCATGCCTGCTTCTCCTTCACGGCGGCGATCGATGCCTCGAGAATGTCGACGCCTTCCGCCAGAACCTCTTCCTCGATCGTCAGCGGGGCGAGGAAGCGGATGACATTGCCGTAAACGCCGCAGGTCAGCAGGATGAGGCCGCGGCTCTGGGCTTCCAGCCGCACCGCATTGGTCATGTCCGGGTTCGGCGCGCCGTCTTCCGTCATGAACTCGGCAGCGACCATGAAGCCCGGGCCACGGATCTCGGCAATCTCGGGCGTCACGGCGCGGATCGCCTCAAGCCGCTGCTTGAGGTAGGAGCCGAGCCGGCTGGCGCGGTTCAGGAGGTCTTCCTCTTCGATCACGTCCAGCACCGCATTGGCGGCGGCGATCGACAGCGGGTTGCCGCCATAGGTGCCGCCGAGCCCGCCGGGGCCGGCCGCATCCATCATTGTCGCCCGTCCGGTGACGGCGGCAAGCGGCAGGCCGCCGCCAATGCCCTTGGCGATCGTCGTCAGGTCGGCGGCGACATCATAGGCTTCCATGGCGAAGAGCTTGCCGGTGCGGCCGATGCCGGTCTGCACTTCGTCGGCGATCATGACGATGCCGTGCGCGTCGCAGATGGCGCGGATGGCGCGCATCAGTTCGGCGGGGGCCGGATAGAAGCCGCCTTCGCCCTGTACCGGCTCGATGATGATGGCGGCGACGCGCGCCGGATCGAGATCGGTCTTGAACAGGGACTTCAGCGCCTTCAGGCTGTCTTCAGCCGACGTCTCGTGCAGTTCGGCAGGATAGGGAATGTGGTAGACATCCGGCATCATCGGCCCGAAGCCGGTCTTGTAGGGTGCGACCTTGCCGGTCAGCGACAGGGTCATGAAGGTGCGGCCATGAAAGCCGCCATTGAAGGCGATCACGGCCGAACGGCCGGTGGCCGCGCGCGCGGCCTTTACCGCATTCTCGACAGCCTCGGCGCCGGTGGTGACGAAGACAGTCTTCTTGTCGAAATCGCCGGGAACGGCGGCATTCAGCCGCTCGGCAAGGCGGATATAGTGCTCGTAGGGGAGCACTTGATGGCAGGTATGGGTGAAGCGCTTCAACTGATCTTCCACCGCTGCCATGACCTTCGGGTGGCAATGGCCGGTGTTGACCACGGCGATGCCGGCGGCAAAGTCGATATAACGCCGGCCCTCGACGTCGAAGACTTCCGCGTTTTTGGCCCGGTCGACATAGATCTGCGTCTGCATGCCGACGCCGCGTGAAATGGCGGCATCCCGCCGTGTGGCGATATCCGAATTCAACATAAGCTGCTCCTTGCTCCGTGACGGTCGTCAAGCGCCGTCATTGTGGGAAGAGCGTATGTGGCTTTCGATCGGCAAGAAAGTCTGTTTCTTGATAATCGGAAGATATTGATTTAATTGATACTGGAACGGAAATGATGAGGATATGAAGCATGCTCAGCGCTTCGCATGACGATATCGAGCTCGGGCGGACGTTGAGAGCGGTGCGCGAGCGGGCGAAGCTTTCGCAGCGGGCGCTGGCGAAAAACGCGAATGTGTCGAGCTCGACGATCTCGCTGATCGAGTCCGGCAGGCTGAACCCCTCGGTCGGATCGCTGAAGCGGATTCTCGAGGGCATTCCGATCGGTCTGTCGGAGTTCTTCGCCTTCACGCCGGAAGCCGAGAAGCAGGTGTTCTATGCCGCCGAGGAGCTGACGGAGATCGGCAAGGCGCGGCTGTCGCTGAAGCAGGTGGGCAATTCCATCGGCCGCGCCATGATGATCCTGCAGGAGACCTACAGGCCGGGCGCCGATACCGGCCGGGTGATGTATCGCCACGAGGGCGAGGAGGGCGGGATCGTGATCTCCGGACGGGTCGAGATCACCGTCGGCGATCAGCGCAAGATCCTGGGCCCCGGCGATGCCTATTATTTCGACAGCCGCGAGCCGCATCGTTTCCGTCAGGTGGGGCCGGAGGATTGCGTCATCGTCTCCGCCAGCACGCCGCCGACCTTCTAGCGGGAAGCCTTCATCAGTTCGGAATGTGGAAGGCCTGCCGGAAATAGGAGCGGAAGGCCGCCATGGCCGGCGTGAACTCGGCATTCCTGCGCCAGGCAAGACCGACATCCATCGAGGGGACCGGGTCGCGCAGATTGATCGTCTCGATGCGCCGTCCTTCGAGCGACCAGGGGCGATGCACCATGTCGGAGAGGATCGCCACGCCCTGGCCATTGGCCACCAGCGAGCGCACGGCCTCGATGGACGAGGTGCGCAGCGTGATCTTCGGCTGAAACGCCGTCCGGCTCCAGTATTTCAGCGAACTGTGCGAGGCCTCGTCGACCGTCAGCATGATGTAGCTTTCTTCAGAGGTTTCCATCAGCCCGACCGATTCCGCACTTAGCAGCGGATGGCGCGCAGGGACCCAAAGTCGCCGTTCGGAACTGAGCAGCTTTTCCGTGGTCAGCTCGGTGTTGAGGATATTGGAGGTCAGAAGGACGGCAATGTCGTAGCGATTGGTCAGCAGACCCTCCTCGATCGACTCGCGATTGAGTTCGAAGAGTTTGATTTCCAGCCCCGGAAAACGCCGCCGCAACCGCTCGATATGAAGCGGCAGGAAATAGCCGATGACGGTATAGCTGGTGGCAACCGTCAGCGTGCCGGTCAGCTCCTCCGTGTAGCTGGTAAGCTGCGTCGCTTCCTCGACCTTCTGCAGGATCTCATAGGCGTGCGACAGGAATTGCCGTCCGGCATCCGTCAGGCTCATGCCATGGGAGGTACGCGTAAACAGCGTCGTGCCGACGGTTTGTTCCAGCTCCTTGATGGCCGTCGTGATCGCCGATTGCGAAATCGACAGATGCATGGCGGATTGCGAGACCTGCCCGAGTTCGGCGGTGGCGACGAAATAGCGGAGCTGTCTGAGATTGAGCGACACTAAGCAATTTCCCTTCTGATTTTCAGAATGTGGTCTTTCAGTTTTTCTGAGTGACCAGCCATTCTCGGCTCCAAAGACGCTGTCATTCCGGTCAGAAAACCCGTGAAAGTCAGGTTTCAAGCCCGATACTTCGAGGCGTGCGTGATGCCGTTTCGTTCTGTTTTTCAGATAATGCTGAACAAGAAATAGAATTTTTCAAAGTCGTTTTTCCGGTCTAGCTTGTTTTTTGACGAATTCATAGGCATTCGGGATTGGCGCTTAAATTGAGGGCAGTTTTGTCCGTGGTCAGCCGGTCCCGCACATTCAGGGAGTAGGGTTTTGCAGCGCGAGGTTGTCGACATCAATTGTGACATGGGCGAATCCTACGGTCGCTGGCAGATCGGAGACACCGATGACGCGCAGCTCATGGAGTTCATCACATCCGCCAACATCGCCACCGGGTTCCATGCCAGCGATCCGAACCTGATGGATCAGACAGTGCGCATGGCCGTCGAGCACGGGATCGGCGTCGGCGCGCATCCCGGCTACAACGATCTGCAGGGGTTCGGCCGCCGCAAGATCGACGGCACGGCCAAGGAACTGGTCAACGACATCATCTATCAGGTCGGTGCGCTGCGCGAATTCACCCGCCGCCATGGCGGTATCCTCCAGCATGTGAAGCCGCACGGCGCGCTCTACATGGAGATGGCGGTCAACGCCGAGCTTTCGCATCTGTTTGTCGATTACATGCGCACCGCCGCTCCTAATGTCAGCATTTTCTGCATGGCCGGTTCGGTGACGGAAGAGATCGCGGTGGAAGCGGGCGTTCCGGTCATCCGCGAATTCTTTGCAGACCGGGACTATGGCGAGGACGGTCAGATCGTCTTCACCCGTTCCGTCGGTCATCTTGACCCTGAGGCGCTGGCCGCGCGTGCCGTTCGCGCCTGCAAGCAGGGCAAGGTGACGGCGGTGACGGGCCGCGACGTCGACATTCCCTTCGAATCGATCTGTTTCCATTCCGATACGCCCGGCGCGCTTGCCATCGCAAAGGCGCTGCGCGAGGCGCTGATCGCCGCCGGCATCCGCATTTCCCCCGTTTCAGAAATCATAAATGAAAAAATCCGGAGAACAGCATGAGCAAGCTCGAAATCAGGTCGCCCCTTCCGGGCACTTTCTACCGCAAGCCCTCTCCCGACGCAGCCGCTTTCAAGGAAGATGGCGCCAGCGTCACCGAGAAGGAGACGATCGGGCTGATCGAAGTGATGAAGACGTTTCACGAGATTCCCGCTGGCGTTTCCGGCGGCAGCATTATTTTCCTGGTGGATGACGCAGAACCCGTGATGGCCGGTCAGGTGCTCGCCGAGGTCGAGGCATGACCATTCGCTCGATCCTCATCGCCAATCGCGGGGAAATTGCCGTGCGCATCATTCGCGCGGCAAAGGCCCTCGGCATCAGGACGGTGCAGGTGCACTCCGCCGCCGATGCCGACATGCTGGCCGTGAAGCTCGCCGATGAAGCCGTGGATATCGGCCCGCCGTCTGCCGCAAAATCCTATCTGAATATCGAGAAGATCATCGAGGCGGCGAAGAGCGCCGGTGTGGATGCCATTCATCCGGGCTATGGCTTTCTCTCCGAGAATGCCGGATTTGCCCGCGCCGTCACCGACGCCGGGATGATCTTCATTGGCCCGTCTGCCGATGCGATCAGCCTCTTGGGCGACAAGGTTGCAGCCCGCAGCGTCGCCGCAAAGGCCGGGGTTCCGACCGTGCCGGGCTCCGATGGCCGTATCGAGGACATGGCCGTGGCCCGCGACATCATCGCGCAAACGGGCTTTCCGGCGATGATCAAGGCTGCTGCCGGCGGCGGAGGGCGCGGTATCCGTATCGTCGACACGATGGAGGATTTCGAGCGCCAGTTTCCTCTGGCCGCAGCGGAAGCCAAGGCGGCCTTCGGCGATGGCGGTCTTTATATTGAAAAGGTCATCACCAAGGCGCGGCATGTCGAGGTGCAGATCCTCGGTGATGGCGAAAACGCAGTTCATTGCTTTGAGCGCGAGTGCTCGCTGCAGCGCCGCCGGCAGAAGGTCTGGGAAGAAGCCCCCTCCTGCCGCCTGCCGGACGATGTGCGCACGGCGCTGTGTGAGAGCGCTGTCGCGCTGGCGAAATCGGTCGGCTACAAGGGCGCGGGAACGGTCGAATATCTCTATGACGAGGACGCCGGTGAATTCTACTTCATCGAGGTCAACACCCGTATCCAGGTCGAGCATCCGGTCACGGAAATGGTCACCGGCATCGATCTCGTGCAGGAGATGATCCGCGTTGCCGGCGGCGAAAAGCTTTCGGTCACGCAGGATGATATCGCCCTATCCGGCCACGCCATCGAATGCCGCATCAATGCCGAAGACCCGGCAAAGGGGTTCATGCCTGGCCCCGGCACGGTGGCCAAGCTCGTCGCGCCGGAAGGCGCGGGCATCCGCTTCGATACCTTCCTCTACGAAGGCTACACCGTGCCGCCCTTCTACGATTCGCTGCTCGGCAAGTTGATCGTGCATGCCGAGAACCGCGCGGCCTGCCTCAAAAAGCTGGAGGCGGCGCTGTCCGGTCTTGTCATCGAAGGGCTTACGACCACCATTCCGCTTCACCTTGCCCTTTGCCGCGATGAAGCCGTTGCCGAGGGCGCCTTCCACACCCGCTTTCTCGAGCCCTGGCTCGAAACGCACTTCAACCCTCAAACCCCGGCCAAAGTCCATGAGGAGGCCTCGTCATGAAGCTGCGCTATTCCTTCGGAGGTGACGAACACCTCTTTGTCGAATGCAGCGAGGAAATGTCGCTGGAGGCGTTTTTCCATTCGCTGTCGATGACCAATAGGGTCCGCGACGCGAAGATCAGGGGCGTCACAGAGATCTGCCCGGCCAATGCCTCCTTCCAGATCAAGTTTGACCCGGACATCATCCATCCGGACGACATGCTGAAGGAAGTCCAGGCGATCGAGCTTGCCGACCAGAAATCGGAGCCGGTGATCAAGACCCGGATCATCGAAATTCCGGTCTATTACAACGACCCGTGGACGCATGAGACGCTGATGCGCTTCCGCGAGCGCCATCAGGATCCGGAAAGCACTGATCTCGAATATGCCGCGCGGATCAACGACTACAAATCCGTCGCCGATTTCATCGACGCCCATTCCGGCGCGCCGTGGATTGTCACCATGGTCGGCTTCGTCTCGGGCCTGCCGTTCATGTACCAGATGGTCGAGCGCCAGCGTCAGATCGAGGTGCCGAAATATCTGCGCCCCCGCACCGATACGCCGAAGCTGACTGTCGGCTATGGCGGCTGCTTCTCCTGCATCTATTCGGTGCGCGGGGCCGGCGGCTACCAGATGTTCGGCATCACCCCGATGCCGATCTACGACCCGACCCAGACGACCAGCTACCTGAAGGACTTCATGGTGTTCTTCAAGCCCGGCGACATCGTCAAGTTCAAGCCGATCGACCGCGAAACCTATGATGCCGAGGTCAAGGCGGTGGAGAACGGCACCTTCGCCCCGCCGATCCGCGAGGTCTCCTTCGACCTCAACGAATTCAACAAGGACATTGACGGCTACAATGCCAAGCTGGAGGGCATTCTCAATGACCATTAAGGTTCTCCATCCCGGTCTTGCCACCACCGTTCAGGATCTCGGTCGCCCCGGCTACTATCACCTCGGTATTCCCGAAGGCGGCGCCATGGATCGCCTGGCGCTGATCGCCGGAAATCATCTCGTCGGCAATGACGAGGGGGCTGCGGGCCTGGAAGCCGTGTTCATGGGGCCGGCGCTTGAATTCACCGAAGACGCGGTCATCGCGGTCACCGGCGCCGAAATGCCGGTGCTGATCGATGAGGAAGAAGTGCCGGGCTGGACCGCGCTCTCGATCAAGGCAGGGCAGAAGCTCTCCTTCGGCTTCCTCAAGACCGGCGCGCGTATCTATATCGCCGTTGCCGGCGGTATCGATGTGCCGATGGCGCTCGGCAGCCGCTCGACCTATCCCATCGGCGCGCTCGGCGGTGTCGAGGGCAGGGCGATTGCTGTCGGTGACGAGCTTCCCGTCGGCACGCCTGCCAAAAAGGCGGAGATCGGCAAGGAAATCCCCGAGGCGCTGCGCCGCAAGCCGGGAACGCCTGCCGAACTCAGGGTGCTTCCCGGTCTCTACGATCACCGCATGACGGATGCTTCACTGGAGCATTTCTTCTCCGATGAATGGAAGGTCGCGCCGGAGGCGGACCGCATGGGCTATCGCTTCCGCGGCGGTCATCCGATCGCGTTTGTCGAACGCGAACAGCCATTCGGCGCCGGGTCCGATCCATCGAATATCGTCGACGCCTGCTACCCTTATGGTTCGGTGCAGGTGCCGGGCGGCTCGGAGCCGATCGTTCTGCATCGCGACGCCGTTTCCGGCGGCGGCTATTTCATGGTCGGCACGGTGATCTCGGCCGACATGGACCTGATCGGCCAGCTTCAGCCACACACGCCAACCCGTTTCGTCAAGGTGGATATGGAAACCGCCTTGGCCGCCCGGAAAGACCGGGCCGCCCTTATCGGAAAAATCCGGGCGCTTTTCTAGGAATACCAACCGAACGCTGCTTTTTCTATAACCACGAAGGGGAACTTCAATGAAAGCACATTCAATTCTTAAAGTCGCCATCTCGGCGCTCGCCGTTTCCGCAGCATCGCCGGTGCTTGCCGAGACCTGGTATCCCTATGATGCCGTCGAAATCACGCCGCCTTTTGCGGCCGACGGCACGGCTTCCGACGTCAAGTATGTGCCGCTCGAAAAGGCCGAGGAAGCCTACAATATCTGCGTATCCTTCCCGCATATGAAGGACGCCTACTGGCTCGGCGTCGATTACGGCGTGGTCGAGGAAGCGAAGGACCTCGGCGTCAAGCTGAACGTCGTCGAGGCCGGCGGTTATACCGAGCTTGCCAAGCAGATTTCGCAGATCGAGGACTGCGTTGCCGGTGGCGCGGATGCCGTGGTCATCGGCGCGATTTCCTATGACGGGCTGAACAGCCTCGTTTCGGAAGTGGCGGCCAAGGGTATTCCGGTCATCGATGTCATCAACGGCATTTCTTCTCCCGATATTACCGCCAAGTCGCTCGTCTCTTTCTACACGATGGGCTTTGAGACCGGCAAATACCTCGCCGAAAAGCATCCGGCAGGCGGCGAACCGGCAATTGTCGGCTGGTTCCCGGGTCCGGCCGGTGCCGGCTGGGTGGAAGCCGCCAATGAAGGTTTCCTGAAAGCGGTCGAAGGTTCGGCGCTGACCGTGCTGGAGCCGAAATACGGCGACACCGGCAAGGAAGCCCAGCTGAAACTGGTGGAAGACGTGCTGCAGGCCGAGCCTGACGTCGCTTATATCGCCGGCACGGCCGTGACCGCCGAAGCCGCGCAGGGCCTCATTCGCGAACGCGGCCTGAAGGACAAGGTTGGGCTTCTGGCCTTCTACATGACGCCCGGCGTCTATGAGGGCATCAAGCGCGGCTTCATCGAGGCAGCGCCGGCGGATTCAATGGTGATCCAGGGGCGTATCGCCGTCGATCAGGCGGTTCGCGCGCTGGAAGGCAAGGAACTGGTCAAGCATGTTGGTCCGAAGATCTTTGTCGTCGACGGCGACAATATCGACTCTGTGCCGCAGACCGACATCCTGCCGCCGAACGGCTTCCGTCCGGTCTTCTCGGTCGATTGATATCCGCAACAGATGAAGCATTCCGCATCGCCTTGCCGGCGGTGCGGAAACCTCTGGAAGGGGCCGGCCATGGCTGAGAAAGCCATTCCGCTCGTGCGTATGAGCGGTATTTCGAAACAGTTTCCGGGCGTCAAGGCGCTCGATAATGTCGACTTCAGCCTTGAGGCGGGCGAGGTCCACGTGCTCTTCGGCGAAAACGGCGCCGGCAAATCGACGCTGATTTCCATTCTCGCTGGCGTGTACAAGCCGAGCGAAGGCGAAGTGCTGATCGACGGGCATTCGGTGCATTTTTCCTCCGCGCGGGATGCGCGGGCAGCCGGCATTGGCGCGGTTTTTCAGGAGTTTTCGCTGGTGCCGACGCGCACTGTTGCCGAAAACATCTTCCTCGGCGACGAGCCGCTGACGGGCATGCTGATCGACCACGCCGCCATGCGCCATCGTGCGCAGGAGATTTTCGATGAAATGGGCTTCGCGCTCGATGTTCGCCGTCAGGTGTTGAGCCTGTCGCGCGCCGAGCAGCAGATGGTGGAAATTGCGAAAGCCATCCATGCCCGCGCCAAGATTTTGATTCTCGATGAGCCGACTGCGTCGCTGACAGAACGTGAGACCAAGGAGTTGTTCCGCCTCGTGCGCAACGCGAAAGCGGCGGGAACCGGCATTATCTATATCTCCCACCGTATCCAGGAGTTCACCCAGATCGCCGACCGGATCACGGTTCTGCGTGATGGCAAGCTTGTTGGCACCGTCGGCGCCCGCGACCTCGACCACAATGCGCTGGTTGAGATGATGACGGGCCGGGCGATCAGCGAGATCTATCCGGCGATTGCCGCAAATCCTGAAGCAGAACCCGTGCTCAAGATCCGCGGCCTGAAGGCGGCTGGCGTCGAAGGCGTCGATATCGATGTCCGCCGCGGCGAGGTACTAGGCGTTGCCGGTCTCGTCGGCTGCGGCAAGTCCCGCGCCTTCCGGGCTGCCATCGGCCTTGGCGGCATTGCGGCCGGAAGCGTCACCTATAAGGGCCGCGATGTAACAGGAGCGCCGCTGGCAAAACTCCTGAAGGACGGCATCTTCTACCTTCCTTCCGACCGCAAGGAGGAGGGGTTGATGCTGGGCGCGACTGCCGGCGACAATATCGCGCTTTCCACGCTCGACCACCAGGAGACCCGTGGCCTCTTCGGCCTCAGAAGGCCAAAGGCGGTCAATCGGCTGACGGCAGAGATCGGCGGTCGCGTTGATCTGTCAGACGCCTATCTCGCGCGCACGGCTTCAAAACTTTCCGGCGGCAACCAGCAGAAGATCCTGTTCGGCAAGGGGCTTGCCAGCGATCGCGACGTCTACATTTTCGATGAACCGACGGTCGGCGTCGATGTCGGCACGCGCGCCGCTCTCTACCAGTTGATCAAGCAGATCTGCGAGGCTGGCAAGGCGGTGGTGGTGATTTCCTCCGACCTGCCGGAGGCGATGAACCTGGCGCACCGCATGCTGGTCTTTAGCCAGGGCCGGATCTCGGCATCGCTTTCAGGCGACGAGATCGAGGAAGAGACAATTCTCAAAGCATTTTTCCATGAAGAAAGGCAGACGGCATGACCAATGAAGCGGAAGCCGTGAAAACGACGCAGCCGGGCGCCGGCTTTTCCCTCCGGCAGTTTTTTGGCGATGTCTTCCTGAAGCTCGGCGTGCTGCCCTTCTTTCTGGTCGCGGCGCTGATCATCTTCGCGCTTGCCTCGAAACAATTCCTGACGGTCGACAATATCGTCAATGTGGCCCGCCAGTCGGTCTATCTCGTGCTCGTTTCGCTCGGGCAGATGATCGTGCTGGTCACCGGCGGCTTCGATCTTTCTGTCGGAACCGCGATCGCGCTCACCTCGGTCACATCCGCCACCGCAATGGTCTATTTCGCCAGTGTTTTTCCCGACGCTGCCTTCCTGGTGGTCACGCTCGGCATCCTGACGGGCTTTGTTGCGGCGCTTGCCATCGGCGCGCTCAATGGTCTCGGCGTTGCCAAATTCGGCGTGTCGCCCTTCATCATGACGCTCGGCGTCCAGTCGATGGGAGCAGGCGTTGCGCTGTTCATCACCGGCGGCGTGCCGATTGGCGGGCTGCCCTATGCCTTCGGCGATTTCTTCGGCTTCGGGCGGATTGCCGGGGTGCCGGTTCCGGTCGTCGTTGCCGTGCTTGCCATCATCGTCATCTGGACGCTGATGAACCGTACCCGCACCGGCGCGCGCATCTATGCCGTCGGCGGCAATGTCAAGGCGGCAAAACTCTCCGGCATCAACACCGCCCGCACGCTCTTTATCGCCTATATGCTCTGCGCGCTTCTCGCCTCCCTTTCCGGCGTGCTGCTGACGGCGCGCGTGGAAAGCGGCGAGACCAATCTCGGCGGCACGATCGCGCTGGAATCGATTGCCGCCTGCGTCATCGCCGGCGTGTCGCTGCGCGGCGGCATCGGCCGGGTGGAAAGCGTCGTGCTCGGCGCCTTCTTCATCGTGCTGGTGCAAAACGGCATGAACCTGATGCAGATCGGTTCCTACATGCAGATGATCCTGCTTGGCGGCCTGCTGGTGCTCGCCGTGGTCATCGACCAGTTCCGCTACCGGATGCTGATCGGCGACAGGTAGGCGGTTGCGGAGTTGTCCGTTCCGCCCGTGGCGTTGAGTTCAGGCAGAAGCAGAGGCATACTGCAAGACGCAGCGCTCTATGCGAATTTCCTCTGCAGATAGGTCAGATAAGCGTTGCAATCGCCCGCTTCCGCGCCGATGGCGGAAAGCACTGCCTGACGACCCTTCGAGCGGCCGTGGCTCCAGACGATCTCGCCGAGCTTTTGCCGCAGCGGCGCAAGGTCACCGGCCCTGGCGGCATCGCGTAGTTGCGGATCGGTTTCATCGAGCCGCGCCATGATCTGGGCGGCGGTGACATTGCCGATCGTGTAGGTCGGGAAAGAGCCGATATAGCCGCTTGACCAGTGGACGTCCTGAAGGCAGCCGAGCCCGTCATGCGGCACATCGATGCCGAGGTCGTCGCGCATGGCGGCGTTCCAGGCCGCCGGCACGTCATCAACGGCAAGCGAACCATCCATCAGCGCCATTTCAATGCGCACCCTGAGCATGATGTGCAGGTCATAGGTCAGTTCGTCCGCTTCTACGCGGATGAGGCCCGGCTCGGTGCGGTTGACGGCCTTGACGAACTCTTCCTCGCTGACATCGGCAAGCTGGTCCGGGAAATGCGCCTTGAGCCGTCCGAAATGCAGCGCCCAGAAATCAGCGGAGCGGCCGATATGGTTTTCGAAGAGCCGCGACTGGCTCTCATGCATGCCGAAACTGCTGCCGCCGACGGCATAAAGACCGATCAGGTCGGTCGTGTGCGCCGTGCGGGTCAGTGCCGGATCGACGCCCTGTTCGTAAAGCGCGTGGCCGGTCTCGTGCATGGTGCCGAAGATCGACATCGGCAGATAGTTCGGGTTCCAGCGCGAGGTGATGCGCACATCCTGGCGGGTAAACGAGATCTCGAAGGGGTGGACGGCTGTGTCGAGCCGGCTGCGGGTAAAATCGAGGCCGAGAACTTCGGCAAGCTCCGCACAGAGGGCCTTCTGCTGCTCGACGGGATAGTCGCGGTAGAGGAAATCCGTGCGCGGTTTCGCTCGCTCAAGCGCTGCCGCCAGGATCGGCTTGATGCCCTCGCGCAGGTCGTCGAACAGAGCCTTCAGCGAGGCGGCGGTCTCGCCGGGCTCGTAGATCTGCACCATGGGATCATAGGGGTGGGCGTCATAGCCGATTGCGTCGGCCATCTGCCGCGCCAGCGAAACGATCTCGGCAAGATGCGGGCGGAACAGGGCAAAGTCGCCTTTCGCGCGGGCCGTTTGCCAGGCGCGGCCGGCAATAATCGAGATTTCGTCCTGGCGACGCAGCAGTTCGGGCGGCACGCTCAGATGCCACTTGCGAGCGGCAAGCACAGCCTCGGCGGCGCGGCGCTCGCGTTCATCGGCAGGCTTTGCCAGTAAGGCTTCGGCGGCATCTTCCGTGGCGGTATCGAGCAGCATCGCGCGGGCCTTGGCCTTCAGCGTGGCGATCTGCTGGCCGCGGGTGGCCGCTCCGCCTGCCGGCATCATGACCCGCGCATCCCATTGCAGCAGGTTGACGGCGGAAAGAATGTCGTTGATTTCCGCGATGCGGGTCGTGAACGCGTTCATGCGGCCTCCGGCTTTGCTGTGGCGCCGGTGCCGCCGTCATTGAGGTGGCAGGCAACCGATGCCGTTCCGCTTGTCGCCGGCTTGAGGCGCGGCAGTTCGATTTTGCACCTCGGGCCTGCCATCGGACAGCGCGGATGGAAGGCGCAGCCTTTCGGCGGATTGATCGGCGAGGGGATTTCGCCCTCGATCGGCTGGAACGAGCCGCGCCCGGCGCCAAGTTTCGGGATCGAGGCGAAAAGCGCCCTGGTGTAGGGGTGGCGCGGGGTCGCATAAAGCTCTTCCGCTGTGGCCAGTTCGACGATGCGTCCGAGATACATGATCGCCACACGGTCGCACACATGGCGGACGACCGAAAGGTCGTGGCTGATGAAGACGGCGGTGAGATCGAGTTCGCGGCGCAAATCCATGAACAGGTTCAGCACCTGCGCCTGGATCGACACGTCGAGCGAGGCGACCGCTTCGTCCAGCACAAGCAGTTCCGGCTCCATGGCGAGCGCGCGGGCAATGGCAACGCGCTGGCGCTGACCACCGGAAAACTGGTGCGGCAGGCGGTCGGCATAGGCGGCCTCAAGGCCCACCTGCTCAAGCAGACTGCGCACACGGGCGCGGACTTCATTGGCCTTGACGATATGGTGGATGCGCGGGCCCTCGGCGATCGTCTCGCCCACCTTCATGCGCGGATTGAGGCTTGCGAACGGATCCTGATGGATCATCTGCACCTTGGTGGTGAGCTTGTCGACGTTATTGCCATGCTTGCGGGCAACGGGCGCGCCGTTCAGAAACACATGGCCCTCACTTGGCGTGTAGATGCCCGAGATGATGCGGCCGAGCGTGGACTTGCCGCAGCCCGATTCGCCGACGAGGCCGAGCACCTCGCCCTCGGCGACCTCCAGCGAGATATCGGAAAGCGCATGAACGGTTTCGCCCGAGGGCTTGCCGGCGAGCCTGTTGATACCCTGGATGACAAGGCCGGGCTTGCGGGTGAAGCGCTTGTGAACGCCGTCGATTGTCAGAAGCGGCTTGCTCATGGGGCCTCCATCGGATGATGACAGGAAACCGAATGCGTTCCGGTCTCATGCAGGGGCGGCTCGGTGGCACAGATGTCTGAGGCACGCGGACAGCGTGGCCTGAACGGACAGCCCGACGGCAGGTTGGCAAGCTGTGGCGTCGAGCCGGGGATTTGCGGCAGATGCGCGCCCGGCTCATGCAGGCTCGGCACGGAGCCGATCAGGCCCACCGTATAGGGGTGGCGAGGGGCGGCAATCACCTCCTCGGCCGTGCCGCGCTCAACGATCCTGCCGGCATACATGACGCAGATGTCGTCAGCGAGGCTGGAGATGACGGCAAGGTCGTGGGTGACCCAGACGATCGCCGTGCCGGTCTCGTCGGCAAGCCTGCGCACCTCGGCCAATATCTGGCTCTGGATCGAGACGTCGAGCGCCGTCGTCGGTTCGTCGGCGATGATCACCGCCGGGCGGTGAAGCAATGCGGTGGCAATGGCCACGCGCTGGCGCATGCCGCCGGAAAGCTGGTGCGGATAGGCCTTCAGCCTTTCGCGGGCGGCCGGAATGCCGACAGTCTCGAGGGCCTGGCGCGCCCGCTCCCAGGCGTCGTGCTTCGACATCTTCTCGTGCACGCGCACGGCCATCGCCATCTGGTCGCCGATCCGCAAGACCGGGTTCAGCGTCATCATCGGGTCCTGGAACACCATCGCGACCTTGGAACCGCGCAGCTTGCGCAGTGCCTCGGGCTTCAACGCCCTGAGGTCCTGGCCATCGACCAGAACTTCGCCGCCGGTGATATGGCCGGGTTCCTCGACAAGGCCGAGAATGGAAAAGCCGGTGACGCTCTTGCCCGAGCCGCTCTCGCCGACAAGACCCATGATGCGGCCGCGCCCGACCGAAAAGCTGACATTGTTGACGGCGGTGACGTCGCCGCGGCGGGTTTCAAACCGGGTGGTGAGGCCCCGGACGTCCAGTGCTTTGGTCATCGGCTGCGCCTCGGATCGAGAACGGTGCGGACCTGGTCGCCGACCAGATTGATCGTCACCACCGTCACCATCAGGAACAGGCCCGGATAGATCGACAGCCAGTAGCGGTCCGTGTGGATATATTTGAAGCCGTTGGCAATCAGCGAGCCGAGCGAGGGTTCGGTGAGCGGCAGGCCGACGCCGAGGAAGGAGAGCGTCGCCTCCAGCGCGATCGCACTTGCGACCTGCACCGTCGCGACCACGATCAGCGGCGGCAGCACATTCGGCAGCAGGTGGCGGAAGAGAACGCGGCCTGTCGGAAGCGGCGTCGAGCGCGCGGCCTCGATATAGTCCTTGCCGCGCTCGACGGTCGCCGCGCCATGGGTGGTGCGGGCGAAATAGGCATATTGGGCAATCACCAGCGCCAGAATGATCTGGCCGACGCCCTGTCCTAGAACGGCGACCAGCACCAGCGCCAGCAGGATCGCCGGCATCGACAATTGCAGGTCTACGATGCGCATCAGGAAGGCCTCGATCCGGCCGCCGAAATAGGCTGCCGACAGGCCGACGCAAATGCCGACGATCAGCGCCAGGGCGCCGGCGGAAAGGCCGATGACGAAACTGGTGCGCAATCCGTAGAAGATCGCCGAAAGCATGTCGCGGCCGACGTTGTCGGTGCCGAGAAGATGGGTATAGCCGCCGGAGCCGACCGTTCCGGGCTTCAGGAACGCATCCATCCAGTCGAGCTTGGCCATGTCATAGGGGTCCTGCGGCGACACCAGCGGCGCCGCAAAGGAGACGAACAGCAGGCCCACGATCATGATCAGTGAGACGACGGCGACTGGGGAGCGGGCAAAGTCGGAACAGAAATTGCGGAACCGGGCGGGGCGGGTTTCCACCGGCGCCGCAGCGGGCGTTGCGTCAGCCATCACTTGCCTCCCTTCAGCCGCACGCGCGGATCGAGCTGGGCGTAGATGACGTCGACGACAAGATTGATGAGCACGAAGAGAATGACCACGAGAATGAGGTAGGTGACCATGACGGGGCGGTCGAGCTGGAGGATGCTGTCGATGATCAGCTTGCCGACGCCCGGCCAGTTGAAGACGCTCTCGGTCACGACGGCAAAGGCGAGCGTCGAACCCAGTTCAAGGCCGAAGACCGTGACGATCGGGATCGAGATATTGCGCAGCACATGGCGGAACACGATCTGCCGGTCGGGCAGGCCCTGGGCGCGGGCGAATTTCACATAGTCCGTCTGCATCGCCTCGACCATGCCGGCGCGGGTGAGACGGATGAGCAGGCCCATCATGAACAGCGAAAGGTTGAAGGCCGGCATGATGACGTGGCGCCAGCCATCGAGCGTGACAAGCGAGGTCTGCAGGCTGAAGAGCGAGCCTACATCGCCGCGCCCGCCGGATGGCAGCCAGCCGAGATTGACCGCGAAGGCCATGACCAGCAGCATGCCGATCCAGAAGGTGGGTACCGAGAATCCGAGGACAGACAGCGCCATGATCGCCTTGGCGGGAATGCTGTTCGGGCGGTAGCCCGCATAGATGCCGGCCGGGATGCCGATGAGGGTCGCGATCATCACGGCGACGAACACCAACTCGACGGTCGCCGGAAGCCGGGAAAAGACGAGCTTGATGACCGAGACATTGTAGACCATCGACGTGCCGAGATCGCCATGCACGACATTGGTCAGGAAGGTCAGATATTGCTGCCACAGCGGCTGGTCGAGACCGTATTGCTCGATCAGTTTCTGGCGGATCGCCTGGGTCGCGCCGGGGTCGATCATCACGTCAATCGGATTGCCGATCGCGTAGACGCCAAGAAAGACGATGATCGACATTGCAAAGATGACGACAACGGCCTGCAGCAGCCGCTGGACAAGAAAACCAAGCATCTAAGCCTCTTGGAATGAGCATGCGCATCTGCGCGACGCGCTGAATATCGCACGAATGGCATCATCCGGCATCTGGCCGGGGATCAATTCGCCGATGAAGGGCTGCGGCGATACCTGCCGCAGCCCCGTGAACGCCCTGGCGCACGAGCGTTCGCCGCGCCGCCTTACTTGGCGGGCTTGATTTCGTAGGCGCGCGTTTCCTGGTCGACGCGCGGCGTGATCTCGACGGTGTCCTTGTCTGCGGCCCAGACGGTCTGCAGGATGACGGTCGGGATCAGCGCGCGGTCTTCCATGGCGATGTAGGAGGCTTCTTCATAAAGCTTCTTGCGTGCCTCGGCATCGAGCGTCTGCGTGCCTTCGTCGAAGACCTTGTCGAATTCCGGGTTGGAATAGCCGGTGCGGTTGAAGTTGCCGAAGCCCTTTTCCGCGTCCTTGGTGTGCGTCAGCGCACCATAGGTGTAGGCGGCTTCGCCCGTCAGCGTGCCCCATGCCGACATGGTCATCGTGTATTCCTCGCGCGCTGCGGCGGGGAAGAAGACCGTGCCGTTGAGAGCCTGTGCGTTGACCTTCAGGCCAAGGCGGGCCCACATCTGGGCGAGTGCTTCGCAGACCACGGCATCGCCGGGAACGCGGTTGTTGGTGCAGGTGAAGTCGATCTCGAAACCGTCCGGATAGCCGGCCTCTGCCAAGAGCGCCTTGGCCTGTTCGATATCGTATTCGCGCGGGCCGAGTTCTTCCGAATAGCCGAAGAAGCCTTCCGGCATCAGCTGGTTGGCCGGGTTGCCGAGGCCTTCGAGGACGACATTGACCAGCACGTCGCGGTTGATCGCAAGGTCGAGCGCCTTTCTCACGCGCAGGTCCTGCAGCGGGTTGCCGTCGACCGGCTCGCCGTTGACGGTGATCGGCTGCGGTTCTTCATCCTTCACGCTCGGCGCGATGTTGAGGATGTAGATCGAGTCGGAGATGAAGGTTTCCAGGCTGTCGTCGTTCTGGAAGGCCAGATAATCGGACGCCGGAACGTAGTTGATCATGTCGACATCGCCGGAACGCAGGGCCGCGACACGGGCGGCGTCATCGGGAATTTCGCGGCGAATGACCTTTTCCCAGGCCGGTTCTTCGCCCCAGTAATCGTCGAAACGCTCGAGCACGAGGTCGCCCTTGGGCTCCCAGGAGACGAACTTGTAGGGGCCGGTGCCGATGGCCGCTTCGCCGGAGTTGAACTCCTCGTTGCGGGCTTCCATGCTGGTGCCGTCGGAGACGACGAAAAGGCGGGTGAAGTCGTTCGGAAGCGCAGGCGCCATGCCCTTTGTATGAACGCGCAGCGTGTAGTCGTCGACCACTTCGACGCTGTCGACATATTTCGTGTAGAGCGTCATCGGCATCGGGCCGGTGACTTCCGGAATGCGCTCGATCGAGAACTTGACGTCTTCGGCGGTGAAGTCCGAGCCGTCATGGAATTTCACGCCTTCGCGCAGCTTGAATTCCCAGGTGGTGTCGTCGATCGGCTCCCAGCTGACGGCGAGGCCGGGTTTCAGCTGCAGCTTGTCGTCAACATCAACGACCGTGTCATAGATGTGGCGCAGCGCTTCGGCCTGGCTGCCGAGCGTAGACCAGTGCGGATCAATGGAATCGGGACCGGCACGCAGGCCGATGATCAGGTCATCAGCATAGACAGCAGGTGCCGCCGCCATGATGGCAAGGGCCGTTACGGCAGATCGCAGAAAGGATTTCGTCATAGGTTTGTTCCCCTTTGTTTCATCTGAGTGATACAGTAGGGCCGAAAAAATGATACGGTCAAGCCTAAATTGGTACAAAATCTGAGCTGCCTCGTCAGAAAAATGTCGTTTTGGTGGCTTGGCAGCCAGAGTGTTTTTATCCATTATAACACTATGACAGATACGCAGGCGCAATTCGATCAGGCCATGGATCGCATCATCGAGGCCATCGACCGTTCATCCACGGTCCCGGTTTCCGTGCAGTTGCGCGGCGCGCTGGAGTTCGGCATCGCCTCCGGCGATCTGCCCTCCGGCGCCCGGCTGCCATCGGTGCGCGCGCTTGCCACCCGGCTTGGCATATCGCCGGTGACCGTCAGCACAGTCTATGCGGCCCTGCAGGACGTCGGCAATATCGAAGGCCGGGTGGGCTCGGGCACGTTCGTGAAGAGCATATCGCTTTCCGCCAATGCCGGCCGGCTGCGCGAACTTGATGCGAAGATTGTCGAACTGGTTGAACTGGCCCGTGAATGCGGGGTCAATCCGACCGAGCTTGCCACGCGGGTCTCGATGATGTCGCGTCAGACGCACGTCAACATGCGGCTTCTCATTCTCGGCAATTTCGTCGAGGCGACGGAAGCCTACGCAAGGGCGCTGCGTCCGCATCTGGCTGCAGGCGATCTCCTGTCGATCGGCACCATGGATGATCTCGCCAGCATCGACCCGCAACAGGTCGATCTCGTCATCTCGCCGCGCAGCCTTCTGGAGCCGGCAAAGGCACATTTCACCGATACGCCGATTACCGGCGTCACCCTCATTCCCGATGAGGCAACGCGGGTCGCGCTTGCCTCGCTTGCGACCGATGCGCGCGTCGTCGGCTACTCCTATTTCGATACATTCGTCACCATCATGAAGGCTGGCATCCGCCGCTTCGGGCCGCACATCACCGAATTGCAGATCGTGGTACGCGGCGAGGCAGGTGTGGAAGCCGCCATCGCCGCTGCCGACGTGCTGGTTTATGCCACCGGTGCCGACTATCTCATCGAAACGCTCCGACCCGACCAGCATGCATTCGAATACCGTCACACACCCGATATCCACGCCGTGCGGAAGGAACTGCTTCCCACGATCGAGGCCTACAGAACAAAAATCCTGAAAAAACGGAGGGGCAACGTTGAAAATTTCCGAAAGCAACTGGTTTGAGGTCGAGGAATATCTGAAGACGGATGACCGCTGTGTCCTGCCATTGGGCAGCACCGAGCAGCATGCCTGGCTCAGCCTGTCGGTCGACAGCATCCTGTCCGAAAAGGTCGCGGCCGATGCCGCCGAGCCCCTCGGCGTTCCAGTGTTTCCGGCCGTCGCCTATGGGCTGACGCCCTATTTCATGGCTTTTCCGGGCAGCGTCACGCTGAAGCTCTCGACCTATGCAGCGCTGATATCAGACATTCTCGACAGCCTTTATGCGACCGGCTTCCGCCGTATCCTGATCGTCAACGGCCATGGCGGCAACACGCCGGTGCAGCCGGTGACGATGGAATGGATGGAACGTCACGAAGGCGCGCGCTGCCGCTTCCATGACTGGTGGCGGGCGCCAAAGACGTTTGCCACGGTGCGCGAGATCGATCCCATCGCCAGCCACGCCAGCTGGATGGAGAATTTTGCCTGGACGCGCCTGCCGGGCCGCAAAATGCCGGCCGAGCAGAAGCCCTATGTCGATTTCGACCGCCTGCGCGATCGCAATGCCGCTGGCGTTCGCGCGCTGATCGGCGATGGCAATTATGGCGGTCTCTACCAGCGCCCCGATGAAGACATGGACCGGGTCTGGTCCGTGGCTGTCGAGGAGACCCGCGCCCTGATCGAGGGTGACTGGGCATGAGCAATTCGCCAATCCTGATCTGGGGCGCCGGCGCGATCGGCGGCGTTCTCGGTGCCTATTTCGCCCGCGCCGGCCATGATGTGCACATGGTCGATATCGTGCCTGAACATGTCGAGGCGATACGCACCACCGGCCTGAAGATCGAAGGCCCGGTGGAGGAATTCACGCAGGTCCTGCCGGCGAGCACGCCGGATGAACTTGAAGGGCAGTTCGATCGCGTGTTTCTGGCGGTCAAGGCGCATCATACGCAACAAGCGCTCGACATGCTCATCCCGCATCTGGCGGAAGGCGGCTATGTCGTTTCCGCCCAGAATGGTCTCAATGAAAAGGTGATCGCCGAAAAGATCGGCGCCGAAAACACCGTCGGTTGCTTCGTCAATTATGGCGCAGACTGGCTGGAGCCGGGCCGCATTCTTTATGGCAACCGCGCTGCCGTTGCCGTCGGCGAACTTGATGGCCGGATGACGCCGCGCGTTGGCGAGGTGCACAGGCTCCTGTCGCTGGTCGAGCCGGATGCCGTGGCGACCGACAATATCTGGGGCTATCTCTGGGGCAAGATGGGCTATGGCTCACTGCTGTTCTGTACGGCACTGACGCCGGATTCCATGTCGGATGCGATGGCGCGGCCGAAACATCGCGTCGTCTACGAGAAGCTCGGTCATGAGGTGATGAAACTGGCCGAGGCCGAGGGCGCAAGCCCGCTCGGCTTCAACGGTTTTGATCCGGCGGCCTTTCTGGCGGCTGATCCCGAAGGTATGCAGGCGGCGCTCGACAAGATGGTGGCTCATAACCGCAAGACGGCCAAGACCCATTCCGGCATCTGGCGCGACCTTGCCGTGCGCAAGCGCAAGACGGAAGTGGATGCGCAGATCGGCACGATGATCCCGCTTGCCGCCTCGCATGGTCTTGCCGTTCCCGCCCTCGCGAAGATGGTCGACCTCATTCATGACATCGAGGACGGCAAGCGCGAGCAATCGGCGGCCCTTGTTGATGAGATGGTGCCGCTGTGCAGCTAGATCTTTCCAGCAAGGTGTTTGCCGTAACCGGTGCGGCGCAGGGTATCGGCGCGGCCATCGCCCGCCAGCTCAAGGCGTCTGGCGCTGCTGTCGCCGCCATCGATATCGACGGCGATGGCATGAAACCGCTTCTTGGTGATGGCATCAGCCTGCATCAGGCCGATCTTGGCTCGCGCGAGGGCGCGCATGCGGCAATCCAGACGGTGCTTTCACAGTATGGCCGTATCGACGGGCTTGTCACATCAGCCGGTGGTGTGCGCGGGCAGGCGGGGCGTCCGATCGAAGAGATCGGCGAGGATGACTGGCGCGTGATCTTTCAGGCCAATGTCGACGCCGCCATGTGGTGCGCGCAGGCTGCGGCGCCCGATATGAAGGCGCGCGGAGAAGGCCGGATTATCACCATCTCCTCAGGTGCGGGCCTTCGTCCGAGCCTGACCGGCATTCAGGCCTATGCCAGCGCCAAGCACGCGCTTGTCGGGCTGACGAAACAGCTTGCGCTCGAGCTCGGCCCCTTCGGCATCACGGTCAATTCCGTGGCGCCCGGTTTCATCCTTTCCAATCCGTCCACGGAAAAGCAGTGGGCAGCCTTTGGGGAAGAGCGGCAGAAGGCCGTCATCGGCGGAATACACATGCGCCGCCTTGGTGCGCCGGCCGATATCGCAAACGCCGTCACCTTTCTGGCCTCGCCGCAAGCGGGCTGGATCAGCGGACAAATTCTTTCGGTCGATGGAGGCCATGCATGAGCGAACCCTATGAATGGGACGAGGCGACCTGGCGCGGCCGGGTCAATCAGGTGCGCGCGGGCAAGAGCCTGCTGCCGAAGGCCTGGCCCGGCGGCGCGCGCTGCGCGGTGGCGCTCAGCTTCGACAGCGACCACGAAACCAACGAGTTGCGCGATGGCGGGGAATCCCCCGCCCGCCTCAGCTGGGGCGAGTTTGGTGCAAGGTGCGGCATCCCGCGCATCCGCAAGGTGCTTGACCGTTACGGCGCAAAGGTCAGTTTCTTCGTGCCCGCCGTCTCCGCGCTGCTGCACCCGGAAGAACAGAAATCGCTGGCCGAGGATGGTCACGAGATCGCGCTTCACGGCTGGATCCACGAACGCAATGCGCAGGTGCCCGCCGATAAGGAGCGCGAACTGATGCTGCGCTCCGCCGATACGCTGGAGAAGATCACCGGCACCCGCCCCGTTGGCATGCGCACGCCGTCATGGGACTACTCCGATGCGACGCTGAAGATCGCGCGCGAACTCGGTCTCGTCTACGACAGTTCGCTTTTTGCCGATGACGATCCTTACGAGATCCTCGACAATGGCGAGCGCACAGGCATCGTCGAGCTGCCGGTCGAATGGATCCGCGATGATGCGGTCTATTTCATGATGAACCGTTTCGGCGCGCAGCGACCCTATACGCCGCCAACCGATGTGCTCGATATCTTCCGTCGCGAATTCGACGGCGCCTATGAAGAGGGCGGCATGTTCCTTCTGACCATGCACCCGCACATCACCGGCTATCGTTCGCGGATTTTCATTCTGGAAGAGCTTCTGTCGCATATCACGTCAAAGGGTGATTGCTGGATTGCCACCCATGCCGATATCGCCCGCTACTGCGCTACCGAAGCCGGGCTGAAGGAGTAGACATGCGTTATTCTCTCGCGGTCCATGGCGGGGCCGGAACCATTTTGAAATCGAAGATGACGCCGGAAAAGGAAGCGGCCTATCACGCAGGCCTTCGCCGGGCGCTGGAAGCAGGTGAAGCCGTGCTGAAGGATGGCGGGGCGGCGCTTGATGCGGTGACGGCCGCCGTCTGCGCGCTGGAAGACGAGCCGCTCTTCAATGCCGGGCGTGGTGCTGTGTTCACCGATCACGGCGAGCAGGAAATGGATGCCGCCGTCATGGACGGACGCGACCGGAAGGCTGGCACGATCGCCAGCATTTTCGGCCCGAAGAACCCGGTTCTGGCGGCACGTGCGGTGATGGAGCATACGGTTCATGTCTGCATGACCGGGCCGAATGCTCTGGAAATTGCCCGCAAAGCCGGCGTCGAATTCGCCGACAAGGACTATTTTTTCACACAAGCCCGCTGGGACGCGCTCCAGGAAACGCTGAAGATGAAGGCCAAGGGCGAGGATGATGCCGACCCGGCGCGCCGCCACGGCACGGTCGGTGCGGTGGCCTGCGACAAGGACGGCAACCTGGCGGCCGCCACCTCCACCGGCGGCTGGACCGGCAAGGCCAAGGGCCGCATTGGCGACACGCCGATGATCGGCGCCGGCACCTATGCCGACAATGCCACCTGCGCGGTGTCCGGCACGGGCCACGGCGAGATATTCATCCGCTGGACGGCGGCGTCCGAGATCGCTGCCCGCATGCGTTACAAGGGCGAGAGCCTCGAAGAGGCCGCGTGCCATGTGGTGATGGTCGATCTCGGCGAAAACGACGGCTCCGGCGGCGTCATCGCGGTTGACCGCGACGGCAACATTGCCCTGCCGTTCAATTCGGAAGGCATGTATCGAGGGTTCGTTCGCGCCGGCGAGGAGGCCGTGACGGCGATCTATCGTTCGTAGGCCCGCAGCAGCGGTTCCGGCAGGAGGATATCGTTGCGGCGATGTCCTGCACCTGTCGCGGCAGCCAGAACCAGATGATTGCGGGCAGCGCTTTGTCGAAGTCCCTCCGCCCTCATGCGGGACAGCCCCGACATAACACATGGGCTGAAGCGAGTTTTGTCAGGCAGAGGGGTGTTATGCCCCTTTCCTTTGGTCGGCTTTGCTGGCAGCGTCGCGGCAGGTGCGAACCCACAGCAAGAGTTTCATGATCTCCCTCAAAAGCCTGCCCGCTCTGACCCTCGGCCTCGGCGTTTCGATGCTGATCGGTTACGGCGCGCTGTTCTATTCCTTTTCGCTGCTGGCGCCAGCCGCGGCTGCGGCGGAAGGCTGGAGCCAGAGCTTCATCTTCGGCGCGCTGTCGCTCGGTCTGTTTCTGGAGGCGCTGGCCGCGCCGGTCTGCGGGCGGGTTCTCGATCGCTATGGACCGCGCGTGGTCATGGCGACGGGCTCGCTTCTGGCCGCCCTGCTTCTGGCGCTCGCCGCGCTCACGCAATCGGCATTGCAGTTCGGCGTTGTCACGATCCTGATCACCACGGTTTCGATAGCGGTTCAGTATGAGGCGGGCTTTGCCGCGCTTGCCGTTCATTTCGGCGCTGCGGCACGGAGGCAAATCACCACCGTCACGCTGATCGCCGGCTTCGCCTCCACCCTGTTCTGGCCGGTGATCGAATGGATGCTCGGCTTTGCGAGCTGGCGGGCGGTCTATCTGGTGCTGGCGCTCGTCAACCTCCTCATCGCCTTTCCGATCCACCTTGTGCTGTTGCGCGGGCGACCGGCGGCAGCGGAGGAACCTTCTTCCCCGCTGGCAGAAACGGCCAAAGCGTCGACTTCTGCGATGCCGGTTCCGGCAGGGCGCGAACGGCTGCTCATCCTGGCAATCATGGCGGTCGCCTTTGCCGGAACCGGCTTCCTGTTTTCAGGCATTTCCGCCTCGCTCGTCGTGCTTCTCGGCGGGATCGGCTTTTCCAGCGGCACGGCGGCACTTGCCGGCGCGGTGATCGGCCCCGCCCAGGTACTCGGCCGGATCGGGGAACTGATGCGCCATGGAAGCGTGGCGCCCGTGACGACGGCCCTGATCGCCAGCGTGGCGACGGCACTCGGCATCGCCCTTCTTCTCCTTGCTGTCCTCTCGCCTGTCGTATCGCTGGCGCTTGCCTTCGGGCTTTTCTATGGCGTCGGTCAGGGGCTCGCCTCGATCATCCGCGGCACCATTCCGTTGCAGTTCTTCGGTGCCGCCGGCTATGGCGCGCTCACCGGCAATCTTTCTTTTGTCCGGCTGGTGGTCGCGGCAGCGGCGCCCTTCGCCGTCATTCTGGTCGAGGGGCGGCTCGGACCGACGGCAGCGGTCGCGCTTCTCCTCGTCGTGGCACTGATCACGCTCGTGGCTTTCCTGTGGCTCGCGGCGATTGCCCGAAGGTGACGTCACCGACTGCGAAATGCTTGTCTTGTAATTTCTGTGCTTTCTCTTGAGATAAAGGAGCGCCGGAGATCGGCCTCCGGCTCGGCTACCGCGATTCCTCCTATTTCTCGCGCCGCTTCAGGGCATTGCAGGGCGTGACGCCGAGCGACTATCGCGAGCGCTTTTCCACGCGGGTCGAGGGAGGCTCTGCCTCTCGGCCTGCGGTCGGTGAACCGGCAGCGCGGCGCGAAGCAACGTGGCGGCTCAGCTCCGCCATGGCGGGATCATTCGCGGCGTATAGGTCGGGTTCGCTTCGCCGCCGCAATCGTCACCGTCAGCGATGCCGGGCCCAACATCAGGCGGGCGGGTCGCAGGCGTCGCTGCGGCCGGCGACGAGCGTTACCGGCGGTCGCTTGCCGATGATACCGCCGGGATAGGCCTTGGAAAATTGCGGGATCTGGGCGAGCAGTGCGTGCGCCAGCGCGATCCCGACGTCATCGAGCGAGATGTGGAAGCAGGTCAGGGAGGGCTCGATGAAGCGGATCGTCGGCTCGTCGCGGAAGCTGATGATCGCGAGGTCCCTGCCGGGCTCAAGGCCGCGTTCGCGCAGCCGCCGATAGATGCCGATCGCCGTCAACTCGTACATCAGGAAAATGGCGGTTGGCGGCGCGGAAAGCGCCAGCAGCCTGTCGACAACGCCATCGCCATCGTCTTCCCGCCGATGGGTCGTCAGCACCAGTTGCTCGTCATATTCCAGTCCGTGACGGGCGAGCGCCTGCCTGTAGGATTGATGCACGACACTGCCGAAATTGATCTCCCCATCCGGCAGGGTCAGGGCGATGCGGCGATGGCCGCGGGCGACGAAGCGGTCGATCGCGGTTTCGACGGCGGTCTCGAAATCAAGGTCGATCCAGGAGTAGCCGCTGCCGGTGGAACTGCGCCCCAGCGTTACGAAGGGAATGCCCGAGGACTGCATCAGCGTGATGCGCGGATCGGTGCGCATCGTCGAGGCGAGGATCATGCCGTCCACCGCACTGCGGGATACGAAACGCTGCAAATAGGTGTAGTGGTCCTGATGGCTGGGGCAGGGCAAGACCAGCAGATCGAGCTCGTGTTTGTCGAGCACCCGCTGCATCGCGTCAAACACGCCCATGAAGAAGTAGTCATTGCTCGAGGCGTTCTCCGGCGCAAGCTGGATCATGAAGCCCACCTGATGGGTCGCGCCCTGCGCCAGGGCGCGCGCAGCATGGTTCGGCGCATAGCCCTGGCTGCGTGCTGCCTCGAGAACCCGGCGTCTGGTTTCCGCGTTTACATCCGGTTTGCCGTTCAACGCGCGCGATACCGTGCCCGTGGAAATCCCCAATTGCTGGGCCAGCTGCGCAATGCCTTTCATTCAATTCTCCCCATCTTCCCATTCGGCTATTGACACAAAACAAGTTTTAATACTAGCGTCGTAAGCGCTTACGGAGTGTGCTGCGGACAAGATGGAGGTCTTGTTTCCGCGCTGCACAATAAAAGTATAAGTATACTCCTGGGGAGGAGAGTAACTTGACCAAGACTGCCGTCCTGGTCGGCTGCGGCAATATGGCTGCAGGCTGGCTGAAGGCCCTTGATGCGCCCATGAACCGGGGGCGCGTCAAAATCACAGGCCTCATCGATACCAACACATCGGCCGCCGAAGCGCTGCGTGACGCCTTCGCGCTTTCGGATGCTGAAATTTCAGACAACCTTGCGACGTTTCTCGATGCGCATGACGTCGATCTCGTCTTCGACGTGGCGATACCGGCCGCACGCCGGGCAATCGTCGAGACGGCGCTCGGGCATGGTTGCGACGTGCTGACGGAAAAGCCGATGGCGGCTTCGCTTGAGGATGCCCGCGCCATCAACGCCGCAACCGAAAGGGCAGGGCGCATTCACGCCGTGGTGCAGAACCGCCGCTTCAATGCCGGCGTCCGTCGCATCCGCGCCATGGTCGAGAGCGGCGCGCTCGGCCAGATCACCGGGCTGCATTGCGATTTCTTCATCGGCGCCCATTTCGGCGGGTTCCGCGACGAGATGGAGCATGTCCTGCTGCTCGACATGGCCATCCACACCTTCGATGCGGCGCGCTTCATGCTGGGCGCCGATCCGCTTGCTGTCTACTGCCTTGAAACCAATCCGGCCGGCTCCTGGTATGCGCATGACGCTGCCGCCAATGCCATCTTTGAATTTTCCGACGATATTGTCGCCACCTATCGCGGTTCATGGTGCGCCGAAGGGGCCAACACCAGCTGGGAATCGGCCTGGCGCATCATCGGCACGAAGGGCACGCTGCTCTGGGATGGCGAAGATGGCTTGTCCGCCAATGTGGTTGCCGGTGACGAAGGCTTTTTCCGGCCGCTCGCCGCCGTCGACGTGCCGCCAGTGCCGGATGAGGCACAAACCCACGGGCACGCCAGCATGATTGCCCACTTCCTTGACGCGGTCGAAGCGCGCACCGCGCCTGAAACCGTCGGGACCGACAACATCAGAAGCCTCGAAATGGTGTTTGCCGCCATCGAGAGCGCCAGGACCCGTCAGCGCGTCCTCATTGCCAGACAGGAACATTGATCGTGACCAATCCCCTCAAGTCCATCCGCATCGGCACCATGATCCAGGCCACGGAAGGCAAGGCCGCCGAGAATATCGCGGCCATTGCCGATCGTGGTTTCGAAAGCTTCGAGCCATTCTTCTGGCAGACGACCAATGGCCAGGACCTTGCCGAACTCGGCAAGCGCTGCCGCGATGCGGTCGGCGACCGGGACATCGAGATCTCGACGCTCGGCATGTTCGGCAATCCGCTGGAAGACGAGGAAATGGACCGCCAGACCCTTCAGGGCTGGAAGGACTGCATCGACAATGCCCATCACTTCGGCGCGACCTGCATTGCCGGCTTCACAGGCCGCATCCGCAACAAGCCGCTCACCGAAAGCCTGCCGCGCTACCGCGAGGTCTGGTCGGAACTTGCCCGGCGCGCCGCTGACAAGGGCGTGAAGATCGCCTTCGAGAATTGCGCCATGGACGGCAACTGGCAGACCGGCGACTGGAATATCGCACATAATCCTGATGCCTGGGAACTGATGTTCAACGAAACGCCGGACGACAATATCGGCCTCGAATGGGAACCCTGCCACCAGATGGTCTATCTCATCGACCCGATGCCGCAGATCCGCAAATGGGCTGACAAGTTCTTCCATGTCCACGGCAAGGATGCGACGATCCGCTGGGAGGTGATCCGCGAACACGGCGTCTTCGGCAAGGAAAAATTCGTGTTCATGCGCACGCCGGGCTTCGGCGACAGCAACTGGACGGACATCATCTCCGAGCTTCGCCTGGCAGGCTACGCGGGCGCCATCGACATCGAGGGCTGGCACGATCCGGTCTATCGCGGCGATCTCGAAATGACGGGCCAGGTGATGGCGCTGAATCATCTGAAGGCGGCGCGTGGCGGTCACGAATTCATCGCCGAGAGCGCAGCCTATGCCGGCGGCGATCCGTCGCTGGCCTGACCTGGCGTCAGGCCTGCCGACCGCCTGAACCTGGCGGCCGGCAACACCAGAATTTCCGGATGGAAGGTAGAGGAGCCGTCCGGAAACCGCTGAAGCCATGCAGGCTTCAGCCGGTCTTTGGCAACATTGCTATGGGAGGAAAGCATGAAGAACTTCAGATTGAGCCTGCTTGCCTGTGTCGCACTGGGCGGCATCGGCTTTGCGAATTCCGCCTTCGCCGATCCGGTGACACTCAAGGTCTGGTCCATCGACGGCGATGACCGGCCCGGTATCGCCGACACCTTCTCGAAGGAATTCGATGAGATGAACGACGACATCACCATCGAATATCGCTATCTGCCCTTCGACGACCTCGTCAACGAGACGCTGAGGGCCTATGCCACCGGCAACGCGCCGGACATCGTCTCGCTCGACAATCCGGATTTCGCGCTGTTCTCGTCGCGCGGTGCGATGCTCGACATCACCGACCGGATCGCCAATTCGGATATCATCAACGCTGACAACTTCTTCGAGGGGCCGCTCAATTCGGTGACCTGGGACGGCAAGTATTACGGCATCCCGAAATACACCGACACCATCGCCGTATTCTACAACAAGGACCTGTTCGAAAAGGCCGGCATCGACCATCCGCCGCAGACATGGGCCGAATTCGCCGAGGATGCCGAGAAGCTTACCGATCCGGAAAACAATGTCTATGGCGCCACCTTCTCGGCGCGTGCCGGTGAGGAAGGCACGTTCCAGTTCCTGCCGATCATCCAGATGTCCGGTGGCAGCTTCAAGAACGTCAACACCGACGGCGCCGTCGAGATGCTGGAAACCTGGAAGAAGATGATCGACAACGGCTGGGTCTCCAAGGACGTGCTGTCGCTCGGCCAGTGGGATTCGACCGGCACCTTCAACTCCGGCAATGCCGCGATGGCGGTCTCGGGCAACTGGGAAATCGACCGGATGGTGGAAGACGCCGATTTCGACTGGGGCGTCACCCTGCTGCCTACGCTGGAAGAGGGCGGCGACCGCTCATCCGCTCTGGGCGGCTTCGACTGGGGCATCATGTCCACAACCAAGCACCCCGACGAGGCGTTCCGCGCGCTCGAATATTTCGATTCCCAGGCAGACCGGCTTTACGATGAGTTCGGCTACGTCGCGCCGCGCAGCGATATCGAGATCAAGCCGAGCGGCAACGCCAAGAAGGACGAGGCGATCGCCGTGTTCCTCGATCAGCTGCAATATGCCCAGCCGCGTGGCCCGCATCCGGACTGGCAGAAGATCTCGAAGGCGATCTACGACGCCGAGCAGGCGGCGCTGACCGGGCAGATGTCGCCTCGTGATGCGCTCGATCAGGCCCAGGCGACGATCGAAACGATCGTCAACTGATGTTGCCGCGCCCGGTCAGCATCAGCCTGGCCGGGCGCATTCCTATCCTGATCGGGAGATTCTTGCGATGAAACCCCTTTCCAGTCTGCGGGACGGGATCGGCTTCGATCTGGCGCTCGTTGGCGCCGCGCTTCTGTTCCTGTTTCTGCTCGCCGGTCTGCCGCTGGTCTATAACGTTCTGATGAGCTTCCAGCAGGTCGACATGTTCACGCTGAATGCGCTGATCCGACCCTTCGCCGGCTTCCAGAACTATATCGACGTCTATCGTCAGCCCGAGTTCTGGCTGGTGGCGAAAAACACATTCATTTTCGTCTTCTTTTCCATTCTGGGGCAGTTCACGCTCGGCTTCGCGCTGGCGCTGTTCTTCGCCAAGGATTTCGCTGGCGCAAGGGTCATTCGCGGCCTGTTTCTGGTGTCGTGGGTGATGCCCGGCCTCGTCGTCGGCGCCATCTGGAGCTGGATCCTGGCTGGCGATTTCGGCGTGCTGAACGCGATCCTCAAGGGGATCGGCATCATCGATTCACCGATGTTCTGGAAATCCGATCCGAGCCTTTCGATCTGGTCCGTCGTCATCGCCAATATCTGGCTCGGCCTTGCCTTCAACATGCTGCTTCTGTCCGTCGGTCTCGCCGCGATCCCGCGCGATATCTACGAGGCGGCGGAGCTCGATGGCGCCAATGCCTGGGAGCGTTTCTACACCATCACGCTGCCGATGATGCGCTCGACGATCGGCGCCGTGCTGGCGCTCGGCACGATCGGCACACTGCAGCAATTCGACCTGTTCCCGGCGCTGACGGAGGGCGGACCCGCCAATTCCTCGAACGTCGCGCAGTTCTGGTCGTGGCAGATGTCGTTCAAGCTCTATGATTTCGCCAAGGGCGCGACGATCTCGGTGATGCTGTTCGTCATCGTGTTGTTCGCCTCGATCATCTATGTCCGCTCCACCCGTCATGAGGTGCGCGGATGACCCGGTCAAACACCAGCCTCTATATCACCATCGCGCTTGTGCTGGCGGGGGTTTACCTGTTTCCGCTCTACTGGATGTATGTCACCAGCCTGAAGGGCGGCTCGGAAATCTTCGCCAACCCGCCGACCTTCTGGCCCCGTGATGCAGCGTTTTCGATCTATCCGGAAGTCTGGGCGCGGCGCACCATGCCGACCTACCTGACCAACTCGCTGATCATCGCGAGCGGCGTCACGGCGGTGACGGTGTTGCTCGGCACGGGCTGCGCCTATGTTCTGGCTCGCTATCGCAGCATCTGGATCGATATCGGCCTGTTCTTCATCCTGATGCTCCAGGTTTTGCCGGCCTCGGTGATGATCACGCCGTTGTTCGTCGGCTTCAACCAGATCGGCCTTCTGAACTTTCCGCGCACTGCCGTGGTCATCGCGACCGCCGCCAAGGCGATGCCGTTCTTCGTGGTGCTCGTCAGGGCAACCTTCATGAACGTGCCGCGCGAACTGGAGGAATCAGCGCTGGTCGACGGCAATTCCCGCGTCGGCGCCTTCTTCTTCGTGGTGCTGCCGCTTGCCAGAAACGGCATTCTCGTCTGCGCCATCCTCACCTTCATGACGTCGTTCGGCGAATACATCTATTCGAAATCCATCATCCAGGATCCGCTCCTGCAGCCGGCAAGCGTCGGGCTCAGCAGCTTCCTCGGGCCGAACTCGTCGGACTGGAACTCGATCATGGCCTATTCGGCGATCTACGTGACCCCGATCCTCGCCGTCTTCGTCATCCTGCAGCGCCGCATCGTCTCCGGCCTCACCTCGGGAGCCCTCAAATGACCACACAGATCGCGATCCGCAGTCTGGAGAAATATTATGGCGCCTTCCATGCGCTGAAGAATATCGAACTCGAGATCGAGAAGGGCAGTTTCGTGGCGCTTGTCGGGCCATCGGGCTGCGGCAAGTCGACATTGCTGCGTTCCATGGCAGGGCTGGAAACGATCAGCTCCGGCGAAATCAGGATCGAGGACGAGGATGTCTCCGACATGCCGCCCAGAAAGCGGGATGTGGCGATGGTGTTCCAGTCCTACGCGCTCTATCCGCACATGACGGTGGAGCAGAACCTGACCTATTCGCTGCGCTGGAAGAAGGTGGCGAAGGCCGAGCGGCACAAGCGCGCGCAGGAGGTCGCTGCCTCCACCGGCCTCGGCGAACTGCTGCATCGCTATCCGCGGGAACTCTCCGGTGGCCAGCGGCAGCGGGTGGCCATGGGGCGCGCCATCATCCGCAATCCGCGCGCCTTCCTTTTCGACGAGCCGCTCTCCAATCTCGACGCCGCTCTGCGCGTGCAGATGCGCAAGGAAATCCGCGCCCTCCACAATCGTCTCGGCGCCACTTCCGTTTACGTCACCCACGACCAGATCGAGGCGATGACCATGGCCGACTACGTCGTCGTCATGCGCAAGGGCGTGATCGAACAGCGCGGCCGGCCGCTCGAACTCTACGAGCAGCCGGTCAACCGTTTCGTCGCCGGCTTCATCGGCTCGCCGGCGATGAATTTCGTTGACGGCACGGTGTGCGAGGACGGAAAGTCGGTGTCGCTCGATGCGCTGAATGGCGAACGGCTGGCGGTGTCGCACACGCTTGCGCCCAATCGACGCGTGACGCTCGGGCTGAGACCGGAACACCTGCAGCTAGCAAAGAACGATGCTGCCCTGCACATGAAGGTCGGGCTGGCCGAATCCACCGGCTCCGTCACCTATCTCTCAAGCCCCGATGACCTGATTACGGTCGTCTCAGGCGGGCGCGAAGGGGTGCGGGAAGGCGACGTCATCGGACTGACCATCGATCCCGAACTCGTCCATGTCTTCGACGCAGAGACGGAACAGCGTATCTGAGGCCGGCTTCGACCGGTCGAACAGGAAAGGCCTTTTCCATGAACACCAATGCCCAACACCCGGCTGCCCTGACGCCGAAGTCGAAATTCCGGCCGCTCGCGGTCAACCAGGTCCGGGTCGGCGGCTTCTTCGGGCCGCGCATCGACGTCATCGCCACCAAGACCGCAGCGCTTCTTTTCGATCGCTGCGTGGAAGCCGGCATGCTGGAGCAGATCGATCCGGACAAGCCCAGCCCCGGCATCGTCATTCCCTATCATCCGGGTGGCAAGGTCACGACCCAGATGTTCTGGGATTCCGACCTCGCCAAAAGCATCGAGACGGCGGCTTACGCGCTCTATCGCCAACGCGACGCTGCGCTCGAAGCGCGCATCGATGCGGTGATTGATACCTATGGCCGGCTTCAGGCGGAGGACGGCTATCTCAACTCGTTCTTCCTGCGCATCGAGCCCGGCACGCGCTGGGCCAATCTGCGCGACCAGCACGAGCTTTACGATGCCGGCCACATGATCGAGGCGGCCGTCGCCTATTATCAGGCGACCGGCAAGCGCAAGTTCCTCGACATGCTCTGCCGCTATGCCGATCTGATCGACCGGACCTTTGGTCCGAACGCGGATCAGAAGCACGGCTATCCGGGCCATCCGGAACTCGAACTGGCGCTGATCAAGCTTGGCCGGGTGACGGGCGAGCAACGCTATCTCGATCTCGCCAAATTCTTCGTCGACGCCCGTGGTCAAGAACCGCACTACTTCGATCAGGAAGCGGTCGCGCGCGGCGAGAAGCCTGAGGATTTCCACTTCAAGAACTACGAATACGCGCAGGCCCACAAGCCGGTGCGCGAGCAGCGCGAAATCGTTGGCCATGCCGTGCGCGCGGCCTATCTCTATGCCGGCATGGCGGATGTCGCGACGGAATTTTCCGACCCGAGCCTCGATCCGGCGCTGGAGGCGATCTGGAGCCACCTGACGGAGAAGAACCTCTATGTGACCGGTGGCTTCGGTCCCTCGAAGGACAATGAGGGCCTGACCTACGACTATGACCTGCCGAATGCGACGGCCTATGCGGAAACCTGCGCGTCGGTGGCGCTTGTCTTCTGGGCAAGCCGCATGCTCGGCCGCGCGCCGGATGCCCGCTTTGCCGATGTCATGGAAAGGGCGCTCTATAACGGCGCGCTGACCGGCATATCCGAGGACGGAACGCATTTCTTCTACGACAACCCGCTGGAAAGCCGCGGTGCACATCATCGCTGGCGCTGGCATTTCTGCCCGTGCTGCCCGCCGAATATCGCCCGCCTCGTCACATCGATCGGCACCTATTTCTATGGCGTTGCGGAAGACGAGGTCGCGGTGCATCTCTATTGCGAGAACGACGCCGAGCTGGAGGTGGCGGGCACAAGGCTGAACCTCGGCCTTACGACACGCTATCCCGATGACGGCAGCATCGCGCTCACGCTGGATCCCGAGCGGCCGGTCGACTTCACCCTGTCGCTCAGGGTGCCGGGCTGGGCGAAGGGCTTTTCGCTCGCGATCAACGGGGAGCCGTTGGTGGCGCAGCCGGAAAATGGATATCTGCGCATTCGGCGGCAGTGGAATGCGGGCGACCGGGTCGCGCTTGAGCTCACCATGGAAGCGGAACTGCTCTATGCCCATCCGAAGGTCGCGCCGGATCAGGGGCGTGCGGCCATCCTGCGCGGGCCGTTCGTCTATTGCGTGGAGGAAACCGACAATACCGCAGCGCTCAATTCCTATGTCATCAAAGACGGCGTGCGGATGACGCCATCCGATATCGACGGGTTGCCCGGCGCTGTCGGGCTGTCGCTGGATGCGCTCTTCGAAAGCCAGCCGGCTGAAGGGCTCTATGCCGAAAGCCCACCGGAGCGCCGGCCGGCATCCCTGAAGGCGATCCCCTACTATCTCTGGGACAATCGTGCGCCCGGCGAAATGCTGGTCTGGCTGCGGCGAGAGCCGTGAAGTGGCCCCGGCGCGAGAATAAACCCGCTGCCGCCGGCCGGAAGCTGGTACGGTCCGGAATGATGGAGCGTCGATGGGGAGGTGCGCATGGATCCGTTGCAGATATTGAGAGAGCCGCCGTTCAGCCTTGATGACGAGGCGATCGGCTGGGTGCGGGAAAAAGCCGCGACCTTTGATGACGATATCGAAGGCAAGATTGCCCAGCTCTTCATTCTCGGTCTTCATGGGCCGGCGGCCCCCTGGGCAGAGGAGATCGCGCGGCTGCGGCCGGGCGGCGTCACCCGCTTCTTCCAGAACGATGGCGCGGCCGAGATCGGCCTGCTTGACACCCTGCAGCGTCAGGCCTCCATTCCGCTTCTCGTCTCCGCCGATCTCGAAGGGTCGCGCATGTCGTTTTCCTTCGGCACCCAGGTGCCGAACCCGCTGGCGCTGGCCGCTGCGGACGACACAGCACTCACCCGCGACATCTATGCCCTGCTCGCCGGGGAAGCTCGTGCCGTCGGCACCAACTGGTCGTTCACGCCGGTCGTCGACATCAACGCGGCCTTTCGCTCGGCGATTGTCGCCACCCGCGGCTTCGGTGCCGATCCGGATCTGATCCTGCGTCACGCCATGGTCCAGATCGAGGCGCTGCAGGACCACGGCATCGCCGCCTGCCTCAAGCACTGGCCGGGCGAAGGCTATGACGATCGCGACCAGCATCTCGTCACGACAGTGAACCCGCTGTCGCTTGAAGACTGGGAGAAAACCTTCGGCAGGCTCTACCGGGCGGGCATCGCCAATAGGGTGCTCTCCGTCATGTCGGCGCATATCGCGCTGCCCGCCTTCGTGCGGGCGGTCGAGCCGGATGCGGGACCGGAGGAGCTTTATCGGCCGGCATCGCTGTCGCGTCTGCTCAATCAGAAGCTTCTGCGTGAAAGGCTCGGTTTCAACGGCCTCATCGTGTCGGATGCATCCGAAATGGCGGGGGCGACGTCCTACATGGCGGCAGGCCCGGCCAAGGTCGAAATGCTGAGGGCGGGCTGCGACATGGTGCTGTTCACCGGCGACCTGACCGGCGACATTGCCCATGTGCGCGCCGCCCTTGCCGATGGCAGCCTGAGCCAGGCCCGTCTCGACGAGGCACTGACACGGGTGCTGGGGCTGAAGGCGGCGCTCGGCCTGCACAAGGCCACTCGCGAAGCCGAAGCGGTGAGCGTTCGGCTTGCACGGCTTGCGGTGCCGGAGGCGAAGGCGATTGCCGCCGATGCCTTTGCGCGTGCGCCGACGCTGGTGAAGGACGTGCCGGGCCTGTTTCCGCTCTCCGCCGAAACCCATCGCCGCGTACTGGTCATCTCGGGCGGCATCATCTCGCCGATCCACGGCGCCGCGCTGCCGCTTGCGCTGCCGGAGATGATGCGGGCGCGGGGCTTCGACGTGACGCTCTACAGGCCGGGCGATCCCTGGCAGCCGAAGGAATACGATCTCGTTCTTTATCTGCTCGCGGAAGAGACGCTGCTCACCCGCAGCCACATCTTCCTCGACTGGATGCGGCTGATGGGCGATTTCCGCATGGCGATGAAGCGGCCCTGGCATGAGGTGCCGACCGCGCTCGTTTCCTTCGGCTATCCCTATTATCTCTACGATGCGCCGCGCATGCCGAGCGTCATCAATGCCTATGCGACCTCCGACGAGATGCAGGCTGCCGTGCTGGACTGCATGACCGGCGTGAAGCCGTTTGTGGGCAAAAGCCCGGTCGATGCCTTCTGCGGACAGGAGCAGGCCCGTTTTTGATGGCGGCTTCGTCGGGGCGGAGAACTGACGGCGATCAATACTGGTTATCGCTTGGAGTCATCTTTTCATTGGATCGGTCCGGCCGGGGTTGATAGACGTCAGCCCGCAAAGCCTTGGCCCCTCAATTCAGTGAAATTCCGTGTCTTTCCTGCCAGATTTGAATTCGCCCGTCCTGCGTTCGACGCTCCGCACCACCAATGCCTGGATGCACCTTCTCTCGCCGGTGCTGCGGTTGCGCCTGCTGGTGCGTCGCAGCGAGATCTGGCTGGTGGCGATCGCCTCCATGATCGGTGTTGCGGCAGGTCTGGCGCAGGCGGCGATTTCCTCCGCGGCGCATGGATTGCAGCAACTGCTTTTCGGTCTCTCCGGGGATGAGCGGCTGAGCGCCGTGTCCGGCTCGCTCGGAGAGCTGGCGCTCTTCGTGCCGCTCGTCGGCGGCGCCATTCTGGTGCCCATCGCCTGGCTGGTGAAGCGCAACGGCCGCCGCCTGGTCGACCCGATCGAGGCCAATGCGCTGCACGGTGGACATCTCTCGTTCTACGACAGCCTGATCATCACCCTGCAGACGGTGGTCTCCAATGGTTTCGGCGCATCCGTCGGGCTTGAGGCCGCCTATGCGCAGATGGGCGGTGCCTTCGGCTCGAAACTGAGCGCCTTCCTGCATGCGCGCCGCTCGGACATGCGACTCCTGCTCGGCTGTGGTGCGGGCGCGGCGATTGCCGCAGCCTTTCAGGCGCCGCTCGCAGGCGCCTTCTACGCCTTCGAACTGGTGATCGGCACCTATTCGATCGCCGCGCTGGCGCCGGTGATGGCGGCCAGCATCGCCGCCACCTTCGTCTCCGGCTGGCTGACCGATTACCACGGCAACCAGCTCGGCGCCCTGCCGCAGATCGACGTCAACACCTTTGCAGCCCTGATGGGGCTTGCCGTCGTGACGGCGCTTTTCAGCGTCGCCCTGATGCTTCTCGTCAGCGAGACCGAGAAACTGTTTACCAGGCTACGGATCCCGGCGCTGGTCCGGCCGCTCGTCGGCGGCGCCGTGCTGGCCATTGCCGTGGCCTTCACGCCCTTCGTGCTGTCGTCCGGCCATGGGGCGTTGCAGGCCGTCCTCGAGGAACCGCCGGCCTCGCTCTGGCTGCTCGTATTCATGATCGGCGCCAAGATGGTGGCCTCGGCGGTGTCGCTCGGCAGCGGTTTCCGGGGCGGCCTGTTCTTTGCGTCGCTGTTCGTCGGTGCGTTGATCGGCCTTGCCTATTTCCACGTGCTGGAGATTGTCGCCCCCGGCATGGTCGCAGATGGCCGGGTTGCCGCCTTTGCCGGCATGACCGGGCTTGCCGCGGCCGTCGTCGGCGGGCCGTTGACCATGGTGTTCCTGACGCTGGAGGACACCGGCTCTCTGTCGCTCGCCATCACCATGCTGGCGGTTGCCGCCGTCTCCTCCGTGCTCATCCGTCAGTTCTTCGGCTACTCCTTCGCTACATGGCGCTTCCACCAGCGCGGCGAAACGATCCGCAGCGCGCATGATATCGGCCTCATCCGTTCGCTCACCGTCGGGCGGATGATGCGCCGCGACATCCGCACTGCCCGCTCCGGTATCACCGTCAGGACCTTCCAGCGCGATTTTCCGCTCGGTGCCTCCAAGCAGGTCGTGGTCGTCGATGATGCCGGTGCCTATGTCGGCATGGCGCTGATGCCGGAGATCTATGCGCTCGATGCGGAGATGCTGGACCGTCCGCTTGACGAGTTCCTGGCACTGAAGGACGCTGCGCTGACGCCGGAAATGAGCGCGCGGCAGGCCGCCCAGCTGTTCGAGGATCGCTCCTCCGATGCGCTCGCCGTCGTCACCGACCGGTCCTCCAACCAGGTGCTCGGCATGCTGAGCGAGAGCTATCTGCTGCGCCGTTATGCGGAAGAGCTGGACAAGGTCAGGATGGACATGAGCGGCGTTGACCGAAGGCCGCCCGGCCGGCGTTGAGGCCTTCCGAGCGATCGTTTCAGGTTATCGATCCGGCCGCAAGTTTCATTACCGCACGCGGTAAAAACGGTTCAGAAGAGGCGGGAGAGGAGACACTATGAGAACCATTTTCGTCCTGTTTGACAGCCTGAACCGCAACGCGCTCGGCGCCTATGGCGGTACGACAGTCAAGACCCCCAATTTCGATCGCTTCGCCGCCCGCGCTGTCACCTTTCACCGCCACTATGTCGGTTCGCTGCCCTGCATGCCGGCGCGCCGGGACATGCATTCGGGGCGCCTGAACTTTCCCCACCGCTCCTGGGGGCCGATGGAGCCGTTCGACAATTCCTTCGCCGATATCCTTCGGAAGAACGGCATCCACACTCACCTGGTCACCGATCACCTGCATTATTTCGAAGACGGCGGCCACGGCTTTCACACCCGCTTTTCGAGCTATGACTATGTCCGTGGCCAGGAATACGATCCGTGGGTCGCCACGGTCGAGCCGCCGCTGGAGCGCATCCGCGAAACCTTCGATCCGCGCCACTACAACACCGAAAAGCCGGACAAGCGGCTGCAGCATGCGATCAACCGCGAGGCGATCGTCGAGGAGAAGGATTTTCCGGGGCCGCGCTGCTTTGCCTCCGCCTTCGAATTTCTCGATCGTAACCGCAGTGCCGACGACTGGCTGCTGATGCTGGAATGCTTCGACCCGCACGAACCCTTCCATGCGCCGGAGCGCTTCAAGGCGGCCTACGAGACCGGCTATAACGGCCGCGTTCTCGACTGGCCGCAATATGACCAGGTCAGCGAGACGCCGGAGGAAATCGCCGAAATCCGCGCCAATTATGCAGCCCTCGTTGCCATGTGCGACGACTATTTCGGCAGGCTGATGGACTATATGGACGCCCACGATATGTGGGACGACACCTGCGTCATCCTGACCACCGATCACGGCTTCCTGCTCTCCGAGCACGATTGGTGGGGCAAGTGCCGGATGCCCTACTACGAGGAGGTCACCCATATTCCGCTGATGGTTCATCATCCCGATCATCAGGCGCTTGCGGGAGAGCGGCGTGGTGCGCTGACACAGACCGTCGACCTGATGCCGACCATCCTGGAACTCTACAATCTGAACCCGCCAGAGGAGGTGACAGGGCAGAGCATCATGCCACTGCTTTCCCGCGGCGAGCCGATCCGGGATGCCGCCATCTTCGGCGTCTTTGCCGGTCCGATCGGCGTGACCGATGGCGACCATGTTCTCTACCACTATCCCCCGGATCTCACGCGGGAAGGGCTCACGGAATATACTCTGGTGCCGAACCATATGACGGCGCCCTTCACGCTGGAGGAGCTCAAGACCGCGCGGCTCTGCCCGCCTTTCGATTTCACCAAGGGCGTTCCGGTTCTGGGCATTGATGCGCGCAAGGATGCAAAGCGCATCCCCTATAATGACGGCAAGAGTTTCGCTGATCTCGGCACCCGCCTCTACGACCTGGTTGCCGACCCGGCGCAGACGGCCCCGGTCGTGGATCCGGCGGTTCTGCAAGGGCTTTATGGCGCGATGATTACTGAGCTGGCGCGCCACGACACGCCGTCGGAGCTCTACGGCTGGTACGACCTCGACCAGCCCTGAAGGCTTGGGGCGGCGACAGCGCCGCCCTAGGCCGTCGTCATCCGCTTCAACGCACGCAGCATGAAGCGGATCGGCGGAAATTCGGCATCCTTCTTCTGGAACGAGACCCCGGTCGCCATGCTCCAGCGGAAGTCGTCCTCGCCGATATTCTTCAGTTCCGCATTCGGAAAGCAGCGGGCCAGCGGTTCGGGCATGCAGGCGATGAAATTGTGTTCCGAAAGCATGGTCATCCCGATCTGAAGGGAATGGGCGTCGATCGATAGTTTTGGGCTCGGAAGCCCGTGTTTCTGGAAGAACTGGTCGATCTTGAAACTCGCATACTGGCCGCTGTAGAGGCTCAGCCAGGGGTATTTCAGCAAGTCCTTGATTTCGATCTTGTCCTGGGCGACGAGGGGATGCTTGCGCGAGGCGAAGATCGAATTGGCCTGCATGGTCAGCACCTCTGTCTCGAAATCGCGGCCGAGCGCCTCCGAACCCTCCGGAACGCCGCCGGCATAGGCCCTCAAATCCCCGTTCTTGAGCGCGGGCAGCAGATCCGCACCGACCCCGATCGACACCGAGACCCTGAGGTTCGGAAAGAACCCGTGCATTTCCGCCAGAAGCTGCGGGAAATAGACGGCGGAATAAACCGGCCCGCCACCGATGTGGATGCGGCCGCCGAGGCCGCGCCCCTGGCCGCCGAGCTCGACAAGACACGCATTCCACGCCGCATCGATCTCGCGGGCACGCACCAGCAGCGTCTCGCCCGGCTCCGTCAGGCAGACACCGCGCGGCAGCCGCACGAACAGCGCCGTGCCGAACTCCTCCTCAAGAATCCGGATCGACTTCGTCAGGGCCGGTTGGCTGATGTTGAGTGCCCGCGAGGCGGCGTGGAAACTGCCGTTTTCGGCAATGCTCAGAAAGTGCCTCAGCCTCCAGACGTGATGCAGGCTCATCGATATCTCCCGGTTATCGCTTATTGAGCTTTTACTATTGGTGCGGCTTCGGGGGAAGCGCTAGTTTGCGGGCCACGGAGGAATTCATGCGATCGGTATTGGTGCTTTTTGACTCGCTCAACAGGCTGGCCCTGGAGTGCTATGGCGGTTCGCTCATCGCGACGCCCAATTTCAATCGACTTGCAGCGCGCGGCGTGACGTTCGACAGCCACTATGTCGGCAGCCTGCCCTGCATGCCGGCGCGGCGGGACATGCATACGGGCCGGCTGAGCTTCATGCACCGTTCATGGGGACCGCTCGAGCCGTTCGACAACTCCATGCCGGAACTGCTGAAGGATGCGGGCGTCTACACCCATCTGATCACCGATCACTTCCACTATTTCGAAGATGGCGGCGCGACCTATCATCCGCGCTATTCGACCTGGGAATTCGTGCGCGGTCAGGAATATGACGCCTGGAAGGCCAAGGTGAAGCCGCCGCTCGAGCGCTATCGCAGGGACTATTCGGACCGCAACTATAACGGCCCCAAACAGGCGAACCGGCTTCAGCACCAGGTAAACCGCGACTTCATCCTCAAAGAGGAAGACTTCCCGGCCTACCAGTGCTTCGAGAAGGCTTTCGCCTTCCTCGACGAGAACCGCGATGCCGACAACTGGATGCTGCAGCTCGAATGCTTCGATCCGCACGAGCCGTTCTTTGCGCCGAAGCGTTTCCGCGACAAGGTGCCGACCGATTATGACGGGCCGATCCTGGACTGGCCGCAATATGTCGCGGTCACCGAGAGCCCGGAGGAGATCGCCGAGGTGCGCGCAAATTATGCCGCCCTCGTCGCCATGTGCGATGAGTATCTCGGAAAGCTGCTGGACTACTTTGATGAACATGACCTCTGGAAGGATACCAGCCTGATCCTGACGACCGATCACGGTTTCCTTTTGTCGGAGCATGACTGGTGGGGCAAGAACGTCACGCCCTATTACGAAGAGATCGCGCATATTCCACTGATCATGCATCATCCCGACCTCGCCGACCGGCAGGGTACGCGCGTCTATGCGCTGACCCAGACGCCGGACCTGATGCCGACCATGCTCGACGTCTTTTCGCAGCCGATCCCTCCCGAGACCACGGGCCTTTCCCTGTTCGAAAGAATGGCGGGAAGGCCCGGCGACCGCGAGGTGATCTTCGGCATGTTCGGCGGTCCCATCGGCGTGACGGATGGTGACTACAGCTATTTTCTCTACCCGCCTGACCTCGGTGACGAGAGCCTCAGGGAATACACGATCATGCCGACCCATCTCAAATCCCTGTTCGGGATCGATGAGTTGCGGACGGCGACGATGCATCCGCCGATGGATTTCACCAAGGGGGTGCCGGTATTTTCCATCGCGGCGCTCACCAGCGCCCGCCGGCCGCCAGGCGAGTACAGAAAGGCCTTCACGGGTTTCGAGACGGCGCTCTATGATCTGCGCCAAGATCCGGAACAGCAACAGCCGATCCGCGACCAGGCCGTCGAGGCGCGCCTGCGGGAGGCCATCCTCGGGCATCTGGCGCGCCATGACGCAACGGAGACATTCATGAACTGGATGGGACTGGCGGTTGAGGAGGCCGCACCATCCTTTAAGCGCCGCTAGCGGCGCAAACGCTCACAAGTGGGAGGAGAATGAAAATGCACATGAAATCGACGGACCGGCGTTTCGCCCGTTCGCTTCGCCTGACCGCCGCCGCGGCGACGCTCGCATTCGGTCTGGCCGCCCCGGCGCTTGCCGCGGACCAGCCCGAGATCAGGATGCTCATCAATCAGTCGCCGTGGCTGAATTCCTTCATCGCGATGGTTGACCGCTATGAGGATGAGACCGGCAACAAGATCGAACTCGATGTCACCCCGTTCGGCGGCATGCTCGAGAAGACCCGCAACTCGCTGAGATCGGAGGAGGGCAATTACGACATCGTCAACATCAATGCTTCCGGTGCGGCTGAAATCTATGCCGGCGGTTTTCTGAAGCCGATCAACGAGATCGATCCGGACTTCACGCTGCCGGACGGTATTATCGGCTTCGGTGGGGCGGCCTACTGGAATGCGGATACCCACAGCTTCGATCCCGACAGCACGCTTTACGGCATTCCGACGAACGGCAATGTCCAGCTTCTCTACTATCGCAAGGATCTCTACGAGGAGAAGGGGCTTAAGGTTCCCGAAACCTGGGACGAGCTGCTCGCCAATGCCAACGCTCTCAATGACCCGCCGAAAATCTACGGCTTCGTGCCGCGCGCCAGCCGTGACTCGATCCTCTACAATTTCACGCCATACCTCCTCGGCTATGGCGCCACCTTCTTCAAGGACCCGCAAAAGGGTGACTACTCCGTGACGCTGAACAGTCCCGAAGGGCTGAAGGCGCTCGAAATGTACATCAAGCTCGGCCAGGAGGCGGGGCCGCCCAATCCCGGTGCCATCGCGCAGGCCGAACTCATCCAGCTGCTGTCGACCGGCAAGGGGGCCCAGGCGATCGCCGTTGCCGCTGCCGTTGCGCCGCTGGAGGATCCCAACAGCTCGATCGTTGCCGGCAAGATCGGAACGGCGCTCATCCCCGCCGAGCCCGGACAGAAGCACTATTCTGCGGCCGGGCAGTGGTATGCCGGTATCGCCGGCAACGTGCCGGAAGACCGCCAGCAGGCTGCACTCGCCTTCATGAAGTGGTTTATCGGCAAGGACCAGCAGGTCGCCTATGTCGAGGCGAGCGGTATTCCCGTGCGCGATGACCTGACCGATACGGCGCTCGCCGATGATGCCAAGTATGATTACATCAAGGCGTTTTCGGAAAATGCGAAGAACGCGGTGATGAACATGCCGCTGATCGAGGGAACCGAGCTGAAGGACGTCATCTCGCTCTACCTCAACCGTGCGGTGATCGGCGAAATCACGCCGACCGAGGCGCTGAACGGCGCGGCCGAGGACATGAACAAGATCCTCGTCGAGGCGGGCTATGACGTCACCCCGCCGGGAAGCCTCTAGCACCGCCATCGGATTGCCGGACCGCGCACCGGTGGCGCGGTCCGGCCTGTCTTGCCCATGACCATGGTGCCGTCGGAAACCGCGGCCCTGCAGGGCATTGAAAACCTTCGCTTTGAAAAGGAGCGCTTATGCGTGCCTCCACTACGACAAAGGGGCTCATGCGGGCGAACCGCCTGTGGGTGATCGGCTCGCTCGCCCCCGTGGTCGTGTTGCTTGTGGCGCTGACCATCTGGCCGGTGATCAACGTCGCCATCCTGAGCCTGTCCTCGCTGGAATGGTCGGACGGCAAGGCTGATCTCAGCTTTGTCGGTCTGGCGAACTTCATCGAGCTGTTCACCGACCAGCCGGTCTATTGGGCCGGCGTGCGCAACAACATCATCTTTGCTGTGGCGGCCGTCAGCTGCCAGATGGTGCTCGGTTTCTTCATGGCTCTGTCGGTGCAGAGGGCTTCGAAGATCGGTCGCGGTGTACTGACGGCGATCTATCTGCTGCCGATCGTCATTCCGCCGATCGTCATCGGTGCGATGTGGCGGTTGCTGCTCGGCAGCGATTTCGGCATCGTCAACAACATCCTCGGCTTCATCGGGCTCGGGCCGTTCGACTGGCTCGGAAGCGCCAGGCTGGCGCTGCCCTCGGTCATCGCGGTCGATATCTGGCACTGGACGCCGTTTGTCTTCCTGTTGATGCTGACCGGGCTTGAATCGCTCGATCAAGAAGTGTTCGAGGCGGCGCGCATCGATGTCCTCAACGGCTGGCAGGAACTGCGCCATATCACCATCCCGCTGATGCTGCCGACCATCCTGATCACGGTCGCCTTCCGGCTGATCCTGTCGTTCAAGGTGTTCGACGAGGTGTTCCTGCTCACAGCAGGCGGGCCGGGCACTGCAACGGAAGTCATCAATTTCTCGATCTACCGGGTGTTCTTCGGCCAGGACAATGTCGGCCTCGGCTCGGCGATGTCTTTCCTGACCCTGTTCTCCGTCGCCTTCATCGCCATTCTCGCCAATGCCGTTGTCCGGCGCTGGCGTCGCAACAAGGAGGTGCACGCATGACGCCCCGTTCGAGCGGCCTCAGAGCCGCAGGAGGAAACCTCGTCGTCTGGGGATACGCGCTGATGATCGCCGGTCCGATGCTGTGGATTCTGTCGAATTCGTTCAAGCGCCAGATCGACATCCTGATGGGCGTGACGATCGCGCCGGCAACGCTCTCGAATTACCAGTCGGTTCTGTTTTCAAGGCAGTCGGACTTCCTGATGAACCTGTTCAACAGCGCCGTGGTCGCGGTGGTCTCGACAGCGATCGTGCTCTTCGTCGCCACGCTTGCCGCCTTCACCATCGTCAGGCTGCAGCCGCCGCGCTGGGTGACCTATCTGGTGCTCGGCTGGACGCTGATCTTCCACATGCTGCCGACGCTCACCTTCGTCGGATCGTGGTACGTGATGTTCGCCGAGCTCGGCCTGCACGGCACCTATCTGGCGCTGATACTCACCCACGTGGTGCACAATCTGCCGATGGCGCTGTTCCTGATGACCGGCTTCGTCATGAACATCCCGAAGGAGCTGATCCAGGCCGCTCGCCTCGACGGTTGCAATTACGGGCAGGTGTTCCGCCATCTTGTGCTGCCCCTCTCGCTCGGCGGCATGGCGGCGGCCGGCGCGCTCGCCTTCATCTATTCCTGGAGCGATTTCGCCATCGCGCTCAATCTTTCCGACAAGGACACGATGACCGCGCCGGTGGCGATCGCGACCTTCGCGCAGGAATATCAGATCCGCTACGGCGAAATGGCGGCGGCGGCGGTGCTGTCGATGCTGCCGGCGCTCGCCTTCATTTTATTCGGACAACGCTTCGTGGTGCGCGGCCTTCTCGCCGGCGCAGTCAAGTAGGTAGGACAATGGCCAAGCTTGAACTTCAAAACGTCAAGAAATCATACGGCAAGCTGGACGTCATTCCCGGCATCAGCCTCGATATCAAGAGCGGCGAGTTCGTCGTGCTCGTCGGCCCCTCCGGCAGCGGCAAATCCACGCTTCTCAGGATGATTGCGGGCCTTGAGGAAACCACCGGCGGCAAGATCATCGTCGATGACGAGGATATCACCGGACAGGATCCGGCGCTGCGCGATCTCGCCATGGTGTTCCAGACCTATGCGCTCTATCCGCATATGACGGTGGAACAGAATATGGGCTTTGCGCTGAAGATGCGCGGCATGGACCCGGAGGAGATTGCGCACCGGGTGGCGGATTCGGTCGAGATGCTCGGCCTCAAGGGGCTGGAGAAGCGCAAACCCGGCCAGCTTTCCGGCGGCCAGCGCCAGCGCGTCGCCATGGGGCGCTGTGTGGTGCGCAATCCGAAGCTTTTCCTGTTCGACGAGCCGCTCTCCAACCTCGATGCAAAGCTGAGGGCGCAGACGCGTCTGGAGGTTCGACGCCTGCACGACCGACTGAAGGCGACGTCGATCTTCGTTACCCACGACCAGGTCGAAGCGATGACCATGGCCGACCGGATCGCGCTTCTGAAGGACGGTCATCTGCAGCAGATCGGCACCCCGCAGGAGCTCTATCTGACACCGCACAACGTCTTCGTGGCCACCTTCCTCGGCACGCCGGAGATGAACATCTTCGAAGGGGATCTCGCCATTGGCGATGACGGATTGCGGTTTTCGGGAACGCCGTCGATGGCGTTGCCGGCGAGCGCCGAAAGGCTTGCCGCGGTGCGGGCAGCAGGCCACGGTTCGACAAGCGTCCAGCTCGGGATCCGGCCCGAACATCTCGTCATCGTCGAGGCGTCGCGAAAGGATGCCGTGCGCATGGAGGTCATCGCGGTCGAATGGCTCGGCCACGAGGTCTTCATCTTCGGCGATTGCGCCGGCAAGCAGGTTGCGGTGCGTGCGCCGGAAACGGACGGGTCCATCGATGCGACGGCATTGCCGAAGAACGGCGACGTCATCGGCCTGGTCCCACAGACCGACCGCTGGCATCTCTTCGATGGCGTAACGGGTAATAACCTGCTCACCTGAGACGGGGGCGGGACCGTGAACTGAGCAGGGGGCGGGATCGTGACCACGTTGTTTGGAAGGCAATGGACGCGAGCCGAGCTCGATCGGCTTCTCCCCGATATCGGTGAAGTCGCCGGCATCCGGCCTCTCGCGTTCGAAGATGGCAGTGGCCGCGGCGCGCGGCTGATCCAGATCGACAGCGGCGGCGGGCTCAGGGTCGACCTCTTGCCGGACCGGAGCTGCGATATCGGCCAGGTCTGGTGCAATGGCACGCCGTTCGCATGGACAAACCCGATGGGCTATCCGACCCCCTCGGCGGCGCGCAACAACAGCCCGCTTTCGGGCTTGATGACCACCTGCGGCTTCGAGCACGTGCGCCAGCCGGTGCACGACAACGGGCGTGACTATCCGTTGCATGGCTCGGCGATGCATGTGCCGGCGAAGATCCTTTCCGCAGCGCCGGTGTGGATCGGCGATGACTGCGTGTTCGAGATCGTTGCCGAGGTGACCCAGTTCAGCCTGTCGGGCGGCGCGTTCCGGCTATTGCGCCGTATTGGCGTTCCGCTCGGTGGCCGCTCGCTCTCGGTCAGCGACACGGTGACGCTGCTTTCCGGCGAGGCGCCGCTGATGGCGCTCTACCACATCAATCTCGGCTTTCCGCTGATCGGCGAGGATAGCGTGCTGATGCTGAATGATGCGGATATCTCCGCCAGACTCAAAAAGCCGATCGACATCGGCCTATCCGGTGCGGAAACCGCCAGGGTGCGGCTTGCCGGCGGGCCGCAGCCGGGGGACCCAGCCTTCGAGCTTGCCTACCGGGCCGACACCCTTCCATACCTGCAGACATTCTCGAACCGCGCAGACGGGATCAACGTCGTCGCCATCGAGCCGGTGTCCCATGACCGCCGGCCGCGCGCCGAATTGCGCGAGGCCGGTCAACTGGTTCCGCTGGAACGCGGCGCAAGCCGTGCGTTTTTCCTGGAAATGACGTTTTCCGGCGGGCAATGGTGACGCCCGCCCGCCGCGGCGGCATTCAGGCCGGTTCGAACAGCGCTTCGATTTCCATTTCCGGCACGAGCACCAGCCCCTTGTCGGTGATGCGGATATCGGGAATGACGGAGAGCGGGATAAGGTTGAAACCCATGTAGGGAATGGTGCAGCCGGCCTTCTCCCATTCGACCTTCAGCGCCTTCACCTCGTCGGCCACCGCATGAATGCGCTTGTCGGAGAGGAGCCCCGAAATCGGCAGTTCAACCATCGCAGTCACCTTGCCGTCATCGACGACGCAGACGCCGCCCTGGGTCTTTTCGAGCGCGCGCAAGGCCACCTGCATGTCGGCTTCGTCCGTGCCGGCGACGATGATGTTGTGGCTGTCATGGCCGACGGAGGAGGCGATTGCGCCCTTCTTCAGCGAGAAGTTGGAAAGCAGGCCATGGGCGACATTGCCGGCCGATTTGCCATGCCGCTCGACCACCGTGACAAAGCAGAGATTGTGCCGCTCGAAATGGGTCTGCCAGTCATTGGCCGGCTCCAGTTCGATGCGGTCGTGGACGAGCGTGATGCCGGGGAGTTCGGTGCGGATGCAGTGGGCGATGACCTTCTCGGTCGGAAGCTCCGGCGTCAGCTTCACCTGCTCGGGTAGCTTCACGGTGTGATAGGCGGCCTCCGGATAGCGGTAGGGCGATGACAGCGCATCGTCGAGCAGCGGCGTTACCTTGCGGTCCTCGACCACCAGCTCGCCGCCATACCAGGTGTTGACCGGTTTCAGTTCATCGTCGAGCAGCACGATATCGGCGCGCCTGCCGCCGCCGAGCCCGCCGACTTCGTCGCCGATGCCGAAGCGGGTGGCGCCGTGGAGCGAGCCCATCGCCCAGGCCTGTTCGCGCGTCATGCCGGCCTTCACGGCTTGGCGCGTTACCCAGTCCTGGCCGAAGAGCAACAGGTCGTCGGCATCGCGGTCGTCGGTGCACACGGCGACGCGCTTGTGCGAGGCGCCGAGTTCGGTGATCGCCTTGATCGCTTCCGGCAGCGAGTGCCACGGCGTCGTCGGCGGGCCGCCGCGCAGGAAAATCCAGACGCCGGCTTCCAGAAGGTCGTTGGCGATCTCGCGGTCGATGGCCTCGTGGGTGTCGGTAACGCCGGCAGCGGCATAGGCGGCAACGAAATCGCGGCCATAGACGTGGCCCGAGACCGGCCTTCCGCGCTTCAGCGATTCGGCGATGATGGCGTGCGAGCGTTCGTCGCTCATGGCCACCGGCACGAAGTCCATCTTCTCGCCGAGCGCCATGGCTTCCGGCCAGTTGTCGAAGATTGCGGCAATCTTCTCCGGCGTCAGGTCGCCGCCGGCCGTTTCCATTTCCGGCGAGGTGGCCGGCACGGTGGAAGGCACCGTCAGAAAGATCGAAAGCGGCGCCTGGCGGGCGTCCTCCAGCATCGCCTCGACGCCGGCGACATCCATGACATTGCCGATTTCGTGGCTGTCGCAGAAGATCGTGGTGGTGCCGTTCAGAAGAGCGGCCTCGGCATAGGCACAGGCCGTGACCATGCTCGATTCGATGTGGAGATGCGGATCGACGAGGCCGGGCGCGATGATGCCGCCCTTCGCGTCATAGCGTTTGGCGGCACCCTTGTAGCTGCCGGCCGGCTTCATCGCGGCGATGCGGCCGCCGGCGATCCAGAGTTCGCGATTGTCCAGCATCCGCTCGGAATAGGTCGAAAGCGCCCGCGCGCCGGTGATGACGAGATCTGGCTCGGCGCGGCTGGAGGCGACGTCGGCAAGCCGGCGCGTCATGTCAGAGAGCGGGGAAACGGAAAAGCGGGTCAGTCTGGTCATCGGCGGCCTTTCTGCGGGTAATGAAAAAGGCCCCGAACAGGCCTTTCCCATCATAGAAAGCTTCCGATAGCGTCAAGGCAAGGCTTTTCGGGAAAATTCCAGATGAAAGCGGCACGCTGCAAATTGCAGCGTGCCGCGGGGGCGGCGTCAGGCAGAAGCCCGCGCGTTGGCGATAGCGGCGGCAAAGCCTCGCTTGCCGATATCGCCGGCGATGAGCTGTCGCCCGATGACGAAAGAGGGCGTGCCCTCAAGGCGCAACGAACGTGCTTCGGCGTCGTTGCGGGCAAGCAATGCTGTGGCAGATGCCTTGCCGGTGGCCATTTCGGCGTGGATGGCGTCCATGTTGAGGCCACCCTTGCGTGCCAGCACCCGGTCTATGCCGCGCGGGGTCAGGCGACCACGGGTCGACATCAGCGCGCTGAGCGCGTTCTCGTAGACGCCGAGGCGGCGTGCTGCGAGTGCTGCCTCGGCGGCATAGACGGACGACGACCCGAAAACGGTCCAGTCCTTCAGAACGAGGCGGACCTGGCCGTCCTCGGCAACGGCCTCACGCAGGGCCCGGTAACCGGAGCGGCAATAACCGCACTGGAAGTCGAAGAATTCGACGATGGTGACATCGCCATTCGGATTGCCTAGCACGGGCGCTGCAGGGTCCTCGGCGATGCGCCCGACAGTACGGGCAAAGGTTGGCAGGGGGAAAAGCGGCATTGCGGCGACGGCGACCATTGCCGTCATGAAACTGCGTCGATTGTGCATTCTTTTTTTGGTTCCTTGGATCGTAGTCATGCGTGCGGGCACGCGGCATCGATGCCTGAGGCCCGCGGGGTTCAACAAAAATCGAAGGACATGCCTTTCGGCACGGCGAGGGCGCACACCGGCCCGCGTGGATCACGCGAACCCCTCACCGTTCGGTCGCAAAGGACCGTTTTCGATTTTCACTCCAGAAAGCAACTGGCGGTCTGGTCCGAAAAAAAACGGCAAGTCGCAAAGCGACGACCTTACCGATGGGACCAACACAAAAACGAACCGCTTCAGCAGCCGGATGCATAAAAAGCATTTATCGCCGTATGTAAATTTGAAATTGGACACAATCACGTGAAGTTCGGTTTTCTGTTGCTGAAATCCAGCAGGAGCGGTTGATGAGCGACAAGAAACTCTACCTGAAATTTATCGATGCCGATGTTACAGGCATCATTTCTCTTTATTGGGACAATGCTCCCGAGACATGCAAGGCGATCTGGGGTGCGCTGGAAAAGCCGATCCAGTGGCCGGCGACCCATGCGATCTTTTCGGGGCCTGAAATCATGATGGGCCTGCCGGAAGAGGCCCGCAATTTCGATCCGACGAAACTGCCGCCGGAAAACCAGACCATCCTGCCGGAACCGGGCGAGCTTCTGTGGTTCTACCAGCCCAAGAACTTCTTCAAGATCGATCCGGACGAGTTCTGGGAAATCGGCATGTTCTACGGCGTCGGCGGCCGCACATTCGGTCCGACCGGATGGATTTCATGCACCTATTTCGGCAAGATGACCGAAAATCTCGAGGCGGTTGCGGCCCAGTGCCGGCTGATCCGCACCGAGGGCGCGAAGCGCGTTGAGATCGGCCGTCTCGTCTGACGGTTCGGCCGAATAACCTTAGAAAAACAAGAGGAAGGGAATAGCATGAAACGTCTCACCACATTGCTGGCGACAGCATCGGTTCTCGCCGCCTCGCAGGTCTCGGCCTTCGCTGCGGAAATCACCATCAACTCGTTCGGCGGCGCCTATGAAGAGGCGCACCGCAAATGCGTCATCGATCCGTTCACCGCGGAAACCGGCGCCGATGTGAAGATTGTCACCGCTTATTCGGCGGACGCCTTCGCCCAGTTGCGCGCCCAGAAGGATGCGCCGCAGTATGACGTCATCCACTTCTCCGGCGGTCAGGAAATCGTCGGCGCCGAAGAAGGCCTGCTGGCGCCGATCGACGCCTCGAAGCTCACTAACGCCGCCGATCTCTACCCCTTTGCCGGGGCAAACATGGACAAGGGCGAGGGCCCGGCCTATCAGATCGCCGCGATCGGCCTGCTCTATAACAGCGACGAGCTCGCCGAGGCGCCCGCCAAGTGGGCGGACCTGATGGAGCCGGACATGGCGGAAGGCCTGGTGCTGACCGACATTTCCAACACCTACGGCCTGTTCGGCTTCCTGATGCTGAACCAGGTCGCCGGCGGCGATCTCGACAACATTCAGCCGGGTCTCGACGCGGTGAAGACGATGCTTGAGAACGGCGCCTTCGTGGTTTCGAAATCGCCGGAAATCCAGCAGGCTTTCGCCCAGGGCGGCACCTTCATCGCGCCTTACGCTTCCGATTATGCCTATACGCTGCGCAAGGCCGGCCTGCCGGTGAAATTCCAGCAGGGCGAGGAAGGCACGCCGGCAAGTTACATCACCGCCAATCTGGTCGCCGGTCGCGACAATCAGGATCTGGCGCTGAAGTTCATCGACATGGAGCTTTCGCCGGAAGCGCAGGCCTGCTTCGCCGAGGCGCTGCGCTACACGCCGACCAATTCCAAGACGGAACTGCCCGAGGAGGTCGCCGCCGACGTCGCCTATGGCGAGGAAGGCGTGAAGAGCCTGCTGCGCTTCGATCCGGCCGTTATCGAGGCCAATCGCGCCGACTGGGTCGTCGAATGGAACAAGGCCATCGCCCAATAAAAGTGGTGCGCCCGCCCCGTATCCCGCCCCCAACCGGGATGCGGGGCGAACGAAATCCTCAACACGGCAACTGGCAGCAGGAACCTGTTATGGACAGCCTCCGCTTCGAGTGCAGGTAGATTTATCAGAGGCCTTGCCGCTTGCTCCAAATACTCTCTCCCGCCTGTGGGAGAGATGCCCCGAAAGGGGCAGTGAGGGTGAAGCTGCAAGTCAGTTCGCGAGGGCGCCCGTGTTGAAGTTCTCCGCCCTCGCTGTCGCTGTCGCGACATCTCTCCCCTCCTGGGCGAGAAGGTTTGGAGGCTGTGCGGCGAAGCAAAAGGCCGGGCCCGCCGCTATTGCAGTTTGGAAAGGCTCGCGCTTTTTGCGCGGAAGGTGGATATTGCGATTGTCTCCACAGTCAGAAGGAACGCGGATGAACACTGATCGAGCGGAAAACGCGTTTCTGGTCGCGCCAGGCCTGATCCTGCTGGCGCTCGCCTTCTTCCTGCCGATCGCCCGCATGCTGATGCTCTCGGTCATGGGCCCCGAGGGTCTCACGCTCGACCATTTCGCCGAATTCGTGAAGGAACCCTATTATCTGGGCGTGCTGTGGCGCACGATCCGGCTCTCCTTCATCATCACCCTGATTTCCGCACTGATCGGCTTTCCGCTCGCCTATATCATGGCCCGTGCAGGAGCCACCGTGCGGCTGTGGCTCATCATCGTCATTCTGCTGCCGCTGATGACCAGCGTCGTCATCCGCACCTTCGGCTGGATGGTGATCTTCGAGCGCGGCGGCATCGTCTCGGGCACGCTCTACGACCTCGGCCTGGTGAAGCGCAATTTCAACCTGATGCGCACCGAAACGGCGATCGTGATCGGCATGGTGCAGGTGCTGCTGCCGTTCATGACGCTTTCCATCCTCGGCGTGATCTCGCGGATCGATGCCCGCCTCGAAGAGGCCGCGCGCACCATGGGCTGCACCTTCCTGCAGGCCTTCCGCCACGTGGTGCTGCCGCTTGCGATGCCGGGCATCGCCGCCGGCTCGCTGCTTGCCTTCACGCTGTCGGCGAGCTCCTTCGTCACGCCGAGCCTGCTTGGCGGGCCGCGGCTGCAGGTGCTGGCCTCATCGATCTACAGTTCCGTCACGCAGACGCTCGACTGGCATTTTGCCGCCGCCCAGGCCGTCATCCTGTTCCTCGGTATCGCGCTGACGCTCATTCCCTATTTCAGGCTCACGGGAGGCCGGCATGGTTAAGGCCGTTCCGCTCTGGCTGAAGATCGCGACATGGGTTTTCGTCGCGCTCGTCGTCATCCTCATGCTGGCGCCGCTCGTCGTCGTCATCGGCACCTCGTTTTCGGCGAACCAGTTCATCTCGTTTCCGCCGAAGGGGTTCTCGCTTGAATGGTATCGCAAGGTGCTATCGTCGAACGAATATCTGGCGTCCGCCGGCCTCAGTCTCGTCATCGCCCTTCTGGTGACGCTTTCAGCCGTCATCATCGGCGGTTCCGCCGCGATCGCCATTCACCGCCGCAAGCTGCCGCAGTCGGAATTGCTCGGCGCTCTGTTCCTGTCGCCGCTGATCCTGCCGACGATCATCTATGCCATCGGGCTCTTGATGTTCTGGAGCTCCACCTTCGGCCGGGTCTCCTTCGTCACGCTCTGGATCGGCCACACGCTGATCACGCTGCCCTACGTGGTGCGGACGACGCTTGCCGTCTTGACCGAGGCCGATCCGTTCATCGAGGAGGCGGCGCGCACGATGGGGGCAGGGCGGCTGCAGCGGCTCATCTTCGTGGTGCTGCCGCAGTGCCGGCCGGGCCTTGCCGCCGGCGCCTTCTTCGCCTTCAACATTTCCTTCGACGAGGCGGTGCTGTCGCTGTTCCTTCGAACGCCGGACATGACGACGCTGCCGGTGCGCATCTACGGACAGCTCGAATTCAGCCCCGATCCCTCTGTCGCCGCCGTCTCCTCGATCATGATCGCGCTCACCGTGATCCTCATTCTGGTGATCGACCGGGTGCTTGGCATCCGCAAGTTCGCGAGCGCCTAGGAACAGAACATGTCCGATATCCATCTCGACCAGATCCGCAAATCCTACGGCCATGTGGAGGTTCTCCACGGCATCGACCTGAACCTCGCCTCCGGCGAGTTCGTCAGCCTGCTCGGCGCCTCTGGCTGCGGCAAGACCACGCTTTTGCGCACCGTGGCGGGGCTCGAGGGCGTGTCCTCCGGCCGCGTCGTCATCGACGGCCAGGACGTGACGCGCCTGCCGCCCGAAAGGCGCGACATCGCGATGATGTTCCAGTCCTATGCGCTGTTGCCGCATCTGAGCGTCTACGAGAATGTCCGCTTCCCGCTCAGGATGCGCCGCATCGGCAGCCGCTCCGAACAGGACCAGCGGGTGAAGGATGCGCTGGAGACGGTGCAGCTTCCGCATCTCTCCGACCGCTATCCGCGCCAGCTTTCCGGCGGCCAGCAGCAGCGCGTCGCGCTCGCCCGCGCTATCGTTTCCAATCCCAAGGTGCTGCTGCTCGACGAGCCGCTCTCCAATCTCGATGCCAGGCTGCGCGAGGACATGCAGGTGGAGCTGATCGAGATCCACCGCCGTCTCGGCCTCACCACGCTGTTCGTCACCCACGATCAGGAGGAGGCGCTGAGCCTTTCCGACCGGGTCGTGCTGCTGAATGCCGGCAAGGTCGAGCAGGAGGGCGCGCCTGCCGAGATCTATGCGCGGCCGGAAACCGAATTCGTCTCCGGCTTCATCGGCTCGGCCAATGTGCTGCCGGCGACCATGGAGATCGGACCGGTCGCCGTGCTTGCCGATGGCCAGAAGCTCGCCGTCGCCGATGCATCGGTTACAGGTGATGCCGCCATCGTGCTGCGGCAGGAGGACCTCGCCGTCGCCGATGCCGGGCTGAAGGCGACCGTGAAGACCCGCGTCTTCCTCGGCGCGCGCAACCGCTATGTGCTGAGCCTTGCCGGCGAGACCATCCGGTTGCTCACCGGCAATGAAGTGGTGCTGAAACCCGGCGAGGACGTCTTCCTCGCCATCGATCCCGCCCGCGTGCGCGTGCTCGCGCGCTAGGTCCAGGAGGCGTTTGCGATGGAAAATTTCGAGACACGACTGTTCATCGACGGCCGGTTCGAGGCGGGCGAAGGGGCGGCCGAGACCGCCTATGAACCCGCAACCGGCAAGGCTCTGGCGCAAGTCGCATCGGCCTCGGCCGGGCAGATCAACCGCGCCGTCGAGGCCGCCGACAGGGCACGGCGTGGCTGGGGGGTGACGACGCCGAAGGAGCGGGCCCGGGCGCTGAACGCGATTGCCGACAGGATCGAGGGCAATGCGGAACTGGCGAAAATCGAATCCGTCAATGCCGGCAAGCCGCTGCGGTTCGTGCTCGCCGGCGAACTCGCCAATGTCGCCGATGTCTTCCGTTTCTTTGCCTCCGCCGTGCGCAACATGCCGGCAACGGCTGCGGGGCATTATCGCTCGGCCTCGATGGTGAGCGTGATGCGCCGCGATCCCGTCGGCGTCATCGCCCAGATCGCGCCGTGGAACTATCCGCTGCTGATGGCCGCCTGGAAGATCGCGCCCGCCGTTGCCGCCGGCAATACCGTGGTGATCAAGCCTTCGGAGCACACGCCGCTCAGCCTGCTGACCCTTGCCGGGATCATCGCCGAGATCCTGCCACCGGGCGTCGTCAATGTCGTGCTCGGCAATGGCGCCGACGTTGGCCAGCGGCTGATCTCGCATGATCTGGTGCGAATGATCTCGCTGACAGGTGATGTCCGCACCGGCCGCGCCGTGCTTGCCGCCGCAGCCGGCCCGATGATCAAACGCACCCATCTGGAACTGGGTGGCAAGGCGCCGGTGATCGTGGCCGAGGATGCCAATCTCGACGTGCTGGTGGAAACGCTGCGCGAGGCGAGCTTCTACAATGCCGGGCAGGACTGCACCGCCGCCTGCCGCATCCTGGCCGATAGCCGCATCGCCGGTGAACTGACTGAGCGCCTAGAAGCGATGATGGACACCATCGTCTTCGGTGCGCCGGAGCGCGACGATGTCGAGTTCGGCCCGGTCATCACCGCCCGCCACCGCGAGCGGATCTCAGGTTTTGTCGAGAGGTCGAAGGTTGCAGGCGGGCGTGTCGTCACCGGCGGCGCGCTGCCGGACGGTGATGGCTTCTTCTATCCGCCGACGCTGGTGGAAGCAGAAATCGACAGCGAGATCGTGCAGAAGGAAGTGTTTGGCCCGGTGATTTCGCTGACGCCATTTGATGGCGACGAGCAGGCGATCGCTTACGCCAACGCCTCGGAATACGGCCTCGCCTCCTCGGTCTGGTCGAAGGACAGCGGCCGGGCGGCGCGGATCGCCGGAGCGCTCGAATATGGCGTCACCTGGATCAATACCCACGGCGTCTTCGCAACCGAAATGCCGCATGGGGGCATGAAGAATTCGGGCTACGGTTCGGACCTGTCGATGCAGTCTCTGCTCGATTACACCCAGGTCCGCCATGTGATGACGGCGCTCTCGTAAAGAGCAGGAGAGCCTGGCTTGCAGGCTCTCCGGTTATGCAATGGGCCGGCCGGCGCTCAGTGCGCGCCGGACATGTCGCCGAGGATCTTCTTTTCGGCAACGGTGGAGTCGGCCTTCAGCGTGTAGACCATCGGCACACCGGTGGCGAGGTTGAGCTTCAGGATCTCTTCCTTTGTCATGCGATCGAGCACCATCACCATGGCGCGCAGCGAGTTCCCATGGGCGGCCACCAGCACCTTTTCGCCGCGCAGAACGCGGGGCAGGATGTCGGTCATGTAGTAGGGCCAGACGCGGGCGCCGGTATCCTTCAGGCTTTCGCCGCCGGGCGGGGGAACGTCATAGGAGCGGCGCCAGATATGGACCTGTTCCTCTCCCCATTTCTTGCGGGCGTCATCCTTGTTGAGGCCGGCGAGGTCGCCGTAGTCACGTTCGTTCAGCGCCTCGTCACGGATGGTTTCGAGGTCGGGCTGGCCGACTTCGTCGAGCACCAGCTTGCAGGTGTGCTGGGCGCGCGTCAGGGCCGAGGTGAAGGCGATGTCGAACTTGATGCCGGTTTCGGCGAGTGCCTTGCCGCCGGCGGTGGCTTCCTTGACGCCGAGCTCGGTCAGGTCCGGGTCCTTCCAGCCGGTGAAGAGGTTCTTCAAGTTCCATTCGCTCTGGCCGTGACGTACGAGAACCAGTGTTCCGCTCATAATCTCTGTTCCTTCGAAAAGTTGCTATTTGGAAAGCCCGAGCACGTCGAGCATGGAATAAAGTCCCGGCTTTTCGCCGCGCGCCCAGAGCGCCGCCTGAACCGCGCCGCGGGCGAAAATGCCGCGGTCGGTGGCCTTGTGGGACAGGCTCACGGTTTCGCCCTCACCGGCAAAGAGCACGGAATGCTCGCCGACGACAGAGCCGCCGCGCAGCGTCGCAAAGCCGATCGTGCCTTCCTGGCGAGCGCCGGTATGGCCGTCGCGCACTCTCACGGCATTCTCCTTCAGGCTGATGCCGCGGCCATCGGCGGCAGCTTCACCAAGAAGAAGCGCCGTGCCGGAGGGGGCATCGACCTTGTGGCGGTGGTGCATTTCCAGAACCTCGATATCCCAGCCCTTGGCGGCAAGGGCGGCTGCTGCCTGCTTGACGAGTTCGCCGAGCAGGTTGACACCCAGTGACATGTTTCCGGATTTGACAATACGGGCATGGCGCGCGGCCGCCTTGATCTGTGTCTCATCGTCTTCGGAAAGGCCCGTCGTGCCGATCACATGCACGATCCGTGCCTGCGCGGCGAGGCCGGCATACTCGACGGAGGCTGCCGGAGCCGTGAAATCAAGCACGCCGTCTGCATCGACAAAGGCCTTCAGCGGATCGTCGGTGATCGCGACACCGAGCGTGCCGACGCCGGAGAGCTCGCCGGCATCCTTGCCGAGCGCGGAACTGTCCGGCCGGTCGATGGCGGCATGCAGAACCGCGCCCTCCGTTTCCGAGATCACGCGGATAAGGCTCTGGCCCATCCGTCCGCTTGCACCCACGACGACGAGCTTCATTGCCGGAATGTTCATGCTTCTTCCTGGTATTTCCGTTGGACGTCAGCCCCGCCACGTGTCTCAGCGGCGGGGCATGCAGACCTTATTGGAAGCGTTTGCGGAAGAAAAGGTCGATCTTGGCGCGCCGGTTCCGGTTTGTTTCCGGCCGACGCGACGTTTCCCCTTGCTCAGATGTGCTGAAGGAACGAAAGGTCGGCGTCGTCGCTGTCGGTCGAGCGGGTGACGGCCTCCCATTCGGTGGCTTCCCTGCCGCGGGCTTCCTCGACCTTGTGCAGCATCGCCCAGGCATCGCTGCCGAGCAGGAGGTGTTCCGGCACATGATCGCTGTTGGCAAGGTCGAGGACGACGGCGGCCACCTTGTCGGGATCGCCGACCTCGTGGCCCACGACTTTGTTCAGCGCTTCCGCCATAGCACCCATGGCAGGCTCGTAGTCCGCCATCAGCTTCGGCGCGTCGCCGCGGGCGAGCTGGCCCCAGTCCGTGCGCATGCCGCCGGGCTCCAGCGAAACGGTCTTGATGCCGAGATGACCGGTTTCCTTGGCGATGATTTCGGAAAAGGCGCTGACCGCCCACTTCGATGACTGGTAGGCTGCCATGCCGGGGCCAACGATGCGGCCACCAACCGACGAGACGTTGATGATATGGCCCGAACGCTGTGCCCGCATATGCGGCAGCGCGGCGCGTACCATGTTGACCACGCCAAAGAAGTTCGTCTCGAACTGGGCGCGGAAATGATCGGGATCGGATTGCTCGAACGGCGCAAAATGGCCGAAGCCGGCGTTGTTGACCAAGACGTCCAGTCGTCCGAACGTGTCGATGGCGAACTGCACGGCCTTCTCCGCCTGAGCGGCATCGGAGACGTCGAGCGCGAAGGGCGCAACGCGATCGCCGAATTCGGCGACGAGCGGCTCCAGGCGTTCCGGGTTTCGGGCGGTGGCGACGAGGCGGTCGCCCGCTTCAAGGACGGCGCGTGCAATGTTGAGGCCGAGGCCGCGAGCGCTGCCGGTGATGAGCCATGTTTTGGGAGTGGTCATGGTAGAGTCCTTTCATTTTATGAGTGAGTAGTCACTCAATTTTACGGGAAAAATAACAGACGGATCTTCGTCTGTTGGGTGAACCGGCCATTTGCGGCCAGGATAAGAATATTCGTGTCGAGGCTTTGGAGGTCGTGCGCAGCCAGCGCCGGGAAATGTCAGCCGCCGGTGATGCCGTTCCAGATCATCTCGAACCCAAGCGCCTTGTAATGTTCAGCTTCGTCGGGCGTACCGGCGATGCATTCATAAGTGACTTCCGCCGTCGCGTTCAGCATCAGGCCAACGAAACGTTGCGGCATGTCCCGGCGACCATGGCGGGCAATCGTGGTGTCGAGAACGCTTGCGGCCTCGACGAACAGGGCTTCACCCTCTCTGAGGCAGCGCTCGCTCACCAGTTCGGAAACCTTGAGCCGCTTCATCGCCCGCCAGCACTCCGGATGCGATACGCCCCAATCGATCAGCCGGCTCCAGATATGATGGAGGTCTTCCCGGCCGCCATCGCCGGGCAGCGCATCAAAGGCAAATGCCTTGGCCAGCTCGCCCTCGAGCGCCAACAGCAGCGCTTCCATCAATATCGCCTTAGTTTCGAAATAGACGAACACCGTGCCTTCGGCGACACCGGCGGCCCGCGCGATCTTTGCCGTCGAGACGCCTGTTCCCTGCGTGGCGACAAGCCGGGTCGCGGCGGCCAGAATGGCTGTCCGTTTTTCTTCGCTGGTGGGTCTGGCCATGGCTAAACTCGATTAATAAGTGAGTAGTCACTCAAAATATAGGTCAAGTTCACGCGAGCGCAAGAGGGGCGGTGGGAATTGGTTCGAACCGGGTCACAAGCGGCCATTTGCAACGGCAAATCCACCCTTCCATCCTCGTGCGCGAAACGAGGATCCAAGGGTCGTGCTACTTGAAAAGGTCCCCATTAATGGCACGAATAACTACCGCGTGCTGAACGGCGCACACGGCACGCGCTGAAAGCGAGTGTGGAATGTCCTGGGCATCCGGCCTGGAACCTCGTTTCAAGCACGAGGAGAAGGTTGCGGGCACGCATCCGCTTTGGCGATGTCCGGCGTTCGCTACTGAAGCCGAGGGGGCGCATCGCCGATCGTGATTACGCCGCCTTGCGCTGCACCAGATAGACGTGGTCGCAGGCCATCACCACCTCGTCGCGCTGGTTCTTCACCCTGACTTCCTCGATCACGCGACCGAAGTCGGGGCGCTTCGGGTCGTCCTCGCAGCGGGCGATGGTCAGCACGGTGTGGATCGTGTCGCCGATGAAGACCGGTTTCGGGAAGCGCAGGCGCTCGTAGCCATAGGTGAAGGAGAGCGGGTTGATCTCCGAGGCCGAAAGCCCGATCCCGATCGCGAACGTCATGGTGCCGTGGGCGATCCGTTGGCCGAAGGGCGTCGACTTCATGTGTTCGGCATCCATGTGGTGCGGAAAGAAGTCGCCGGTATGGCCGGCATGGACGACGAAATCGGTCTCGGTGATCGTGCGGCCATAGGTGCGGCGTTCTTCGCCGATGGCGATCTCCTCGAAATGGCGCGGTCGCTCCATCAGAAACTCTCCTCGAACAGCTTGTTGATCCGGCCGATCGCGGCGTGGGCCGGGGCATTGGTCAGCAAAGTCTCGTTGATCGTGTCGGAGGCGAGCTGCTGGAAGGCCATGTAGCCGTTGTGGCGCGGACGCAGATAGGCGTTTTCCAGCGTCTCGCGGGTGTTGCGGTAGAAGCCGTTGGTGGTGGCGTTCACGGCGCTGCTCGTCCAGCCGTCCGCATGGCCGGGCTGGCCACCGGCCTTCGGGTACAGCGTCGACTGCACGTCGCCGCTTGCGATCCAGTAGGCGAAGTCGGTCGCTGCCTCGATGTTCTCGGAGAAGGCGGAGACGGCGATGCCGGTGCCGCCGAGCGCCGAGCCGGCAGGGCCGAGCTCGCCGACGGCCGGAATATCGGTGAACGACAGCCGGTGCGGGCGGAAGCCATCCATCGCGTAGCTGACATAGCCGTAGATATAAGGCGAGATCGAAGCCGTCGCTTCTGGGGCCGACAGCGCCTCGAGCACGGCGATCGGGTCCATGGCGTAATTGTCCTCGGGCACGAGGCTTGCGAGTTCGGCGAGCCGTTCCAGCGTTTCGATGCCGGCCTCCTCGGAAATCAGCGGGCCGGGGCCGTCGTTGCGGCAGGGCGTGCCAGCATTGGCGGCGAGCGTGAAGAAGGTCATCAGGCTGTGCGGCGGCCGAAGCGGCAGCAGCACGTGGCCGTCGCGGGCGAGATCGATCAGTCCCTCCCACGTTGTCGGCACTTCCGGCGCGCGGTTCGCCCGGTAGGCCATCACCTGGGCGGCGGCATCGATCGGGAAGGCCCATTGCCGGCCCTTGTAGTGATAGCTCAGGAAGGAGACGCCGACGGAGCCCGCCGAAAGCGCCTCACGTTCTTCGTCGCGACCCTCAACGTCGAGCGGCGCAAGGCAGTTTTCCGCCGTCACCTGGCCGACATGCGGATGATCGATGACGATGAGGTCATATTGCCGGGCAAGTTCCTCGACCGGAAAACTCTCGAAATCCTGCAGGCTGCGCTTGTCCCATTTGATGGTGACACCGGTCTTTTCCGCCCATGCCTCCGCGCCTGCGACCATCGGATCGTATCCGCGGGGGTGGTTCCAGGTCATGCCCTTCAGGATTGTCATTAAAGTCCGAACTCCGCGCGTATGGCCGCGCTCTGCTCGCCGATCTTCGGCGCCGCGCGGCGGGTTTGCATTCGTCTGCCATCCACCCTGAGGGGCGAGCGCGTGGTGCGGATTTCGACTCCGTCCTCGCGTGTCACCGTCTGCAGCATGTCGAGCACCTTGAAACCGGCGTGCTCCATCAGTTCGTTCCAGTCGAGCACCTTGGCGCACCAGATATCGGCCGGCTCCAGAATAGAAAGCCAATGGTCGGTGGTTTGTTCCTGCAGCGCCGTCGCAATGATGCGCTTGATGTCGTCGCGGGCCGAAAACCAGAGGTCCGGCTTGCCGCGATAGGGATCGAGTGCGGCGATTTTCAGCACGTCGGCCAGCTGGTCGATCGGCATCATGGCGAGCGCCAGATAGCCGTCGGCGGTCGGATAGACGCCGTAGGGGGCCGACAGATAGGCGTGGGCCGAGCGGAAGGCCGAGCGCTTCGGCGGCCGCTGGCCATCGTTCAGATGCGTGGTCAGCACCTCGAACTGGAAATCGATCAGCGCTTCGAGAAGGCTGGTCTCGACATGGGCGCCGATGCCGGTGCGGCCCTTCTTCACCAGTGCGGCCAGCACGCCCTGGCAGAGTGCTGCACCCGCCAGCATGTCGGCAACGGCAAGGCCGAAGGGCACGGGCCCCTGGTCCTCGTCGCCGTTCAGCCACATCACGCCGGAGCGCGCCTGGGCGAGCAGGTCCTGCCCCGGCCGGGAAACCCATGGCCCTTCGTCGCCATAACCGGTGATCGAGCCGTAGACGATGCCCGGATGGAAGGCCTTGACCGTGTTGTAGTCGAGGCCGAGCCGTTCGATCACACCGGGACGGAAATTCTGCAACACGACATCGGCCTTGCCGATCAGCGTTTTCAGCGCTGCGATATCCGCCTCGTCCTTCATGTCGATCGCAAGGCTTTCCTTGGAGCGGTTGATGGCATGGAAGATGGTCGAATCGCCGCCGATCTCGGTGTCGGAGAGATAGAGCCGCCGCGACAGGTCCCCAAGGCCAGGCCGTTCGATCTTGATCACCCGGGCGCCGAGGTCCTGCAGGCGGAGCGAACAGTAGGGGCCGGAGAGGAACTGGCACATGTCGAGCACCAGCACGCCGGCAAGCGGCAGGTCGTTATTCTCAGCTGTCATGGTTTTTCCTTGATGGGCGTCGCAGGCGAAGCGCTCGACTGGTAGGCGGCCTCGACCAGCGCCATGGTGTTCCAGGCATCCTCGACCGAGGTGACAAGTTCGGCATCATCGCCGGCGACGAAACGCTGGAGGTTGCTCATCACGCCGACGAAGGCATGCGGGAACCAGGTGCCGGAAAGCGGGATCTGCTGCCACGAACCGCCCTTCTCTGAGAACCACAATTCGTCCGGCACGCCCTTCGGATAGTTGAGGTTGACCCCGAGCGTGGTCGTCGCAACACCCTTGGTGCCTTCGAAGCGGAAGTAGCAGTCCTGGAATTTCGGACCGAAATCGTGGTTGTGGTTGACCGAAACCACGGCGCGGACCGGCGCCGGGTAATCGAGGATTGCCGATGTGCGGGTCTGGGCCACGGTCGAGAGCGGATGGCCCATGGTGCGGGCGTGAACGCCGGCCGGATTGCCGAGGAAATGACGGATCAGGTCGAGATAATGGATCGAGTGCAGCAGGATCTCGACGCGGTCCATGGTCTTTACGAAAGGCCAGAGATCCCAGGGCGTCATCATGTTGGCATGCATCTCGACATCGACGAGTTCACCAAGCGCCCCGCTTTCGTAAAGGTCGTGGATGGCGAGCATCATCGGCGAGAAGCGGAGCTGGAAGTTTACCGCCGCCGTCAGCTTCTTCTTGCGGCAGATCTCCAGAATGGCCGTCGCCTCCGCAAGGTCGCGGCCCATCGGCTTCTGCATCAGCACTGCGGCGCCGTCGGGCAGGCGCTTCAGCACCTCCACATGGGCGGCCGGCGGCAGGGCGAGATCGAAGATCGCACCCTCAACGCCTGCGGCCTCCTCGATGCTTGAAAACGCGGTGATATCCCATTCGGCAGCGACCTTCGCAGTTTGCGCGGGGTCGATATCGTAAACACCGGTGACCGGCAGGCCGGCCATGCGGTAGGCGGGCATATGGGCGTCGCCGACGATCGAACCTCCGCCGAAGATGACAATCGGGCGCGGGGCTCTGACCGCCGCCCAGCTTTGCGCCGGGTTGCGTGACTTCTCGGACAACCTGCTCCTCCTTCAGGTAACGGCGTCATTCTTATCTGAATAGATTATTCAAATTTGGAGGAAATGCAAGAGGCAGCTACGGACTGGTCAGCAACCGACGGGCCAGAAAAGCGACGTCCTCCGGTGCTGTCCGGCTTGCGGCGTGATTCTGATAGAGCCCGGATATGCAGTCGAGCAGCAGTTCCGAACGGTGCTTAGCGGCATGCTCGGGCCAACCTTCGTCGACAAGCAGCGTTGCGATCCGTGCTGAAAGCAGGGCGGAAACCTCGCCATGCAGTTCACCGCCGACGGATTTCGTGCCGTCCAGCAGCTCCTGCGCGTGCGGCGAGTGGGCGAGCATGCCCCTGACGTAAACATACTTTCCCGCGAGCGCCTCGGCGGCGCGGTCGACAGCGCTGCCGGGACCGGAGAGGATTGCTTCTGCTTCCGTGACCATGCGCGACATGATGTTGCGTAGTGTCGCCTGAAACACCGCTTCCTTGTCCGGGAAATAGGCGTAGAGCGTCGGCTTGGCGACGCCCGCTCGTCTCGCGATCGACTGCATGGTGGCACCACGCAGGCCGCTTTCGAGGAACTCTGCCTGTGCCGCAACAAGGATCTTCAGGGTCCGGGTTTCCGATTTCGTCATTGTCGTGGCTCGCCCACTTGTCAAATTTAAAATTTAACGATATGAACGTTTATAGTTCAATTTGTTCAAAATAAAAGAGGATTCGATGCGCGATACAGTCCTCCTTACAGGGATTACCGGCTTTCTTGGTGGCCATGTCGCCCTTGAGCTCCTGAATGCCGGTTATAAAGTGCGCGGAAGCCTGCGCAATCCGGGTGTCGATCGCGCGCGTGCCGAGAGCACCCGCGTGGCGCTTGCAGCTGCTGGCGCAGACACCACGGGACTTGACTTCGTCACCCTGGATCTGACCCATGATGACGGATGGGCTGAGGCGGCGGAGGGCGCGCGCTTCGTGTTGCATACCGCTTCCCCTTTCGTAACCGCCATGCCCAAGGACCCGGACGAACTGATCCGTCCCGCAGTGGATGGCACCGAACGGGCGCTGATGGCGGCCAAGAGGGCTGGCGTCGAACGCGTGGTCCTGACGTCCTCTTCCGTGGCGATCGTCTCGGGGCGCGGGCGCAAGGGGCCGAGCCATCTCGGGCCGGATGACTGGGCGGACCCGGACAGCGGCAAGCTCAATGCCTATCAGCTTTCGAAAGTGCTGGCGGAGCGTCGGGCCTGGCAGATCGCCGCCGCCGAAAGCCTCCCGCTTGCCGTCATCAATCCTGGCTTCATCGTCGGACCGCTGCTTGACGATGATCCGGGTACGTCGGGTGCCATTCTGGCACGTCTCCTGAAGGGCGGCGTGCCGATGCTCCCAGAGCTGTTCATGCATACGGTCGACGTGCGCGATCTGGCGCGCATCCATGTGGCAGCACTCACCGATCCAGCCGCCGTTTCGCGGCGGCACCCGGCGGTGTTTTCGAGCCTCAGTCTTCTGGACTATGCCGCATTGCTGGCAAAGGCCGTTCCCGAACGGGCCGGCGCCATCCCCCGCCGGCGCGCGCCGGATTTTATCGTTCGTCTGATGGCCTTGTTCGATTCCGACATGAAGACGATCGTGAGCGAACTCGGCTATGATCCAGAAATCGACTCCTCGCGTGCGGCCGGCCTCCTCGGGCGTCCGCCAACGGCGATCGAAACGACCGTGGGCGACATGGGGCGGTCGCTGGTTGCGCGCGGTCTCGCCTGAAATCCTCAATCGAGATGGAACACGTCTTCCATCTCTGTCCACCAATCACCTTCCTTCGCTGTATCCAGCGGCTTCTGGCAGGGCATGCAGACGGACCACCATTCCTGGGTCTTGGGGTCGGCGGCCATCTTCGCCATGTCGGCTTCGTAATCTGTGCCGGTGTATTCGTAGTAGGAGAACAGCAGGTTTTCCGGCTCGCGCAGGAAGATCGTGTAGTTTTGGATGTTGCAGGCCTTGATCATGGCCAGCACCTCCGGCCAGGCATGGGCGTGAAGCTTCTTGTATTCGGCGACCTTGTCGGCGTTGAGCCCGATGACCATCCCGATGCGTTGCATGGTATTCCTCCGTTTTGGTATTTCGTCCTCTAGAGTCGGTAGACGCGCATGGCATTGCGCGAGAACAAGTTCTCCTGCTCCTCCGGCGTTGCCTTCGAGACGATTTCCTTCGCGCTTGCGACCCAGTCCTCGAGACTTGCGTGGATCGTGCAGACCGGAAAGTCCGAGCCCCAGACCACGCGGTTGAAGGTGAAGGCATCGAGAACGTGGGAAATGTAGGGCCGGAGCTTTTCCGTGCTCCAGTCCGCGCCGGCATAGGCGATGACGCCGGAGATCTTGGCGGTGACGTTTTCCAGCCGCGCGCATTCGGCGATATGCTCCGCCCATGACGAGAAGGCATCGTTTTCGATATCCGGCACGCCGCAATGGTCGAGCACGAACTGCACCTCCGGGCATTTCCTCGCAAGGTCGATGGCGAGCGGAAGCTGGCGGGCGGAAACGCAGAGATCGAAGGTCAGGCCGTAGCCTGCAAGACGGCGGAGGTTTTCGGCAAAAAGCGGCGCCTGCGATACCTCGTCCGGCACCACATGCAGCACGCGGCGAAAGCCGCGCAGGCCGGGGGTCGCAGCCATACGCTCCAGGTAGACGGCAAAATCGGGGCTTTCCGGGCGGCAGGCGGCAATGGCGCCGGCGATCTTCTCATGCGCGCCGACGATGAAGGCGGTCTCAGCCTCCATGTCCTTCTCCGCGACATCGACCTCCATATGCAGCGCCATGTCGATGCCGAGCTTTTTGGCGCGGGCGAAATAGTCTTCAGCCGTTGTCTGGCGATCGAGCGCCGGTGCGTCCTTCAGCCAGGGATAGGAAAACCGGTCCTTGTAGACGAGATGAAGATGGGTATCGATGATGCGCATGGTTCCTCCCTTTGCCCCTGCCGGGGTAGTCTCGCGGGCGCCGGGGGCGTTCCTCCATGCCCGCCTGCGCCATGTTCCTCAGATGTCGGCGCGTCCCTTCGAAAGGCTGGCCGCTGCTTCGCGCACCAGTTTCAGCGTGCGGTCCCGGTCATCGGTGATGGTGCGGTCGAGGCGCTCCGTGTAGGGCGAGGTGATGACCGCCATCACCGAACCGAGCGGCCCGATGACGGGTGCGGAGACATTGGTGACGCCGGCGATCTGTTCGCTCGGCGTGATGGTGTAGCCGTCGCGCCGGATCGCCTCGAGCTGGCCCTCGATCTCTGCCGACATCGTCTCGCCGGCGCCCTTCAGCATCAGCGCCCGGTTTTCGGCTGTCGAGAAGGCCAGGAAGACGAGGCCCGAACCGGTCGAGGTGAGTTTCAGCCGGGTGCCGACGCGCACCGCAAGGCTCCAGTAGCTCGGCGCGTCAACCTGTGCCACGACGACAGCGGCATCGCGGTCGAAGACGACGATGTGACAGGACTGTCCGGCCTCCTGCGCGACATGCTGCAGGAGCGGGATCGCCTGGCTGACGAGGCGCCTGAGCGGCGGGCGGGCATGCACCAGCTCGAACATCTTCAGTGTGATCTCGTAGCGGTCCTCCGGCGTGCGGCGGATATATTCGCGTCTCACCAGCCGGTCGAGCATGCGGTAGATCTCGTTCGGTGTGCGCCCGAGCGCCTTGGCGATTTCCGCCTGGCTCAGCGTCCCGTCCGTTTCGGCCAGGAGTTCATAGATGTCGAGGCCCTTGTCGAGGGCTGGGGCGCGATAGCGGTCGGAATCGTCTGTGCTCATGGTCGGTCCTTGGCCGGTGGGCAGATTTTCCGCCCTGAATTCGCTGTGAAACTGGCTCTGTTCCTGTCCGATATCAAGACTGACGTTGACGGCCTCACAGAAATGATGCTTATATACAAATAGACTTTTCAAATATGGAGGATCAAGCCTTTTCTGGGCTTGAATGATTGAGGAGGACAATCATGCAATATCTGAAGGCAGCACTTGTGGCGTGCTGCGCGGTCGGTGGCCTTGCCGCAACCGCCAACGCCGATGATTTCGATTATGGCAGCTTTCCGGGCTACACGCTGCAGGTCAAGCTGATTGGCGGTACGCAGTACGAAAAGCTTTATACCCGCATTCCCGAATGGGAGGAGATGACGGGCGCCAAGGTCGAGATCGTCTCGTCGAAGAACCACTTCGACCTCGACCGCGAGATCAAGCAGGACATCGCCGCCGGCGACATTTCCTGGTGCGTTGGCTCCAACCACACGAGCTTCGCCCCGCAATACGGCGATCTCTATATCGATCTTTCGGAAGTCATTCCGCAGTCGGAACTCGACAAGTATGTTCCGGGCACGCTGGAATCGGCAAAGGTCGACGGCCGGCTGGTCCAGCTTCCGCGCGTCACCGACGTTTCCAACCTCTACTATCGCAAGAGCCTTTACGCCGATCCGGCGAACCAGGAGGCGTGGAAGGAAAAATACGGAACCGATCTCGCCCCGCCGAAGACCTATGACGAGTTCCGCGACCAGGTGATCTTCTTCGCCGATCCGCCGAACCTTTATGGCACCGCCTTTGCCGGCAAGGACGAGGGCATGTCGGGCCGGTTCATGGAAATCCTGCGCGCCAATGGCGGCGACATGTTCGACGACGAGTTCCACCCGACCTTCAATTCGCCGGAAGGCGTTGCGGCCCTGCAGTGGTTCATCGATGTTTATGACGCCGGTGCCGTGCCGGCCGGTACTGTCAACTACACATGGGACGATATCGGTCAGGCGATGGCTGCAGGCCAGCTTGCCCTCGATCTCGACTGGCCGGGCTTTGCCGCCTTCTTCGCGGACCCGTCGTCCTCGAAGATCTCGGATGACCTCGGCTATGCCGTCGCTCCCGCCGGCACATCTGGGCATGGCGGTGGCTGGTCCGGTTCGCACTCCTTCTCTGTTACGCAGGATTGCGACAACAAGGATGCCGCCGTTTCGTTTGCCGTGTTCATGACCAATGACGAGAGCGAACTCATGGAAGCCAAGGCCGGCAACCTGCCGACCCGCACGGCGACCTATGACGAGGTGATTGCCTGGTTCAACGAGAACGGCAAGGAAAACCTCGCCGAGATGTTCCAGGTCTGGCAGGAATCGCTGGCTGACGCCCGCACCCCGCCGCTGATCCCGGAATGGATCCAGGTCTCGAACGTGCTGTGGCCCGAACTTCAGGCCGCCATCGTCGGCGAAAAGACCCCGCAGGACGCGCTTGATGATGCCGCCGAACAGGCGACCTACATCATGGAAGACGCCGGCTACTACTGAGTGGCCCTTCATATCGCCGCCGGCCTTTGCGCCGGCGGCGTCACCGGCTCCGGCCGGACACAGTTTCATTCTTCCGAAATTTCCGAAGGCGCGACATGAAGTTTTTCAGGTCTCCGCAGGCGACGCCCTATCTTTTGCTGCTGCCGGCCATCGTCGTCATTCTGGCGGTCGTGCTGGTGCCGCTTCTGGTGTCGTTCTGGACGAGCTTCACCAGCTACAATCTGGTGCGGCCGGACTCGCTCTATAATTTCGTCGGCCTGCGTAACTACAGGCGCCTGATCGGCAATGATGATTTCTGGTGGGCCTTCGGCCGCACCGTGGTGTTCATCACCATCGCGCTCAATCTGGAAATGCTCATGGGGCTCGGGCTGGCGCTGCTCGTCAACCGCATCACCTGGGGCCAGCGGACGCTCAGAACCATCATGATGTTTCCGATGATGTTCTCGCCGATCCTTGTCGGCTTCCAGTTCAAGTATCTGTTCAACGATTCCGTCGGTCTGGTGAACAATGCGCTGTTTGCGCTCAACCTGATCGACAAGCCGATCCCGTGGCTGGTCAATGGCTGGTTGGCCAATTTCTCGATCATCGTCGCGGAAATGTGGATGTCGACGTCGATCTTCGCCATCCTGCTGATGGCCGGCCTGCTCGCCATGCCGAAGGAGCCGATCGAGGCCGCCAAGGTCGATGGCTGCAACGCGCTGCAGGTGTTCCGCCATATCACGCTGCCCTTCCTGATGCCGTTCATCTGGATCGCGATGACGATCCGCTCGCTCGATGTCGCGCGTGCCTATGACATGGTGAAGATCATGACCAATGGCGGCCCCGCGGGGCGCACGGAGCTGATCTGGACGCTGATGACGCGCACCGGCTACCAGAACTCGCAGATGGGCATGGCGAACGCCATGGGCTACATCTCGATCCTGCTCTCGATCGCCTTCACCATCATGTTCTACCGCAACCTTTCCAAGGCCCGCGTTTTCATGGGAGGCGCCCAATGAGCGCGCGCACCATCGAAAAACCCTGGCAGCGCTGGCTGCTCAGGATCACCCTTTTCATCGCGATGATGATCCTCGTCGTGCCCGGCGCCTGGGTGGTGATGACCGCCTTCCGCCCGAATGTGGAAGTCATGGCGCGTCCGCCGATCTGGATCCCGCAGGACTGGACGCTGAACAACTTCCTCGGCATTTTCGGCCTCCTGCCGGATCGCCAGCAGGGCCTGCCGGTCGAGCGCTATTTCTTCAATTCGCTGGTAATCTCGCTGACCTCCACGGTTGTCGCGATCCTGGTCGGCATGATGGGCGGCTATGCCTTTGCCCGTTACCGTTTCAAGGGCAAGGGCGCTCTGTTCCTCTCCTTCATGCTGTCGCGCACCGTGCCGGGCGTGGCGCTGTCTCTGCCGCTCTTCATCCTGTGGAGCAAGATCGGGCTGATCGACACCAAGTTCGGGCTGATACTCGTTTACATGGCGATCAACATCCCGTTCACGATCTGGCTGACCGATGGCTTCTTCCGCCAGATCCCGGCGGATCTGTCCGAAGCCGCCCAGATCGACGGCTGCACCCGCTGGCAGGCGTTCTGGAAGGTTGAGTTTCCGCTCGCCCGCTCGGGCCTTGCATCGGCGGGCATCTTCGCCTTCCTGACGGCCTGGAACGAGTTCGCGCTCGCCAGCCAGCTCACCCGCACCACCGCGTCGAAAACCATGCCGGTCGGGCTGATGGACTTCACCGCCCAGTTCACCGTCGACTGGACCGGGATGAGCGCCATGGCCGTGCTGATCATCATCCCGGCGCTGATCCTCACCTTCATCGTACAAAAGCATCTGATTGCCGGACTGACGTTCGGCGGCGTGAAAGGATAATCCCGTGGCCGAAGTGCACCTTTCCAAAATCGTCAAGCGCTATGGCTCGCTGGAAGTCGTCCACGGCATCGATCTCGACGTTGCCCATAACGAGTTCGTCGTGCTCGTCGGGCCTTCCGGCTGCGGCAAGTCGACGACGCTGAGGATGATTGCCGGACTTGAGGAAATCTCCGACGGAGAACTCAGGATCGGCGACCGTATCGTCAACGCCCTGCCGCCAAGATCGCGCAACATTTCCATGGTGTTCCAGTCATACGCGCTCTATCCGCATATGACGGTCCGCGAAAATCTCGGTTTCGGCCTGAAGATCGCCGGCATGACGCCGGACGACATCAAGCCGCGTGTCGACGAGGCCGCCGGCATTCTCGGCCTCGAGCCGTTCATGGACCGCCTGCCGGCCAATCTGTCCGGCGGCCAGCGCCAGCGCGTCGCCATGGGCCGCGCCATCGTGCGCCATCCGGACGTGTTCCTGTTTGACGAGCCGCTGTCGAACCTCGATGCCAAGCTGCGCGGCCAGATGCGCGTCGAGATCAAGAAGCTGCATCAGCGGGTCAAGACAACGGTCATCTATGTGACCCACGACCAGGTCGAGGCGATGACGCTGGCAGACCGGATCGTGATCATGCGCGATGGCTATGTCGAACAGGTCGGCACGCCGACGGAGGTGTTCGAAAACCCGGCCAACACCTTCGTCGCCGGCTTCATCGGCTCGCCGCCGATGAACCAGCTTGAAGCCGTTGTCGAGGACGGGGCGGTTCGGCTAGCCGACGGCACGCTGGTGCCGCTGCCGACCGATATCGCACCGAAGGTGTCTGCCGGCGACAAGGTGGTGATCGGCTTCCGCCCGGACGCCTTCGCGCCGAAGGGGCATTCGCTGCATCCGGAGGACCGGTCGCTCGAAGTCGCTCTGCCGGTGCTGATCTCGGAACCGCTTGGCACCGAGACCATCATCTACACGGAGCTCGGCGGCAAGGAAGTGCAGGCGAAGATGCTCGATCCACGTCCGCTGGAGGATGGCGAGGAACTGACCTTCACGCTCGATCTCGAACGCCTGCATGTCTTTGACGGCGCAAGCGGCAAGAGCCTGAGGGCCTGACATGGCAAGGATCGTCCGCGCCGAAATCCTGATGGTGGACCTGAAGCCGAAGGTCACGCGGGTCGACGCGATCCAGTCCTTCGTCTCCCAGGAAACGCCGATCGTGCGCATCACCGATGCGGACGGCGTTACCGGCACGGGCTATTCCTACACCATCGGGACCGGTGGACCTTCGGTGATGGCGCTTCTGGAAAAGACGCTGCTGCCGGCGATCATCGGCCGCGAGGCTTTCGATATCGAGCGCATCTGGTGGGACCTCACCTTCCTCACCCACGCGACCACTGTCGGCGCCATCACCTCGATTGCGCTCGCCGCCATCGATACCGCGCTCTGGGACCTGAAGGCGGTGAAACTCGGTCTGCCGCTCCATCGTCTTGCCGGCGGTGCCCAGGCGGAGATCCCGCTCTACACCACCGAGGGTGGCTGGCTGCATCTGGAGGCCGAAGCTCTTGTCGATGATGCGCTGCGGGCGCAGGCGGACGGTTTTTCCGGCTGCAAGCTCAAGGTCGGCCGACCGCTCGCCGAAGACGCCGCCCGCATCGGCGCAGTCCGCGACGCCGTTGGTCCCGCTTTCGAGATCTTCACTGATGCCAATCAAGCCTTCAACGTCGATGAGGCGGTGCGCCGCGCGGCGGTCTATCAGCGGCTCGATATCGGCTGGCTGGAGGAGCCGCTGCCGGCCGATGACATCGAAGGCCATGCCGTGCTCTCCCGTCACACATCGGTGCCGATCGCGGTCGGTGAGAGCCTTTATTCCGCCTCGCATTTCCGCGAATATCTGGAGCGCCGTGCCTGCTCGATCGTCCAGGTCGACGTGGGCCGCATCGGCGGCATCACGCCCTGGCTCAAGGTCGCGCACATGGCGGAGTGCTTCAACGTCGCGGTCGCGCCGCACTTCCTGATGGAGCTGCATGTGTCGCTCTGCGCCGCCGTGCCCAATGCGCGCTGGGTCGAATACATCCCCCAGCTCGACGCGATTACGCTTTACGGCATGAACATTCGCGAGGGCCGGGCCGTTCCATCTGAAGAACCCGGCCTCGGCATCGCCTGGGATTTCGAGGCGATCGGCCGCATGGCGGTCGAAGGCTCGCAGAAGACAATCACTTGAAGGAATATGCCCATGACTGACCTGACCGGCAGGACCTGCCTCATCACCGCCGCCGCGCAAGGCATCGGCGCCGCCTCCGCCAAAGCCTTCGCCAGGGCCGGCGCAAAGGTGATCGCCACCGATATCAATGCCGAGAAGCTCGCCGAAATCGAGGGCATAGACGGCATCTCAACTCGGCTTCTGAACGTGCTGTCGGACGAGGCCGTCGCCAATGCCGCGCTGGAAATCGGCCCCGTCGACATCCTGTTCAATTGCGCTGGCGTCGTCCATAACGGCTCGGTGCTCGACATGAAGGAAGGCGATCTCGATTTCGCCTACGACCTCAACGTCAAGGCGATGGTGCGCACGGTGCAGGCCTTCCTGCCGGGCATGCTGGAGCGCGAATATGGCGTCATCATCAACATGTCGTCGGTTGCCTCGTCGCTGAAGGGCGTGCCGAACCGCTTTGCCTATTCGACCACCAAGGCCGCCGTGCTCGGCATGACCAAGGCGATCGCCGCCGACTATGTGACCAAGGGCATTCGCTGCAGCGCCATCTGCCCCGGAACGGTCGACAGCCCCTCGCTGCAGGACCGGCTGAGGGCAACTGGCGACTATGAGAAGGCGCGTGCGGATTTTATCGCCCGCCAGCCCATCGGCCGCATCGGCACGCCGGAGGAAATCGCCGATCTCGCCGTCTACCTCGCAGGCGCGACCTACACCACCGGCCAGGCCCATATCATCGACGGCGGCTGGACCTGCTGAACCGCTGCAGACCCGAGTGAACGACATGACCACAATCACCGGACTTTCCGTCCACGACCTGCGTTTCCCGACCTCGGCCAAGCTCGACGGTTCGGATGCGATGAACCCCGATCCGGATTATTCCGCGGCCTATGTCATCCTGAAAACGGATGGCGGATTGGAGGGCCACGGCCTGACCTTCACCATCGGCCGCGGCAATGAGGTTGTTTGCGCCGCGATCCGCGCGCTGGAAGCCCGTATGACCGGGCTTTCCCTCGACTGGATTGCCGAAAACCCCGGCCGCTTCTGGCGGCATGTGACCGGCGACAGCCAGTTGCGCTGGATCGGGCCGGACAAGGGCGCGATGCATCTGGCCACCGGCGCGGTCGTCAACGCCGCCTGGGATCTGATGGCGAAGGCCGCGGGCAAGCCGGTCTGGCAGCTCGTCGCCGACATGACACCGGAACAGCTCGTCTCGATTGTCGATTTCCGTTATCTGACCGACGCGATCACGCCGGAGGAGGCGCTTGCAATCTTCCGCAAGGCAGAGACCGGCAAGGCCGAACGCATTGCCGAGCTGAAAGTCAACGGTTACCCGTGCTACACAACCTCGGCCGGCTGGCTCGGCTACAGCCACGACAAGCTTCGCCGTCTTGCTCAGGAAGCCGTCGATGCCGGCTTCACTCATATCAAGATGAAGGTCGGGCAGGACCGCGACGAGGATGTCGCGCGCCTCAAGATCGTGCGCGAGGTGATCGGCGAGGATCGCACGCTGATGATCGACGCCAACCAGGTCTGGGAGGTCGATCAGGCGATCGACTGGGTGCAGGCGCTTGCCCCCTTCCGCCCCTTCTTCATCGAGGAGCCGACGAGCCCCGACGATGTCGCCGGTCACAGGAAGATTCGCGAGGCCGTCGCCCCGGTGAAGGTCGCGACTGGCGAGATGTGCCAGAACCGCATCCTGTTCAAGCAGTTCATCGCCGGTGGCGCGATCGATATCGTGCAGATCGACGCCTGCCGTATCGGCGGGCTGAACGAGGTGCTTTCGGTGCTGCTGATGGCGGCGAAATTCGGCCTGCCGGTCTGGCCGCATGCCGGCGGCGTCGGGCTTTGCGAATATGTCCAGCACCTGTCGATGATCGACTATCTGGTGGTCTCCGGCTCCAAGGAGGGGCGGGTCATCGAATATGTCGATCACCTCCACGAGCACTTCGTCGATCCGTGCCGGATCGAGCGCGCGGCCTACATGCCGCCGGAAAAGCCGGGCTTTTCCATTGAGATGAAGCCGGAAACGCTTCATAACTTCGCCTATTCGGCGGCGTAAGCCGCAAAAAGGAGTAAAGACATGAAATTGCTACGAGTTGGTGCCAAGGGCGCCGAGCGCCCTGCCATCCTGCACGCCGACGGCAGCTACCGCGACATTTCGTCGATCGTCGTCGACATCGCCGGCGAGGCGCTTTCCGCCAACGGCCTGTCGCGGATCGCGGCTGCCGATATCGACAGCCTGCCGGTCCTGCCGGGGACAAGCCGCATCGGCCCCTGCGTCGGCAATGTCGGCAAGTTCATCTGCATCGGCCTCAACTATGCCGACCACGCCGCCGAAACCGGCGCGGACCTGCCGAAGGAGCCGATCATCTTCATGAAGGCGACCAGCGCCATCATTGGCCCGAACGACGATGTTCGCATTCCGAAGAACTCCAAGAAGAGCGACTGGGAGGTCGAGCTCGGCGTCGTCATCGGCAAGGAGGCACGTTATGTCGACGAGGCCGACGCGATGGATCATGTCGCCGGCTATTGCGTGGTCAACGACCTCTCCGAGCGCGAATTCCAGATCGAGCGTTCCGGCCAGTGGGTCAAGGGCAAGAGCGCCGACACCTTCGGCCCGATTGGCCCGTGGCTCGTCACCCGCGACGAGGTTGCCGACCCGCAGGACCTGCCGATGTGGCTCGAAGTCGACGGCCACCGCTATCAGGACGGTTCGACCAAGACCATGGTCTTCGGCGTGCAGTACCTCGTCAGCTATCTGTCGCAGTTCATGAGCCTGCAGCCCGGCGACATCATCACCACCGGAACCCCGCCCGGCGTGGGCATGGGCATCAAGCCGGAGCCGGTCTATCTGAAGGAAGGCCAGACGATGCGCCTCGGCATCGAGGGCCTTGGCGAACAGACCCAGAAGACGGTTCCCTGGAACGCGTAAGCGCCAGTTATCCCTTCCACCGACCTTCCCCTTGAGGGAAGGCCGGTCCGATATCGGCCAGGTGGCGAAATTGGTCGCGGCCTGTCCCTCTGTCACCAGCGAACTTTTCCGCCATCTGGTCCCGAGCCGTTCCGAAACCGCGTTATGCTGGTGGCAGGACAGGCGATTCGTGGGATTGCCGAGAATGAGGCATGGCAGATGACATCCGACGACAATCCATTGCAGATCAACGCGCGTGAGGGGCTCTGGCTCAAGGGGGACTGGCACCTCCATTCCCGCCACAGCGATGACTCCACCAACAATCCTGTCGAGAAGATCATCGGCTTCGCCGAACGGCTCGGTTTCGACTATCTGACGATTACCGATCACGACGTCCATGTCGCCGGCGCCGTGGCGGGGCATACATGGGCAGACCCGGCCTATCGGTCCGACGACCTGCTGCTGTTCTACGGCGCCGAACTGACCGCGCCGCGGGGCCACGTCAACATTTTCGGCATCGAGCCTTATGACCACCAGCGCATCTTCGACCGCCGCAACGACCGCGACTGGGACCTGCTGGCGCTGAAGCGCGATCTCGGCATCCATTGGTCGGCTAATCATCCCGTCACGAGCAACCATTACGGCTTCTCCTTCGATCTCGCCGATTCCATCGAGATCTGGAACGGGCCGATGTGGCCGAAGAATGCCGCCAATGTCCGCGTCTGGGACAATATCCTGCTTTCGGGGCGCATGCTCGGCGCGCGCGGTGGCTCGGATGCGCATCACGGCGTGCCGGATGCGCCGGAGCTGACGACGCCATGGACGCCGGAGGCGACGGCCAATTATGTCGGCACGCCAACAACCTGGGTCTTCGCCGAAGACCGCACTAAACCTGCCATCCTCGCGAGCCTGGTGGCAGGACGGGCGTCGGTGAGCTCCAATCCCTTCAATCCGCGCGTCGAGCTGGTCGCCGATGCCGATGGCGACGGGGTTGCGGAGATGATGATGGGCGACAACGCCGAAGCCGACGGAGGGCCTGTCCGTTTTGAGGTCCGGCTTTCGGAAGGCGGCATTGCCGGTGCGCGCTACGGCGTCACGATCGTCAAGAACCGCGCGCCTTTCGCAACGCTTGCCGTCGATCCCGAAACCCGCATCGCCCGGTTCACCGACACGCCCGCTGCAGGCGAGACCAGCTACTACCGCGCCGAGATCACGGGGCCGCAGGCGGCCTATCCGGATATCCCGAATTCCATGCATCTTTCCGCCGACATGGTGGCGCTCTCGAACCCGCTCTATTTCAACTACGATCCCGATTTCTAGGTCACCCTTTCAGGGCTGGCGCCCGCTTGTTTTGGCGATGACTTTTGAAAGAGTTGTGGTTACCTTTCCTCGGCTGCCGTTTGTCAAATCTGCCTCTGCGGCGACCATCGACAAAACGATCTTGAGGGGTGAGGTCGATGGGGATGCGCATTTGGCCGCGGGCGGGGGCGGGGCTTTGAAGCGCCGGCATGCCGGCGAAGCGGGCACGGCGCTGGCCTTGCTCTTTCTGCTTTCATCAGGCGGCGATGCCGCGCCGATCTCGGGCTATCGCGGCAATGATGGGACGATCTTCTTCGGCTGTGAAGCGGGAGAGCACCATGGCGAGCCCGCTTACAAACACGCTCGCTCCTCCCCAAGCGATCCCGAATTTGCCTATCAGTATCTCTATTCGGCCTTTCCCGGCCTCGCCGACAGTTCCGGCGCGGCGGATGCCCAGATCACCGAGAACCTGAAGATCACCGAGAACCTCTACCGCGCCCCCGATTATGGCGAGGTCTCCGGCGCCCAACTCTTACCGCGAGCTGTCGGCGATCATGGCCGCATCGGCAGCGGGGCAACGGAGAACGCCGCCTTCGGCAAGCTCTCCGCCTCGTTTTGAGCAGCCTCAGCCGCGCCAGCGGCGTCCGTCGAGCGCGAGGCCGAAGCGGGTCGGGGTGCGGGCATAGGTGGCGAGCCCGGCAAGGGCTGCCAGCGGATGGGTGACGACATAGGTCGGGATCGTCTTCATCAGCCCGGTATGCGGCGCCTTGTCCTCGAAGGCAGCGCGGAATTCCGGCTGCTTCAGTGCCGGCAGGATCTTCTGCGAAATGCCGCCGGCGAGGTAGACGCCGCCGCGGGCCATGAAGATCATCGCCATATCGCCGGCAAGCCGCCCGAGATAGGTGGAAAACAGCGACAGCGTCTCGACCGCCTGCGGGTCTGAACCGTCCAGGCCATACTGGCTGACATGCTTGGGCTCGTAGGGCTTCGCCTCGATGCCGTCGGCGGCACAGATGGCGTTATAGAGATTGACCATGCCGCGTCCGCAGAGAATCTGTTCGCCCGCAATGCGTCCCTCGATGGTCTTGATGTGCGGGAACACCTGATAGTCGCGCTCGCTGCGCGGACCGAGGTCGATATGTCCGCCTTCGCCCGGCACGGGAATCCAGCGTTCTTCGGCGTGGACGAGGCCGGCAACGCCGAGGCCGGTGCCGGGCCCGAGCACGACGCGCGAGGCGATCATCGTGTCCGGGCGGTTGCCGAGCGGTTCACGGAACTGGTCGGGCATATTGGCGATCGCCAGCGCCTGCGCCTCGAAATCGTTGATGATCACCACGTCCTCAAGCCCGAGCGCGCGGATCATGTCCTTCGGCTTCACCACCCAGTCGCAATTGGTGAGCGGGATTTCATCGCCGCGGATCGGGCCGGCGACGGCAAGAATGGCGCTCCTCGGCTGCAGCGCCGTCTTGTCCATCACCCCGGCCTGGATGGCGGCATCGATGGTCGGGAAATCGGCGGTATGGACGATCGGAAATTCGCGCGGCTCGGCATAGGCATCGACGAGCAGGGAGAAGCGGGCATTGGTGCCGCCGATGTCGCCGATGAGAATGGGAAAGGAAAGAGGCTGCTCGTGAATGCTGTGTCTGGCCATGGTGTTTCCGCTCCTGCCTCATTGAACCGAGGCAACTGTTCTTCTGATCGCGCCTTGCATAGCGGCGGGGCCCCGAAACGGGCCGGAGAGGACCGGCAAACCGGTCGCTTTCTCCTACATCAACCCAAACCGCTTTGAAAGCACTTCCTGCTTCGCCGTTTTCCTTCTTGGCGCACGTCAGCCCGCCGGGCGTGGCGTCGGCACCGGGCCGATTTCTGGCCAGGGCGCGAGCGGCGGCAGCGGAATTTTCGGCGTCAGTGCCGCTGCCGGAAGATTGGCCGGTGCGGCGGCGTCCAGCACCGCGGCGCAGGCTTTCGGCAGGTCGGAAAGGATGGTGTAGCTCGGCCGCGTGGGCTTTGGCTTCGGCTTTGCCGGCTCTTTCGGCGGCGGCGCCGGTTTGGCGGGCCGCCACGGTTCGTCGGAAAGCCACCAGGCGAGGTTCGCCCCGCAACCATCATCCTTCATGTCGACCGCGTTCTGCGCCGTGCAGCCCGGCGAGCCCGGGCGGCAAAACAGGCGGATGTGGAAATGGTAGTAGTGGCCATAGTAGGGGCGGAGCTTGGCGAGGTTGGTGCGGTCGCCCTTCCAGTCCTCGCACATCGCCTTCTTGATGCCGGGATGGACAAAGATCCGCTGTACCTCCGGATAGCTCGCCGCGCGCATCAAAAGCCGTTCATGCGCGGGCGTGAACTTCGTCTTGTCGACGAACAGTGTGCCGTCATTCTTCAGCATCGAGACCGCGGATATGTCCTCGCGCTCGCGCAGCGACAGCGTGCGATTGGGCATCGGCGTCAGCCAGATATCGGCATCAAGCCCGACCTGGTGGGAGGCGTGGCCCGATAGCATCGGCCCGCCGCGCGGCTGCGAGATGTCGCCGACGAGAAGCCCCGGCCAGCCGTCATACTGGGCCGCATCGCGCGAGAGCTTCTCGATCAGCGCGATCGTGTCGGGATGGCCGAAGCGGCGGTTGCGCGAAAGTCGCATCGCCTGCCATGTCGGCCCGTCGATCGGCAGGGCCTCCGCCCCGCCGATGCAGCCCTTGTTGTAGAAGCCGTAGGATTGCGGCTTGCTGGCCGTCGGCGTCGTTTCCGAGCCGAACAGGATTTTCGCTGGCGGCGGATCTTCCGCAAACGCCGGCACTGCCGTCATCAGGCCCATCAGGACCGCAAAAGCCTTTATCCAGCGCATCTCATGCTCCTCTCAGGGCGCGTTTCGGGCGGGCCATGCCGGAGCGGCCGATCGCCGCGTGCCGTCGCGCTTTCGAAATGAGGGGCTTGTGGACCCCGGCCGATATTTGTTTATTCTTGCTTCCCAAACGATAAAAGCAAGAATGGAACCGACAAAAACCATGTGGAAAATGGCTGTAAAGACTACATGGGTTGTGGCGCTGGCGCTTGCCGCGCCTGCCGCCCTTGCCCAGGAGGGTGGCGCCGAAGAGTGGCATTATGCCGGGGCTTTGACGGGAACGCCGCAATATCCCGAGGGCTTTGCCCACTTCGATTACGTCAATGTCGATGCGCCGAAGGGCGGCGAGTTGCGGATGCCCGGCATCGGCACTTTTGATTCGCTGAACCCCATCCCCTATGGCGGCAACAAGGCGACCGGCCTTGCGCTCGTCTTCGAAACGCTGATGACCCCGTCGCAGGACGAGATCAACGCGCAGTATGGCCTGCTTGCCGAAGCCTTCCGCTATCCGGACGATTATTCCGAGGTGACCTACCGCCTGCGTCCCGAGGCGAAATTCTCCGATGGCATGCCGGTGACCGCCGAGGACGTGGTCTTCTCCTTCGACAGCTTCAAGACGCTCAACGCCACCTACGCCAATTACTATCGTCACGTGACAAGCGCGGAAGTGACCGGAGAGCGCGAAGTGACCTTCCACTTCGACGAGAAGGGCAATCGCGAATTACCGCAGATCGTCGGCCAGCTCATGGTCCTGCCCAAGCACTGGTTTGAAGGCGACACGCCGCACGATGTTTCGGCGAGCACGCTGGAAAAGATCGTCGGCTCCGGGCCGTACAAGATCGGAGAGATCAATCCGGGCTCCTCGATCACCTACACGCTTGACGACGACTACTGGGGCAAGGATCTCGGCGTGAATGTCGGCCGCAACAATTTCGGCTCGATCAAGTATCTCTACTATTCCGATTTCGACGTCGCCTTCGTCGGCTTCCGTGCGCATGATTTCGACTTCTGGATCGAGACCAAGGCAAAACGCTGGGCGACGGAGTATGAGTTCCCGGCCGCCAAGGACGGCAGCGTCAAACGCGAGGCGGTACCCAATCCGCTGCGCTCCACCGGCATCATGCAGGCGCTGGTGCCGAACAACCGGCGGGCGCCATTCAATGACGAGCGCGTGCGCGAGGCGCTGATCTATGCCCTCGATTTCGAGACCATCAACAAGACCCAGCTCAACGACGCCTATTCCCGCGACAATTCCTTCTGGTTCGGAACCGATCTCGCCTCTGCCGGCCTTCCCGAGGGTGAGGAGCTCGACATCCTGCAATCGGTGAAGGACGAGGTGCCGGCCGAGATCTTCGACGAGCCGAACACATTGCCCGTTGCCGGGACGCCGGAGAAATTCCGCGACAACCTTCGCCATGCCTTCGAGCTGCTGAAGGAAGCCGGTTTCGAGCGGCGCGGCACGCAGATGGTCGATGTGAAGACCGGAAAGCCGTTCACCTTCGAGATCCTGCTCGACAATCCGTCGCTGCAGACCGTGGTGCTGCCCTATGTCGAGGATCTCAGGAAGATCGGCATCGAGGCTTCGATCCGACTGGTCGATTCATCGCAATATCAGAACCGCGTCAACGATTTCGATTACGACATGATCTGGGAGCTATGGGCCCAGTCGCTGAGCCCGGGCAACGAACAGTTCAACTACTGGGGCTCGCGCTCCGTCGACCAGCCCGGTTCGCAAAACTATGCGGGCATTTCCGATCCCGGCATCGATGCACTGATCGAGAAGGTGGTCTTCGCCGACGACCGCGATACGCTGGTCGCCGCCACCAAGGCGCTCGACCGCGTGCTGCTCGCCCACAATTTCATCATACCGCTTTATTATTCCACCGACTATCGCATCGCCTACTGGAACACGATCGCCCATCCCGCGGAATTCCCGGAATATGGTCTCGATTTCCCGGATGCCTGGTGGTCGACGGAGGCCGAATGACGACTGATGCCGATGGTATGATGGCCGCTGTTGCAGGAACGGCGGTGATTTTGCGCAGGAAGAACCACGCACTCCATCCAATCTCCCCCCTTGAGGGGGAGATGTCGCGAAAGCGACAGAGAGGGGTATCAGGCATAAGCCGCAAACTCCGTGCTCCCGGAGAGGTTTCACCCCTCTCTGTCCCTGTCGGGGCATCTCCCCCTCAAGGGGGGAGATCGAAGGGCGTTCTGCGGTCGGGCTTTGCAGGAGGACACGCCTGATGGGCTCCTATATCCTCAGGCGTATCCTGCTGATGATCCCGACGCTGATCGGTATCATGACGATTTCCTTCGTCATCGTGCAGTTTGCGCCCGGCGGCCCTGTGGAGCAGGTGATCGCCCAGCTGAACGGGCAGGGCGGCGGTGCGGAGGCGCGCATTTCCGGTGGCGCCGATGCCGGCATGCAGATGGAGGGGGCCGACAGCGGCTATCGCGGTGCCCGCGGGCTCGATCCGGAACTGATCGCCGACCTCGAGAAGCAGTTCGGCTTCGACAAGCCGCCGGTGACGCGCTTCCTCCTGATGATGCGCGACTACCTGACCTTCAATTTCGGCGACAGCTTCTTCCGCAATTCCAGCGTTATCGACCTCATCATCGACAAGCTGCCGGTGTCAATCTCGCTTGGGGTCTGGGTGCTCCTGTTATCATACGGGGTGTCGATCCCGCTCGGCATCCGCAAGGCGGTCAAGGATGGTTCGCGCTTCGATGTCTGGACCTCCGGCGTCATCGTCATCGGCTATGCCGTGCCTGGCTTCCTGCTCGGCCTCTTGATGATCATCCTGTTTGCCGGCGGGTCGTTCTTCGACTGGTTTCCGCTGCGCGGCCTCGTCTCCGACAATTTTGCGCAGCTTACCTGGTGGCAGAAGATCCTCGACTATTTCTGGCATCTGACCCTGCCGCTGATCGCGCTTTCGGTCTCATCCTTTGCCACCACCACGCTTCTGACCAAGAACTCGTTCATCGACGAGATCGGCAAGCAATATGTGGTGACGGCGCGGGCCAAGGGGCTGACCGAGCGCAAGGTGCTTTACGGCCATGTGTTCCGCAATGCGATGCTGATCGTGATCGCCGGCTTTCCCGGCTCCTTCATCCTCGCCTTCTTCACGGGCTCGCTTCTGATCGAGAACGTATTCTCGCTCGATGGCCTTGGCCGGCTTGGTTATCTCTCGCTTGTCAATCGCGATTATCCGGTGGTGTTTGCGACGCTCTACATCTTCTCGCTGATCGGCCTTGTCATCGGCCTCGTCTCCGACCTGATCTACACCTGGATCGATCCGCGTATCGACTTCGAAAAGAGGGATGTCTGAGATGAGCGAACTCGCATCCCCCGACGCCATCACCAACGTGCCGAAATCCGGCATCCTGTCGCCGATGAATGCGCGACGCTGGCAGAACTTCAAGGCCAACCGGCGCGGCTACTGGTCGCTCTGGCTGTTCCTGTTCCTGTTCATCATCAGCCTCTTCGCCGAGTTCGTGGCCAACGACAAGCCTTTGATGGTCGAATACAAGGGCGAACTGCTGTTTCCCGTTCTGGTCGACTATCCGGAGGAAAAGTTCGGCGGCTTCTTTGCCGTGACCGACTATCGCTCCGACTTCATCCAGGAGGAGATCGAGGCCAACGGCTGGATGCTGTGGCCGCCGATCCGCTATTCCTACCGCACGATCAATTCCAATGTGCCCTATTCGGCGCCCACGCCGCCTTTCTGGCTGATGAGCAAGGACGAGCGCTGCGCCGGCTATCCGCAAGGGGTGGATGATCCCGGCTGCGTCCTCGGCAACATGGATTGGCTTGGCACGGATGACCTTGCCCGTGACGTGCTCGCCCGCGTCATCTACGGGTTCCGGATATCGGTGCTGTTCGGGTTGGCGCTGACCGTGCTTTCGGCAATCATCGGCGTTTCGGCCGGCGCCGTGCAGGGCTATTTCGGCGGCTGGGTCGACCTGCTGATGCAGCGCTTCATCGAGATCTGGTCGTCGCTACCGACGCTCTACATCCTGTTGATCATCGCCGCGATCCTGCCGCCCGGCTTCTGGGTGCTGCTCGGCGTCATGCTGGTGTTCTCCTGGGTCAGTTTCGTTGCTGTTGTGCGCGCGGAGTTTCTCAGGGCACGCAATTTCGAGTATGTGCGGGCGGCGCGTGCGCTCGGCGTCGGCAATTTTACCATCATGTTCCGCCACCTGCTGCCGAACGCGATGGTCGCCACGCTCACCTTCGTGCCGTTCATCCTGTCGGGTGCGATCGTGACGCTGACATCGCTCGACTTTCTGGGCTTCGGAATGCCGCCCGGCTCGCCCTCGCTCGGCGAACTGGTGAACCAGGGCAAGAGCAATCTGCAGGCGCCGTGGCTCGGCATCACCGCCTTCGTCACGCTCTCGATCATGCTGTCGCTCCTCGTCTTCGTCGGCGAGGCGGTGCGCGATGCCTTCGACCCGAGGAAGACCTTCCAATGAGCGAACAACCTCTCCTCAGCGTCCGCAATCTCTCCGTCGCCTTCCGTCATGGTGGCGCGTCCAACCTCGCCGTCGACGGCGTCTCCTTCGACATCATGCCGGGCGAGGTGGTGGCGCTTGTCGGCGAATCGGGCTCCGGCAAGTCGGCGACCGCGGCTTCGGTGCTGAAGCTTCTGCCCTATCCGACGGCAAGCCATCCGACCGGCGAAATCCTGTTTGAGGGGCGTGATCTCCTGAAGGCAGACGACCGGGCGCTCAGGCAGGTGCGCGGCGGCGACATCACCCAGATCTTCCAGGAGCCGATGACCTCGCTGAACCCGCTTCACACCGTGGAGCGGCAGGTGGGCGAGACGCTGGCGCTGCATGCCGGTCTGACCGGCGCTCCGGCCAGAAAGCGGGTGCTCGAGCTTTTGCAGGAGGTCGGCATCCGCGACGCCGAAAAGCGGCTCGGTGCCTTCCCGCACGAATTGTCCGGCGGCCAGCGCCAGCGCGTGATGATCGCCATGGCGCTTGCCAACCGGCCGAAGCTGCTGATCGCCGACGAACCGACGACGGCGCTCGACGTGACGGTGCAGGCGCAGATCCTGAAGCTTCTGAAATCGCTGCAGCGCGACCACGGCATGTCGATGCTGTTCATCACGCATGACCTCGGCATTGTCCGCAAGTTTGCCGACCGCGTCTGCGTGATGACCAACGGCAAGATCGTCGAGCATGGCCCGGTCGCCGAGATCTTCTCCGACCCGCAGCATGCCTACACCAAGCATCTGCTCGCCGCCGAACCGAAGGGCACGCCGCCGGCGCATGATCCGGCCCGCGAGGTGGTGATGGAAGCCGACAACGTGAAGGTCTGGTTTCCGGTGAAGGCGGGGCTGTTGCGCAAGACCGTCGACCACGTGAAGGCGGTGAACGGCATTTCGCTGAAGCTGAGAGCCGGTGAGACCCTCGGCGTCGTCGGCGAATCCGGCTCCGGCAAGACGACGCTGGGTCTGGCGCTGACGCGGATGATTTCTTCGGAAGGCCGGATCGCCTTTGTCGGCAAGGATATCAACGCCTATTCGTTCAAGGCGATGAAGCCGCTCAGGGAAGAAATGCAGATCGTCTTCCAGGATCCCTACGGATCGCTCTCGCCGCGCATGTCGATTGGCGAGATCGTCGCGGAAGGGCTGAAGATCCACGAGAGCGGCCTTTCGGCCGGGGAACGGGAAGCGCGCGTTGCCGAAGCGCTTGAGGAGGTCGGGCTCGATGCCGCCACCCGCTGGCGCTATCCGCACGAGTTTTCCGGTGGCCAGCGCCAGCGCGTCGCGATCGCCCGTGCCATGGTGCTGAAACCGCGCTTCGTCATGCTCGACGAGCCGACCTCGGCGCTGGACATGAGCGTGCAGGCTCAGGTCGTCGATCTGCTCTCCGACCTGCAGAAGAAGCACAATCTGGCCTATCTGTTCATCAGCCATGACCTGAAGGTGGTACGCGCGCTCGCCAACGAGATCATCGTCATGCGTCTCGGCGAGGTGGTGGAGCGCGGCCCGGCGGCAGAGGTCTTCGAAAACCCGCAGGCCGATTATACCAGGGCGCTGCTCGCCGCTGCCTTCGATATCGAACCGATCGAAGCCGACTGAGACCTCGGCCCCTGGAAGAGCTGTCGCTGGTTCTGCCAGCGGCAGGGACTGTCGATTGCCCTGAAAAGTTCAGACCAAATGCGGATTTGTTCTTCTTCAAATTTCGTAGTATGCTGTTGTCAGAGGAGTTTACATCGACAATCTCGGGAGGATTTCGTAGATGTCGAACGCAGTTTTAGGCCATCATCATCATTCATCTTCCGTATCGGAGAAAACGCAGGACGGTTCTGCGGGACATTCCGTGACGGGCTTGATTGTTCTCGCCATTATCGTGGCCGCTTTTGTTGCGGCGCTCTGGTATGGCTATCACGATTTCACCACCAGTGATCAGCGGCTCAGCATTCTCAATGCCCAGCTCGAAAAGAACATCGCTGAAAACAAGTTCTGACCTGAACTGACTGTTTTTCGCGTTTGAGGAAACTTGGCGGCTCGCCCGGACTACACCCGGGCGGCCTGTTTTTGCTTGTCGTTTTTCAATGATTTGCGTTCTTGAACGGAGCATCGGCGCGGCCGGCAGCGGCCTGTCTTCGGCCAGCTATGGACTTTGACACGCATTTTTCGCTAACACTGGCGCAAACAGGAAGTGTCACCGCGGCTGACCGCGAGCAGGACTGAGATGCCATGGCCAAGACCGATATCGCGACGCGGGTTTACGATCACACCTGGAAGCTCGACCCGATCATCCGCAGCCTTCTGGATACCGACTTCTACAAGCTGCTGATGCTGCAGATGATCTGGAAGCTCTATCCGGACGTCAACGCCACCTTCTCGGTGATCAACCGGACCACCTCGGTGCGGCTGGCGGACGAAATCGATGAGGGCGAACTTCGCGCCCAGCTCGACCATGCGCGCGAGATCAGGCTCACCAAGAAGGAGATGATCTGGCTTGCGGGTAACTCCTTCTACGGCCGCTCGCAGATATTCGAGCCCGAGTTCCTGACCTGGCTCGCCGGTTTCCGCCTGCCGGAATACGAGCTGACCAAGAAGGATGGCCAGTATCAGCTCGATTTTCACGGGCGCTGGATGGAAACCACGATGTGGGAAATCCCGGCGCTCTGCATCATCAACGAGTTGCGGTCGCGTGCGACGATGCGCGATCTCGGCCTGTTTACCATCGATGTCACCTATGCGCGTGCCAAGGCCAAGATGTGGTCGAAGGTCGAGCGGCTTGCCGCATTGCCGGGCCTGAAGATATCCGATTTCGGCACGAGGCGGCGCCATTCCTTCCTCTGGCAGCGCTGGTGCGTGGAAGCGCTGAAGGAAGGCATCGGGCCGGCCTTTACCGGCACGTCCAACGTGCTGCTGGCCATGGATACCGATCTCGAGGCCGTCGGCACCAACGCCCATGAACTGCCGATGGTGGCGGCAGCCCTTGCCGAGACCGATGAAGCGCTCGCCTTCGCGCCCTACAAGATCATGCAGGACTGGAACAAGCTTTATGGCGGCAACCTGCTGATCGCGCTGCCGGATGCCTTCGGCACGACGGCTTTCCTGCGCAATGCGCCGGAATGGGTCGCCGACTGGACCGGCTTCCGCCCGGACAGCGCGCCGCCGATCGAGGGTGGCGAAAAGATCGTCGAGTGGTGGAAGAAGATGGGCCGCGACCCGAAGGAAAAGCTGCTGATCTTTTCCGATGGCCTCGACGTCGACGCGATTATCGAGACCTACAAGCATTTCGAGGGACGGGTGCGGATGAGTTTCGGCTGGGGCACCAACCTGACCAATGATTTCATCGGCTGCGCGCCGCATCGCGTCAGCGGGCTGAAGCCGATCTCGATCGTCTGCAAGGTCTCCGACGCCAATGGCCGCCCGGCGGTCAAGCTCTCCGACAATCCGCAGAAGGCGACCGGCGACCCGGCCGAGGTCGAGCGCTACATGAAATTCTTCGGCACGGAGGACATGGTGGATCATCCGGTGGTGGTCTAGATCATCGGGCGATTAGTTAGCATCGCCCGATGCTCTAGTTTCCTTGTCTGCCGCATCGGGTCGTCGAAAAACCGGATTCCACTTTCTCGCCCGATGCTCTGGCGCAATGGTACCATTCGCGACCTGATGCGTTCTCCCTGAAAGAGGGAGGAAATCATGTTGTTCGAGAGTTGGTCCGGTGTGGCCCGCGTCCTCGTCATCGGCCCGCTTGCCTATGTCGCGCTGGTCCTGATGCTGCGGGTCAGCGGGCAGCGCACGCTTTCCAAGCTGAATGCCTTCGATCTGGTGGTCACCGTTGCGCTTGGCTCGGTGCTGGCGACGGTGATGCTGAGCCGCTCGGTGCCGCTTGCCGAAGGTGCTGCGGCGCTTGCGCTGCTCATCCTGCTGCAGTTCTTCATCACCTTTTTCTCGGTGCGCTGGCCGGCCTTCGACAGGCTGGTGAAAAGCGAGCCGGCGCTGGTGTTTCGCGATGGCCGGTTTCTCGTTGATGCCATGCGCCGGCAGCGGCTGACGGAAGACGAGGTGAGGTCTGCCATCCGGGCGGCAGGTGAAAACGAGGTCGACGCGATTGCTGCCGTCATCCTCGAGACGGATGGGTCGTTGAGCGTGGTGACGCGCTAAAGCGTTTCCGCGTTTCATGGAAACGTGGAAACGCTTCATTTCTTTGTTTTTTCGCAATTCCGGACGGTGACCGGTATCCACTTCACCTGGAATTGCTTTAGCCCGGTCGCCTGTGACCAAAAAGCAATAGTCCGGACGCTTCGTTCTGCCTCTCGCCCTGCCGCGTTGACATCCGCGCCCTGCCGCCGGTAACTGGAACCTGGATCAGGTTCCGCCCTTGCGGCGGATGAAAAGGGAATACGGTGCGCCTTCAGGCAATTCCGTGGCTGCCCCCGCAACTGTAACCGCAGAGCCGTTTCCATGATGTCACTGGGCCTATGTCCGGGAAGACGGAAACACGGCGATGACGCGGAAGCCAGGAGACCTGCCGGATCCGGTCACCCTTGCCGGAACACGGGGTTCTTGTTCGGGCGCGGTCAGCCGTCGCGGTGACATTTCGAAACGATGTTGCCGTGGTGGAATGCGACCGATGGGGAGACCTCTTCAGACACATTCCGTCCCGCGGTGTTGCGGCCGGCATTGCCGGCCCATGGGGACATATTGATGAAGAAATACGCTTTCGCAGCCTCTGCTGCGACTATCGCGCTTGCCGTCAGCGGTCAGGCTTTCGCACAGGAATCCGACGCGTTTTCCACGGCGCTTGCCGATGGTGCCGTAACCGAGCTTGCGCCGGTGACCGTGACGACGCCGCTGCGCCGCCCGACGACCGTGCTGCAGTCGACCTCGACGGTGACCGTGATCACCGAGGACGATATCGAGAAATCCGCCGCCCCCGACCTGCCGTCACTGCTGAAGCGCTATCCGGGCGTCAATATCACCACCAATGGCGGCCAAGGCGCCACATCCTCGATCGTCCTGCGCGGCGCTTCCGCCTCGCAGACGCTGGTGCTGATCGACGGCATGCGGGTTGCCTCCGCCACGTCCGGCACGGCCTATATTTCCAACATTCCGCTGTCCTCCATCGCCCGCGTCGAGATCGTCGAGGGCGCCCATTCGGCCGAATGGGGAGCGGATGCGATCGGCGGTGTCGTCAACATCATCACCAAGGACGGCTCGACCTGCGAGAACGGCGCCTCCGTCTGCACCACGGTCGAGACCGGCGTCACCTATCCCTGGGGCGGCTACGGTACGGTTTCGACCCGTGGCGTCAGCAATTCCGGGGTCAATTTCAACATCGGCCTGTCGCTGCTGGGAACCGAGGGCTACGATTTCACCACTGCCGACAATTCCGTGCATGAAGATGGCCGCGACGGTTTCCTGCAGGGCGCCTTCAACTTCGCGCTGTCCAAGGATTTCCTCTGGGGCCGGCTTTATACCAGCGGCCTTTACGTGCGCTCGAACCCGCATTTCGACAGCGCGCCCTATGCCGACTGGATGACCGGCGAGACCGTCTATGGGGCCAATGAGGCCGATCAGACCAATGCTGCCTTCAAGGTCGGCGCCGAAGTCGATCACTCCGACACCTGGTCGTCCGTGTTCGAACTCTACTCCGCCTTCGACTACCAGAAGAACTTCCGCGACGGCCATCCCGAAGCCGATACTCACTACGACACCAACCGCTACGGTCTTTCGGCCTCGACCACGAAGGAAATCCAGGCGGGTGCCGCGTTGAACACCTTTACGCTCGGCGCCGAAGCCTATCGCGAGACGGTGGATTCATCCGTCGAATACACGGAGACTGCCCGCGACGTCGCGGCCGTCTACGGCCAGTACGGGCTGGAGCTCGATGCGCTGACCTTCAATGCGGGCCTGCGCTACGATTATGACGAGCAGTTCGGCGATGCGGTGACCTACAATGTCGGTCTCGGCTACGAACTCGTCGAGGGGCTGACGGCGCGCGCCTCGTTCTCGACCGGCTTCAACGCCCCGACCTTCAACGATCTCTACTGGGCCTATGACGGCTCCTATGTCGGCAATCCCGATCTCGAGGCCGAAACCTCGAAGAACTGGGAAGTCGGCCTGAACTGGGCGCCGACAGATACGGCGGCGATCGACCTCGTCTATTACGAAAACCGCATCGACGACATGATTGCCTATGTCTCCGATCCGGTCACCTACATCGGCACGATGGAAAACATCGACAAGGCCAAGGTTTCGGGCGTGCGCGCCACCTATAGCCAGATGCTGTTCGACGACCGACTCGGCCTCGACTTCGGCTTCGAATACCGCCTGCCGAAAGATGAGACCGACGACGTCTACATCGCCAACCAGAACCGGCTGAAGCTCACGGCGGAGGCGAGCTATGCCGCGACGGAGAAGCTGAACCTCAATGCCGGTATCGAATATGTCGGCAGCCGCTGGACCAATGCCGACAACATCGAATACACCAACTATGCCCAGTATCAGCTCGGTGCCTACACGCTCGTCAACCTTTCCGCCATCTATGCGATCGACGAGACGGCCAACGTAAAATTCGCGGTTGAGAACCTGTTCGATGAAGAGTACCAGACAGCCTATGGTTACAAGGCGCCCGGCACGACTGTCACGCTCGCCTATCGAAGGACGTTCTGAATGATGCGATCGGCGTGCACGGCTCGAGCCTTTCATCCGGCAAGGGTCGTGCGGGCCGGGCTGGCGGCCGCCATCCTGGTGATGGCGGCTCCCGCCGTTGCGGCGCCTCAGCGCGTCGTTTCGATCAATCTCTGCACCGATGAGATGGCGATGCTGATTGCAGCGCCCGGCCAGCTCGTCTCCGTCTCGAACCTCGCCGCCGATCCCGTGGTCTCGGCAATGGCGGAGGAGGCGCGTGGCTATCGCCTCAATTCCGGCCTCGCGGAAGAGGTCTTCCTGATGAAGCCGGACCTCGTTCTTGCCGGCAGCTATACCACCCGCGATACGGTCAATCTCCTGCAGCGGCTCGGCATTGCCGTGGCCGAATTCGCCCCGGAAACCGGCCTTGCCGATGTCCGCGACAATCTGGAGCGTATGGGGGCGCTTCTCGGGCAGGAAGCGCGCGCGGAGCAAATCGTCGCCGACATGGATGCAAGGCTCGCGGCCCTTGCGGCAAAACCCGCCTCCAACAAGACGGCGGCGCTCTATTTCTCCAACGGCTATACCTCAGGCGCCGATACGCTTGCCGGAGACATCGTGGCGAAGGCGGGTCTTGAGAATATCGGCCCAGGCGCCGGCGTTGACGGTCTCGGCAGGCTGCCGCTCGAACGCCTGATCATGGCGGCACCCGATGTCATCATCGGTGGTGACGGCGGCTACGAGGCGCCGGCGCTGGCCGATGCCGTATTCGCCCACCCGGCCTTTGTCCGGGCGGCCGCGGCGGCGGACTACGTGCCGCTTGCGAGCAGCTACACGATTTGCGGTGGGCCGTTCAATGTCGATGCCGTCGAGCGGCTTGAGGATATCGGCAATGACTGAGCGCGCCGCCTTTGCCCTGCTGATCGGCGCGCTGACCTTGCTGGTCTTCGTCCTGTTTCTCGCCTCGCTCGCCGTCGGTCCGGCCGGCATCGGCCTTGCCGACAGCATGGGCGGTCTGTTCAGCCGCGATGCCGGTGCGATCGCGCTGATCATGCAGCAGATCCGCCTGCCGCGCGCGATCCTCGGCCTCACCATCGGGGCGACGCTCGGGCTTTCCGGTGCGGTGCTGCAGGGCTATCTGCGCAATCCGCTGGCCGAACCGGGGCTGCTCGGCGTTTCGGCATCCGCCTCGCTTGGCGCCGTGATCGCGATCTATACCGGCCTGTCGGCGATGTTTGCGCTGGCTTTGCCGTTCATGGCACTGACCTTAGCCTTCCTCTCCGTCGTCTTCGTGCGGATGCTGGCAGGTGGTGCCGCGCGCAGTCTGACGATCATCCTTGCCGGCGTTGCGGTGACGAGCTTTGCCGGCGCGATGACGGCGCTCGCGCTCAATCTCTCGCCCAACCCCTTCGCGGCGATGGAGATCATGTTCTGGATGCTCGGCTCGCTCGCCGACCGTTCGATGCTGCAGGTCTGGCTCGCCGTGCCCTTCATGCTCGTCGGCTCTGTGCTGATGTTTTCCGCCGGCCGCGCGCTCGATGCGATGACGCTCGGGCCGGAGGCGGCGGCGAGCCTCGGCATTTCGCCGCGGCGGCTGGAACGGCAGGTCATCCTCGGCGTAGCCGCAAGCGTCGGCGCGGCGACGGCGGTCTCCGGGACCATCGGCTTCGTCGGCCTTGTCGTGCCGCATCTGCTGCGCCCGCTCACCGGTTCCGTGCCTTCGAGGCTCCTGCCGGCTAGCGCGCTCGGCGGTGCGGCCGTGCTGCTGGCCGCCGATATCGCCGTCCGCCTGGTGGCGCCGGAGCGCGACCTGAAGATCGGTGTGGTCACGGCGCTGATCGGCGCACCGTTCTTTCTCTGGCTGATCTTCCGCACCCGCCGGGAGCTCATCTGATGCTGCTCGATCTTCACAACCTGTCGGTTCGCCTTGCCGGCCGCACGGTGCTGAACGACATCGATCTTTCGGTCAATCATGGCGAATTCATTGGCCTCATCGGCCCGAATGGCGCCGGCAAGTCGACGCTGCTGAAGGCGGCCCTCGGGCTGATCGGCGCTTCGGGCGACATCCGCCTGACCGACCTGCCGCTTGCCAGGCTGACGCCGGTCGAGCGCGCCCGGGCCGTCGCCTATCTGCCGCAGGAGCACGAAATCGCCTGGCCGGTCGCGGCCCGCCATGTCGTGGCGCTCGGGCGTGAGCCCTGGCGGGAAGGCTTTGCCTTCGGCGATTATGCCGGCGGCCAGATCGTCGCCAGCGCCATGACGCGCATGGGCGTCTCGCATCTTGCCGCCCGCCCGGCCAATGCGCTTTCCGGAGGCGAACGCACGCGGGTACTGATTGCCCGGGCGCTTGCCCAGACGACCCCGCTTCTCGTCGCCGACGAGCCGGTCGCCGGTCTCGATCCGGCCCACCAGATCGGTTTGATGAAACTCTTCCGTTCGCTTCTGCGCGAGGGGCGCTCGGTGATCGCCTCGATGCACGATCTCGGCCTTGCCGCACGCTGGTGCACGCGCCTCGTCATGCTGCACGAAGGCCGCATCATTGCCGATGCGGCGCCCGCGGCGGTGCTGACGGCCGAGAATCTCCGCCGGGTTTACGGCATCGAGGCTTTCCTCGGCGAGGCCGGCGGCGGGCCGGTGGTGATGCCGACCGAACTTTCGGAAAAATAGTCGCAGGCGGCAGTGCCAAACTCGCATGAAGCGCCATTGCGCAGGGGCCGCGATTTCGCTAAGAAACCGCAGCTTTTCCGGCGCGTCTGCGCGCGGCGCGCTTTCCCGTGTCCGCCGAGCGGGGCCGGAGGGTTTCTGATTTGCGTCCGTCCTTCGGGTGCCCGAGGTTTTGAAAAGTGGTTGGAAAGTTCTAGATGGCCCGCATTGTCATGAAGTTCGGCGGCACGTCGGTCGCCAATATCGAGCGTATACGCAATGTCGCGCGCCATGTGAAACGGGAAGTCGATGCCGGCCATGAGGTCGCCGTCGTGGTCTCGGCCATGGCCGGCAAGACCAACGAGCTGGTGGAGTGGACCCGCGAAGCCTCGCCGATGCACGACGCGCGCGAATATGACGTCGTCGTCTCCTCCGGCGAACAGGTCACCTCCGGCCTGCTTTCGATCGTGCTGCAGTCGATGGGCGTCAATGCCCGCTCCTGGCAGGGCTGGCAGCTTCCGATCCAGACGGACGGCACCCACGGCGCCGCCCGGATCGTCGATATCGACGGCTCCGACATCATCAAGCGCATGGGCGAGGGCCAGGTTGCCGTCTGCGCCGGCTTCCAGGGTATCGGCCCGGATAACCGCGTCGCGACGCTCGGCCGCGGCGGTTCGGATACCTCCGCCGTTGCCATCGCCGCCGCCGTGAAGGCCGACCGCTGCGACATCTACACCGATGTCGACGGCGTCTACACCACCGATCCGCGCGTCGAGCCGAAGGCGAAGCGGATGAAGAAGGTGGCGTTCGAGGAAATGCTGGAGATGGCCTCCCTCGGCGCCAAGGTGCTGCAGGTTCGCTCGGTCGAGCTTGCCATGGTTCACAAGGTGCGCACCTTCGTGCGCTCGAGTTTCGATGCGCCGGATGCGCCCGGCATGGGCGATTTCGACAATCCGCCCGGTACCCTGATTTGCGACGAGGATGAGATTTTGGAACAGGAAGTCGTCACCGGCATCGCGTATGCCAAGGATGAGGCGCAGATTTCTCTGCGTCGTGTTGAAGACCGGCCCGGCGTCGCCGCCGCCATTTTCGGCCCGCTCGCCGATGCCCATGTCAATGTCGACATGATCGTGCAGAACATCTCGGAAGAGGGCACGCATACAGACATGACCTTCACCGTGCCGGCTTCGGACGTTGAGAAGGCCAAGGTCGCGCTTGCCGCCAAGCAGTCCGAGATCGGCTATGACGTGATCCAGAGCGAAACGGAACTCGCAAAGATTTCCGTGATCGGCATCGGCATGCGTTCGCATTCCGGCGTCGCCGCCTCGGCCTTCAAGGCGCTGTCGCAGAAGGGCATCAACATCAAGGCGATCACCACATCGGAGATCAAGATCTCGATCCTGATCGACGGTGCCTATGCCGAGCTCGCAGTCAGGACTTTGCATTCCTGCTATGGTCTCGATAAATAAACCCTAAGAGGGTGCCCGGTGAGTCCCGGATGCCCATGGAAGCGCAGGGCGCTTCCTCCAACGGGGACAGACTTGCGATGAACCACCAAGCATCGAGCCCGCGCACATTGCTGAAGCGGTTGAGGGAACTGATGGCGGAGCCATTGGAACCCCAGGACCGCCTCGACCGCATCGTCGGCCAGATCGCGAACAACATGGTGGCCGCGGTGTGTTCGGTCTATGTGCTGCGCGCCGACAGCGTTCTCGAACTCTTCGCGACCCAGGGCCTGAAGCGCGACGCCGTCCACCTTGCAAGTCTGCGCATGGGCCAGGGCCTCGTCGGCACGATCGCCGCATCGGCCCGCCCGCTGAACCTTTCCGATGCCCAGTCGCATCCCGCCTTCCGCTACCTGCCGGAAACGGGTGAGGAGATTTATCACTCCTTCCTCGGCGTGCCGATTCTGCGCGCCGGGCGCACGCTTGGCGTTCTCGTGGTGCAGAACACCGACGAACATGCCTATAGCGAGGAGGAGGTCGAGGCGCTGCAGACGGCGGCGATGCTGCTGGCAGAGCTGATCGCCTCCGGCGACCTGAAGAAGATCACCCGCCCCGGCATGGAATTGGACCTGACGCGCTCGGTGTCGCTTTCGGGCGATGCCTATGGTGAGGGCATCGCGCTCGGCCATGCCGTACTGCACGAGCCGCGCATCGTCATCAACAACCTCGTCAACGAGGACAGCGACGCCGAGATCGAACGGCTGCGCGCCGCCATGGACAAGCTGCGCCGCTCGATCGACGACCTTCTGGAGCGCGGCGACGTTTCCGCCGAGGGCGAGCATCGCGACGTGCTCGAAACCTATCGCATGTTCGCCCATGACCGCGGCTGGGTGCGGCGGCTCGAAGAGGCGATCATGCTGGGCCTCACCGCCGAGGGCGCGGTCGAGAAGGTGCAGAGCGATACCAAGGCGCGGATGATCCGGGTCACGGACCCGTTCATGCGCGAGCGCATGCATGATCTCGATGATCTCGCCAACCGGCTGCTGCGCCAGCTCACCGGCCACGCCGTCGATGCCGATGGCAACGGCTTCCCCGATGATGCGGTAATCGTCGCCCGCGCCATGGGGGCCGCCGAGCTCCTCGACTATCCGCGCGAGAAGCTGCGCGGGCTGGTGCTGGAGGAGGGCTCGGCCACCAGCCATGTCATCATCGTCGCTCGCGCCATGGGCATCCCGGTCATCGGTCAGGCGACGGGCGTTGCCGCGCAGGTCGAGAATGGCGATTCCGTCATCGTTGATGGCGATGACGGCGAGGTTCATGTCCGCCCGCTTGACGCGGTGATCATGGCCTACGAAGAGAAGGTCCGCCTGCGTACCCGCAGGCAGGAACAGTTTCGGGCGCTCAGAGCCGTCGAGCCGTTCTCCGCCGATGGCGTGCGTGTCAATCTGATGATGAATGCGGGCCTGCTGGTCGACCTGCCGCAGCTTGACGATTCGGGCGCGGAAGGCATCGGCCTGTTCCGGACCGAGCTGCAGTTCATGATTGCCTCGCGCATGCCGAAGGCGGCCGAGCAGGAAAGCTTCTACCGTCAGGTGCTGGATCATGCCGGCAACCGCCCGGTGACCTTCCGCACGCTCGATATCGGCTCCGACAAGATGGTCTCCTATTTCCGCTCGCAGGAAGAGGAAAACCCAGCCATGGGCTGGCGCGCCATCCGGCTTGCGCTCGACCGGCCCTATCTCCTGCGCATGCAGCTGCGCGCGCTGATGAAGGCGACGGCCGGCGAGACGCTGAAGGTCATGGTGCCGATGGTCTCCGAAGTCGCGGAAATTCGCGAGGCGCGGGCGCTGATGGCGAAGGAAGTCCAGCATCTTGCCCGCTTCGGCCATCAGGTGCCGAAGAAGATCGAGCTCGGCGCGATGCTGGAAGTGCCGGCGCTGCTTTACGAAATCGACGAGCTGATGGCCGAGGTCGACTTCGTCTCGGTCGGCTCCAACGACCTCTACCAGTTCTTCATGGCGATCGACCGCGGCAATGCCCGCGTCTCGGACCGTTATGATACGGTGAGCAAGCCGTTCCTCAGGGTGCTGCGCGACATCGTGCGCGCCGGCGAGAAGAACAACGTGCCGGTAACGCTCTGCGGCGAATATGCGAGCAAGCCGCTCTCGGCGATGGCGCTGTTTGCGATCGGCTATCGCGCGGTGTCGATGTCGCCGACCGCGATCGGCCCGGTCAAGGCGATGCTGCTCGGGCTCGATATTTCGGCGGTCAGCGCGGTGGTCAATGCCGCCCTCGACGACCCGTCGAACACCGAACCGGTGCGGCGCGTGCTTGAGCGCTTCGCCACCGAACACAATATTCCCCTTTAGCTAGATGACGGCCGTCTCGCGCGCTTTGGGCGAGGCAGGCGATGATGATGGAGTGTACCCGGCGTGGCGAGGCTTCCCGAGGACAAGATGCGAGAACTGGACCGGCGGTTTGCCGAGGTCGAGGCCCGGATGTCGGCCGGCCCCGACGCCGAGACCTATGTGAAGCTCGCTTCCGAATATGCCGAGCTCGAGCCGGTGGTGAAGAAGATCCGCGACTACCAGTCCGCCGAAAGCGAATATGCCGATCTCGAGACGCTTCTCGCCGACCGTTCGACCGATCGGGAGATGCGTGAACTTGCCGAGATGGAAATGCCGGAGCTGGAGGAGCGCATCGAGGCGCTCGCCGGCGAGATCCAGATCCTGCTTTTGCCGCGCGATGCGGCTGACGAGAAGAGCGCCGTGCTCGAAATCCGCGCCGGAACCGGCGGTTCCGAGGCGGCCCTTTTCGCCGGCGATCTGTTTCGCATGTATGAGCGCTATGCCGCATCCAAGGGCTGGAAGGTCGAGGTGCTGTCGGCAAGCGAGGGCGACGCCGGCGGCTACAAGGAAGTCATCGCTTCGGTCACCGGCAAGGGCGTGTTCTCGCGGTTGAAGTTCGAATCCGGCGTGCACCGCGTGCAGCGTGTGCCCGAGACGGAAGCGGGCGGGCGCATCCACACCTCGGCGGCGACCGTCGCCGTTCTGCCGGAGGCGGAAGACATCGACATCGAGGTCCGCCAGGAAGATATCCGCATCGATACGATGCGCTCCTCCGGCGCTGGCGGTCAGCACGTCAACACGACGGACTCGGCCGTGCGGATCACCCACATCCCGACCGGCATCGTCGTCACCTCGTCGGAAAAGTCCCAGCACCAGAACCGCGCCAAGGCGATGCAGGTGCTGCGCGCCAAGCTCTACGACATGGAACGCCAGCGCGCCGACAGCGCGCGATCGGCCGATCGCAAGAGCCAGGTCGGCTCCGGCGACCGCTCGGAACGCATCCGCACCTACAATTTCCCGCAAGGACGGGTCACCGACCACCGCATCAACCTCACGCTCTACAAGCTCGACCAGGTGATCGCAGGCGATCTGGATGAGGTCGTCGACGCGCTGATTTCCGATTTCCAGGCCGGTCAGCTCGCCCAGCTCGGCGTTGAGGCGCATTGATGGCGGGTCTCACACTGGATGCGTTATTTCGTCGCACCCTCGCCGAATTCGAGGCTGCGGACCTTCCCGCAGAGGACGCCCGTCATCTCGTCAGCGGTGTTCTCGGGCTCACCCTGACGGAGATGGTGACGGAGGCAGGTCGGGAGATTGATCCGGAAGAATGCGCCGCCGTCGAAGCGGCCGTCGAGCGGCGCAAACGCCGCGAGCCGGTCTACCGGATCCTCGGCGCCCGCGAGTTCTATGGCCTCGATTTCCTGCTCTCGCCTGAAACGCTGGAGCCGCGTCCCGACACCGAAACCCTGGTTGCCGCAGTGCTGCCCCATCTGAACCGCCTCGTGGAGGAACGGGGCACCGTACGCTTCGCCGACCTTGGCACCGGAACCGGGGCGATCGCCATTGCACTTCTGAAGCACTGCGCCGGGGCAAACGCGCTCGCGACCGATATTTCCGCCGAAGCCCTTGAAACAGCGCGCAGCAATGCCTTGATTAATGGTGTTGCAGACCGCTTCGAATGCGCCAGGGGTTTCTGGTATGACGCGGTCATCGGGCGGTATGACGTGATCGTCTCCAATCCGCCCTATATCGGCTCCGCCGACATCGAAGGCCTGGAACCGGAAGTGCGCGAGCATGATCCGCGTGCAGCCCTTGATGGTGGCGCCGACGGGCTTGATGCCTATCGTGTGATCGCGGCGGGCGCGGCCGATCATCTTTCCGAAGAGGGTCTTGTGGCGGTCGAGGTCGGATTTGATCAGAAGGTTGTGGTCAGCGCGATTTTTGCTGCCGCCGGTTTTAATCTTCTCGATGCCGTGCGAGATTTCGGCGGCAATGATCGCGTTCTCATTTTTGCCGGAAGGGACGCGGCGTGATGCTCGGCAACAGCGCAAGCTTTTTGAAAACATGCGAAGAAAGGGCTTGGATTTTTCCGGCAAGCATTATAGTTTGCCCCCACGCAAAGCGATGACTGAGGGAAACGGCGATTCGTTTCCGAGCCGCAGTCTTAGGTTTTCCGTCCAGTGTTGGTTCATTGCGACCTGCCGGTTTTTGCGTGATTCAGGTTTTCAGATTCCACGAATGGCAGCAGGCTTTGGCCTCGCCAGCGGGACTGCGCCGCCGTGTCCGACTGACACGCGCACGGCTGATGGCGTAGCTCGACCTTAAACAGAAAATTCAGGTGACTATCTCATGAGGTCAGGACAGCAGAATAAACGCGGTCGCGGGCGCGGTAATAATAACAACAACTTCAACCGCAAGGGCGCGAATCCGTTGACCCGGACCTATGACAGTACTGGTCCTGATGTGAAGGTTCGCGGCACAGCCCAGCATATCGCGGAGAAGTACATGTCGCTCGCTCGCGATGCGCAGAGTGCCGGCGACCGGGTGATGGCGGAGAACTATCTCCAGCACGCCGAACATTACAATCGCATCATCGCCTCCGCGCAGGCCCAGTTGCAGGAGCGCTATCAGCGCGACGATCGCGACAATGATGACGAGGACGACAACAACAACGCCTCGTCCGCCCGCAACAACAACCAGGGCAATGACCGCAACGAGCGCAATGAGCGCCGCGATCAGCAGCCGCGCCGCCAGGAAGCATCGGTCGATGCCGACGGCCCGCAGCCGGTGATCGACGGCACGCCGGCCGAAGTCGCTGCCGAAGAGGCAGATGGTCAGCCGGTCGAGAAGGGGCGCCGCCGTTCGGCCGCCGCTTCCCGCCCGCGCCGCACCAAGCGCGCCGCCGCCGAAGCCGCAGGTGAAAACGCCGGCAATGACAGCGCCGCCGCCGAAGCCGATGCCTCCGCCGATGAGGGCGAGGCGCCGAAGAAGCCGGCCCGCCGTCGCCGCGCGCCGAAGGCTGAAGCCAAGGACAATGACGCCAGCGAAAAGCCGGCCATGGCCGACGCCGCTTCGGAATAAGCGTATTCGCTTCGAAATGATCTGCGGGTCCGGCTGAAAGGTCGGGCCCGTTTCGTTTTCGCGCGCCAGAAGCGTTTCCGGATGGTGATGCGGTTTCATTTTTCCCAGAAAGCCTTTATGGCACTTGCGGATCGGCCGGTGACGGCTGGGAAGCGCAACGGGACGGTATCATGGCACTGGTGATCGCAATCGACGGGCCGGCGGCAGCCGGAAAGGGAACGCTGGCGCGCAAGCTCGCCGCCCATTACGGTCTGCCGCATCTCGATACCGGCCTCACCTATCGCGCCACCGCCAAGGCGCTGCTCGATGCCGGCAAGCCGCTCGATGACGAGACAATTGCCGCCGAAATGGCTGGCGCCATCGATCTTTCCGCGCTTGACCGCAACGTGCTTTCCGCCCACGAGATCGGCGAGGTTGCCTCGAAGGTGGCGGCGATGCCTTCGGTGCGCACAGCCCTCGTTGCCGCGCAACGCCGCTTCGCCGAAACCGGCAAGGGCGCCGTTCTCGATGGCCGCGACATCGGTACGGTGGTCTGTCCGGATGCCCCGGCGAAACTTTATGTCACGGCCGATGCCGAAGTTCGCGCGCGACGCCGATATGACGAGATTGTTGCCCGTGGTGGTAGCGCCGATTTCGAAACGATACTGCAGGATGTCGAGCGCCGAGACGCCCGCGACATGGGCCGCGCCGACAGTCCTTTGCGTCCGGCGGCCGATGCGCACTTGCTTGATACGTCCAAAATGGGTATAGAGGCCGCGTTTCAGGCCGCTCTGTCTTATATAGACGCTCGGCTTGACCGAAATGCATGAGAGCGGGTTCGCCCGCAGACTATAAGAGTTCCCGCCAGCATCCACGCGCCGGAATGCTTCTTTTCCTGAAACAAGGGGGAGAAGGGATGCAGCGAGAGCTTTGATCAACACCAGCCACCGGCGCATGGCGTCAGGCTTTCGAGCCGACGCATACCAGGAGTTTTCATGACTGCAGATACCCCCACCCGCGACGATTTTGCCGCGATGCTCGAAGAGTCCTTCGGCGCAAATAACGATCTCGCGGAAGGTTATGTTGCCAAGGGCCTCGTCACGGCCATTGAAAAGGACGTCGCCATCATCGATGTCGGCCTCAAGGTCGAAGGCCGCGTGCCGCTGAAGGAATTCGGCGCGAAGGGCAAGGACGGCGAACTCAACGTCGGCGACGAAGTCGAAGTCTATGTCGAGCGCATCGAAAACGCGCTGGGCGAGGCTGTTCTTTCGCGCGAAAAGGCTCGCCGCGAGGAAGCCTGGGTCAAGCTCGAAGCCAAGTTCGAAGCCGGCGAGCGCGTCGAAGGCCTGATCTTCAACCAGGTCAAGGGCGGCTTCACGGTCGACCTCGACGGTGCGATTGCCTTCCTGCCGCGTTCGCAGGTCGATATCCGTCCGATCCGTGACGTATCGCCGCTGATGCACACGCCGCAGCCGTTCGAAATCCTGAAGATGGACAAGCGCCGCGGCAACATCGTCGTTTCGCGCCGGACCGTTCTTGAGGAAAGCCGTGCGGAACAGCGTTCGGAAATCGTTCAGAACCTCGAAGAAGGCCAGGTTGTCGAAGGTGTCGTCAAGAACATCACCGATTACGGCGCATTCGTGGATCTCGGCGGCATCGACGGCCTGCTGCACGTCACCGACATGGCATGGCGCCGCGTCAACCACCCGACCGAGCTTCTGACCATCGGCCAGCAGGTCAAGGTCCAGATCATCCGCATCAACCAGGAAACGCACCGCATTTCCCTGGGCATGAAGCAGCTGGAAGCCGACCCGTGGGATGGCATTTCCGCGAAGTATCCGGAAGGCAAGAAGATCACCGGTACCGTCACGAACATCACCGATTACGGTGCGTTCGTCGAGCTGGAGCCGGGCATCGAAGGCCTGATCCACATTTCGGAAATGTCCTGGACCAAGAAGAACGTACACCCCGGCAAGATCCTGTCCACGAGCCAGGAAGTCGACGTTGTCGTTCTCGAAGTCGATCCGGCCAAGCGCCGCATCTCCCTCGGCCTCAAGCAGACGCTCGAGAACCCCTGGGAAGCCTTCTCCTTCTCGCATCCGTCCGGCACGGTTGTTGAAGGCGAGATCAAGAACAAGACCGAGTTCGGCCTGTTCATCGGTCTCGAAGGCGACGTTGACGGCATGGTGCACCTCTCCGACCTCGACTGGAACCGTCCGGGCGAACAGGTCATCGAGGAGTACAACAAGGGCGACATCGTCAAGGCCGTCGTTCTCGACGTCGATATCGAGAAGGAGCGTATCTCGCTCGGTATCAAGCAGCTCGGCAAGGACGCACTGACGGAAGCGGCTGCTTCCGGCGACCTGCGCAAGGGTGCGGTCGTCTCGTGCGAGGTCACGGCGACCAATGATGGTGGCGTCGAAGTGAAGCTCGTCAACCACGACGACATCACCTCGTTCATCCGTCGTTCGGATCTCGCCCGCGACCGCGACGAGCAGCGCCCCGAGCGTTTCTCGGTCGGCCAGGTCTTCGACGCCCGCGTCACCAACTTCTCCAAGCGCGACCGCAAGGTCATGCTCTCCATCAAGGCGCTTGAAATCGCCGAGGAGAAGGAAGCTGTTGCACAGTTCGGCTCGTCCGACAGCGGCGCTTCGCTCGGCGACATCCTGGGTGCCGCGCTGAAGAACCGCGACGACCAGTAAGCCTCGCTTACCCTTTGAATATCGAACCGCCGGGCGGCAACGCCCGGCGGTTTTTTGTTTGGGTATGTGCGACTCTGCTTGATTTTCAGCGATGAACGCGTGCACGATCAGTTGGAAAGATGCAGTGGGGTCGGCATGCGCTTTCTTTTATTTTTTTGTTTCTTGTTCTCTCTGGCGGGAACCGCTTTCGGTCAATATGTGCCGACTGATCGGTGTGCGGTCGTCGTGGCCTCAAGGCCGACGCTCGCTGAGGCTCAGCAGTACCGCGCCATCAATACAAGCTACAGAATCTCGGCTATCTACCTGACGCAGAACGGCTGGTATGCGCTTGTTGCCGACACCCTTCCGAAGGATGGTGCGCCGGATTTGCTGACATGGCGTAAGGCGAAAGGACTGATCCCGAAAGATTCCTTTTGCTCGAGCGGCAAAGGCTTCGTCGAGCCGGTCTGGCCGACCGACCTGCGCAAAGACCCACCCCTGCTTGATGCCAATAGCCTTTTTGCGGAATTTGATGCGCGCCGGTTGAGCATTGCCGAGAAGCGTTTTCTGCAGGCGGCCCTCGCGCTTGCCGGGGACTATGACGGCCGGCTTGACGGGCAGTGGGGGCAGATATCGCAGTCTGCGTTTGAGCGTTGGTCGGTGCGGGAATATAAGGAGCTGCCGTCAAATCTGCACGCGGCCCTTTTGGCGGCGACGGGAAGCGAAATGCTGGAGGCCGGCGGTTGGGGGCTCTACTACGATCCGGATTTGCGCGTTTCGATGCAACTGCCGTTCGATCTGGTTCACGCCGCAGAAGATAGCGGCATAACATTGAAACTTGAGGCGAACGACGGCAGTTTTGACGTGATGCTGACGTCGATGAGTAACGCGTCAGCGATGGATGTTCATCACAAATTGCAGGCAGCTGCCGCCAAAAATTTCCGGGAGCCTCCCTACGTCGTTCGCAACGACGGCTTCTGGGTGACATCCTTTTCCGGCGCAGATATTTGGGTTTATCAGCGGAGTGATTTTGGCGGCGGTTCGGGCTTTGCCCGCGCGGCGCTTTTTACCTCGCAAGGAGAGAGTGGGCACCGGATCGCGAACCTACTTATCGCCAGCTATCAGCTAGATCCTCAAGCTGATCTCACCATCCCGCCCGGCGGCGCGCTAATGGGCTATCTGCAGGCTACGCTCGACGCCTTGTCGGACGTCAGGGAGAGCGATCCTGACCAGACCGTTCCTCCCGTCGTGGAAGCCAGCAGAGCGCCGGACAAGCCCGATCTTCTCTCACCTAAAGCATCGGGAAGCGGCTTCTATATCAACGATGCAGGAAGCGTCATGACCAATGAGCATGTGGTCGCAGGCTGCAGCCGGTTGGCTGTTGATGGTACGCCAGCGCGTCTGGGCGCTACGGATGAGCAGTTTGATCTTGCCGTGGTCACGGTCGAAGCCGGACTTCCCGCTTCAGCTGCGCCTCTTGCCTTTGCCGTAAAGCCGGTGCGGCTAAATAGCGACGTGACGGTAGCTGGCTATCCTCTGAACGGGCTTCTGGATGCGCTAAATGTGACGCGCGGTTCTGTTTCCGCTCTGAAGGGTATGGACAATGACGCGACCCGCCTGCAGATCACCGCCCCCGTCCAGGCGGGTAATTCAGGCGGGCCGATTGTTGACAGCCATGGGCAGATCGTTGGCGTCGTGGTTTCCAAGATGAACAGCCTCTATGTGGCCGACATCCGAGGTGACCTGCCCCAGAACGTCAATTTCGGCGTGCGCGGCAGTATTGCGCGTATCTTCGCGGAAGCCAACGGGATCGAGATCAAACAGTCGGATGCCGATATCGTTCTTGCCCCCGAGGACCTTGCCGAGTTGCTGGCCGCCGCTACGGTTCTTATCGAGTGCTACCGAGCGCGGCCTTTCCGCAACAAGCTCTTGATCTTCCCCCCACGCTTTCCGATGTTGAGAGGGTGATATGGAAGGGAAGGTTATGGCGAAGACGACACCGATATTGCCCGGAACGGACAGCAAACCGCTCGATCCCAATCTCGATGCGCTGCAATACGAGATCATGCAGGAGACGGCGCAGGCGCTGGGGCGGATCGGGCGGCAGCTCGAGGAGGCGCTTGCCGCGCTCAAGCGCCATGACGAGACGCCGGGCTCCAACCAGGATCGCGACGAACTGGTGCAGCAGGCCGCCGACCGCGCCTTCGCGCTGTTCATCCAGCGCGATTATCTCGGACTTCGCACCGACCATCACCTGAAGGCGACCTACGATATTCCGAACGAGGTGATGATCCGGGTCGGCGTGATGAAGAAGCCGGAGAAACCGGAGCCTTGAGCCTCCATTGATGTCGGATCGACTTTGGCCGGTGGCCTGAACGCGTCAGGCCATTGTTCCCCTGTTTGCGCGGAGGTCCAAAAAACAAACGCCCCGGCAGGGGGAGGCCGGGGCGAATGCGTGAAACGGGTGGGGGATCAGTTCTGCTGGAGACGCTCCATTTCGTCTTTCAGCTGCAGTTTCCTGCGTTTGATATCGACGATTTCATCGTCATGGCTGGACGGTGAGGACATTACGTTTTGCAATCTCCTCTCAAGCGCGGAATGTTTTTCCTCAAGAGCGGCAAGGTGAGTCTGAACAGTCATTTCACACGTCCTTCCTTTGCTTGTTGTCGCCGTATCCGGCGGCTTCGTCACATGTTTGCAATAAAAGAATGACATGTTTCCGCACGCTTGTCGAAGGCCGAAATGTGAAATTCCGGCGGCATTTTCGATGTGTGCGCTACCACGCCTCGTAGCCTCGCTTTTCTCCGAAAACGAATGATGCTAAGGCCATTCAGGCCGGTGATTTGCCGGACAAGACGCCGGCCCTGTCCCGGTTTCGCCCGAATTGGAAACACGCCGGAACGGAAGGCAGATGAGCCCGATCATGAACCCGCCAGTCGCCATCGTCATGGGCTCCCAGTCAGACTGGGAAACGATGAAGAACGCCGCCGATATCCTGGATATCCTCGAAGTTGACTACGATGCCCGCATCGTCTCGGCGCACCGCACGCCGGACCGGATGTATGACTTTGCCCGTGGCGCGCGGGGTGAGGGGTTTCAAGTGATCATCGCCGGTGCCGGCGGTGCTGCGCATCTGCCGGGCATGCTGGCGGCGTTGACCCCGCTTCCCGTCTTCGGCGTACCGGTGCAGTCGCGCGCGCTGTCGGGCCAGGACAGCCTTCTTTCGATCGTGCAGATGCCGGCCGGCATTCCCGTGGGCACGCTTGCCATCGGCAAGGCAGGCGCGGTCAACGCGGCGCTGCTTGCGGCCGCGGTTCTGGCGCTTGCAGATCCCGATCTTGCCGGCAGGCTCGATGATTATCGCGCCCGCCAGTCGGCCAGCATCGCCGAATATCCCATCGACAAGGACGAATAAGCAAATGAAGACCGTAGGTATCGTCGGCGGTGGTCAGCTCGGCCGCATGCTGGCCATGGCGGCTGCCAGACTTTCGATCCGCACCGTGGTGCTGGAGCCTCAGGCCGATTGCCCGGCAGCACAGGTGGCCAACCACCATATCGTCGCTGCCTATGACGATGCAGAAGCGCTTGCCGAGCTCGCCCGGCGCTCAGATGTCATTACCTATGAGTTCGAGAACGTGCCGGAGGAGAGCGCCACCCGTCTGGCCGCCGACCGGCCGGTCTATCCGCCGCCGCTGGCACTTTCGGTGTCGCAGGACCGGCTGACGGAAAAGACCTTCCTCAATGATTGCGGTATTCCCACTGCCGGGTTTCGTGCCGTCGACAACCTCGACGACCTGAAGGCCGCCCTCGCAGCCTTCGGCGGACGCGGGGTGCTGAAGACCCGCCGCTTCGGCTATGACGGCAAGGGGCAATGGGTGTTCTCGGGCACTGAGGACGACCCCGCGGCCGCCTTTGCCGCACTTGCCGGAGCCCCGGCGATCTTCGAGGAATGGATCGATTTCGAGCGCGAGATTTCGGTGATCGCGGCGCGCGGTCTCGATGGAGCGCTGATCTGCTTCGATCCCGCCGAAAACGAGCACCGCGAGGGTATTCTCCGGGTTTCGCGCGTGCCGGCCCGGATTACCGATGCCGTGGCCAGCGAAGCCCGCGGCCATGCGGCGCGGCTGTTGAGCGCGCTCGATTATGTCGGCGTGCTCGGGCTGGAGCTGTTCGTCGATCGCGAGGGCGGGCTGATTGCCAACGAGTTTGCGCCGCGCGTGCATAATTCCGGCCACTGGAGCGAGGCGGCCTGCGCGGTCTCGCAGTTCGAACAGCATATCCGCGCCGTCGTCGGTCTGCCGCTGGTCGATCCGGCGCGCATCGCCGACTGCGTGATGCACAACATCATCGGCGACGATATGGAGAAGGTGCCCGACTGGCTGAAGACGGCCGGCGCCCGGGTTCATCTCTACGGCAAGGCGGAAAGCCGGCCGGGACGCAAGATGGGGCATGTCACGGTGGTCGAAAGCCGCCGCAACGGTTGACTCCGGGCCCGTCATTCGCTAGTAACTCGGCCACAGCCAAGCGCACCTTTCCGGGTGCGCTTTTGATTACCGAAACAGACCGCCTTCACTTGACAGTCGAGAGCGGCACAAACAGCGGATCGAAAACATGAAGATCAAGAATTCGCTCAAGGCGCTCAAGTCCCGCCACCGCGAGAACCGTCTGGTGCGCCGCAAGGGCCGCGTCTACATCATCAACAAGCAGAACCCGCGCTTCAAGGCTCGCCAGGGCTGATCGCAGCTGCGAAAACTGTTTGACGTTTTGCCATGACGGGATACCATTCCCGTCATGCGCTTTTTCATATCCGCCGTTCTGATCTCGACCGCTCTCGTCGCCCAGCCTGCCCTGGCGCAGATGGCCCCCGATGCGCCGACTCCCGAGTTGCTGCCGCCGGCCGGAGAGACGGTCGCGCCGGACCAGCAGCCAGCCGAGGCCATCCTTCAGCCGAATGAGGATGGCGATACGCTTGCCCGTCTGTTCCGCCAGCTCCGCCGCGCGCGCGATGCCGATGAAGCCGCCGCCTTCGCAAAGCGGATCGACGATACGCTGGATCTTTCGCCGAGCGCCACTGTCAGCCTGCTGATCAAATGGTCGGACGATGCGGAAAATGACGGCCGCACCGCCTCCGCGCTCGATTTTCTCTCAGAAGCGATCGCCCTCAGGCCGGACGAGCCGGCCGCCTACCGCAAGCGCGCGGTGATCCACTATACCCATGGCGACATCAATCGGGCGATGGATGACATCCGTTCGGCGCTCGATCTCGAGCCGCGCGACATCGGTGCGCTCGGCCTGATGGCGACGATCCTCGACCAGGCGGGCCGTCAGCAGGCCGCCGTCGCGGTCTGGCGGCGCTATCTCGAGCTTTATCCCGCCGACCGGGACGTAAGCTCCTATGTCGACCGAACGGAAAACGAAATCGCCGGCGAGCGGCTCTAGCCCGCAACATGCCGGAGGCAGAGAAAACGGCCGCAATCCGTTGATTGCGGCCGTTTCTATGTGGGCGATGGCTCGTCTGCGTTATTCGGCGGGGACGATCGGCGGCCGTTCCGCCGTCGTTGGCGGCACGATTTCGGGCATGGCCAGGGTCGGCTGGTTCTTCTTCATCCGGCCGGCCCAGAGACCGGTCAGGATGGGAACCAGGATGGCGGTGACGAGGCACGAGGTGGCCACAAGCGCCGTTGCCGAAGCGGCTGCCGGGGCGAGGGCCGGGACCATCGAGGCGATGATCATCGGGTTGGCAACAGCAGCCCCCGCGGTCGACGAGGCCGCAATACCGGCGGTGCCATTGCCGCCACCGATGAACTTGTCGGCGATCATCAGCGGGATGCCGGTGACGATGATGACCAGAAGGCCAAGCAGGAGACCGCTGAGGCCGGTGCTGGCGATGACATGCAGGTCGATGCCGTTGCCGAGCGCGAAGCCGAAGAAGGGAATCAGCGTCTGCACGGCCTTGCCGAAGAATTCCTTCAGTTCAGGATCGAGATTGCCGAGGGCGAAGCCGATCAGGAAGGGCAGGATGGCGCCGACAAAGATCTGCGGTTCAAACGTGGCGACACCGGCCGAGCCGAGGACGAACATCGAGACCAGCGGCCCCGATTCGACCGACATCAGGACGAAGGCGCCGGCTTCTTCCTTCGAGCCATACTGCTGCATGACGGCGGCATAGAGCCCGCCATTGGTCATGTCCATGGCCGCGCAGATGGCCAGAGCCGAGAAGCCGGCGAACAGGCCCTTTTCGACACCGCCAATGGGGAGAAAATGCGCAGCGAGGACGGTGGCGCCCCAGGCGACGAGCGCCTTGACGATGACGAGGTTGCCTGACTTGCGCAGCACCGTGCCGGTGGCCTTCAGGCTGATCGTCGCGCCCATGCAGAAGAACCAGACCGCCAGGATCGGGACGGTGCCCGAGATCAGGCCGTTGGTGAAGGAGCCGAAATAGCCGCCGGCTTCCGGATAGAAGGTCTTGCACAGGGCTCCCAGCAATAGCGGCACAAGCATCATGCCGCCCGGGATCCGTTCTATTGTTCTTTTGATGTGCATTGCAGCACTCCCGAAAAAGGTGCGTTCCTAAATGAAACTCGAAGCGTTTCTGATCTTCGTTAAATCGATTGATCACTGTCATTCGTATGATTGAAGTCAAATCGGGGCCGGCAATTTCGAGTGGAGCGCATTTTCTCCGGATTGGCGTGATTTTGCTGCAGCGCAATATACGCTTGGGAGATCTCCGCGGTTACGAACGGCCGGTGATGGGCTGCTGCCTGAATTTTCTCCGGCCGCGCGGGCCTCATTTTCGCAGCTGATGCGTTGTACTTCTAACGTCTGAAAACGCGTTCGAAGAAGAAGCAACCAAGGGGTGGCTTGAAAATGGCAAGAACTGTAGCCGAAATCGTCGTCGACACGCTCGAAAGGGCCGGGGCAAAGCGCATATACGGAATTCCAGGCGATACGATCAATCATTTCACCGATGCCGTGGCAGAGTCCGATCTCAGATGGGTGCATGTGCGCCACGAGGAAGCCGGTGCCTTTGCGGCGGGAGGCGAGGCCTACATGACCGGTGAGCTGGCGGTCTGCGCCGGCACCTGCGGACCGGGCTCGCTGCATTTCGTCAATGGCATCTACGAGAGCCATCGCAACGGCGCGCCGGTGCTGCTGATCGCTTCGGAGGTCGATCGCGTCGAGAAGGGATTCGATTTCCCCCAGGATGTCGACCAGAAGAAAATCTACGAGCAGCACTCGGTGTTCTGCGAGCACATCTCCCATCCCGCCCAGGCGCGCAGGATCGTGACCGCGGCGGCGCAGGCCGCGCTGAACAAGCGTGGCGTCGCCGTCGTCATCGTCAGCGGCGACATGTTTCAGGAAACCGATGACGACGCGCAGGACTGGCGGACCTATCGGCCGCAGCCGGTCATCCGTCCCTCTGATGGCGAGCTTGCGGAACTTGCCCGGCTGATCGACGAGGCCGGCAAGGTCAGCCTCTATGCCGGCATCGGCGCGCGGGAAGGCCGGGCGGCCGTGGTGGCGCTCTGCCGCAAGCTCAAGGCGCCGATGGTGCACACGACGCGGGCCAAGGAATGGCTGGAACCCGGAAATCCCTTCAATGTCGGCATGAACGGTATCCTCGGAAACCGCGCCGGGCTCAACGCGCTGGAGCGGGCCGACCTGGTCATCTCCATCGGCTGCGATTTCGCCTATACCCAGTTCTATCCCGACAAGAAGATCGTTCAGATCGATATCGACCCAACCCATCTCGGCCGGCGCGCGCCCGTGCATATGGGGCTCGTCGGCGATGCGAAGGCGACGCTCGAAGCGCTCCTGCCTCTCGTCAAGGAGAAGAGCGACGACAAGCATCTCCGCCGTCACCTCGACGAATGGAAGAGCGATCTGGAAAGTTACGACGCGGCCGGCGACGAACCAGATCCGACGCTGATCCACCCGCAATTCGTCGCCAACATGCTGAACGAGCGAGCCGCGCAGGATGCGATCTTCGTCTCCGATGTCGGCACGCCGATGGTCTGGATGCTGCGGCATCTGAAGGCGAACGGACGGCGGCGTTTCCTCAACAGCCTGCTGCACGGCACGATGGCGAGCGCCCTGCCGCAGGCGATCGGGGCCAAGCTTGCCTATCCCGACCGACAGGTGATCGCGATGTGCGGCGATGGCGGCCTGTCGATGCTGATGGGTGAACTGCTGACGCTCGTCCAGGAAGACGTGCCGCTGAAACTGCTTGTGTTCAACAATTCCTCGCTCGGCTTCGTCGAGATGGAGCAGCGGGTCGAGGGGCTGGTCGACCACTACACCAACCTGAAGAATCCGGACTTCTCCAAGCTCGCCGAGGCCTGTGGCCTTACCGGCTTCCGGGTCGATGAGGCCGGCGGGCTGGGCCCCGCGATGGAGGCCTGGCTGGCTACGCCTGGGCCGGCGCTGCTCGACGTCAAGGTCAACCGCATGGAACTGGTGATGCCGCCGAAGATCGAATTCTCGCAGGTGACCTCGACGGCGATGTTTGGTGCGCGGGCCATGCTCGACGGCCGGGGCAAGGAAGTCGTGTCGCTGCTGCGGAGCAATTTCTGGAAGTAGGGCGGTCGTCAGGGAAGACGGCAAATCGCTGAGCAGCCGTGGACGCTGCTCGGAATCAGCGTGCCGCGAACTTCCGTGCAACCGCATTTCCCGTGACAACAAAAAACCGGCCCGTCTTGCGGCGGGCCGGTTTTCGTCTGCTTGGTCTTGCTCAGACCTTGCGGGTCTGGGCTTCGCGCTCTTTGGCGCGGTCATCCATCAGTTCGTACCACATGGCGTTCAGCACCGCGAAGAGCGCAGCCAGCGGCAGACCGAGGATCCAGGCGAAATACCACATTGAATTTTCCTTTCGTGGATCGGGGCGGGCTCTGAAGCGAGCCCGCCGGCTTTGCTCAATAGGCGTGACGGTCCTTATTGGTGACGTCTTCGTTGGTCACCTTGCCCCACATGATGTGGTAGACCCACGACGTGTAGGCGAGGATGATCGGCACGAAGATCAGCGCGCAGACCAGCATGATGAACAGCGTCAGCTGGCTCGACGATGCGTCCCAGGCCGTCAAGCTTGCTGCCGGCTGCGTCGAAGAGGGCAGCAGGAACGGGAACATCGCGACGCCGGGCGTGGCGACGATGCCGAAGACCGAGAGCCCCGAAGAGATCATGCCGAGGCCGGGTTTCTTGCCGCGGAAGCCGATGAAGGCACCGAGCGCACCGAGGAAGCCGAGTGCCGGCGCCAGCATCATCCACGGATAGCGTCCGTAGTTGACGAACCACGCGCCCTGCTGACGGGCAACGTCGTTCATCAGCGGGTTCGACGGGCCGCCGGCGTCGACGGCGCCGGTGAAGGCGTAGCCGTCAATACCGTAATAGAGCCAGACGCCGGCCAGCGCGAACAGCACGATGAGGGCGAGCGCCGCAACCGAGCCGTAGGAGCGTGCACGGGCCTGAACCACGCCGTCGGTCTTGGTGGCGAGGTAGGAGGCGCCGTGCATCACCAGCATGGCGACCGATACAAGGCCGGTCAGGATCGCGAAGGGGTTCAGGAGGCCGAAGAACGAGCCGTCGTAGAAGATCCTCAGATCGCTGTCGAGGCGGAAGGGAACACCCTGCAGGACGTTGCCGAGCGCCACGCCGAAGATCAGCGAGGGAACGAAGCCACCGACGAACAGCAGCCAGTCCCAGGTGGTGCGCCAGGTGGCGCTTTCACGCTTGGAACGGTACTTGAAGCCGACCGGGCGCAGGATGAGCGCGAACAGAACCGCGAACATCGCCAGATAGAAGCCCGAGAAGGAGACGGCATAGATGGCCGGCCACGCCGCGAAGATCGCGCCGCCGCCGAGAACGAGCCAGACCTGATTGCCTTCCCAGACAGGTCCGATCGTGTTGACCACGACACGCCGCTCGACGTCGTTCCGGCCGACGAAGGGAAGAAGGGTGGCGGTTCCGAGATCGAAGCCGTCGGTGACGGCGAAGCCGATCAGCAGCACGCCGAGCAGCAACCACCAGATCACGCGGAGGACTTCGTAGGAGATAAGATCGTGCAATATCATGATGTTTTACTCCGCTGGCGTCGCTTCGGCGCCCTTGACCCGGAAGAAACCGAGCACGGGCATATCCGGACCATTGTCAGGCTGCGGACCCTTGCGGATCGCGGCGAGCATCAGGCCCATTTCGACGATGAAGAGGACGGTGTAGATCCCGACAAAGCCGGCGATCGTCAGAAGCAGCGTTCCGGCACCGAGGCTGGAGACAGCGAGCGCCGTCGGCAGGATACCTTCGATGATCCACGGCTGACGGCCGATTTCGGCGACGATCCAACCACACTCGGCGGCAATCCACGGCAGCGGAATGATCCAGACCGCGACGTGAAGCAGCCAGCGATGGCTGTCGAGGCGGCGCCGTGTCGACAGGTAGAAGAACACGGCCATGACGGCGATGAACAGGAAGCCACAGCCGACCATGATGCGGAAAGACCAGAACAGCGTGCCGACCGGCGGTACCAGGCTGTTGGCGGCCTCTTCGATCTGCGCCGGCGTTGCCTGAGTCGGATCGTCGATGAAGCGCTTCAGCAGGTAGGCGTAACCGAGATCGGCGCCATGTTCCTCGAAGGTTGCCTGATCGACGGGGTCGGGCGTGCCGGTGCCGAGGTTCTGGCGGATATTGGTCAGCGCTCCATAGGCCTGGATGCCGCTCTCGATCCGGGTCTTGCCGTGTTCGACAAGCTCGTTGATGCCCTGGATCGGGGTATCAAGCGAACGCGTGCCGATCAGGCCCATCACCCACGGGATCTTCACCGCAAAATGGGTCTCGCGGTCCTTGGCATCTGGAATGCCGAACAGCGTGAACGAGGCCGGAGCCGGCTCCGTGTCCCACATGGATTCGATCGCAGCGAGCTTCATCTTCTGGTGTTCGGTCGTCAGATAGCCGCTTTCATCCCCGAGCACGACCACAGACAAAGCCGAAGCCAGGCCGAAGGCACAGGCAACCGTCATCGAACGCTTGGCGAGTTCGACATGCCGACCCTTCAGCACATACCAGGCGGCAACGCCGAGCACGAAGACCGAGGCGGTGACGTAGCCTGCGGAAACCGTGTGGACGAACTTGGCCTGGGCGACAGGGTTGGTCAGGACTTCGAAGAAGTTCGAGACCTCCATGCGCATCGTGACCGGGTTGAACGACGAGCCGACCGGGTTCTGCATCCAGCCGTTGGCGATCAGGATCCACAGTGCCGAGAGGTTGGAGCCTATGGCCACGCACCAGGTGGTGACGAGGTGGGCAACCCGCGACATGCGATCCCAGCCGAAGAAGAACAGGCCGACGAAGGTGGCTTCCAGGAAGAAGGCCATCAGCCCTTCGATGGCGAGCGGCGCACCGAAGATGTCGCCGACATAGTGGCTGTAGTAGCTCCAGTTCATGCCGAACTGGAATTCCATGACGAGACCGGTGGACACGCCGAGCACGAAATTGATGCCGAACAGCGTCCCCCAGAATTTTGTCATCTGCCGCCAGATCTTGCGGCCAGTCATGACGTAGGTCGTTTCCATGATCGCAACGATCATGGAAAGGCCAAGCGTCAACGGCACAAACAGAAAGTGATAAAGTGCCGTCATAGCAAATTGCAGGCGCGATAGCGCCACGATGTCCAGTTCCATTGCGTCTCTCCCGCGTTCAAACCGGGTCTCAGTTTCATCAGCGCGGCCGCGTCACCGGTCACGCCGCATTTGATTATTGGAAACCGGCTGTCAGTCCGGCCTCAGTTCGGCAAGCGCGGCTTCAAAGCCGGGCTCCCCCCTTCCGACGGCGGAAATCGCCCGCCCCGAATGGATAACAACCAGCCGGTCGGCAATTTCTGCCTCCCGCCGGATGTGTGTCGCGATCAGCAAGGTACGGTCATTGCCGGCGCTCGCATTGATCTTTGTCATGACATCGCGTGCTGTCTTTCCGTCGAGACCCTCGGTCGGCTCGTCGAGGAGCCAGATCGGCGTGTCGCGCAGAAGAAGGCGCGCGAGGGCGAGGCGGCGGGCCTGTCCGCCCGAAAGGCCGAGGCCGCCTTCGCCGAGTTCGGTATCGAGGCCCGCCGGCAGGCCGCGGACGGTATCGCCGAGGCCGGCGGCATCAAGGGCCGCCATCAGCGCATCGTCACCCGCCTGCGGCGCGGCAAGCTTCAGGTTGGCGCGCAGCGTATCCTGGAAGAGTTCGGTTCGCTGGGTCAGCAGCGTGGTCGCAAGGGCAGCGACATGGCCGCTTGCGGGCGCCGCCTCGCCGGCAAAGAGCGCCATCAGCGAAGACTTTCCGGCGCCGCTCTGCCCAATCAGGGCAACCTTCTCGCCAGTGCGGATGGCAAGCGAAAGATCGGTCACCGCGTTGGCCACCCGGCCCTCATATCGCATTGTCACCGATTCGAGGGCGAGGGCAAACCCCGGCTGCGGCTGATCCGGCTGAAGTGCGGTGTCGGGCGTCGCGTTGATCCGCGGCGACAGACGGCGGGCCGAGAGCAGCGTACGCCCGAGTTCCATCGCGCCGCGGCGGAGGCCGGCGAAGGGTTCCAGCGCGGCAAAGGCGAGCAGCAGGGCGAGGGCGGCAAGCGGCGCCGTGATCGTTCCGGCTTCCGCCAGGCCCGCGCCCGCCAAAAGCACGCCGGCGAGAATGAGCGCGGTAACGACGTCGAAGCCGAAGCCGGTATTGGTTTCGATACGGTTCAGCGCAATGTCGGCTTCGCGCTCGCGTGTATCGGCGGCGCTAACGCGGTGGCGCTGGGTGAAAAGCTCGCCAGCAAGCGCCAGCTCGCTCTGGCCGGCAACGAGATCGACGGTGCGGGCCCTGAGCGCTTCCTGCGCATGCGCCCGCCGCCGTGCCGGCCTTTCGGCCGCGCGGGCAGCAAGTGCGGGGAGCGCTAGCCCGGGCAGCACGATTGCCGCACCGACGGCGAAGGCGAGCGGCCAGGAGAGCACGCCGAGCGCGACAATCGCGACAAGACCGGCGATGATGGCGACGAAGCCTGGAACCAGCACCCTCAGATAAAGCGAATCGAGCGCATCGACATCGGCGGTCAGCCGGAACAGCAGCCGTGCGGGGCGTAGCTCCAGGGCGCGGGCGGCACCCGGCGCTGCAAAGCCGCGGAACAGGCTGACGCGCAGGCCGGCGAGCACCCTGAGCGTCGCGTCATGCGTCTGCAGCCGCTCGAAATAGCGGCCCGCGGTGCGCGACAGCGCCAGGAAGCGGATGGCGGCAGAAGGCGTGAAGACGTCGAAGGCAAGCGCTGTCGCCGTCGTCAGACCGGCGATCGCGGCCGCCGTGACGAACCAGCCGGAAACGCCGAGCAGCGCGATGCCGGCAAGGACGGTGAAGGCCGAGAGCGCGGCTCCCGCCATCAGCCCGCCACGGCGCTCGCGCCAGAACAGGGCAATGACGGGAAAGAGGGCGGAGAAGCTGCGGGGTTTCACGGGGCGGCCTCCCAAAAGCGTTCGTTGAGGCGGATGACGCGATCCATGCGGCCGGCGAGAACTGGATCATGCGTGGCAACGATCAGCGTGCGGCCGGCGGCAAGGGCAAGCAGCGCCTCGGTGATCTCGGCGGCGGTCCGGTGATCGAGATGCGCCGTCGGTTCATCGGCGACAATAAGGCCGGCGCCATGGGTTGCGGCGGCGCGCGCAAGCGTCAGCCGCAGGCCCTCGCCGCCCGAAAGCCCGGCGCCGTTCTCGCCGACGAGCTGGTTGCCATGGGCTTCAGCAGCCGCGCCAAGCCTTGCAAGCGAAAGCGCCTCGGCAATGTCGCCGCGACAGATGCCCTCGCGCCCGAGGCGGATATTGGCGGCGATCGAGCCGGCGAACAGATGCGGGTCCTGACCGATCCAGGCCATCTTCGTCCGCAGCGCGTCCGCCGTCTTGTCGGACAGCGTCACGTCGTCAACGACGATGCGGCCGTGGCGGGTTCCGGCAAGGCCGGCAAGCAGTGCCAGCAGCGTCGACTTGCCGCTCCCGGAAGGGCCGAGAAGGGCGACGTGTTCGCCGGGCGCAACCGACAGGCTGAAGCCGTCGAACACAGGGTCCCTGGAGCCCTGATGGACGAAGCCGATATCGCGGAACTCGACGCCGACAGGCCGGGTCGTCTTCGGCGCGGCGACGGGTGCCGGCGTCTCGCCGCCGACCATCGACAGACCGCCTTCGGCCAGCCGGTCGAGCGCCGAAAGGGCGGCTTCGCCCGCGGCGCGATCATGCCAGACGGAAGACAGCATCCGCAGCGGATCGAAGAAGGCCGGAGCGAGCAGCAGGATGAACAAGCCTTCGCCAAGCGTCAGCTTGCCGCCCCAGGCGCCGAAGCCGATCTGGCCAAGCAGGTGGAAGCCGATATAGGCCGCGGCCATGGCCACGCCGAGAGCGGAAAAGAGTTCGAGCACGGCCGAGGTCAGGAAGGCGATGCGCAGCACCGCCATGGTGCGCCGGCGCAGGTTTTCAGCCCGCAGGCGCAGCCGGCGGGCAACCTGGTCGACGGCATCGAACGACCGGATCGTTCTCAGGCCGCGCAGCCGGTCGAGCAGGAAGGCATTGAGCGTGCCCATGTCGGCGAGATGCTTTTCGCTTGCCGACTGCGCGCTCCAGCCGATCAGCGCCATGAAGACCGGGATCAGCGGCGCGGCAATCAGGAGCACCAGACCGGCAATCCACGAGAACGGGAAGACCACGGCGAGGATGGCGAGCGGTACGACGGTCGCCTTGAACCGCGCCGTCTGGAAACGGGCGAGGTAGGGCACGATATGTTCGGCCTGCTCGGCAAGAACGCTCGCCGCCTCGCCGGATGCGGCGCGACCGATATCGAGCGGCGAGCGACGGGCAAGGGCGGCAATCGCGGCCTCGCGCTTTTCGCTCAGGATCGCCCGGGCGGCGCGATAGGCGATGCGGCCTCCGGCGCGCTCGAGAAAGGCTTTCAGAATGCCAAGGGCGAAGACGCCGGCGGCGAGCGGCAGGATCGCGTCAAACCCTTCGCCGTTCGCAATCAGGCCAATGCCATGGGCCAGGAGGGCTGCCTGCGGGAGCCACATCAGTTCGGCGAGCGTCGAAAGCCAGGCGGCGAGCTTCAGCGCCGGGGTCCTGGGGGCACGCGATTTCGGCGGGCGATTGGCCTGCCGGTCGGTCGGCTTTGCCGTCCTGGTGGTTGGCGCGCGGCCTTCCGGGGCGGCGTCGCGGTGAAGCGGCGTTTCCTTCGCGGTGTCGAGCAGGAGTTCGCTCATTCGGCCACCTCGTTCGGCTTGTCGTCCGACCGACCGAAGCGGGTGATGCGGTCGGCGGTGCCGATCAGCCGCGTTACCTTCGAACCCAGGCCGAGCAGCATCAGCAGCCGGTCGGTCTCAAGCGACTTGACGTCGTCATACCAGGTGGAAAGCTTCTCGATGAGGTCGTGCATCTCGCCCATGCGTTCCTGGGCAAAGCGCTCCTCCTCATTCTTCGGTTCCTGCAGCATGATCTCGCGCAGCACGGTCAGCGTCGGATCGACCTCGCGCTTCTTGCGCTCTTCGGCCAGGGTGCGGAGGATGGCCCAGACGTCGTCCGGCGTGGTGTAGAAGTCACGGCGGTGGCCCGGGCGATGCTTCAGCAGCACCAGGCCCCAGGACTGAAGCTCCTTCAGGCTCATGGCGACATTGGAACGGGACATCTGCAATTCGGCGACCATGTCGTCGGCGCACAGCGGCTCGCTCGAGGCATAGAGCAGCGCATAAACCTGCCCAACCGAGCGGTTTATCCCCCAGCGGCTACCCATCTCTCCGAAATGGAGCACAAAATCCTGCACGAGCGGCGACATGGTCATTGAAATTCCAGTCAAAAGTGAATTTTCAGTTTTTTCTGAAAATTCAGTATAACGAAACATGATATCATGCAAGACCGCGCGCCTTGACCCTTGGAATGCGCAAACCTCACCCCTTCTGCTGCAAAGGGTTTAACCGAGAGCGGCGGCGGGCAATTTGATTTATGTCATGCGGCCCGAAAAAAGCCGGAAAGACAGGGCGCAGGCCGGCATGCCCACCTGCGTTGGTTTCCAGGCGGGGTCTGAACCGGGAAGAGGTTAAGAAGGCTCAGGCGCGAGCGGCCCGACGGCCGACGGCGAGAAGCGGCAGGAAGACGGCGAGCGTGGCCGGGAAGACCAGCCAGTTCATCAGGCTCCAGCCATTGTCGATATGCACCAGCGCGCCGGCGAGGAAGGAGGCGGTGGCGGTCGAGCCGAAGATCAGGAAATCGTTGAGGCCCTGGACCTTGCCGCGTTCTTCCGGCGTGTGGCAGTCGGCGATCATCGCCGTCGCGCCGATGAAACCGAAATTCCAGCCGACGCCGAGCAGCACCAGCGCGAGCCAGAAATTGGCGACGGCAAGGCCGGAAAGGGCAATGACGGCGCAGCCGGCGATCAGTGCGAGCCCGGTGGCGGCGATCCGCTCCTTGCCGAAGCGGGCGATCAGCCGGCCGGTGAAGAAGCTCGGCCCGAACATGGCGAGCACGTGCCACTGGATGCCGAGGGTCGCCTGGCCGACGCTGTGGCCGCAGGCGACCATGGCGAGCGGCGTTGCCGTCATGATGAAGGCCATCAGAGCATAGGAGACGACGCCGGTTGCCGCAGCCAGTATGAAGCGCGGCGCGCGGACGATCTTCGAGAGCGGCCTGCCGCCCGAGGCGGGGGTGGGCGCCGCGGCGGCAACGGGCTTCAGCCTCGTGGCGAGCAGCAGTGTGAGGAAGGCCAGGATGGAGAGACCGATGAAGCTTGCGGCATAGGGCACGCCGGGGATCGCGTCGCTGGTCCAGATCACCACCTGCGGCCCGATGATGGCCGCCGCAAGTCCGCCGACCATGACCCGGGAGATCGCCGTGGCACGATGTTCGGCCGCGACGGAGTCGGTCGCGGCAAAGCGGAAGCTCTGGATATAGGCGCCGAAAAGGCCGATAAGAACGGTCGCGAGCGCGAACAGGGCGAAGGTCTCGATGGTGATCGCGGTCGCCGCCAGCAGGCCGCCGAAGATACCGATCAGCGCGCCGAAGACATAGCCGTGCCGCCGGCCGAACCGGCGCATGATGTAGGCGGCAGGCAGGGTGCCGACGGCGACGCCGACATTATAGAGGCTGACAGGAATGGTGGCGAAGGCGGGGTCGGAGGCCAGCGTCTTGCCGACGATGCCGCCGAGCGAGATGACGATCGGTGGCCCGGCGCCGCCAAGCGCCTGGGCGATCGTCAGGATGCGGATATTGCCAAGCGCAGGGTCTTTCGCCGCCACGTCAGGCGCTCTTTTCGTCACGTGGCCTGCAATAGGCATCGTAGAGCGCCATCAGGATCTCGCGGGCAGGCTCGCTTTCGATGTGGTACCAGATGGTCTGGCCGTCGCGCCGGCCGGCAATCAGCTTTTCGCGCCTGAGCAGCGCCAGATGCTGCGATACGGTCGAATCGCGGATGCCGAGGAATTCGGCAAGCTCGCCGACCGAGCGTTCGCCGTCCACGAGCTGGCACAGTATCATCAGCCGGTGCCGGTTTCCCAGCGCCTTCAGGAGCTCGCAAGCCTCGTCGGCCGAGCCACGCATATCCTCGGAGTTTATCTTCATGCCTTCGTAGATATGTGTTTTGCGTCCGACGTCAAGCGGAAACCGGCGCCGCCCCGCCTAATGGATGAAATTGGCGATCGCGTAGCCCTGCTTTTCCAGGCCGCTGCGCACTGCCTGGGCGATGGCAACGGCGCCTGCTGCATCGCCATGGACGCAGACCGAGCCCATCGGCGTTTCGATCCGCTTGCCGGAGATGGTGATGATCGCACCCTCACTGACCATCTCGACCACGCGCCAGGCCGCGACATCCGGATCGTGGATGACGGCGCCCTTCTGTCCGCGCGGAACCAGGAAGCCTTCGTCGGTATAGGCGCGGTCGGCGAAGATCTCCGACACCACGGTCAGGCCCATTTCCTCGGCGATGCGGTGCTGTTGGCCAAGCGCGATGGCGAGGCAGATGAGCGAGGCGTCCACGGCCTTGATGGCGTTGCAGATGGCGCGCGCCATCGTCTCGTCCTGCTGGGCGAGGTTGCCGAGCGCGCCATGCGCCTTCACGTGGGTGATCGGATGACCGATGGTCTGGGAGATCGCCTGTGCGGCGCCGATCTGGTAGGCGACCAGCCGCTCCACCTCGCCAGCGGAATAGGGTATGTGGCGGCGGCCGAAACCCATCAGGTCCGGAAAACCCGGATGCGCGCCGACCGCGACATTGCGTTCGCGGGCCATGGCAAAGGTCTGCGCCATGATGTTCGGGTCGCCGGCGTGGAAGCCGCAGGCGACGTTGGCGGAAGAGACGACTTTCAGCATCGCTGCGTCTTCGCCCTTTTCCCAGGCGCCGAAGCTTTCGCCCATGTCGCAGTTGATGTCGATATGCGGACGCGTCATGACGTCACCTCCCGTAGACCCGTTTCATGGTTATCCGTCATTTTAGCGGGTCGTGGAAAGGCCCCACAATGGCTTTTCGACGCTAAGCCATGCAATATGCGCATGGCTTCCATGTGGCCTCCACATGGGGGATAGGGCTTAAACCGCCGCGCCGGCTTTTCATTGCGGGCGAAAAACTCTATTGGCTGGAAGCGCCGAAGGAGAACGCCGATGAACAGCCTGACGATCCGCCGCCCCGATGACTGGCACCTGCACCTGCGCGATGGTGCCATGCTCGAAGGAGTCGTCGGCGATACCGCGCGCCACTTCGCCCGGGCGATCATCATGCCGAACCTGGTGCCGCCGGTGGTCACTGCCGCAGATGCTGAGGCCTATCGGTCGCGTATCATGGCGGCGCTGCCGGCCGGGGCGCGCTTCACGCCGCTGATGACGCTTTACCTCACCGAGACGACCGATCCGCAGGACATGGCCCGCGCCTACGAAAGCGAACTGATCACGGCGGTGAAGCTCTATCCGGCCGGCGCGACGACGAACTCGGCAAGCGGCGTGCGCAATTTCGACAACGCCATGCCGGCGCTGGAGAAGATGGCCGAGATCGGCCTCAATCTCTGCGTCCACGGCGAGGTCACGGCCAAGGATGTCGACATCTTCGACCGCGAGGCGGTGTTCATCGAGACCGTGCTCGATCCGCTGCGCCGCCGCCTGCCCGAACTCAAGGTGACGATGGAGCACGTGACGACCAGGGATGGCGTCGACTACATCAAAAGCGCGGACAAGAACCTCGCCGGCTCGCTGACCACCCATCACCTGATCATCAACCGCAACGACATTCTCGTCGGCGGCATCCGCCCGCATTATTACTGCCTGCCCGTCGCCAAGCGCGAGGAGCACCGCAAGGCGCTGGTTGCGGCGGCGATCTCCGGCGATCTCCGCTTCTTCCTCGGAACGGACTCGGCCCCGCATGTCGACCCCGCCAAGGAATGCGGCTGCGGCTGCGCCGGCATCTACACCGCGCCGAACACGATGAGCTGCCTTGCCCATGTCTTCGAGAACGAAGGCGCGCTCGACCGGCTCGAGACCTTCGCCTCGCTGAACGGTCCGGCATGGTATGGCCTTCAGCCGAACGAAGAGACCATCACCCTCGTCAAGCGCGACGAACCGATCGCCTATCCGGCACGGATTGAAACCGGCGCCGGGCCGGTCACCGTCTTCGACCCCAAATTCCCGCTTCACTGGGATGTACTCGCCTGAGTCGGCCTTCCCTGCCGCCCGTATATCCGCGCAGGCGGCGCAGGCGAGCTCGATCCGGACGCGACCTCCAGTTTTTTGGGCGTTAAATCTGACTTACGCTTTGGATTCCCTTTTCATATCAATTGCAGCGCGGTAAAGCTCATACATGGAGGCAAGGCCGGATATCCGGCGCCGACACGGGGAGTTTATCGGGATGACATCAGGACCTTCGTATTCAGCATGGGATCGGCAGCCGTTGATCCGCCAGATGACGGCCTGCAATCCGATGGCCGGCAATCCGCTGAAAACGAAAGCCGACCTTCAGGACGCGGTGACGAGCTTTTACGCCCCGCTTGCGCCCTGGTTTTCGGAAGGCGGCGCGGCGCTCAGGCTTTCGGCGGGCGGCGCGCATTATGATGACCGGGCCGCCGAAATGGAGGCCTTCGTTCGTCCGCTGTGGGGCATCGTGCCGCTGGTCGCCGGCGGTGCAAGCTTCGAGGATGCCCGGCGCTATGTCGACGGCTTCTCCCATGGCATGGACCCGAACCACGAGGAATACTGGGGCAAGCCCCGGCCGTTCGATCAGCGGCTGGTCGAAATGGCGGGCATCGGCCTCACGCTGCTGCTCGCGCCCGACGTCTTCTGGCGTCCGATGTCGGAGCCGGCCAAGGACAAGGCCGAGCGTTTCCTGTTGACCATCAACGAGCTGGACGTGCCGGACAATAACTGGCTGTTCTTCCGCGTGCTGGTCAATCTCGGCCTGCGCAATGTCGGACGTCAGTGGTCGGAAGAGGCGGTCACCAAGGCGCTCGAGCGGATCGAGACCTTCTATCTCGGCGACGGCTATTACCGCGACGGCGTCTGGCGCCATCGCGACTACTATTCGCCTATGGCGCTCCATTTCTACGGGCTTGTCGTGGCCAAGGTCGCAGCCGACCTCTATCCGGACCACGCCACGCGCTATCGCGAGCGCGCCCGCCTGTTTGCCGAGGATTTCCAGCACTGGTTCGCCGATGACGGCGCTGCAATCCCCTATGGCCGGTCGCTGACCTACCGGTTTGCCGAAGGTGCGTTCTGGGCCGGCTGCGCCTATGCCGACGAGGAAGTGCTGCCGTGGGGACGCATCAAGGGCCTGTTGCTGCGGCACCTGCGCTGGTGGTCGACCATGCCGATCGCCGGTCGCGACGGCGTGCTGTCGATCGGTTACAGCTATCCGAACCTGCTGATGTCGGAATCCTACAATGCGCCGGGTTCACCCTATTGGGCGCTGAAGATATTCCTTGTGCTGGCGCTTCCCGACGATCATCCGTTCTGGATGGCCGAGGAGGAAGCTCCGGAAGCGCTGCCGGGCGGTCGCGTGTTTGCGCCGGCGGCGGGCTTCGCCATGCGTCGCGCTACGGGCGATGCGGTGATGCTGACCGGCGGCCAGAACGGCAGCGAGCATCGTCATTTCGATGCCAAATATTCCCGCTTCGTCTATTCCTCGGCCTTCTGCTTCTCGGTCAAGAGCGACACCACCGTGCCGGAGAAACCCGAGCAGAGTGCGGTTGATTGCGGCATCGCCGTCTCGCGCGACGGGCGCTCCTTCATGTCGCGGGCGGCGATCACCGAGGAAGGTGTCGACAGCGACATGATCTGGGGCGTGTGGACGCCCGACGACCGGCTGAAGATCGAGACCTGGCTCGATTTCGCGGCCGAGGGCTGGCATGTCCGCCTGCACAAGGTGACGACCGCCGACCGGCTGTTCTTTGCCGAAGGCGGCTTTTCGGTAGATCGCACCGGCGAGCGTGATCCTGCCTTTGCCAAGGGCCTGTTGAAGGAGACCGGCCGCGCCGTGATCACCACGCCGAGCCATACCTCGGCGATCGTCGATCTTCTCGGCGAGCGTGCCGGCGAGATCATCCGCCCGGCGCCGAACACCAATATCCGCTTTCCGGCGACGCTGTTTCCGCGTCTCTTCGGCGAATTGCCGCCCGGCGAGCATTTTCTCGCCACCGCGGCCTTCGGCGTCACGCATCCGGTGTCAAACCTGCCGCCCGTCGGGCTGCCGGAGACCGTCCGCGGTTTTGCCGAGAAGCACGGCCTGGCCCTCAGTGGCGCCTGAGCCGGCAACACTGCCCCCGGACAAGACAAAGCCGGCCCGCATTCGACAATGCGGGCCGGCTCTGATTTTTGGTGCATGACGAAAGTGTTCAGATACCCATCGTGCGGTGTTCGATTTCCTCGAGTGTCACGCCCTTCGTTTCCGGCGCGGCCGCGATCGCATAGACGATACCGATAACGCAGAAGCCGGTGAAGATGGCAAAGGTGCCGACGATGCCAATGCTGCCGAGGGCCACAGGGAAGAGCAGCGCCACAACGAAGTTGAAGAACCAGTTGGCGACAGAGGCGAGCGCCATGCCGCGCGGACGCAGCCTGAGCGGGAACAGTTCCGACATGTAGAGCCAGGGGAGCGGACCGAGGCTGACGGCAAAGAAGGCGATGAAGGTGAAGATGCCGATCAGCGCGAGATAGGGCGTCGCCGCGATATCGAGCATTGTGGCGATCGTTACAAGAGCCATGGATGCCGAGGTGCCGATGAAGCCCGTGATCAGCAACTTGCGTCGGCCGATCGATTCCACCAGATACATCGCCACGATCGTCAGCGCGACGTTGATGACGCCGATGCCGACGGTGGCCAGAAGCTCGGTCGTGGTGCCGGAGAAGCCGGCATTCTTGAAGATTTCGGGCGCGTAATAGATGATCGCGTTGATGCCGGAGAGCTGCTGAAGCACGAAGGCGAGCATGGCAAAGCTGGTTGCCGGCAGGATGCTTTTCTTGAGAAAAGTACTCCAGGCAGGGTCGGCGCCGACATCGCCGGCGCTTTCCTTGATCTCGGTGATGATCCTGTCGATATCGGCCGGGCTCGATTCCGGCTGCAGGTGGGCGATGATGTCGCGGGCCTTGTCGGCGTTGGAATTCAGCGTCAGCCAGCGCGGCGTTTCCGGCGAAAGCAGGATGCCGACAAGGGCGATCAGCGACGGGAAGACGCCGACGCCGATCATCCAGCGCCAGTCGCCCGAGCCGCCAAAGGCTGCGTCCGACATGTAGGATACGAGGATGCCGATGGTGATCATCAGCTGGAAGGCGGAGACGATCGTGCCGCGGATACGGGCCGGCGCGACTTCGGCCAGGAACATCGGCGCGGTCATGGCCGAGGCGCCGATGCCGACACCGATGATGAGGCGGGCAAGCGTCAGGACGTACTGGTTGAAGGCGAGCGCCGAAATCAGCGAGCCGACCAGGAAGATCATCGCGCCGAGGATGAGCATCGGCTTGCGGCCGTAGCGGTCGGTGGTCACCATGGCGAGGATGGTGCCCGCCACCGCGCCGAGCGGCACGGCCGAGGTGATCACGCCTTCCATGAAGGTCGAGATGGTGAAGGTCTGCTTGATGAAGGGCAGCGCACCCGAGATGACGCCCTGGTCAAAACCGAAGAGCAAGCCGAACAATGCGGCGACGATGACGATAGCGATTAGCATGGTGTTTCTCCGCATGAGGGTCGGGGACCCTGCCAGTTTTTATCGACTGACCCGCGTGTTCTTGTAGATATTCACGATAAACGAAAACACGGGACAGGGCCCGTGATTCCGGCACTGTGGCAGTTGAAGCGAGAAAAGCCCGGCGGTGTCAACGCATTTCGCAGTTTTCTGTCCGCTCTGCCGTGCACCTTGCGGCCTCAAATTGCCACAAAACAGTTCTAAACATTATGAAATGCCGATGGTATCGACCGGTGTCATCGGCCGTCGTACGGTCTTCTCCACGGCCAAATTTGCGGGCTTTTGCCCGTCTGCCGAAGGACCGTTCTCGAACTCATGCATTCCAGCGGGAGATCGGAAATATGAAAATTGCCGGCCTTGTGCTGGTGGTCATCGGTTTTGCCACCTGGACCATACATGTCTGTCTTCTTGAAAGAGGCGATGTCGCGGGCACCATCCAGGAGAGCCTGCTCGTTCCGCTCACCCATATCGTGCTCGTCGTCGGCGGCACGCTCCTGGTGTTGCACCTCGTCTATCGCGTCGTCCGCAGCGTCTTCCACAACTGACGCTTGCGCCCTTGAGCCTCTTGCGCTCTTGATCAGATCGGACCGAGCGTTCGGCTGACGGCGTTCTTCCAGCCCTTGTAGAGCTTCTCGCGCCGTGCCTCCGGCATTTCCGGCTTGAACTGGCGCTCGAGCGCCCAGCTCTCGGCAAATTCCGCCTGGCCCGGATAGAGGCCGGCGCACATGCCGGCAAGCCAGGCCGCCCCCAGCGCCGTCGTTTCCACCACTTTCGGCCGGTCGACCGGCACGCCGAGAATGTCGGCGAGAAACTGCATGGTCCAGTCATTGGCGCTCATGCCGCCATCGACACGCAGGATATTGGCGCTGTCGGAACTGCCCCAGTCGGCCTGCATCGCCTCCAGGAGGTCACGGGTCTGGTAGCCGACGCTCTGCAGTGCCGCGCGGGCGAATTCGGCGGGGCCGGAATTGCGGGTGAGGCCGAAGATCGCGCCGCGACTTTCGGCATCCCAGTAGGGCGCCCCGAGGCCGGTAAAGGCCGGCACCATGTAGAGCGTCTGTTCCTTGTCTGCGGCGTTCGCCAGCGCATTGGTCTCGCGGGCATGACGGATCACCTTCAGCCCGTCGCGCAGCCACTGGACCACGGCGCCGGCGATGAAGATCGATCCCTCCAGCGCATAGGTCCGCTTGCCGTCGAGCTGATAGGCGAGCGTGGTCAGCATCCGGCTTTCGCTGCGAACCGGTTTGTCGCCGGTGTTGAGCAGGGCGAAACAGCCGGTGCCATAGGTCGACTTCATCATGCCCGGCTCGAAGCAGGCCTGACCGACAGTTGCCGCCTGCTGGTCGCCGGCGACGCCAAAGATCGGAACCGGTCGGCCGAAGAGATCAGCGCGGGTCATGCCGAAATCGGCGGCGCAATCCTTCACCTCGGGCAGGATCGCAAGCGGGATATTCAGCAGCTCGCAGATATCGGCGTCCCAGTCACCCTTGTGGATGTTGTAGAGCATGGTGCGTGCCGCATTGGTGGCGTCGGTCACATGGGCCTTGCCGCCGGTCAGCCGCCAGATCAGATAGGTGTCCACCGTGCCGAAGGCGAGGCGGCCATCGCGGGCCTTCTGGCGGGCACCCTCCACATTGTCCAGCAGCCAGGCGATCTTGGTGGCGGAAAAGTAGGGGTCGAGCAGGAGGCCGGTGGCCGAGGTGATGAAGGCCTCGTGGCCGTCTTCGCGCAGTTTGCCGCAAAGCTCCGCCGTGCGCCGGTCCTGCCAGACGATGGCATTGTGGATCGGGCGGCCGGTGTCCCGATCCCAGATGATCACGGTCTCGCGCTGGTTGGCGATGCCGATGGCGGCGATGTCGGCGGCGGGAATTTCCGCCCGCTCGATCCCCTCGCGGCAGGTGGCGGCGACCGTCGACCAGATGTCGGCCGGATCGTGTTCGACATGGCCGGAAGCGGGATAGATCTGGCGGAACTCTTCCTGCGCGGTGGCGACGAGGCGCATCCTGTCGTCGAAGACGATCGCGCGGCTCGATGTCGTGCCCTGGTCGATTGCCAGAATATGCGCCATGTTTTCTCCTCCCAGAGATGCCGGTCAGCCGGCGTTTTGAAGCCAGTCGTCGAGCGCGGCGATTTCCTCCGGGCTCATCCTGAGGCCGAGCTTGGTGCGGCGGAAGACGATATCCTCCGCAGAGCGGGCGAATTCCTTCTCGACGAGCCAGCACACCTCGCGCTCGGTAAGGCCGCCGCCGAAGTCGCGGCCGAGATCCGCAAGCGCGCGGGCGTCGCCAAGAAGCGTCCAGCACTCGCTGCCATAGGTGCGGAAGAGACGCAAGGCCATGGCAAAATCGAGGAAGGGGTAATCTGCCTTCAGCTTCTCCGGAAGCCTTGCCGCATCTGTCACCGGAAAGTCACCACCCGGCAGCGTCGAGCCCGCCGTCCAGTCAGCGCCGGCCTGTGGAAAATGATGGGACAACTTGTGGAAAACCGCTTCCGCAAGTTTGCGGTGGGTGGTGATCTTTCCGCCGAAAACGCTGAGCAGCGGCGCGCCGTCTTCCCTCAGCGAAAGCACGTAATCGCGCGTCGCTGCCGTCGCCGACGAGGCGCCGTCATCATAAAGCGGGCGCACCCCTGAATAGGTCCACACGATGTCATCGCGAGTGACGGGCTGGCGGAAATAGTCGGAGGCGAAGCGGCAGAGATAGTCTGCTTCCTCCGGTGTGCATTCCACATGCTCGCTCGAGCTGTGATGGTCCTGATCGGTGGTGCCGATCAGGGTGAAATCCTGTTCATAGGGAATTGCGAAGATGATCCGGCCGTCCGTGCCCTGGAAGAAATAGCAGCGGTCGTGGTCGTAGAGTTTCTTTGTGACGATGTGGCTGCCGCGAACGAGGCGGACCTTTTCCTTCGTTTCGATGCCGAGCGTGCCCTTCAGCAGATCGGCGACCCAGGGGCCACCGGCATTGACCAGCGCACGAGCGAAGACGGGGGCACGCGGCCCGGTCTCGTCCTCAAGCGAGATTTTCCAGAGGGTGTTGCCATCTTCGGCGCTGACTTGCTCGGCGCCCGTCACCCTGGTGCGGGTCATGATGGTGGCGCCGCGCTCGCTCGCATCGCGCGCCATCAGGCTGACGAGGCGTGCGTCCTGCACCCAGCAATCGGAATATTCGAAGGCGCGGCGGTATTCGCTCTTCAGCGGCGTGCCGGCAACGTCTCGTGCAAGATCCAGCGACCTCGTTGCCGGCAGGATCTTGCGGCCGCCGAGATGGTCGTAGAGGAACAGGCCCAGCCTTAGAAGCCACCATGGCCTCAGCCCCTTGTGGTGCGGCAGCACGAAGCGCATCGGCCAAGAAATATGCGGCATCGCCTTTAGCAGCACCTCGCGCTCGATCAGCGCCTCGCGCACCAGCCGGAACTCGTAATATTCGAGGTAGCGCAGGCCGCCATGATAGAGCTTGGTGGAAGCTGAAGACGTGGCGGAAGCCAGATCGTGCATTTCGGCCAGCGTCACCGAAAGCCCGCGGCCGACGGCATCGCGTGCCACTCCGACGCCATTGACGCCACCGCCGATGACGAAGAGGTCCACAGGCGCTTTCGGGGTCTCGCCGGTCATTGCTGTCTCCACGCTCGTTGGTCGCCAGAAGTGCGCGAAAATATTCGTTTTGTCAAATTTATTTTCGGAATTATTCGTTTTCGAGGATGATCGCCATACGGATGCGTCGCCACTTCGCTTGCCAGACGACCGGCGGCGTAGCTGACAACTGTTAAATGACTGATCTCTATATTCAAATTTGAATTTAATATTGAACTGCTATGCAAATCCTCTAGTATGCTAGTTAGGGCGCATTTGGGGCGTCCTGACTGGGAGGTCCACATGACAATCGATTTTCGTGCCCGCGCATTGCGGGTCGCCGCTCCCGTATTTGCGGCATCTCTTATCGCGCTTGGCGCCGGCCTTGCTCAGGCCGAGGAGCCGGCCACAGGACCGGGATTGACCAACGAGCAGGTCATCTCGCTCTGGAACGGCCGGCCGGCCGGTACGCCGGAAAGCCTCGAACCCTATGTCGTCGAGCGCAGCAAGGATCTGTTTCGGGCAGATCGCGCGCTGATGGGCATTGCCGATCCCTCGCTCACCGTCCTGCTGCCGGAAAATCCGAACGGCACATCGATCATCGTGGCGCCCGGCGGTTCCTACCGGCGCGTCGTTCTCGACAAGGAGGGCATAGAGATCGCCAAGGCGCTGGCGCCCGAGGGCGTGACGACGTTCCTTCTCGCCTATCGCCTGCCGGGCGAAGGTCACGAGGCCGGCCCGGATGTCACGCTTGCCGATGGCCAGCGCGCTGTGCGGCTTGTGCGTGCGCATGCGGCGGAATGGGGGCTCGATCCCGACAAGATCGGCATTCTCGGCTTTTCGGCGGCAGGCCATCTCGCGGCTTCCGTGGCAACGGCTTACGACCGCGAGGCCTACGAGCCGATCGATGATGCAGACAGTCTTTCGGCGCGCCCAGATTTCAACGTCCTGGTTTACCCCGTCGTGACGATGGAAGACCCCTTCGTGCACACGGGCTCGCGCGAGGCGCTTCTCGGCGAGATGCCGACACCGGAACAGGAAGCGCTCTATTCGCCGGAAAAGCACGTCACGGCAGAAACGCCACAGACCTTCATGGTTCTGGCCGATAACGACCCATCGGTACCCGCCCAGAACGCGGTGAACTTCTATCTGGCGCTGCACGAGGCCGGGGTGCCGGCCGAAATGCACATCTTCAGTGACGGCCGTCATGGCTTCGGCATCAAGGGCGCGGCCGATCAGGGCATGCCCGTCGCCGGCTGGCCCGCGCTCCTTGCCGACTGGCTGCATTACAATCATCTTGTCGTGGAGGAAACGGAATGAAACTCGCTGTCCTGACCGCACTCATCGGGGTAACCATGGTCTCAACCTGCTATTCCCAGTCTGCCGAAACGCCGCTCGAGCCGAAAACCGGAACGTTCTTCGAAACCCATCCGATCACCGACGGCAACATGCCGACCTTCTTCTCCGAACTGAAGGCGAAGATGACCTATCCGCTGGCCTATGACGGCGGCGATCCGGCGGCATGGCGCGAAAAAGCATTGCCCACTGCCGAGGCGCTGATGCTGCCGTCCGTCGATACCATCGACTTCGCGCCGACCGTCATCGACGAGATCGACCGCGGCGACTTCATCGCCAAGCGCGTCGCCTTCAATGTCACCGATGAAAGTCGCATCGCGGCCATCGTGCTGGTGCCGAAGGGCGAGGGGCCGTTTCCGGGCGTGCTGATGCTGCACGATCACGGTGCCCGCTTCGACATCGGCAAGGAAAAGTGGATCCGTCCCTGGTATGACGAGGCGCGTCTGGAATCGGCCAAGCAATGGTCCGAGAAGTATTTCACCGGACTGTTTCCGGGTGAGGAGCTCGCCAAACGCGGCTATGTCGTCGTCGCCACCGATGCGCTTGGCTGGGGCGATCGTGCCGGCAACGGTTATGAGGCGCAGCAGGCGCTGGCGTCCAACCTCGTCAATCTAGGTTCGTCGCTGGCGGGGATCATGGCGCAGGAAGATCTCCGTGCCTCGGAATTCGTTGCGAGCCTCGATGAGGTCGACCCCGACAGCGTCGGCGTCGTCGGCTTTTCCATGGGCGCATACCGCGCCTGGCAGCTCGCTGCCCTGTCGCCGGTGGTCAAGGCCACTGTCGTCGATTGCTGGATGGCGACCTATGACGGGCTGATGGTGCCCGGCAACAACCAGCTCAAGGGCCAGTCTGCCTGGTATATGAGCCATCCTGGCCTGGCGAAGTTGATGGACTATCCGGACGTCGCTGCCCTTGCCGCCCCGAAGGCGATGTATTTCTTCGCAGGCGAAGAGGATAGCCTGTTCCCGAAGGCTTCGGTCGAGGATGCCTATGCGAAGATGCATGCTGTCTGGTCGGCCTATGATGCCGATGACAAGCTCGTCACGGAGATCTGGCCGGGTGGGCATATCTTCACCGAAGACCGGCAGAAGGCCGCCTTTGACTGGCTGGACGCGCAGCTGAAATAGGCTCTTTCCCTGCTGCTCGAAAACCGAAGGGCGTGCCATGTGGCGCGCCCTTTGTCATTCCGCCGGTTCCGACCTTTCCTGCACGACGGTCGGCGTCGGTTGCATGTGGCCGGAGACGGCGGCGCCGGCGTCGGGCTTCAGCCGCAGCAGCGGTATGATCGAGACGATCGAGATGCCGGCCACCACGAGGAAGGCGATGTGGAAATGCTGGACCGTCAGGCTGCCGCCGGTGATCCAGCCCGTCAGCTCGAGAATGGTCGCGGCGAAGGCGACGCCAAGCGCCAGGCTCACCTGCTGGAACATCGAGGTCGTTGCGGTCGCCTGGCTCGCCTGTCGGGTTTCGATGTCCGCATAGCCGAGGGCGTTGACACCGGTGAAGAAGAACGAGCGGCAGAGCCCGGTGACGAATAGGATGGCGATGATGATGAGATGTGGCGTCGTCGCCTCGAAGAAGACGAAGGTCACGGTGAGCGCCGCTGCGCCGAGCGAAGCGCTGATGAGCACCCGGCGGAAGCCGAATGCGGTGTAAACGCGCGGCGCCATGAATTTCGTCGCCAGCGCTCCGATCGCCCCGACAAAGGTGATCATGCCGGACTCGAACGGATTGAGGCCGAAGCCGAGCTGCAGCATCAGCGGCATGAGGAAGGGAAAGGCGCCGGTCGCCATTCGGAAGAAGATCGATGCCGAGATGGCGTAGCGGAAGGTTTCCGTCCTGAACAGCTTCAGGTTCAGGAGCGGATTTTCCCGTCGTTTCGCATGGTGCAGATACCAGAGCGCGGCGGCGATGCCGATCGCGGTGGTGACAATGCCGGTGGCTGGCGGCAGGGCGGGAAGCGAAACGACGGATAGGCCGAAGACGATGCCGGAAGCGGCTGTCGCCACCAGGAAGAAGCCCATCCAGTCGAGGTTTGCGGGCGGCTCGTCCTTGATCACCGGCAAGAAGATTCCGGACATCACGTAGCCGATGATGCCGATCGGCACATTGATGAGAAAGATCCAGTGCCAGGTGAAATAGGTGGTGATGAAACCGCCGAGCGGTGGGCCAGCCATCGGCCCGACAAGCGCGGGGATGGTCAGCAGCGCCATGGCGCGCACCAACTGAGAGCGATCGGTGGTGCGCAGGATGACGAGGCGGCCGACCGGCGTCATCATCGCGCCACCCATGCCCTGCAGGAAGCGCGACAGCACGAATTCGACCAGGTTGCCTGAGAAGGCGCAGAATACCGAGCCGAGCAGAAAAACCAGAATGGCGGCGCGGAACACCCGCTTGGCGCCGAAACGGTCCGCCATCCAGCCGGAGACAGGAATGAAGATCGCGAGCGCCACCATGTATGTGGTCAGTGCCAGCTTCAGCGTGATCGGGCCGACATTGAGGTCGGCGGCGATGGCCGGCAGCGCTGTGGAAATCACCGTGGAATCCATGTTCTCCATGAACAAGGCGACAGCCATTATGAGGGGAACAACGGGATTCATGAACGGCTTCTTCAAAAAAACATGACAAAGGCATGTTTCTTTAACCCCGAACGGGATAAATGCCAATGGTCATTTCCGGCGAGACGCCTCACGCAATCGTGACGCGCCGGAACCGGCGATTTCGAAACACCGACTTGAAACGCAGGCATTCTCGCCAAGTTCACAGATGAGAATTCCGTTTCAAGGAGGACGATGATGACACATGGCATTCACCGCCGCAGCCTGATGGCCGGCGCCGGCATTTCGGCGCTCGCCGCGCCCCTGGTTCTCGCACGCGCAGCCGGGGCGGCGGAAGGAGACACGATGCAGATGGCCGAAAAGCCCTCGAGCGACAGCTTCACGCTCGGCGATTTCAAACTCCTCGTCATCGAGGATGGCACCCGCATGATGGAAAACCCCGGAGAGACTTTCGGGACAGGCCAGGATCCGGAGACGGTCGCAGCGCTTCTCGAGGAAAATTTCCTTCCCACCGACAAGTCGCTCAACGGGTTTAATCCTGTGCTGGTCGATACCGGCTCGGAAAAGATCCTGTTCGATACCGGCATGGGGCCGGCCGGCCGTTCCTGGGGCGCAGGGCAATTGCGTGCCGGGTTGATTGCAAATGGCGTCCAGCCCGGTGATGTCGATGTCGTCGTCATCACCCACATGCATGGCGACCACATCATGGGGTTGATGGAAGAAGACGGGCCCGCCTTTCCGAATGCGCGCTATGTCTTCGGCGAGACAGAATATGCCTTCTGGAGCGATGATGCCCGCATGGGCACCCCGGCCGAAGGCGGACATGAGAGCGTCAAGAAGCTGATCGTGCCGCTCGCCGACAATGCCACCTTCGTCAAGGAAGGCAGCGAAGTCGCGCCCGGCATCACCGTCATGGAGGCCTTCGGCCATACGCCCGGCCATCTGGTGTTCATGCTGGAATCGGGCGGTGAAAAACTGCTTCTGACGGCTGACACCGCGAATCACTACGTGCTGTCGCTGCAACGCCCGGACTGGCATGTCCGTTTCGACATGGACAAGGAAATGGCCGCCGCATCGCGCCGCAAGGTGTTTGACATGGTGGCTGCCGAAAAGATCCCTTTCCTTGGTTACCACATGCCGTTTCCGGCTGTCGGCTTTGTCGAAAAGACCGATGAAGGCTACGTGTTCACCCCGAAAACCTACCAGTTCCGGGTCTAGCTCTACTGCACTGCACAAACGGTTTGGGGAAACCAGGTCAATCCGCGCGCTTCATCGCGGATTGGCTATTCCCAACCCGTCATCTTCGTGTTACGAGCACTCGCCAACTTCCAGACTTATCTGCAAGGGACCGGACGGGGATGAACCGCCCGGGCCATTTCGTATTTGAAAAGGAAATTGGCCATGGCTCAAATCATACAGGCCGCAACCGGATTGCAGGCACTCACCTTCGATGATGTGCTGCTGCAGCCGGGACATTCAGAGGTCATGCCGGGTGAGGTCGATGTGTCGACCACGATCGCCCAGGACATCCACCTCAACCTCCCGATCCTCTCCTCTGCAATGGACACCGTCACCGAGGCACGGCTTGCCATCGCCATGGCGCAGGCCGGCGGCATCGGTGTCATCCACCGCAATCTCACCCCGCACGAACAGGCAGAGCAGGTCCGTCAGGTCAAGAAGTTCGAAAGCGGCATGGTCGTAAACCCGGTCACGATCGGCCCGGATGCCACCCTTGCCGAAGCGCTGGCGCTGATGAAGACGCACAAGATTTCCGGCATTCCGGTGGTCGAGCAGGGTACCAGCGACGGTACTTCTGCCGGCCGGCTCGTCGGCATCCTCACCAATCGTGACGTCCGCTTCGCCTCCAATCCCGAGCAGCGCATCTATGAACTGATGACACGGGAAAACCTCGTCACCGTGCGCGAGACGGTCGAGCAGCAGGAAGCCAAGCGTCTGCTGCATCATCACCGTATCGAAAAGCTTCTGGTTGTCGACGACCGCGGCCACTGCGTCGGTCTCATTACCGTCAAGGACATGGAAAAGTCGCAGCTGAACCCGAACGCCTCCAAGGATGCGCAGGGCCGGCTTCGCGCTGCTGCCGCGATCTCTGTCGGCGATGACGGTTTCCGCCGCGCCGAACTGCTGATGGACGCCGGCGTCGACATGATCGTCATCGACACCGCCCATGGCCATTCGCAGAAGGTTCTGGATGTCGTCGGCCGGGTGAAGAAGCTTTCCAACTCGGTCCGCATCATGGCCGGCAATGTCGCGACCGCCGATGGCACCAAGGCGCTGATCGATGCGGGCGCGGACGCCGTCAAGGTCGGCATCGGTCCCGGTTCGATCTGCACCACCCGCATCGTCGCAGGCGTCGGCGTGCCGCAGCTTGCGGCCGTCATGGCGGCCGCGGATGCCGCCCGTGATGCCGGCATTCCGGTGATTGCCGACGGCGGCATCAAGTTCTCCGGCGACATGGCCAAGGCAATCGCTGCCGGCGCCTCCGCTGTCATGATCGGTTCGCTGCTCGCCGGCACCGATGAAAGCCCGGGCGAAGTGTTCCTCTATCAGGGTCGCTCGTTCAAGGCCTATCGCGGCATGGGCTCCGTCGGTGCCATGGCCCGCGGTTCTGCCGACCGCTATTTCCAGGCGGAAGTGCGCGATACGCTGAAGCTGGTTCCCGAGGGCATCGAAGGTCAGGTCCCCTACAAGGGCGCTGCCGGTGCCGTCCTTCACCAGCTTGCCGGTGGACTGCGCGCCGCCATGGGCTATGTCGGTGGCAAGGACATCACCGATTTCCAGGAAAGGGCGACCTTCGTCCAGATCTCCAATGCGGGTCTGCGCGAAAGCCACGCCCACGACGTGACCATCACCCGCGAAAGCCCGAACTATCCGGGCAGCATGTGAGCGCCGCGGCTGAAAGACAGGTTGCCTGGGGCATTCTTGGCCCGGGCACCATTGCCAACAACTTTGCCGAGGGTGTCCGCCAGACGCCCTCGGCAATGCTTCTGGCGGCGGGTGGCCGCACGCCGGAGCGGCTTTCGGTCTTCGGCCGGAAGCATGGAGTCGAGCGTCTCTATGATACATACGAAGCGCTCGTTGCTGATCCTGACCTTGACGTGATCTACGTCGCGACCCCACACGCATTCCATCTTGAGCATGGCCTTCTTGCCATCAGCGCCGGTAAGGGACTGATGGTTGAAAAACCGGCGGCTCTTGCCGCGCGCGACGTCGAGCAGCTTGTCGAAGCGGCCAAGCGGGCCGACGTGTTTTTCATGGAAGCCTACAAATGCCGCTGTCATCCGCAGACGGCGAGGCTTGTCGAATTGATCCGCGAAGGTGCGATCGGCGCCATCCAGCACATCGAAGCCCGCAATGGCGGCATGGTCGAACGGGACCCGCAATCCCGGCTGTTCGATCCCGCGCTCGGCGGTGGTGGCATTTTCGACATCGGCTGCTATCCCGTCTCCACCGTCCAGCTGATTGCTGGCGCGGCACAGGGGCGTGCCTTTGCAGAGCCGGTTGCGCTGACGGCTTCGGGAGAGATCGGTCCCACCGGGGTCGACGAAATCGCTTATGCTGAAATGGATTTCGGCAATGGCCTGACCGCGAGCATTGGCTGTGCTCTGCGCATGGCGATGGACGACACGCTCGTCATCAGCGGCAGTGAAGGTCAGATCGTTCTGCCCAATCCCTGGAGGCCCGGTCGCAATGCCGGTCCGTCCGATGCCTGCATCGTCATCGAAACAGCAAACGGAAAGCGAGAGGAATGGCTGTACGACCCGCGTCAGCTTTTCGCGTTCGAGGTGGAGGTCGCAACGCGTGCCCTGCTCGAAGGTCGCAAGTGCGCTATCTCTCCCGCGATGACGCCTGAGGACAGTATTCTCAACGCCCGGACGATTGACCGTTGGCGCGCGGCCCTCGGACTGCCGGTTGTTGACAGCGCTTCCCGCGCATAAGCACGATGTTCAGCTCTGGCTCTGCGACTGGCTCTGGCCGGCCACCTTGAGCTTGACCTCGAGGCTTTCCTTGCCGCCGCCGATGGTCATGCCGGAGACGGGGGCGGCGTCCTTGTAGTCGAGGCCGGAAGCGACGCGGACATAGCGCTCATCCGGGCAGACCTTGTTGGCGGCGTCGAAGCCGACCCAGCCCAGGCCTTCGAGATAGCACTCCGCCCAGGCGTGGCTCGCCGTCTGGGCCTCGGCCTCTTCCATGTAGAGATAGCCGGAGACATAGCGCGCCGGCACCTTCATGGCGCGCGCGCAGGCGATGACGATGTGGGCATAGTCCTGGCACACGCCGGATTCGGCCGTCAGCGCATCGTCGGCAGTCGTCGCAATCGAGGTCGCGCCGGGCTTGAACGTCATCGTCTTGTGCAGCACCTCCATCAGGTGGTGCAGTTTCGCCAGCTCCGAGTCGCCTTCGAGCTTTGCGACCAGGGCGGTGATTGCTTCGCCCGGCGTGGTCAGCGGCGTCGTGCGCAGGAACAGCCAGAGCGGAATATCCGGTGCTGCCGGGCCGTAGATGCCGTCAGTGTCGCGGGTTTCCACAGTGCCGGCGGCAATCAGTCGAACGGTCTTGTGTTCGCCTTCGACCGAAACGAGGCGGACGAGGTTGTGGAAGTGGTCGGTGTAGCTGACCTCGCTCTTGGCGCCCTCGATCGTTACCGTCCAGTCGCGCACGGTCTGGCCATTGCTGTCGAGCGGCGTCAGTCTCAGGCGTTGCAGCGAGAACGAGACCGGCTCGTCATAGCTGTATTCAGTCACATGGTGGATGTTCAGGAGCATCGTGCTTTTCCCTCTGACCGCTTCTCACGCGTAGAAGCGGTAACCCTCGCTGATCTGCTGGCTGAGCTGGTTGTTGCGGCTGACGAAGTCCTCGAGGAACTGGTGCAGGCCGTTGTCCATGATGGTCTTGATCTTCTGGCTGCGGAGCGTGTTGCGGATCGCATGCGCCGTCTCGTGGGCCTCAAGCCGTTCGCCATAATCAGCGGCGAGATAGTCGAGATTGAGGACGATCTTCTCGTAGGAATAGGCGAGCGAGCGCGGTAGCTGCACGTCGAGGATCAGGAAGTCGGCGATCTGGCTCGGTTTGTATTCGCCGTTGTGCACCCAGCCATAGGCGCGGTGGGCAGAGACCGAACGCAGGATCGATTCCCACTGCAGATTGTCGAGCGACGTGCCGACATGATGCACCGAAGGCAGCAGCACGTAGTATTTCACGTCGAGAATGCGGCTGGTATTGTCGGCGCGTTCCACGAAGGTGCCGATATGGGCGAAATTGTAGATCTCGTTCCGGAGCATCGAACCGTGGAAAGTGCCGCGGATGAGCGCCGTGCAGCGCTTGACCGAGTCGATGGCCTTGGGGAGGTCCGCTGGCTTCAGCTTCGCGGCCAGCATGGCGCGGGCCTCGATCCAGCACTCGTTCGTCGCCTCCCAGGTCTCGCGCGTCAGTGCCGTGCGCACCAGGCGGGCATTGTTGCGGCCGGATTCGATGCAGGACATCACGCTTGACGGATTGCGGCGGTCGCGCAGCAAAAAGTCGATGGCGCTGTCAGCCGTCAGCTTGCTGTAGATTTCGTAGAAGGCCTCGTGAACGCCGGCGCTCTGCAGGATGCCGTCCCAGTCGTCGGCGCCCTTGGAGCGGGTCAGCGACACGCGCTGGCCGGCATCGATCAGGCGGGCGATGTTTTCCGCGCGTTCGATGTAGCGGAACATCCAGTAGAGGCCGTTTGCGGTTTTTCCGAGCATCATCAGTCCTCCAGCACCCATGTATCCTTGGTTCCGCCGCCCTGGCTGGAGTTGACCACCAGCGAGCCTTCCTTCAGCGCCACGCGCGTCAGTCCGCCGGGCATGATGCGGACGCGATCGGAAACGAGAACATAGGGACGAAGATCGACATGACGCGGCGCGATGCCCTTCTTGACCAGGATCGGTACGGTCGAGAGCGACAGCGTCGGCTGGGCGATGTAGTTCGCCGGCCGGGCGCGAAGCTTGGCGGTAAAATCCTCAAGTTCCTTCTTGCTTGCCGTCGGGCCAACCAGCATGCCGTAACCGCCGGAGCCGTGGACTTCCTTGACCACGAGATCGGCGATGTTGTCGAGCACGTAGGCGAGGCTCTCCGGCTCGGAACAGCGCCAGGTCGGCACGTTTTCCAGAAGCGGTTTCTGGCCGGTATAGAATTCGACGATTTCAGGCATGTAGGAATAGATCGCCTTGTCGTCGGAAATGCCGGTGCCCGGCGCGTTGGCGATGGTGATGCCGCCGGCGCGGTAGACATCCATGATGCCGGGAACGCCAAGTGCCGAATCCGGACGGAAGGTGAGGGGGTCGAGGAAGTCGTCGTCGACACGGCGATAGAGCACGTCGATCGCCTCGTAACCGCGCGTCGTGCGCATCTTCACCTTGCCATCGATGACCCGCAGATCCGAGCCCTCGACCAGTTCGACGCCCATCATGTCGGCGAGGAAGGAGTGCTCATAGTAGGCGGAATTGTAGATACCGGGGGTCAGCACCGCCACGCGCGGGCGGGTGCCGGAAAATCCGGGCGGGGCCAGTGTAGCAAGGCTCTGGCGCAGAAGCTGCGGATAGTCTTCGACGCGGCGTACCCGGTTCTTGTAGAACAGCTCGGGAAACATCTGCATCATGGTTTCCCGGTTTTCCAGCATGTAGCTGACGCCGGAGGGTGTGCGAGCGTTGTCTTCCAGCACGTAAAACTGGTCTTCGCCGGTGCGCACGATGTCGGTGCCGACGATGTGGGTGTAGACCCCGCCGGGCGGCTCGAAACCCATCATCTGCGGCAGGAAGGCGTCGTTTTCCTCGATCAGCCGACGCGGAACACGCCCGGCCTTCACGATCTCCTGCTTGTGGTAGATATCCTTCAGGAATGCGTTGAGCGCCAGAACCCGCTGTTCGATGCCGGCCGCAAGCTTGCGCCACTCCCCGCCCGAAATCACGCGCGGAACGATGTCGAAGGGGATCAGCTTTTCGGAACTGTCGGCGTGGCCGTAGACGGCGAAGGTGATGCCGGTCTTTCTGAAGATGTTTTCCGCATCACGGGATTTGGCGATGAGAAGTGAAGGATCCTGCTGGCTGTACCAGTCGTAATAGTCTTTGTAGGGCTCGCGCGGCGCGCCGTCCGCGGTCATCATCTCGTCGAATGCCAAAGCCTTCTTCCCCCGGTGTTTATCATTGCATATCAATACAACATCAAACGTAATGCAAGGACCATGCCTTGTTGCGCTGCATCGAATTTTGCAGGTTGTTTGTTTTAAAACGCGCTGAAAAACGGGCAGTTCCGTGGCCGAACGCCGAATAAATGTGCAGCGATGAATGCAACCTGAAGAAAGCGGCGGGATGTTGCTTGGAGGGGCAGGGGAACGCGCCTCAGGGGTCAGCTTTCGCGAAGCTGCATACTTCCCAAAATGAAAAACCCGCCGGCGATGCGGCGGGTTCGGTTCGCTTGACGTGCGTCGAGGCGATCACGCGCTCTGGCGGCGGTCGCCCTGACGGTTGCGCTGGCGGCGCTGCGGACGGCCCTTGGCGCCGGCCGGGCGGCCGCCGTCGTTGCGGGCCTCGCCATGGCGGCCGTCGCCACCGCCTTGCGGCCGGGCGCGGCGCGCGGGCTTGCCGCCGTTGCCGTTGCCATTGCCGCGACCGCGGTTCTGGCCGCCGCGGTTCTGGCCACGACCGCGCGATGGCCGATCGGCCATCGCATGCGGTTCGCCGGACGCAATCGCGATCTCGATGCCGGTGAGCTTCTGGATATCGCGCAGCAGGCCGGCTTCTTCCGGCGTGCAGAAGGCGATCGCCTTGCCGTCTTTGCCGGCGCGGGCGGTACGGCCGATGCGGTGCACATAGGCGTCGGCGACTTCCGGCAGGTCGTAGTTGTAGACGTGGGTGACGCCGGGGACGTCGATGCCGCGAGCGGCAACGTCGGTGGCGACAAGCACGTTGATCTCGCCGGTCTTGAACGCCTTCAGCGCCCGCTCGCGTTGACCCTGGCTCTTGTTGCCATGGATCGAGGCGGTGGCGAAGCCGCGGCTTTCGAGATGCTTCATCAGCTTCTCGGCGCCGTGCTTGGTGCGCAGGAACACGATAGCGCGGCCATCGGGATTATCGGAAAGCTCGCGACGCAGGATCTCGACCTTGTCGCCCTTGCCGGCAACGAAGTGTACGGCCTGGTCCACCTTGTCGGCCGTCTTGCCGGGCGGCGTCACCTCGACGCGTTCCGGATTGCTGAGGAAGCGATGCGACAGGTCGGCGATCGATTTCGGCATGGTTGCCGAAAACAGCATGGTCTGGCGATCATCCGGGACGAGCGAAGCGATCTTCTTCAGGTCGTGGATGAAGCCGAGGTCGAGCATCTGGTCGGCCTCGTCGAGGACGAGGTAACGCACCTTGTCGAGGTAGAGCGCGCGACGGTCGAGCAGGTCGAGCAGGCGGCCGGGAGTGGCGACCAGAATGTCGGTGCCGCCGGCAAGCTGCTGCTGCTGACGGTTGATGGAGGCGCCGCCAACGACGATCGAGACGCGCAGCGGCGTCTTGCGTGCGAAGATGCGAAGGTTTTCCGCAATCTGGTTCACCAGTTCGCGGGTGGGGGCGAGAATCAGCGTCTTGACGCTCTTCGGCGTCGGCTTGCCGGAATTGGCAAGCAGCATGTCGATGATCGGCAGGCCGAAGGCGGCCGTCTTGCCGGTGCCCGTCTGGGCCAGGCCCATCAGGTCGCGGCCTTCCAGCACCAGCGGGATCGCCTTTTCCTGGATCGGGGTCGGCTTTTCATAGCCTTCGTTTGCGATACGGGCGACGAGCGGGCCGGAGAGACCGAGGGTCGAAAAATCTGTCAAATTCAATGCGCCTTTCAAGGCATGCCGAAAGCATCACCCAGGCGTTTGCCGCTCATGGCAGACGCCGGTGACTTCGGTTTCAAGAACCCCGCGTGAAGTGGGAACTCGTGGGTGGAAAATGCCTTCCGCGCGCCGGATGCGACATCCGGACTTTTTTGATGCGCTTGACCTGGACTTGCCGCAACCATCAGAGGTTTTTCGCGACAGGCATGCTCACGCGGCATGCGAACAGGTGGAAAGCCTGACCGCTAAATGGCGGCAGGACTGCCAAAAGTCAAGCGACAAGTTTGTTACAGGGGCGCTGGCCGGCCAGCATTTCCCGCTTTCCGGCAAAACCGGGTCGCCTTTCGACGACAAAACCCGCCGTCTGCAGGTTGCGGCGGACAAAGCCGGCGGCGGCATAGGTTCCGAATGTGCCGCCGGGCACGGTGTGATCGAACACCGCCTGCATCAGGGGCGCGGACCACATTTCGGGATTGCGCGATGGTGCGAAACCATCGAGATACCAGGCATTGAAGGCGAGAGGCAGGGCGGCGAGGCTGGCGAGAGCATCGCCGCAGATGACGGTGAGCTGCGTCTGCTCATCGAGTTCGAGGCTGATCGTGCCGGAGGGCGCGTCCGGCCAGTGCGCGGCAAGGAGATCGCTTTCGCGCGCAATCTCCGGCCAGTGCCTGAGCGCGCGGGCGATCTCGGCAGCGGTCATCGGGAACAGTTCGAATGAGAAGAATTCAAGCCTGCCACCGGATGTGCGTAGCTCTTTCCATTGCCGGAAGGTCTCGCAGAAATTCAGCCCGGTGCCGAAGCCGAGTTCGCCGATGCGGAACGTGCCGCCATCCTGCCAGCGCTCGGCAAGCCGGTTGGCGCCGACGAAGACGTGGCCGCATTCGGCACGGCCGTCTGTTTCCGAGAAGAAGTGGTCGCCGAAGGTCTCGGAATAGGGCCGGTCGTCATCCCGCCAACTGAGCGCCTGTTTTTCTTGCATCCGTCCGCCGATTGTGGTCCATCGCCGGGCATGAATGACGCGCCCGCCCCCTCTCGTCAAATGCTCAATGTCGACCTTGCCATCGTTGGCGGCGGCATCATGGGGCTGTGGGCGGCCTATCTGGCCGAAAAGGCCGGGGTCGACACGCTTCTGATCGACAATGGCGGCCCGACGACCAGTCAGGGTCTACTCGGCGCGCTGATGGCCTATATGCCCGACCAGTGGGACGGCAAGAAAGCGTTCCAGTTCAAGGCGTTGACCGGGCTTGAGGGCGAACTTCGGCTGCTGGAGGAGGAGACCGGCCTTTCGACCGGATATCGCCGTTCCGGCCGGGTGATGCCGCTTTACACCGACCAGCAGGTGGCGACCGCACGCCTGCGGGCGGATGCCGCCGACGTCAACTGGCGCGCGGCGGGTGCCCGCTGGGCGGTGGTCGAGACGCCGCCGGTTCCGGATTGGCCCGTCAGCGACGGCGCAGCGCTCGCCTATGTCCACGAGACCTTCGCCGCCCATGTGTTCCCGCGCGCCGTCATGGCGGCGCTTCAGACGTTTCTCGCCAATGCCCGTCACGTGCGCCGGATCGATGCTACCGTCGCCGGCATCGAAGCGGCGGAAAACACGCTCCGGCTCGCCGATGGATCGTCGATCGGCTTTGCCAAGGCCATCGTCTCGGCCGGTGTCGGCGCCTTTCCACTGCTGCAGCCGCTCTGGGCGCCAACCGGGCTGCCGCTCGGCCGGCCGGTCAAGGGGCAGGCGGCGCTGCTGGCGGCAGAATGCGACCCCGGCCTGCCGATCTTTTTCGACAACGGTCTCTATGTCATCGCCCATCCGGGCGGCCGCGTTGCCATCGGTTCGACCAGCGAGGACACGTTCGAGAAACCGCACGAGACCGACGGTAAGCTCGATGCGCTGATCGCGGCGGCGCGCCGCGCCGTGCCGGCGCTCGCCGATGCGACGGTGGTCGAGCGCTGGGCGGGCCTGCGTCCCCGCGGTGTCCACCGCGAGCCGATGGTCGGCGCGATCGAGGCCTTTCCCGACATCATCGCGCTTGGCGGCGGGTTCAAGACGAGCTTCGGCATCGCCCGACGGCTTGCCGGCCATGCCATCGGCCTTGCCAGCGGTGTCACCCCTGCAGGCGAGGGGCTTCCGGATATATATGACCTGCGGTTTTATTTGCAGCGCGCCAATAAAAGTCCGAAATAATCAGTATAACCGGTAAGTCTGTCGTATCAGTGTCACTTGAATCGCGTATCGCGGGGCCAATTCAATCCCGTTTGCAGTGATCCTCGTGATGTCCCCGGACCAGAAGCGCTACGCCATTTCCTTTACGCCCGCCCCCGGTGATGCGCTTGCCATCGTCGGCGCGAACTGGATCGGCCGCAATGCCTTCTCCGGTGCTTCCATTGATCCGCCGATGATTGGCGGCCTGTATCTCGCCGAAATCGCCTATCACACCGCGGTGCCACGCCGTTACGGGTTTCAGGCGCCGCTGAAGGGGCCGTTCCATCTGGCCGATGGTATGAGCGAGGCGATGCTGCTCAACGAGATGATGCGCTTTGCCACCCTGGTGCACCCCTTCACCCTGCCGCGCATGAAGGTGGTGCGACGGAGAGAGGCGCTGGCCTTCGCGCCCGTGCTGCCCGTCCCCGCCATGGATGCGCTTGCGGCTGCCGTCGTCGATGAGTTCGACCATTTTCGCGCGCGCCTCGGCGAAGATGAACTCGAGCGGCGCGATAGCGGCGACCTCACCCCGATCCAGTTCGCCAACCTGCATCGCTGGGGCGAGCCCGACGTGATGGCGGCCTTTTCGTTCCATATGCCGCTCAGCGGGCCGCTTTCCTCCTCGGACACGGAGCGGTTCGAACGGGCGCTCGATGAGTTCTTCGGGCCGATCCTTGCCGAACCGGTCGAGGTCGACAACATCGCTCTCTTCATCGAAGAGGAGCCCGGCGCCCCCTTCCTCGTCCACTCCCTGCATCCGATGGGTGCCCTTCCGGCACGGCGCTCTGCCTAGGCTCCATCATCGCGCTTTTCCCCTTGATTCGAGCGGCGTTCTTCGCCTTACCTCTTCCGGCGACCCCGCCTGTCGGCTAACGTCGCTGAAAACAGAATTGAGGGAATGATGTACGCCGAGAAAAGTGATTATCCGCGCGATCTCGTGGGCTACGGGCGCAATGCCCCAGATCCGAAATGGCCGGGCGATGCCCGCATCGCGGTGCAGTTTGTTGTCAACTACGAGGAAGGTGGCGAATCCTGCATTCTCGACGGAGACCCGCAATCGGAATGCCTGCTGTCGGAAATTGTTGGTGCCGATGCCTGGCCCGGCCAGCGCAATCTCAACATGGAATCGCTTTACGAGTACGGTTCTCGCGCGGGCTTCTGGCGGCTGTGGCGGCTGTTCACCGGTATGGATATCCCGGTCACCGTTTATGGCGTGACGCTCGCCATGGCGCGCAATCCGGAAGCCGTCGCGGCGATGAAGGAAGCCGGCTGGGAAATCGCCAGCCACGGCCTCAGATGGCTGGAATACAAGGATTTCGACATCGAGACCGAGCGCGCCCATATCCGCGAGGCCGTGCGCCTGCACACCGAAGTGACCGGCGAGCGGCCCTATGGCCTTTACCAGGGCAAGCCTTCGGACAATACGCTGGCTCTGGTGATGGAAGAGGGTGGTTTTCTCTATTCATCCGACAGCTATTGCGATGACCTTCCCTATTGGGTGCGCACGCCGGAGGGCAAGCCCTTCCTGCGCATTCCCTATACGCTCGACAATAACGATATGCGCTTTGCCACGCCGCAGGGCTTCAATGCCGGCGACCAGTTCTTCAACTATCTGAAGGACGCCTTCGATACGCTTTACCAGGAAGGGCTCGATGGCAGCCCGAAGATGATGTCGGTCGGCCTCCACTGCCGTCTCGTCGGCAAGCCGGGTCGGGTTGCGGCGCTCAAGCGCTTCCTCGAATATGTGCAGAACCACGACAGGGTCTGGATCCCGAAGCGGATCGAGATCGCCCGTCACTGGTATGAGCATCATCTGCCGTCGGAGACCACGGAATGATCAGCAGGGATGAATTCGTCAGCCGTTTCGGCGGGGTCTATGAGCATTCGCCTTTCATTGCGGAAAGGGCCTGGGACCAGGGCAAGATTGATGAACCTTTGACCGCCTCTGGCGTCCATCAGGCGCTCAGCACCGTCTTCCGGGCGGCAAGCGAAGAGGAGCGGCTCGGCGTTCTGCGCGCCCACCCCGATCTTGCCGGAAAGCTTGCGATTGCCGGCGGCCTCACCGAGGACAGCAAGCGCGAGCAGGCGGGGGCCGGTCTCGACCGGCTGACGCCGGACGAGCACGCAGAGTTTACGCGGCTCAATTCCGCCTATATAGACAGGTTCGGTTTTCCCTTCATTATTGCGGTCGCCGGGCTCAATAAGGACGATATTCTTGCCGCCTTCAGGCGCCGCGTTGAAAATGCGGCAGCCGAGGAGCTTTCGACAGCTTCTGCAGAGGTGGAGAAGATCGCGGGCTTCCGGCTCAAGGCCCTTCTTTCGGAGTAATACATGCCAGAACAAGAAACGAGCGTTGCCCTGCCCGATTTTGCGGTTGGTGCGATCAATCTCGCCTCCGCCCGTCTCGGTGCCCGCGCGCTGTCTGCCACCGATCAGTTCTTCGCGCCGCTTTCGCGCATGCTGAAGGATGATGCGGCCGTCTTCCTGCCCGGCGAATATGACGAACACGGCAAGTGGATGGATGGCTGGGAAAGCCGCCGCAAGCGCACGCCCGGCCACGACTGGGCGATCATTCGCCTTGCCATGCCCGGCCGCATTCGCGGCTTCGATGTCGATACCTCGCATTTCACCGGCAATTATCCGCCGCAGTGTTCGATCGAGGGCTGCTTCATGGAGAAGGGCGAGGCGGACGAGAACGCCGACTGGCAGCCGATCCTGCCCGTCTCCGACCTCGGCCCCAACAGCCACCACTATTTCGAACTCGACCAGGATGCGCGCCAGCAGGTGTTCACCCATTTGCGCCTGCACATCTATCCCGATGGCGGCATCGCCCGGTTGCGGGTCTATGGCTCTGCCTATTTCAACTGGGACAAGGTCGGCGAGGGCGAGGAGATCGATCTCGCCTATATCTTCGGCGGGACCCATGCGTTGCACTGGTCGGATGCCCATTACGGCCACCCGGACCGCATGCTCGCACCCGGTCGCGGCGTCAACATGGGCGATGGCTGGGAAACGGCGCGCCGGCGCGGGCCCGGTCATGACTGGGTGATCTTCAAGCTCGGCCATCCCGGCATCATCCGCCGCATCGTCGTCGATACCGCCCATTTCAAGGGCAATTATCCCGACACCTGCATGCTGCGTGGCGCCAACCTGCCGGACCAGAAGGACATCTTCAGCGTCGAGGAACTGGGGGCTTCGGAAAACTGGGAGCCGATCCTCGATCAGACCAAGCTCCAGGCCGATCATATCCATGAATTCGGCAGCGGAGCGGTTCACAATATCGGCCCGGTGACGCATGTGCGGCTGGCGATCTACCCGGATGGCGGGGTGAGCCGCCTCAGGCTTTATGGAGTGAAGGGATGAGCATCAGGCTCGCCGTCGAACCGCTGACGCCGGAGGCCTTCCGGCCTTTCGGCACGGTGATCGCGCCCGATCCTTCGACCGTGCGCATGATCAATGGCGGGTCGACGACGCGGTTTCACGCGCTCGCCGAGGCCGAGGCTCTGGGGCCGGACGCGAAGGTGATCATCAGCCTGTTTCGCGGCAAGCCGCGCCGTTTTCCCTATCAGGTCGACATGATGGAGCGGCATCCGCTCGGCAGCCAGAGTTTTTCACCCCTCGGCCATCACCCGTTTCTGGTCGTGGTCGCCGAGGACCATGGCGGCACGCCGGCAACGCCACGGGTTTTCCGGGCCGAGGGCGGTCAGGGCGTCAACTATCGGCCGAACGTCTGGCACCATCCTTTGATGGCACTTGGTGAGGAAACCGATTTTCTGGTTGTCGACCGGGACGGACCGGGCAACAATCTGGAAGAATACAGCTATCCGGCCCTTTTTGTGATTGAGGAGGCGACACCATGACCGGCCTGACGACCCATGTACTCGATACCGCACTCGGCCAGCCCGCGAGCGACCTCAAGATCGATCTCTACCGGCTGAAGGGCCGCGACCGGATCTTCATCAAGACGGTCTTCACCAATGATGACGGCCGGGTCGATGGCGGCGCGATCGTCACTTCGGACGATCTGGAAGCCGGCCAGTATGAACTCGTCTTCCATGCCGGCGACTATCTGCGGCGCATCGGCGCCACCGTCAGCGAGCCGGCCTTCCTCGAAGACATCCCCCTGCGCTTCGCCATAGCCGACGTGACCGCGCATTACCACGTGCCGCTGCTGCTTTCGGCCCACGCCTATTCCACCTATCGCGGCAGCTGACTGATGAGGGTCGCCGCGATCGCCGATATTCACGGGAATATCGATGCGCTCGAGGCGGTGCTCGCCGATATCGCAGGCGAGAAGCCTGACCTGATCGTCAATCTCGGCGACTGTCTCTCCGGCCCGCTCGCCGCCCGCGCGACGGCCGACCGGCTGATGGCGCTCGATCTTCCAACCGTGCGCGGCAATCATGATCGCGCCCTGATCGATCGCCCGGCGGAAAAGATGGGAAGCTGGGAGCGCCCGGCCTTCGCTGAAATATCCGAACCGCATCTGGACTGGATCCGGTCGCTGCCGATGACCCTGGTGTTGGAGGGCGAAATCTACATGTGCCACGCCACGCCTGAAAACGACAACGTCATGTGGATGGAAGAGCTTCTCGACACCGGCCGCTTCTCGCTGCGTTCGCGCGCCCGGATGGAAGCCATTGCGACGGGCATCGACCAATCCCTGATCCTCTGCGGCCATTCCCATGTCGCCCGTTCGGTGATGCTCACGGATGGCCGGCTGATCGTCAATCCCGGTTCCGTCGGCTGCCCCGCCTTCCTCGACGACGAACCCTTCGACCATCGCCTCGAAACCGGAGCACCTTTCGCCAGCTACGCCCTCATCGAAAAGACCGAAGCCGGCTGGCAACCGACCTTCCGCCAACTCCGCTACGATCCGCGCCGCATGGCCGCGCTCGCAACGGAACGCGGCTATGACGATTGGGCGCGGGCGGTGAGTACGGGGTGGGTTTAGAAATCCACCTTCGCAATGATGTCCCGGTCGATGTCCTCGATGTTGCGCTTGCCGCACAGCGCCATGGTGATGTCGAGTTCCTTGCGGATGATGTCGAGGGTGCGGGTGACGCCTTTCTTGCCCATGGCGCCGAGGCCGTAGAGGTAGGGGCGGCCGATGAAGACGCCCTGGGCGCCGAGTGCGCGCGCCTTCAGCACGTCCTGGCCGGAGCGGATGCCGCCATCCATGTGGATTTCGATATCGCCGCCGACCGCCTCGACGATTTCCGGAAGCACCGAGATCGAGGAGCGGGCGCCATCGAGCTGTCGGCCGCCATGGTTGGAGACGATGATGGCATCGGCGCCGGTCTTGGCCGCCATCCTTGCGTCCTCGGCGTCGAGAACCCCCTTCAGGATCAGCTTGCCGCCCCATTGCTCACGGATCCATTCGACATCGGCCCATGAAAGCTTCGGGTCAAACTGCTCGGCCGTCCACGAGGCGAGCGAGGAGAGATCGGAGGAGGCCGGCGCATGGCCGACGATGTTGCGGAAGGTGCGGCGTTTGGTTTGCAGCATCTCAAGCGCCCAGAACGGGCGGGTGCCGACCTGCCAGACATGCTTGGGGGTGAATTTCGGCGGGGTCGAGAGGCCGTTGACGAGATCCTTGTGGCGCTGGCCGAGGATCTGCAGGTCAAGCGTTAGCACCAGCGCGCTGCAGCCCGCCGCCTTGGCGCGGCCGATCAGGCTTTTGACGAAGTCGCGATCCTTCATCACATAGAGCTGGAACCAGAACGGCTTCGTCGTGTTCTCGGCGACGTCCTCGATGGAGCAGACGCTCATGGTCGACAGCGTGAAGGGGACACCAAACTCTTCGGCTGCCTGGGCGGCGAGGATTTCGCCATCGGCATGTTGCATGCCGCAGAGCCCGGTCGGCGCCAGCGCTACCGGCATCGCGACCTTCTCGCCGATCATGGTCGTTGCGAGCGACCTGTCGGTCATGTCGACGAGGACGCGCTGGCGCAGCTTGACCTTGGCGAAGTCGGCCTCGTTGGCGCGATAAGTGCCCTCCGTCCAGGCACCCGAGTCGGCATAATCGTAGAACATCTTAGGAACGCGCCATTTGGCCCTGCGCTTCAGGTCGGCAATGGTCAAGGGTTCTGAAAACATGAATTCCTCCCGCATCAAATATAAATGATCTTATCACATATGAGTGATTATCTGCCAAGCCGCTCCGCTTTCATATTGCCGATTTGGCCGGGCTTCCCGCGACATAGGTTTCGGCAATCGCTCGATCGTCGCCGAGTGTCTGCAGCAAAAACAGTTCCTCGGCCAGCGTGGAGACCGCCTCCATCTTCAGGGCCATGGCCGGCGTTGCGCGGGCGTCGAGCACCACGATATCGGCATCGGTTCCCGTCTCCAGCGTGCCGATCCTGTCTTCGAGACCGAGCGCCTCGGCATTGCCGCGGGTCATGTAGAAGAAGCTGTCGAGCGGATTGAGGCGCTCGCCGCACAGCTGCTGGATCTTGTAGGCCTCGTCCATGGTCTTCAGCATCGAATAGCTGGTGCCGCCGCCGATGTCGGTGGCAACCGCGACGCGGACGGGCTTCTCACGCCGCTCGTAGTCCTTGAGCGCAAAGAGGCCGGAGCCGAGGAAGAGGTTCGAGGTCGGGCAGTGGACGGCGACGGCGCCGGTTTCCGACAGGAGGTCGCGCTCGCGTTCGGAGAGGTGAATGGCGTGGCCGAACAGCGTCTTGTTTCCGACGAGCCCGTAGCGGGCATAAATGTCGGTGTAATCCTTTGCCTCGGGGTAGAGTTCGAGCGCCCGCTCGATCTCGGCGCGGTTTTCGGAAAGATGCGTCTGGATGTGAAGGTCGGGGAATTCGCTCGCCAGGGCGCCGGCCATCTCCATCTGCTCGTGCGATGATGTCAGCGCGAAGCGCGGCGAGATGACCACGTGGTTACGGCCCTTGCCATGCCATTCGGCAATCACCGCCTTGGTGTCGTCATAGGAAGATTGCGGGGTGTCGGTCAGCGCTTCCGGCGCATGGCAATCCATCATCACCTTGCCGCCGAGCATCAGCATGTTGCGGCGCTGCGCCTCGGCGAAATAGGCATCGGCGGAGGCCTTGTGGACCGAGCAATAGGCTGTCGCCGTGGTCGTGCCCTGACGGATCATTTCGTCGAAGAAGGAGACGGCGATGCGGGCGCCATGGGCGGGATCGGCGAAGCGTTGTTCCTCGACGAAGGTGTAGGTGTTCAGCCATTCGAGCAGGTTCGCGGCGTAGGAGCCGACCACCTGCATCTGCGGGAAATGCAGGTGCGTGTCGATCAAGCCGGGCAGGATCAAGTGCGGTCGGTGGTCTGTGACGGCGATGCCTTCCGGCGCTTCGGCCTTCACGGTTTCGAACGGACCCGAGGCCGCGATCTTGCCATCGACAATCAGCAGGCCGCCATCCTCCTCGTATTGATAGCTCGCCGCATCGGAGAGGCTCTCCGGCCGACGATGAAACGAGAGGAGGCGCCCCCTGATGATATGCGTCATTCGTTCTTCTTTCCGCTGACGCTCGAGCGATACCAGGCGACGAGCGTTTCCCGTTCGTCCGGCGTCATGCCGGTGACGTTTCCGGGAGGCATGGCATGGCTGCGGCCGGCCTGCAAGTAGATCTGGTTGGCCCGCGAGGCGATTTCGGAATCGGTCTCGAAGCGGACATCGAGCGGCGGGCGGTGAATGCCCTCATAGACGGGCTCTGCGGCATGGCACATGGAACAGCGGGTCGAAACGATCTGCTTTGCCGCGTCGAAATGGGGGTCGCCGGCGAATTTTTCGAAGGCCGGGGCGACGGCGGTGTCGGGATTTTCCGATGTCAGCATCCGCGGCGAAGTCGAAAGCCACATGATCACGATGAAGATGATTGCCGTCAGCAGCCAGGTCCAGTTCGGCTCACCCTTGCGGGCATGCACGGTGTTGAAATAGTGGCGGATCGTGACGCCCATCAGGAACACCAGCGCCGCTATCACCCAGTTGAAGGTGGTGGCGAAGGCCAGCGGATAGTGGTTCGACAGCATGAAGAAGATGACCGGCAGGGTCAGGTAGTTGTTGTGGGTCGAGCGCTGCTTGGCCTCCTTGCCGAGCCTCGGGTCCGGCGTTCGTCCGGCCTTCAGATCCGCCACCACGATCTTCTGGTTGGGGATGATGACGAAGAACACGTTCGCCGTCATGATCGTCGCGGTGAAGGCGCCCATGTGCAGGAAGGCGGCGCGGCCGGTGAAGAGGTGGGTATAACCCCAGGCCATGAAGATCAGCAGCACGTAGAGCAGCAGCATCAGCAGCACGGTGTGCTTTCCGAGCGGCGATTTGCAGAGGTAGTGATAGAACAACCAGCCGATCGACAATGATGCCAGCGATATCAGGATGGCGATCGGGGCCGAGACATCAAGCACGCTGCGATTGACCAGGAACAGGTCGGCGCCACCGTAATAGACCAGGACCAGCATCAGGAAGCCGGAAACCCAGGTCATGTAGGATTCCCATTTGAACCAGACGAGGTGCTCCGGCATGTTGGCGGGGGCCACCATGTATTTCTGCAGGTGATAGAAGCCGCCACCATGGACCTGCCATTCCTCGCCCGAAACCCCCTCGGGCAGTCCCGGCCGCTTCACCAGCCCGAGATCGAGCGCGACGAAATAGAAGGAAGATCCGATCCAGGCGATCGCGGTGACCACGTGGAGCCAGCGCACGGCAAATTGCGCCCATTCCCAAACGATGGCGAGTTCAAACATGAATTGTGCCCCCAATAACCTTTACGTGAAGAATGATGCGCAATTCCGGCGCGAAAAAAAAGCTCTGTTTTGCAAAGAAACGCAAAGAGATAGGGCTTTGTGGTGTGGTTGCCTTTCAGGCAGGCAGGCTGCCCGCTTTTACGGCAGCGATGGCGTAAATTAGTTCAGATGCAACCAGTGCGGCAATCACGGCCGGTCTTTTGTCGGCAATGGTGCGGCCACCGACGGGCATGGTGAGGCGGGCAAGTTCGTGTTCGCTCAGGCTTTCGCTGCGGGCATGGCTGAGATAGGTCGCCCGCTTGGTTTTCGATCCGATCATGCCGCAATAGGCAAGGTCGTCCCGCCTCAGCGCCTCGTTGGCGATCAGGAAATCCAGCGCATGGTCGTGGGTGAGGATGACGGCCGCGCCACCGGCAGGAATATTCGCCACTTCTGCCTCGGGCATCGGCGAAAGTCGCCGGGCGATGCCGTCGGGCAGGTTTTCCAACATTTCGGCCCGCGTCTCGACCATGGTCACATGGAAGGGAAGCGGCATGAGGGCGGTGGCCAGAGCATCGCCGACATGGCCACCACCGAAGATGAAGACGGCGGGCTGGCGGGCTTCTTTCGCATCCATTGCCGCAAGCAACGCTTCCGTCGTCTGTTCATCTGCGGAGGCGAAGGAAATCAGGGTGCGGCCACCGCAGCACTGGCCGATTTCCGGGCCGAGCGCGATATCGAGCTGCCGCTCCATCGGCCGTCCGGCAAGCATAGCCCGTGCGTGATCGATGGCCATATATTCAAGCTGCCCGCCGCCGATCGTGCCGCAGGCCGAAGTGGCCGACACGACCATCACGGCGCCTGCCTCGCGTGGGGTCGAGCCTTTGACGCTGGCCACCGTGACGATCACGGCATCCGGGTTTTCGGCCAGGAACTGCCGAAAAATGGCGGCTTCCTGCATGGCTCAGGCCTTCTTCATCCGCTCCACCGCCATCAGTACGCGCTCCGGTGTGGCCGGTGCATCGAGTTTCGGGCAGATGCGGTAGTCTGCAACGCTTGCGACAGCCATGGAGATCGCCTCCAGTGCGGAGATCGCCAGCATGAAGGGCGGTTCGCCGACGGCCTTGGAGCGGCCGATCGTCGGCTCGCGGTTTTCGCCGAAATCCGCAAGCTTGACGTTGAAGATCTTCGGCCGGTCGGAGGCGAGCGGGATCTTGTAGGTGGAGGGCGCATGGGTTCTGAGCCGCCCCTTGTCGTCCCACCAGAGTTCTTCGGTCGTCAGCCAGCCCATGCCCTGCACGAAGCCGCCCTCGATCTGGCCGATGTCGATCGTCGGGTTCAGCGAGCGGCCGGCATCGTGGAGGATGTCGGTGCGGTCGAACATGTATTCGCCGGTCAGCGTGTCGATCGACACTTCTGTGCAGGCCGCGCCATAGGCGAAATAGTAGAACGGCCGGCCCTTGCCGGCGGCGCGGTCCCAGTGGATCTTCGGGGTCTTGTAGAAACCGGCCGCCGAAAGCTGGACGCGGGCGAAATAGGCCTTCTTGACGAGATCCGGGAAGGGGATTTCCTCGGTGCCGATGCGCACGCGGTTCGGCAGGAACGCGATGTCTTCGGGTGAAACCTGCCAGTGCTCGGCGGCAAAGGCTGCCAGCCGGTCGCGGATCTGCATCGCGCCGTTATAGGCCGCCATGCCGTTGAGGTCGGAGCCGGAGGAGGCGGCCGTGGCCGAGGTGTTCGGCACCTTGCCGGTCGTCGTCGCGGTGATCTTTATCTTTTCGAGGTCGATCTTGAAGACGTCGGCGACGACCTGCGCGACCTTGATGTAGAGCCCCTGGCCCATCTCCGTGCCGCCATGATTGAGCTGCACCGAGCCGTCCTGATAGACGTGGACGAGGGCGCCCGCCTGGTTGAAGGCGGTCATGGTGAACGAGATGCCGAACTTCACCGGCGTCAGCGCGATGCCCTTTTTGATGACCGGGCTCTTCTTGTTGAAATCGATGATCGCCTGCCGGCGGGCGCGATAGTCGGCGCTTGTCTCGAGTTCCTCGACCAGCGGCAGGATGATGTTGTCCTCCACCGTCTGATGGTAGGGCGTTACATCGCGGCCGGAAGCATTGTCGCCGTAGAAATTGGCCTTGCGGATATCGAGCGGGTCCTTGCCGAGCGCGTAGGCGATTTCCTCGATCATCCGTTCGCCGGCAAGCATGCCCTGCGGCCCGCCGAAACCGCGATAGGCGGTGTTCGAGCAGGTATGGGTCTTCAGCGGACGCGAGACGAGGTGGACATTCGGATAGTAGTAGGAGCTGTCGGCGTGAAACAGCGTCCGGTCGGTCACCGGGCCCGAAAGGTCGGATGAAAAGCCGCAGCGGGCGGCAAGCGTCATGTCGACGGCATCGATGACGCCCTCATCGCTGAAACCGACATCGTAGAAGGCCACGAAATCGTGGCGCTTGCCGGTGATCATCATGTCCTCGTCCCGGTCGGGACGGACCTTGATGGCGCGGTTCAGCTTCTTGGCGGCAAGCGCGGCGATCGCGGCAAAGCCATTGCCCTGCGTTTCCTTGCCGCCGAAGCCGCCGCCCATGCGGCGCTGGTAGACGGTGACGGCGTTCGAGGGGATGGCCAGCACATGGCCGACGATGTGCTGGATCTCGCTCGGATGCTGGGTCGAGGCCCAGACCGCGACCTCATCGTCTTCGCCGGGAATGGCGAGCGAGATCTGGCCCTCGAGATAGAAGTGCTCCTGGCCGCCGATTTCCATTTCGCCCTGAATGCGCTTCGGCGCAGCAGTCAGTGCGGCTGTCGCGTCGCCGCGTTGGAGCGTCATCGGGGTGATGACGTTCGGCGCGTTATTGGCGATTGCCTCGCGCACGCTGGTCCAGAACGGCAGGTCTTCATAGGTGATTTCGGCGAGGTGCGCCGCAGACCGGGCCTGCTGCCGGGTTTCGGCGATGACAGCGAAGATGATCTGGCCGTGATATTCGACCACGTCATGGGCAAAGAGCGGCTCGTCGTGATGGCCCCCGGACGAGATGTCGTTGACGCCGGGCACGTCCTCCGCGGTCAGCACCGCCACCACGCCGGGGGCGGCGCGAACGGCTTCCAGGTCCATTGCCACGATCTTTGCATGCGGGCGCGCAGAAAGGCCGAGGCCGACATGCAGCAGGCCGGCGGGTTCGGGAATGTCATCGATATATTCGGCGGTGCCGGCCACATGCTTGTGGGCGGAATCGTGAACGCGAGGCTTATGCATGCCGCCGGATATTTCGGCCTTCAGCAGGGTATCGTTCTGCTTGTCCATGCTCACGCCTCCTCGGTTTCGAAACGGGAAAGCTGGTGCCGCTCGCCGCCGGTTTCGAGAAAGAAGCGCGTCAAGAGGTTCTTCGCCGAAAGCATCCGGTATTCTGCCGTCGCGCGCATGTCGGTCATCGGCGTGAAATCGCTTTCGAAGGCGGCGCGGGCGGCCTCGATCGTCTCCATCGTCCATGGCTTTCCGGCAAGTGCGGCTTCGACACGGGAGGCCCGCTTCGGAATACCGGCCATGCCGCCAAAGGCAATGCGGATGGTCCCGGCCGTGCCGTCATCGGCAAGCTTCAGGAAGAAGGCGCCACAGACGGCGGAAATATCCTCCTCGCGACGCTTGGAAATCTTGTAGACCTCGTAGCGGCTGCCTTCGGAGAGCTTCGGCACGGTGATGGAGAGCACGAATTCGCCCGGCCGCCGGTCCTGCTTGCCGTAATCAAGGAAGTAATCCTGAAGCGAGATCGAGCGATGGCCTTCCGCCGATTGCAGCGTCAGCGTTGCACCAAGCGCGATCAGCGCCGGTGGCGTATCGCCGATCGGGGAACCATTGGCGACATTGCCGCCGATCGTGCCCATGTTGCGCACCTGTTCGCCGCCGAGCCTGTCGAGGAGGCTGGCAAGGGCCGGGATCTTGCCGGCGAGCGCCGGCGGCGCCTCGGAATAGGTGACGCCCGCACCGATGATGAAGGTGTCGTCGGTCTCGGTAATGGTCTGCAGCTCTTCCAGATGATTGATGAACACCATCGGGTTCAGCTTGCGCATCTGCTTGGTTACCCATAGCCCGACATCGGTCGAGCCGGCGATGATGGTGGCATCGCGATATTCGGAAAGCGTTTCGGCAAGGGCTGCGACCGAGCCCGGAATGATCGCGCGCGAGGTCTCGTCGCCGACGACGATGGTCTCGCCCGTTTTCAGCGCCGCAAGCCTGGTCATGACGCTGTCGCGCTCGCGGGCGATCGCGTCGAAGGCGGGGTCCGGCCGGTGAGCGCTCGCCGCTTCCGCGGCCTTGATGATCGGCTCGTAACCGGTGCAGCGACAGAGATTGCCCTGCAGCGCCTTTTCGATGGCGCGGCGCGAGGGCTTCTCGTTTTCCATCCACAGCGCATAGAGCGACATCACGATGCCCGGCGTGCAAAAGCCGCATTGCGAGCCGTTGAGATCGACCATCGCCTGCTGGACCGGGTGCAGCGTACCGTCCTTTGCGGCCAGATGTTCGATCGTCACCACGTGTGTGGCGTTGAGCGAGGCGGTGAAGCGGATGCAGGCATTGACCGTTTCATAGACGAGCTTGCCGCGCACCAGCCGGCCGACCAGCACCGTGCAGGCGCCGCAGTCTCCCTCCGCGCAGCCTTCCTTCGATCCCGTCAACCGGCGCTCGATGCGCAGATAGTCCAGAAGCGTCGAGCTTGGCGAAAGCCGGTCGATTGCGACATCGCGGTCGTTCAGTATGAAACGTATCGTCATCAAATGTCCTTCAGCAGGGTGGCCGGCTTTACTGCGCGGTCCAGCCGCCATCAATCGAAATATGCGTACCGGTGATCTGGGAGGCCGCATCGCTCGCGAGATAAAGCGCGGCCGCGGCAATCTGCTCCACCGTGACGAACTGCTTGGTCGGCTGGGCGGCGAGCAGCACGTCGGTCTTCACCTGCTCCTCGGTCAGGCCGCGGGCCTTGGCCGTATCGGGGATCTGCCGCTCCACCAGCGGGGTCAGCACATAGCCGGGACAGATAGCGTTGACGGTGATGCTCTGCTGCGCCAGTTCCAGCGCCACCGTCTTGGTCAGCCCCATCATGCCGTGCTTGGCCGCGACATAGGCCGATTTGAACGGCGAGGCGACGAGGCCGTGGGCCGAAACGACGTTGATGATGCGGCCGGAACCCGCTTTCTTCATCAGCGGCACGGCGTGGTGGATGGTATGGTAGGAACTGGTGAGATTGATCGCGATGATCCGGTCCCATTTGTCGGCCGGAAAATCCTCGATTGCGCTGACATATTGTATGCCGGCATTGTTGACCAGAATATCGACGCCGCCGAAGGTCTTGCCGGCCGTGGCGATCAGGTCGGCGATCTCGTCGGGTTTGGTCATGTCGGCCGGATGATAGGCGACGGACGCCGCGCCGAGCTTTTCAAGCGCTGCGACGGCCTCCGCGATTTCGGCCTCGCTGCCGAAGCCGTTCAGCATGATGTTTTCGCCGGCCTTCGCGAAGCCTGCGGCGATGCCGAGCCCGATGCCGCTCGTTGAACCAGTGATAACGACGGTGCGCGCCATGTCCTGAAACTCATTCCGTTCTGTCGATTTATGACAAAGGTTAAGCGCAATCCGTAAGCCATGCAATCGCCCGGAGGTCCCTGAATGCAGCGGGTCCCGAAAAATTTTGACCGGCCGGTCGTTTTTTCTTTGGCTCTCGAGGCGACGCAATGCACCCGGATCTAGAGGTCCACTTCAGACGCGAAGCGCATGAAGAGATAGAATGCCGTTACATAGGCAGCGCTGCGCATATGCCAGACCAGCGAAACGACCGGGTAGAACTCCCATTCCCTGTCGCTCGAAGGCAGGCGGATGGTGAATGAGCGTCCCCGCTTGCCGAGCATGCCGATCGCCACGAAGCTCGCAAAGGCCATCGCGACGAAGGCAATTCCCTCCGTTTCCGTCACCATCGCGGCGAAGAGGGCAAATGAGGTGATGAGTGCGAAAAGGGCAGCCGCGCGCAGCAGAACACGGAAGGAATAGCGCAGGTGACCGCCTTTCGTGGTATCTTCCTCGGAGGCTTTGGCCCACGGAATAACGGCTTTCAGAAACACCCTGAGCGAAGAGCCGAGATTGGCCTGCCCGATGTCCAGGATAGCGACCATCGCGATATAGAACAGCGTCAAGAACAATCCGAACACAGGCGCCATCACGCTGGCGCATCCGACGGATGCCGCGCATTCATCATATTCCATCGCCCCTCGCTCTCCGCTGCTTTCCCCTTGCCCATCTTGCAGGTGTCATGCGCGTATTTCAACGCGGTGGCATCGCAGGTCTTTGTCGGAGGGTGGGACGTTGCCGGCAAGCGCAGATCACGATAGCTGAACAATGCGTCAACCCCGGTCGGGCAATGACATTCCGCTCCGATTGCTCCATATCCTGATAAACCGCATTTGTGCCCTCCGGCACTGAAAGGGATGGATCATGGAACTGGGTGTTTTCACATTTGCCGACGTCGACCCGTCTGACGGTATCGACCGGGGTCGCGAGGCCGAGCGGCGGATGAAGGAGCTGATGGCGGAGATCAGGCTTGCCGATGAGGTCGGGCTCGACGTCTTCGGCCTCGGCGAGCATCACCGCGTCGACTATCTCATCTCATCGCCCGCCACCGTGCTTGCCGCCGCTGCGGCGCAGACGAAGAACATCCGCCTCACCAGCGCGGTGTCGATCCTTTCCTCCGACGATCCGGTACGCGTGTTCCAGCAGTTTTCCTCCGTCGATCTGGTTTCGGGCGGTCGGGCGGAAATCATGGCGGGGCGGGGCTCCTTTATCGAAAGCTTCCCGCTGTTCGGCTATCCGCTGGAGGCCTATGACGCGCTGTTCGAGGAGAAGATCGATCTTCTTCTGAAGATCCGCGAAAACGAGAAGGTCACGTGGTCCGGCAAGACCCGGCCGCCGATCAACAATCTCGGCGTCTATCCGCGTCCGGTGCAGAACCCGCTGCCGGTGTGGATCGCCGCCGGCGGCACGCCGCAGTCAATGGCGCGCGCCGGCTTCCTCGGCCTGCCGCTGATCATCGCCATCCTCGGCGGCCAGCCGCGCCGGTTTGCGCCGCTTTTCGATATCCACCGCCAGGCCGGCGAACAGGCGGGCCACGATCCTGCGACACTGAAGCGTGCGATCTCCGTCCACGGCTTTCTCGCCGATACCACCCAGCAGGCAGCCGATATCTTCTTCGAGCCGCAGAAGGCGGTGATGGACCGCATCGGCCGCGAGCGTGGCTGGGGCCCGCAGAGCCGGGCGCAATATGATGCCTCGATCGGCCCGGAAGGTGCGATCTTTGTCGGAAGCCCGGAAGATCTTGCAAGGAAGATCGTCACTCACCAGCGTATCTTCGGGCTCGATCGGTTCATGATCCAGTTCGCCGTGGGGCTTGTGCCCCATGCCGAATTGTTGCATGCCATCGAACTCTTCGGCACGAAGGTCGCGCCGATGGTGAAGGACATGCTGGCGACGGACAAGCCGGCCTGAAACGGCTGAACTGAGAGACGGATGATTATCGAAACGGAAGACGAGCTCGCGGCGCTGAAAGACATCGGCCGTATTTGCGCGACCGCGGTTGAAGTGATGGCGAAGGCGCTCGAGCCCGGCATCACCACGCTGGAACTCGATAACATCGGCCGCAAGGTGCTCGATGATAACGGCGCCCGTTCCGCGCCGGAGGTGACCTACCAGTTTCCCGGCGCCACCTGCATTTCCGTCAACGAGGAGGTCGCTCACGGCATTCCGGGCGACCGGGCGATCCGCCCGGGCGATCTCGTCAATATCGATGTGTCGGCGGAGAAGAACGGCTTCTTTTCCGATACCGGCGCCTCTTTCGCGGTGCCGCCTGTGACTTCCAAGATCAAGCGCCTGTGCCGCGACGGCAAGCGGGCGATGTGGACCGGCATCAACCAGGTGAAGCCGGGCGCCGGCTTTTCCGAGATCGGCGACGCGATCGGCGACTTCGCCAGGAAAAACCGCTATTCGCTGATCCGCAACCTTGCAAGCCACGGCGTCGGCCGGTCGCTGCATGAGGAGCCGTCGGAGCTTTCCACCTGGCCGGATCGTGCCGAGCGGCGGACGATTGCCGAGGGGCAGGTGTTCACGGTCGAGCCGTTTCTGTCGCTGGGTGGTGAATGGGCCGAGGAAGAGGAGCGCGAATGGGTGCTCTATTCCGTGCCGCGGGCGCTGACCGTCCAGTTCGAGCACACCATCGTCGCGACCCGTAACGGTCCGCTGGTGCTGACGCTTCTTGACGGGAACTGAGGTCCGCTGTCGACCCTTTCCGGGCAGGAATGTGTCGAAACTTTAATGTTCGATTTCTCTTTGCCGCCAGATTTGCCATAGATGTGGTGAGAGACCTCCACATTTGGGCCAAACCGGAAGGCGCGCGCTTTGTTTCAATCATTCTTTCCCAAGCCGAAGCTGTTTTTCATCTCGGCTATCGTCTGGTCGATCATCGGCATTCTGGTCTGGTATGGTTTCGGTCGCGAATTGGGTGAGAGCCTTGGTTTCACGCCGCTGCCGCGAGACCAGCAGCCCGTCGGCCTCGGTCATTTCGTCACCGTCGACTTTATCTGGTTCTACATCTACTACGCCTTCTTCTCGCTTACCTTCGGTGCCTTCTGGTGGGTCTTCGGCGGCAATCATCGCTGGCAGCTCTGGTCGGTCTGGGGCTCCTCGCTGATCATCTTCATCACCTATTTCGCCGTCCAGGTCTCCGTCGCGCTCAACAATTGGAACCGGCTCTACGGCGACACGCTGCAGCGCGCCTTCGAGGGTAATCAGGGCGTGACGGTTGGCGATTTTTACAGCCTGTTCCTGATCTTCGCGCAGATCGCCGCTGTCGCCATCACCGTCTTCGCCTTCCAGCGTTTCTTCGTCAGCCACTATGTGTTCCGCTGGCGCACGGCGATGAACGACTACTATGTCGATCTCTGGCCGAAGGTGCGCCACATCGAGGGTGCCTCGCAGCGTATTCAGGAAGACACGATGCGCTTTGCCTCGATCATGGAGGGGCTCGGTGTCTCGATGATCGATGCGGTGATGACGCTGCTCGCCTTTCTGCCCGTGCTGTTCTCGCTGTCGAGCTACATCACCGAACTGCCGATCGTCGGACATATCCCGGCGCCGCTGTTCACCGCCGCTATCATCTGGTCGATCTTCGGCACGGTGTTTCTCGCCTCCGTCGGCATCAAGCTGCCGGGGCTCGAATTCCGCAACCAGCGCGTCGAGGCCGCCTATCGTAAGGAACTGGTGCTTGGCGAGGACTACGAGAACCGCGCCGATCCGCTGACGCTTGCCGAACTTTTCCGCAATGTCCGCAAGAACTACTTCAAGCTCTATTTCCACTACACCTATTTCAATCTGGCGCGCTCCTTCTTCATTAACGCCGACAACATCTTCTCGACCTTCATCCTCGTGCCGACCATCGTCTCGGGCACCATCACACTCGGTCTTTTCAACCAGATATCGACCGCGTTCGGGCAGGTCTCGAATTCGTTCCAGTATCTGGTGAATTCCTGGACGACGATCGTCGAGCTGCTTTCGATCCACAAACGTCTGAAATCCTTCGAGGCGGCGATTGCCGGTATCGATCTGCCGGAGATCGATCAGGAGGATTACATGGCGCCGATGGATCACCACGTCAGGGATGCGACCAAGACCGATACCTCCATCGCCAATCCGCCGGACCCCGGACGCAACGATTGAAAACCGGGCGATAGGGCGTAATCTCGGAGCCATTGCACCGGGGCCAAAAGGGGGTTTTGCCATGGTTATGCTCGTTGTTGCCGTCCTGATCTTCACGCTCATCCATCTCATCCGCACGTTTGCGCCGGGCTTCCGGCAATCCATGATCGATCGCATCGGCGAGGGGCCGTGGCGCGGGCTGTTCTCGCTGGTGTCGCTGGCCGCGCTCGTCTTCCTGATCTTCGCCTTCGGCCATGCGCGGCAGACGACCGGCATGCTCTATTCGCCGCCGTTCTGGATGGCGCATGTCACCATCCTGCTGATGCTGATCGCGATGATCTGTCTTTCCGCAAGCTTCTTTCCGCCGGGGCGCATTGCCTCCGCCGTCAAGCATCCGATGGTGCTGTCGGTGAAGGTCTGGGCCTTCGCCCACCTGCTCGCCAATGGCGAGACGTCCTCCGTCATCCTGTTCGGCGCGATCCTGATCTGGGCGGTGATCCTGCGGATTTCGCTGGCGCGGCGCGAGCGGGCAGGGCTTCTGACGCGAAAGCCGTTCGTCTCGGCACGCTACGATCTCTATGCCTTTGTGCTGGGTCTGGTTCTCTGGGGCCTGTTTATCTGGAAGCTTCACATCTGGCTGATCGGGGTCCCCGTCAGCTTCGCCATGTGAAAAACCGCCTGCACGGGTCAATATCGGTGCCGGGTCAAGGCTTTTTCACTTACAACAGCGCCAAAAACCGGCTAGAAGGCCCGGCACTGGAATTTGAAAAGCGTGCCGGAGTGACGTGATGGCAAATCAGGACGACAGTTTTATCCGCGAAGTGAACGAGGAATTGCGTTCCGACCGGATGCGCGATGCATGGCGGCGCTATGGCCGCTATCTGATCGCGGCTGCCGTCCTGCTGGTTATCGGCACGGCCGGCTGGCGCGGCTATGAATACTGGCAGTCGCGTCAGGCGGCAGCCTCGGGCGATATCTTCCTGACGGCGCTGAACCAGATCAACGAGGGTAACCTCGATGCCGCCGAGAAGACGCTGGATCAGCTGAAGCAGGAAGGCCACGGTGCCTATCCTGTTCTCGCCCAGCTGCGCGCAGCAACGCTGCTTTCCGAAAACGGCGACACCGCTGCGGCGATCTCCGCCTTCTCGACGATCGGCAAGGACCGCAGCGTGCCGGAAGCGATCCGCGATGCGGCAAAGCTGCGCGCCGGCTGGCTGATGGTCGATGATGCGAGCTACGATCAGGTTTCCGCCGAGGTCGAGGAACTCTCCAACGACGGCAATCCGTTCCGCTTCTCCGCCCGCGAGATCCTCGGCCTGACGGCTTACCGCCTGAAGGACTATCCGCGCGCCCAGGATTGGTTCGAGGCGATCGCCAACGACACCGAGGCGCCGCGCAACGTGCTGAACCGCGCGCAGATCATGCTCGAGGTGATGACCGCCGACGGCGAGATCAAGGACACGGCAGACACAGCCGACACCACGGACACACAGTAACCGGACGGCCGGTTGCGGAGGCACTATGAGTTTCAAGGTCGCCATCGTTGGAAGGCCCAATGTCGGCAAGTCGACGCTGTTCAACCGGCTCGTCGGGCAAAAGCTCGCGCTCGTCGACGACACGCCGGGGGTCACCCGCGACCGCCGGCCAGGCGATGCGCGGCTGTTCGACCTGCGCTTCACCATCATCGACACGGCCGGCCTTGAAGAGGCCGCTGCCGATACGCTTCCGGGCCGCATGCGCGCGCAGACGGAAGCGGCGATCGACGAGGCGGACCTGTCGCTGTTCCTGGTCGACGCCAAGGCCGGGCTGACGCCCGCCGACAATACGCTCGCCGATCTTCTGCGCCGCCGCGGCAAGCCGGTGGTGCTGGTCGCCAACAAGGCGGAAGCGCGCGGCTCCGATGGCGGCTTCTATGACGCCTTCGCCCTCGGCCTCGGCGAACCCTGCCCGATCTCGGCCGAGCACGGCCAGGGCATGAACGACCTGCGCGAGGCAATCATCGAGGCCATCGGCCCCGATCGCGCCTTCGGCAAGGACGACCCTGCGGAAGAGGCCCGCACCGACGTGATGCTGACGCGCGAGGAAGCCGAGAACCCGGAAGAGGCGGCGCCCTACGACGATACCAAGCCGATGCGTGTCGCGATCGTCGGCCGCCCGAATGCCGGCAAGTCGACGCTGATCAATACGCTGCTTGGCGAGGAACGGATGCTGACCGGCCCGGAAGCCGGCATCACCCGCGATTCGATTTCGGTCGAGTGGGAGTGGAAGGGCCGGCCGATCAAGCTTTTCGATACCGCCGGCATGCGCCGCAAGGCCAGGGTTCAGGAAAAGCTCGAAAAGCTCTCCGTCGCCGATGCGCTGCGGGCGATCCGCTTTGCCGAATGCGTGGTGATCGTCTTCGACGCCACGATCCCGTTCGAAAAGCAGGACCTGCAGATCGTCGACCTCGTCATCCGCGAGGGCAGGGCGGCTGTGCTTGCCTTCAACAAGTGGGACCTGATCGAGGATCGTCAGGCCGTGCTTGCGGACCTGCGTGAAAAGACCGACCGGCTCTTGCCGCAGGCGCGCGGCATTCGTGCCGTGCCGATTTCCGGCGAGCGCGGAACCGGTGTCGACCGGCTGATGCAGGCCATTTCCGATACCGACAGGGTCTGGAACCGGCGCATCTCCACGGCTCGCCTCAACCGCTGGCTCGAAGCCCAGACCGTCAGCCATCCGCCGCCTGCTGTCTCCGGCCGAAGGCTTCGGATGAAATACATGACGCAGGTAAAGGCCCGTCCGCCGGGCTTCATGATTTCCTGCACCAGGCCCGATGCGGTACCGGAAAGCTATATCCGCTACCTGATCAACGGCCTGCGCAACGACTTCGACATGCCGGGCGTCCCGATCCGCATCCACTTCCGCGCCGGCGACAATCCGTTCGAGCACAAGCGCAAGAAGAAGCGTTAGGGTATTTCGCAGTCAGGCGGAATGTACTGACGCTCGCGGAAATGTGGCAAAACAAAATAGAGCGGTTCCACGTTTTCATGAAACGCGGAACCGCTCTTGAGTCTTCATGGTGCCCGCGAATTGTCCCGGATTGATCGGCATGGCTTGGGGTGCTTGTTGGCATTTCAATCAGCGACGATCCGTTCTATTCAGTGTCCACATCGGGTTTGAATTCGAGAAGATCTCCCGGCTGGCATTCAAGCGCGGCGCATATCTTCTCAAGCGTATCGAAGCGGACCCCCTTTACCTTGCCGGATCTCAGCAATGAAATATTCTGTTCGGTAATTCCAACTTGCTCGGCAAGCGACTTGGCGCGCATCTTCCGCATCGCGAGCATCACATCCAGATTTACAATGATGCTCATCGTTCAAACAACCTGCTCAAGTTCATTATGGATCCGAGACGCCAACACAAAGGCGTGTCCCATGGTGAAGAGAAATCCCACGATCAGCAACATCCCGAAATCGTAAGAGCCAAAGCCAATAGCGAATTTATGCTCGCCAGGTGGGTTGTAAGCCGTCAGGAGTGGTAGGCTTAGTGTGTCTGAAAGCCAGGTTGCGCCCCACAAAGACAGGGCAAAAATACCTGCTCGGCGCAGCAGTATAGCCAAGTTGGCCGAAAACGGTTTTTCGCGTCCAAGGCTTTGGAAGAAAGTCCAGATTGTCTGCAACCCCGCCAGCATCAAGACGGATGTCATGACATCAAGCGAAACAAGCGCCGCTGTTATCGCTGGAGTTATCGTGACTTTTCCGTTCGTGGTCATCGGCGAAATCAAGTCGGCATAGCCTTCTGGACTTGTTATGGCATACCAGCCCAATGACACTGTCATCACGACAACGCCAATTTGAAGCACGCGCGTGGCGAGACTCATTCCGTTGCACAAGTTGCGCAAGGCCTTTGTTTCATCTTTCATGATAATTACCATCCATTTAATTTATAATAATTATCGTAAAACAATAATTTTTGTCAAAATTACGATCTCCCGCATTGTTGGCGTCCGCAGCTAGGCAGATGGACCCAAAAACACGAAACCAGTGGGCTTCGCTCGGTCGATTCAGCTGACCTTGAGCTGTCAGTGTGCAAAGCCTTCTCGCCACCGATCTCCTGCAGAACAGGGGAGATTGATGGTCAAGCGGCTCTCGCGGGTCTCCTGTTCTGTACTGAAGGGTTGGACCAAACGTCGTGACAGCGTCGGTCGAGAGCCAACGTCTTATCGATGGGCTTCCAGCAATTCCCTAACAAACGCCGGTACCATCGCCGAGGCGCTGCCCTGGCGACAGTCGGAGAAGAGGGGGTTGTGGGTGGATTCGAGGTTGATCTCGACGGTGCGGGCGCCGTGATGGGCGGCTTCCGCGACGAAGCCTGCCGCCGGATAGACGGTGCCTGATGTGCCGATCGAGATGAACAGGTCGGCCCCGCCGAGGGCCGTGCCGATTGCGTCCATGTCGTAGGGCATCTCGCCGAACCAGACGATATCGGGGCGAAGCGACGCGCGTGTGCAGCTCTGGCAGAAGCAGCCCTGGTCGAGATCGTCCTCCCAGTGCTGATGACTGCCGCATTCATAGCAGAGCGCCGAGTTGAGGCGGCCGTGCATGTGCAGGACCCGTTTCGAGCCGGCCTTCTCGTGCAGCTCGTCGACATTCTGGGTCACCAGCAGGAAATCGCCGTCCCAGGCGTTTTCGAGAGCGGCAAGGGCATTGTGCGCGGAATTTGGCCGGGCAAGCTTCGCCTCGCGTCGGCGCTGGTTATAGAAGTCGTTCACGAGATCCGGGTTTCGGGCAAAGCCTTCGGGCGTTGCGACATCCTCGATCGAATGGCCCTCCCATAACCCGCCCTGGTCGCGGAAGGTGGCGAGGCCGGATTCGGCGGAAATGCCGGCGCCCGTAAGCACCACGATCGAGGGATGGGCGGAGATCGGCATCGGTCAGCGCAATGCGGCGACGGGCAGGTCGGTTCCGGTCTCGATCTTGACCCAGCGGCCGCTGTCGAAGGAAGCCTGACGCTTGAGATAGGTATAGGGCGTCTCGGTCCAGGGCAGGATGATGTCGTTCAGATTGTCGAGGATATAGTCGCCCTTGGTGGTCCTGAGCGTCAGCACGGCATGGCCCTCGCCATTCGGCTTGCGCACGACGGTGATCAGCAGGTCGGAGGCGGGCAGGCCGGCCTTCATCAGGCGGCGGCGCTTTTCCAGAACGAAGTCCTCGCAATCGCCGGCGCCGCTGTCGGGATAGGCCCAGACCTCGTCGCGGCCATAGAGCTCATCGTCGGTCATCGGCTCGACGCTGGCATTGACGGCGAGATTGATGCGCTCGATGGTCGACCAGCCGTAATTGGTCAGTCGTGCCGGGTTGGTATCGCTCGAGCGCACGCTGCATTCGGCGTGGTGGCTCTCGCAGAATTCATAATGACCGATGGGCTGGGAAGTGACGCCGCCGATCGGCATGGCCGCACTTGCGAAAGCCGGCAGCGCCCCGAAAAGGGTCGCCGCGGCGCTTGCTACCATCAGAACCAGCTTGTTGAAACGGGGCACGCTCTACTCATCCGCCTGTTGAATTCTTAACAAAGAGTTAAGAAGAATTGCCGGCGGGAGTCAATCAAAGGGAGCGTGCCCCGGGGATCATTCGAAAGGAATGGTTAACCACTGCGCGCGACGGTTGACCCTTCGACCAGGTTGGCGAGTGCTGCGAGCATCCGCTCGATATCGGCCGGCCGTGAAAGCCGGTGATCGCCGTCCTGCACAAGCGTCAGCACGACGTCGTCGGCGGGCAGGTGCGACATCAGCCTGAGTGCGTGCTTATAGGGTACGTCCTCGTCCTTCTTGCCCTGAATGATGTGCACTGGGCAGCCGGTTTCGATGATGCCGTTCAGGACGCGGTTGCGGTGGCCGTCATCGAGCAGGGCTGCTGTATAGATGGTCGGCTCTGGTCCATACTCGGAATGTTCTTCGAAAAAGCCGTTCTCCGAAAGCGCCTTGCACTGGGCATCCGTCAGGTCGGGCTCGATCAGCTCGCTGGTGAAATCGGGTGCCGGTGCCAGAAGCAGCAGGCCTTCGATTGCGGGCGCATCGTCGCGGCCGCGCAGCTCCTGCACCGCGCGCAACGCCAGCCAGCCGCCCATCGACGAGCCGATGATGATGATGCGTTTCGGCGCCGCGCGGTGGATCGCGGCAAGGCTGTCTGCCAGCCAGCGCGAGATCGTCCCGTCTTTGAAAGCACCCTCGCTTTCGCCGTGACCGGTATAGTCGAAGCGGAGCATCGGCAGGTCATGACCGGCTGCGTAGGCATCCAGCGCTTCCGCCTTGGTGCCCAGCATGTCCGAGCCGTAGCCGGAGAACCAGACGAGGGTCGGGGCGTCGCCCTTTGCCTGCCTGTGACGGATCGCGATCTTCAGCGGACCGTCGCCATGGTCGATCTCGATATGGGTCAGTGGAACGTCTTCGTGCAATTCTGCCTCCGCCTTTTCGGGCCCAAATCCCCTCTCATGCGGCGCATTTCCGGATAGAGAGGTGATTTTCTTTTTCGCCTGTGTTATTGACATCCGACGGGTCTAACAACCATTTGTGTCGATGACGTGCGCCTTGGCGTGCACTTGGCACTCCAGGACCCGTATTTCAACAATTTGAGGAGACAACGACCATTCGCAGACCCCATAGAGCCGCTCCCCCGACCAAAGAAGGTCCCCGCGCCAACCGCGACATTCGTGTTCGCGAAGTGCAGCTGATTACCGAGGACGGGGAGAACCAGGGCGTCGTATTGACCGAAGAAGCATTGAGAATGGCTGAAGAAGCCGGGCTTGATCTGGTTGAGATCGCCCCCAACTCAACGCCGCCCGTTTGCAAGATTCTCGATCTGGGCAAGCTGAAATATGCCAACCAGAAGCGCGCTGCCGAAGCCCGCAAGAAGCAGAAAGTCGTCGAAGTCAAAGAAATCAAGATGCGTCCCAACATCGACACCCATGACTATGAGGTGAAGATGAAGGCGATGAACAAGTTCTTTGAAGGCGGCGACAAGGTGAAGGTCACCCTTCGTTTCCGTGGTCGCGAAATGGCGCACCAGGAACTGGGGATGAAGCTTCTGTCCCAGGTCAAGGAAGACACCGCAGAAATCGCCAAGGTGGAAGCCGAGCCGAAGCTAGAAGGCCGCCAGATGCTGATGGTGCTTGCACCGAAGTAAGACTTTTCAAAGCGCCGAATGGCCGTGGCGCATCGTACGATGCGCTGATTCAAAAGGTTAAGCCGCCCTGACGGACTGTCGAGGCGGCAGAATCGTTTTGTGTGGTCCAGACCGGTTGCACTTTCAGGGCAAAGCGCGTATAAGCGCGCCGTTCTGACGGGTCGCTCAATGAGCGGGCCGCCAAGGAGCAGGCCGGCAGGGCATGCCGTGTCTGCTCGAAATGCCACGAGACGGGCTTTCGTCGCCTGTCTCAATAACAACAATGGAGTAGCAAAATGCCCAAGATGAAGACGAAGTCGTCGGTCAAGAAGCGGTTCAAGGTCACCGCGTCCGGCAAGGTGAAGTCGGCTGCCGCCGGCAAGCGCCACGGAATGATCAAGCGTTCCAACAAGTTTATCCGCGACGCGCGCGGCACGATGGTCCTGGCTGATGCAGACGCCAAGATCGTCAAGCAGTTCATGCCGTACAGCAAGTAACGCCCGCCAGCGCACGCACGATAGATTTTAAGGAGATCATGACATGGCACGCGTAAAGAGGGGCGTTACCGCCCACGCAAAGCACAAGAAGGTTCTGAAGCAGGCCAAGGGTTACTACGGTCGCCGCAAGAACACCATCCGCACGGCCAAGGCCGCTGTCGACAAGGGTAAGCAGTACGCATACCGCGACCGCAAGGTTAACAAGCGCAACTTCCGCGCTCTGTGGGTCCAGCGCATCAACGCCGCCGTTCGCGAACACGGCCTTTCCTATGGCCGCTTCATCGATGGCCTGAACAAGGCTGGTATCGAGATCGACCGCAAGGTTCTGTCCGACATGGCGATCCATGAGCCGGCAGCCTTCGCATCGCTGGTTGCAGCATCGAAGAAGGGCCTGGAGTACCTCAAGAAAGAGGGCACGGCCAACGAGTTTGAAAGCGTTGTAGCTTAAGCCAGCGCTTCCCAAGCTTTTTCAATATTTGCCTTTTTGGGAAACCCGCGCTGGCTGGACCAGTGCGGGTTTTTCATTTTCAAATCACACAATGCCTGTATCTGACCGGTTGGGGGAGCGCCAAAACGCTCCGGCAAGGAAGAGATGAAGATGTCCGATCTTGAGGATCTGAAACAGACGCTGATGGCGGAAATCGCCGGCGCCGGGGACGAGGCCCAAATCGAGGCCGTGCGCGTCGGCGCGATCGGCAAGAAGGGATCGGTCTCCGAGCTTTTGAAGACGCTCGGCAAGATGGACCCGGAAGAGCGCAAGACCCGTGGCGCCGCGATCAACGAGTTGCGCAACGCGGTCGGAGAGGCGATTGCCGCCCGCAAGGCCGAATTGAAGGATGCCGCCATCGCCGCCCGGCTGAAGGCGGAGACGGTCGATGTCACGCTTCCGGTGCGTCCCTCGCCCTCGCTTTCCGGCCGCATCCATCCCGTCAGCCAGGTGATTGACGAGATCACCGCCATCTTTGGCGACATGGGCTTTTCGATTGCCGAAGGCCCGGAGATCGAGACGGACTATTACAATTTCACCGCCCTGAACTTCCCCGAAGGCCATCCCGCCCGCGAGATGCACGACACCTTCTTCTTCAATCCGGATGAAGAGGGCAAGCGCAAGGTGCTCAGAACCCACACCTCGCCGGTGCAGATCCGCACGATGGAAAACCAGGAGCCGCCGATCCGCGTGGTCATTCCCGGCAAGACCTATCGGCAGGACAGCGACGCGACGCATTCGCCGATGTTCCACCAGCTTGAAGGCCTCGTCATCGACAAGACCACCCATGTCGGCCATCTGCGCTGGACGCTGGAGGAATTCTGCAAGGCCTTCTTCGAGGTCGACAGCGTGACCATGCGTTTCCGTCCGTCCTTCTTTCCCTTCACCGAACCGTCCTTCGAGGTCGACATCCAGTGCGACCGTTCCGGCGAGCAGGTGAAATTCGGAACCGGCACGGACTGGATGGAAATTCTCGGCTGCGGCATGGTGCATCCCAATGTTCTGCGCCATTGCGGCCTCGACCCGGATGTCTACCAGGGCTTTGCCTGGGGCATGGGCCTCGACCGCATCGCCATGCTGAAATACGGCATGCCGGACCTGCGCGATTTCTTCGCCGCAGACGAGCGCTGGACGTCGCATTACGGATTCCGGCCGCTGGATATTCCGACGCTGTTTGGCGGGTTGAGTTCGTGAGAGGCTGATCCGGAACGAGTGGATCGGAGTATGGAATGACTTCTTTGGAATTTGAGACCGAAGAGATGCGTCCTGTGAAGGCATGGTGCACGAAAGGCGAGGTCCACGTGACTCTCGCCGACGGCCGCACCATCTCCGCCCCGCTCTGGTGGTACCCTTTTCTGAGCGGACTCGATGAGGATGGGCTCAACGATATCGAACTCATGTATGAGGGAATCTGGTGGTCGCAGGCCGATGAGGGGATTTCGGTGAAGAGCATGTTTCTTGGGCAGAAGATGCCGGGCGCGAAAGAGCCTGAGCGGGCGGCTTGAAGGCCGACCTCCACCACTTGCGTCATCCTCGGGTCAAGCCCGAGGATGACGCGGAGAGTGGGGCGACGCCGGAGAATGAACCGGCGCAGTAACCAGTCGGAAGCGATGTAGCGGAAATGTAGGCCTGGGGATGGTCCGGGCGACATAACAGGAAAAGACGACAATGAAATTCACACTGTCCTGGTTGAAGGACCATCTGGAAACCGATGCGTCGCTGGATGCGATCTGCGAGCGGCTGACGACGATCGGGCTTGAGGTTGAAGAAGTCGATGACAAGGCGGCCTACAAGCCGTTCACCATTGCGAAGGTGATCGAGGCGAAGCAGCATCCGGATGCGGATCGGTTGCGGGTGCTGACGGTCGATGCCGGGCCGGCGGTCAATGGCGGCAAGCCGCTTCAGATCGTCTGCGGCGCGCCGAACGCGCGCACCGGGCTCGTTGGGGCCCTGGCCCTGCCGGGAACCTATGTGCCGGGCATCGATGTGACGCTGTCGGTCGGCAAGATCCGCGGTGTCGAGAGCCAGGGCATGATGTGCTCGGAAAAAGAACTCGACATGTCGGATAGCCATGACGGCATCATCGACCTGCCGGCCGATGCGCCCGTCGGCGCTTCCTTTGCCGAATATGCCGGGCTCGACGATCCGGTCATCGAGATCAACCTGACGCCGAACCGTCCGGACTGCACAAGCATTTTCGGCATTGCCCGCGATCTCGCGGCTTCCGGTCTTGGCACGCTGAAGGCACCGAAAACGCCGTCCTTCAAGGCCGAAGGTGAAACATCGGTTGGTCTGACGCTGGATTTTGCTGCTGAAGACAAGGGCCTCTGCCCCGGCTTCGCGCTGCGTCTGGTGCGCGGCGTCAAGAACGGGCCGAGCCCGAAGTGGATGCAGCAGCGCCTGATCGCCATCGGTCTCCGGCCGATCAACGCTCTGGTGGACATCACCAACTACATGACCTTCGATCAGGGCCGGCCGATGCACGTCTTCGATGCCTCCAAGGTCAAGGGCGGGCTGGTTGTGCGCCGGGCGCAGGCGGGCGAGACGCTGCTGGCGCTCGATGAGCGCGAATACACGTTGTCGCCCGACAATGTCGTGATCGCCGATGACAGCGGCGTCGAGTCGATCGGCGGCATCATGGGCGGCGAGCATTCCGGCTGCGATGAAAACACCACCGATGTGCTGATCGAATCGGCGCTGTGGGACCCGATGAACGTCGCCCGCACCGGCCGCACGCTCGGCATCATCACCGATGCGCGCTATCGTTTCGAGCGCGGCGTCGATCCGGAATACATGGTGCCGGGCCTTGAGCGCACGACCGAACTGGTGCTGGATCTCTGCGGCGGCACGGCTGCCGAGAAGAAGGTCGAGGGCTATGAAGGCTATACGCCGAAGGTCATCGACTATCCGTTCTCCGAAGCAAAGCGCCTCACCGGCCTCGACATTTCCGCTGGCGAAAGCCGCGATATCCTGACGCGCCTCGGCTTTGCCGTTTCAGGTGAAGGTGAGCGGGCAGAAGTTTCCGTACCGTCCTGGCGGCCGGACGTCGAAGGCAAGGCCGATCTCGTGGAAGAGGTCATGCGTATCCATGGCGTCGACAAGATCAGCCCGGAGCCGCTGCCATCCGCCGGTGCGGTCAACGAGAAGATCCTGACCACGCTTCAGATCCGTTCGCGCGCGACGCGTCGCGAGCTTGCGGCCCGCAACATGATGGAAGCTGTCACCTGGTCGTTCATTCCTGAAGAGCACGCGAAGCTCTTCGGCGGTGGCGCACCGGCGCTGAAGCTTTCGAACCCGATTGCCGCCGACATGTCCGACATGCGCCCCTCGCTGCTGCCGGGCCTGCTTTCCGCTGCCAAGCGCAATGCGGCCATCGGCCATGGCGATGTCGCCCTGTTCGAGGTCGCGGCGACCTATGAAAACGACCGGCCGGAAGGCCAGCGCCGGGTGGCCGGCGGTCTTCGCCGCGGCACGGCGACGCTTTCGGGCTCCGGCCGCATGTGGTCGAACGCCGAGACGGGCGCCGGTCGCTCTGTCGGCGTATTCGACGCCAAGGCCGATGCGCTGGCCGTGATCGAGGCCTGCGGCCTGCCGATGGGCAATGTCCAGATCGTCGCCGGCGGGCCGGATTGGTACCACCCCGGCCGCTCCGGCACCATCAAGATGGGCCCGAAGATCGTGCTCGGCCATTTCGGCGAATTTCATCCGAAGGTACTGGAAGCGCTCGATGTTTCCGGCAAGCTCGCCGGCTTCGAGGTGTTCATCGATGCCATGCCGGAGCCGAAGAAGAAGGCGACCCGCACCAAGCCGGCGCTGACGCTGTCGCCGTTCCAGGCCGTTTCGCGTGACTTCGCTTTCGTCGTCGACCGCACGGTCGAGGCCGGTGCCATCGAGCGCGCGGCCGCCGGCGCCGACCGCAAGCTGATCACCGGCGTCACCGTCTTCGATATCTTCGAAGGTGCCTCGCTCGGCGAGGGCAAGAAGTCGGTCGCGATCGAAGTCGCAATCCAGCCGGTCGAGCGCACGCTGACCGACGAGGATTTCGAGGCGCTGACGAAAAAGATCGTCGCCAACGTCGAGAAGTCGACCGGTGGCGTGATCCGCAGCTGAGGAATAACCCCAAAGCGCCAACCAATCTCCCCCTCGAGGGGGAGATCAAAATGCGCTCAGTTCTTCCGAAGCCGAAAACGGTCGGCCCCGCTCACAGATTGTCTATCCGGTCCTGCAGCACGCGCAGCTGATGGCGCAGGTCGTCGAGTTCGCCGGTGTGCAGCGGCTCTTCGGCGGCCTCTGTCGGTCGGTAGCTCGAGGCGGTTGCGGGGCGGCGGGTTTCTTCGTTGCGATAGAATTCGCGGCGCAGCGGATTGTCGTAGAGCGCCTTGTCCATCTCGTCGCGCATATGGGCCTGCTGTTCGGAGAAGGCCTTCATCGCATGGTCGAGAAAGCCCGGCAGCATGGCCTGCATCTGGTCGCCGTAATAGCCGATCAGCTCGCGCAGGAACGACACGGGCAGGATGCCCTGGCCGGATTTCGCTTCCTGTTCGAAGATGATCTGGGTCAGCACCGTGTGGGTGATGTCGCTTCCGGTCTTGGCGTCGTGAACGGCGAAGTCCTCTCCCTGCTTCACCATGTCGGCCAGGTCCTCCAGCGTGACGTAACTGCTGGTCCCGGTGTTATAAAGCCGCCTGTTGGCGTATTTCTTGATGATTGTCTTGCCGTCGCTTACGGGCATAATTGCCTCCTCCCCGCGATCTGCTTGATGTATTCCTCTTCCCGCCCCGATCTAACCTTAAAACGGTTGGGGTGACAATCGTTTTGTCGCAATGCAGCGTCGTTGTTCGCAGCCGCCACGGATCGCGGCGGGAGCACAAGGCCGTTTGACTTCGAAGGCGCTGTTCTGCACATTCCGCTGACGCGAAGCTGAGGAGGAGAGCAGCCACATGGCGAAAAAGGCAATCGTCATCGCAAGTGCAGCACGCACGGCCGTCGGCAGTCTGAATGGCGCCTTTGCGGCCGTCCCGGCGCATGAACTCGGCGCGGTCGCCATCGCGGCGGCTCTGCAGCGTGCCGGCCTGCGGCCAGGCGCGGTCGATGAGGTGATCCTCGGCCAGGTGCTGACGGCGGGGCAAGGGCAGAACCCCGCGCGGCAGGCGGCGATGGCGGCGGGGATTTCTGCGGAAAAGACAGCCTTCCTCGTCAACCAGCTTTGTGGTTCGGGCCTCAGGGCGGTGGCGCTCGGCATGCAGCAGATCGCGCTTGGAGATGCCGAAGTGATCGTTGCTGGCGGCCAGGAATCGATGTCGCTCGCACCGCATGTTGCGCATCTGCGCGGCCATCACCGTATGGGCGATCTCGCTCTTGTCGATACCATGCTGAAGGACGGCCTCACCGATGCCTTCTATGGCTATCACATGGGCACGACGGCCGAAAACATCGCGGAGCGGTTCGAGATCACGCGTGCAATGCAGGATGAATATGCCGCCCGCTCGCAAAACCGCGCCGAGGCCGCCCGCGCCGAGGGGCGTTTCGCCGAGGAGATCGAGCCGGTCACAGTCATGCAGCGCAAGGCCGAACATGTCGTTGATCAGGATGAGGGCATTCGCGAGGGTGTGACCGCCGAGGGCCTGGAGCGGCTGCGCCCCGCCTTCATGGATGGCGGAACCGTGACGGCGGGCAATGCCTCCGGCATCAATGACGGTGCGGCAGCGCTGGTGCTGATGGATGAGGATGCGGCCGTGCGGCGCGGCATCGAGCCGCTGGCGCGGATTGTCTCCTGGGCGACGGCGGGCGTCGATCCGCAGGTCATGGGCACCGGGCCCATTCCCGCCTCTGAGCGAGCGCTGCAGAAGGCGGGCTGGACTGTCGGAGATCTCGATCTCGTCGAGGCGAATGAAGCCTTTGCCGCCCAGTCGCTCGCGGTTGCACGGGCGCTCTCGCTTGATCCGGAAAAGCTCAACGTCAATGGCGGTGCCATCGCCCTCGGCCATCCGATCGGCGCCTCGGGCGCTCGGGTTCTGGTTACGCTGCTTTACGAAATGAAGCGGCGGGGTGCGCACAAGGGGCTCGCCACGCTCTGCATCGGTGGCGGCATGGGCATCGCCATGACGCTCGAGCGGCCATAAAAAAAGGCGCCGCTTGAAGCGGCGCCTGGGGATCGGCGAGCTGGGGGTGGGGGCTTCGTGCCGATCCTGACGCGACACATTGCGCGCGCGCCGCTTTCGATGATTAGCGTACCGCCGCGCCGACACCGCCGCCAATCAGGCCACCAGCAATCGCGCCGGTCGCATCGCCCGTGATGGCTGCACCTGCGGCAGTGCCGACACCGGCGCCGATCGTGGCGTTGCGCTGCTGCGTCGTGCAGGCGGCGAGCGGAAGAATGAGAGCGATGGCGAGAACAGCCTTTTTCATGATGTGAATCTCCTTTGGGGAATCAGATATAGCCTGCAAGCAGCAGGATGATGACGATCAGAAGTACCAGTCCGAGACCGCCGGACGGGCCATAACCCCAGCTGGTGGAGTAACCCCACCGCGGCAAGGCGCCGATAAGAAGCAGGATCAGTATGATAAGCAGAATGGTTCCGAGCATGGCGGAAAAACCTCTCCCTTTGCAAGCTGTCCAGTTTCAAACGCGCTTTCCCTGAAATTTGTTCCGTGGCGATCGCGACAAGTCTCCCACACAATGGTTAACGCGGTGTGTTGCCGCATTCACCCACAGCGGGAAGCAGCCGCAAGAATATGGTTAAATTACTGTTAAAACACCATATTTTGGGGTGAACAAAACCGGAAAATACCGCCGTCAGCGATTCGTCGCCGATTCGTTCCGGCTTTGGCCCGAAAGTTAACGACAGGCGTTTTTTGGCATTTCATGCCCTGCCGAGCGTTGCGCGGGCCTTCAGGGGATAGGCGACGGATCGTGCCACGGAAAAGCCGGTGGCAAGGCCAACGGAAAGTTCACGGGCATCATGAAGGCGGGATGGCGTGCGAGGTCGGGCTGGATCGCAAGCCCGTACGTAGATCGGTGTGCAGGAGATGTCGAGGAAAGCGTTTCCATGAAGCGATGTCTTTTCTTGCATCCGCCACTCGCTGGACTCGTTCTGTCGTTTACACTTTGTAAAGGAAGGTTAACGCGACGCGTCTTCTTCGCTCAAACGGCATTTACCGTCGATCTTGCGATTCCAGATGTGGGGCGAAGAAACGGGCAGAGCCCAACATCTAGCCGTGAACGAAACGGGAAAATGACAGAGTCAGCGATTCGTCTTCGATTCGTTCGCATCTGTTCCAGAATTTAAGGATTTGCGCATATAACTCCGGATTTGCCTCCCCCTCTTGCTTGCTGACGGCGCAGAGTCCATCTATAGGAAGGTATGCCAGCCGCCGATTTCCGCGCAGGCTGGCCATTTCGGCATCGGCCGGGGGCGAGGTTTTGGCCCTGGCCAGGGGAATTCGGGACCGGGACGTTGAATTCGAACGCAATGATCTTGAGCGGACGCGGTGTCACCGCGATGCTCGGTCCGACCAATACCGGCAAAACCCATTTCGCAATCGAGCGCATGGTGGCGCATTCCTCCGGCGTTATCGGGCTGCCGCTGCGCCTTCTGGCGCGCGAGGTCTATACGCGCCTGGTCGAACGCGTCGGCGTCAATGCCGTCGCGCTCGTTACCGGCGAGGAGAAGATCGCGCCGCCGAAGGCACGTTTCAGCGTCTGCACCGTCGAGGCGATGCCGCGCACGACAGACGCAGCCTTTGTCGCCATCGACGAGGTCCAGCTTGCCGGCGACCTTGAGCGTGGCCACATCTTCACCGATCGCATCCTGCACCTGCGCGGTCGCGAGGAGACGCTGCTGCTCGGCTCGGCGACGATGAAGCCGATCCTGCAGAACCTGCTGCCGGGCATTTCCGTGGTCGAGCGACCGCGTCTGTCTCAGCTTTTCTATGCCGGTCAGAAGAAGATCACTCGTCTGCCGCGCCGCACCGCCGTCGTCGCCTTTTCGGCCGACGAGGTCTACGCGATTGCCGAGCTCATCCGCCGCCAGCGTGGCGGTGCTGCCGTGGTTCTGGGCGCACTCAGCCCGCGCACCCGCAACGCCCAGGTCGAACTCTACCAGAACGGCGATGTCGAATATCTGGTCGCCACCGATGCGATCGGCATGGGCCTCAACCTCGATGTCGACCACGTCGCCTTCGCTCAGGACCGCAAATTCGATGGCCATCAGTATCGCAGCCTCAATGCCGGCGAGCTCGGCCAGATCGCCGGTCGCGCCGGCCGCCATATGCGTGATGGCACCTTCGGGGTCACCAGCCGGGTGGCGCCGTTCGATGATGAACTGGTCGAGCGGCTGGAAACCCATCACTTCGATCCCGTGCGGGTGCTGCAGTGGCGCTCCAAGGCGCTCGACTTTTCCTCGCTTGCCGGGCTGAAGGCAAGCCTTGACGACGTGCCGCGGGTGCAGGGGCTGACACGGGCACTGCCGGCGGTCGACCAGCGGGCGCTCGAATTTCTGGCGCGCAATCATGCCGTCGCCGAGCGCGCCGACCGGCGCGAACGGATCGAACTTCTCTGGGAAGCCTGCGCGCTTCCGGATTATCGCCGGATCACTCCAGTCCAGCATGCCGAACTCATCGCTTCCCTCTATCTCGATCTTGTCGAGCATGGCACAGTGGACGAGGACTTCCTGGCAAACCAGGTGCGACATGCCGACCGCACCGATGGAGAAATAGATACGCTGTCGGCGCGTATCGCCCAGATCAGAACCTGGACCTATGTGTCAAATCGACCCGGATGGCTTGCCGATCCGACACACTGGCAGGAAAAGACACGGAAAATCGAGGATAGGCTGTCGGATGCACTGCATGAGAGGTTGACGAAACGCTTCGTTGATCGCAGGACTTCCGTGCTGATGAAGCGCCTGAGAGAGAATGCGATGCTTGAAGCTGAAGTGAGCGTGAATGGGGATGTCTTTGTGGAAGGACATCATGTGGGGGAACTGGCGGGCTTCCGTTTCAAGGCCGTGACCGGTGCCGAGGGGCCGGACGCCAAGGCGATCGAGGCGGCGGCGCTGAAAGCGCTCGCGCTGGAGTTCGAGGCGCGTGCCGCACGGCTGCATGCCTCCGGCAATGGCGATCTGGCGCTGGATGCCTCCGGTACGGTGCGCTGGCTCGGCGATCCGGTGGCAAGGCTGGTCGCAAGCGACAATGCGCTGCGTCCGCGCGTCATCCTGCTTGCCGATGAGCAGTTGACGGGCGCTGCGCGCGATCATGTCGCCGCCCGCATCGAACGCTATGTCAATCACCAGATCCAGACCGTGCTGAAGCCGCTCGACGATCTTGCCGCCGCCGAAGACCTTGAAGGGCTCTCCCGCGGTCTCGCCTTCCAGATCATCGAGAATTTCGGCGTGCTGTTCCGCCGTGACGTCGCCAACGACGTCAAGGCGCTCGATCAGGATGCGCGCGCCTCGCTGCGCCGCTACGGTGTGCGCTTCGGCGCCTATCACGTCTTCATGCCGGCACTGCTGAAGCCGGCGCCGGCCGAGATGATCACGCTGCTGTGGGCGCTTGCCAATGACGGTCTCGACAAGCCGGGCTACGGCGAACTCATTCCCGTGCTGGCCGCTGGCCGCACCTCTGTGGTCACCGATCCCACATTCGAACGCGCTTTCTACAAGCTCGCGGGCTTCCGTTTCCTCGGCAAGCGCGCCGTGCGTATCGACATCCTCGAGCGTCTCGCCGACCTGATCCGGCCGCTGACCCAGTGGAAGCCGGAAGCGGGCGGTGCCCGTCCGGAAGGAGCCTTTGATGGCCGCCGCTTCGTCACCACGCCGGCAATGATGTCGATCCTTGGCGCGACGCCGGACGACATGGAGGAAATCCTCAAGGGGCTCGGTTATCGCGCCGACACCGCGAGCCCGGAAGAGGTCGAGAAGCTCGCCGAGATCCAGGCCGAGCGCGACGCCGAGAAGGCTGCGCGCCAGGTGGCGTCCGGTGTTGCCGTCGAGACGGTTGCTCGCAAGGTCGTCGCCGAAAAACCGGCTGCCGAGGACGCTTCCGAAGCGGCTGAACCTGCCGCGCCTGAAGGCGAGACCGCTGCCGAGCCGACGGCTGAAGCGGCGGCTGCGCCGGTCGAAGCGCCTGCCAGCGAAACGCCCGTTACTGAAGCGGGTGCCGCAGAAGCCGAAACCGAAGAGCCGAAGCCGGTTCTGCTGTGGCGCCAGGGTGGCGGCCGGCAGAGCGAGCGCGGTCCGCGCCCGCAGCAGGGTCGCGGTCAGCCGCGCGGCGAAGGTCGCGGCCGTGGCCAGGGCGGCCGCCGCCATGGCGGTCCGCAGGGCGGCGAGAACCGCGGCGATGGCGAACGGCAGGAGCGCGGCGAGCGTCATGACCGTGGCGGCAAGGGCGGCAAGGGCCCGCGCCGGGATCGCCACAATGACGACAACAAGCCGCAGCGGCAGGAGCGTCGCGAACGCGAGAAGCCGATCGATCCGGATTCCCCCTTCGCCAAGCTGGCTGCGCTGAAGGCGCAGATGAAGAAGTAAGGCATGGCGGACGAGGCGCAACAGGCCCCGCCGGGCCGCCAGCGCATCGACAAGTGGCTGTTCTTCGCGCGCATCGTGAAGTCGCGTTCGCTGGCGCAGAAGCTGGTCCAGGCCGGCAATGTCAGCCTCAACGATGCGAAGGTTGCCCGCGCGAGTGCCGAGGTGACGGCTGGCGATCGTCTGGTCGTGTCGCTGGAGCGCCGTGATGTGCATCTCATCGTCAGGGCGCCGGGCGCCAGGCGCGGGCCTTTCGCCGAGGCTAGCCAGCTTTATGACGACGTCAGTCCACCGCCGGAAGAGCGTCGGCGCCTTTCCGCCTTCGAGCAGGCCCAGCGGGTTCCCGGAGCCGGCCGCCCGACGAAGAAGGAAAGGCGCGCGATCGACAGGTTGACCGGCGAGGATTGAGGTCGGTCACCGCAATTTGGAAAGTTCTGCCAAAATGCGGCCGGTTTCGGGCATGAATTGTCCTTGCGGTCGTGCGGGAAAGCCGGTACCTCAGCCTTCTGTCCGGCGCGGGACACGTGCCGCTATTGCGCGTGCCTCCCGCTCGAAATCGATTTCTGGAGCCTTTCATGACCTATGTCGTGACCGATAACTGCATCAAGTGCAAATACACAGACTGCGTCGAAGTCTGCCCGGTGGATTGCTTCTACGAGGGTGAGAACTTCCTTGTTATCCATCCCGACGAATGTATCGATTGCGGTGTGTGCGAGCCGGAATGTCCGGCCGAGGCGATCCGCCCCGATACCGAGCCTGGTCTCGACAAGTGGCTGAAACTGAACGCCGATTACGCCGATGTCTGGCCGAACATCACGATCAAGAAGGAACCGCTTGAAGGTGCCGAGGAAATGGACGGCGTCGAAGGCAAGTTCGAGAAGTTCTTTTCCGAGAAGCCTGGCGCGGGCGACTGAGCAATTGCCCTGCCCGTGAGCGTCGCTCCGGGCTTAATCGTTTTTTCATCCGGCCGGGCAATTTAAGGCTTGGCGAAGCGCAGCAATTCGGTTAGGTGTCGCCCTAGGCAATGCTTCCGCCGGCGACACCCTGTCGCGGGCGCATATTTCATTGATTTCTCCCACATGTTGTGTTATATACTGTCGTACTGACCCAAAAAACGGCAGCTTTTGCCTATAAAGCCCAAGAAAGCAATCAAACTAGCGTCGAATATCACCAAAATGAAGAGCGAATGCCCTTCGTCAAAAGGAGTTCGCGACGCTTTCCGTTGCCCGTTTGATGGAAACAGTGGGCGGCAACCACCGTTGCCCGCTCCTCCGGACATGCATGACCGGAACCGGCGCCCGCCGGATGCGTAACAGGGAGTTTTTAAAAGCCTATGACAGTACAGCAGAAAAAGCCTTCAGGCCGCCACGGTTTCAAGACTGGTGAGTCCATCGTCTACCCTGCCCACGGCGTCGGCACGATCAACGCCATCGAAGAGCAGGAAGTGGCGGGCATGAAGCTCGAGCTTTTCGTCATCGATTTCGACAAGGACAAGATGCGCCTCAAGGTGCCGGTGGCGAAAGCCATGAGCATCGGCATGCGCAAGCTGTCGGAAACCGATTTCGTCGAGCGCGCGCTGAAGGTTGTGCAGGGCAAGGCCCGCGTCAAGCGCACCATGTGGTCGCGCCGCGCGCAGGAATACGATGCCAAGATCAATTCCGGTGACCTGATTTCGATCGCCGAGGTCGTTCGCGATCTCTACCGCGCCGAAAATCAGCCGGAACAGTCCTATTCCGAGCGTCAGCTTTACGAAGCCGCCCTCGACCGCATGGCCCGCGAAATTGCCGCCGTCAACAAGATGTCGGAAACCGAAGCCGTCCGTCTCATCGAAACCCATCTTGCCAAGGGTCCCAAGCGCGGCAAGGCGGCAGACGACGAAGACGACGCCCGCGAAGAAGCCGCCTGAGCGCCTCTTCCATAACGTGAATTCCAAAAAAAGTCCGGTCACTTGTGGCCGGATTTTTTTGTGCCGGTATCGAACGCCAGCACACGGAGCCGGCCGACGATCTCGAAGCCGCTGGCGGTCGCTTTGTCCAGCGCCGCGCCGCGTTCATAGCCCACCACCGGCAGGGTCGGGGCAAAGGCAGCGGCGCAACCGGCCGCATCCGCGAAGGCCTCATCGGGAAAGACGTTCGAGAGGCCGACGCAGTCACCTGAAATATTGGCGATGCAACCGGCGACGATCCGGCCGTCCCGCCAGCTTCCGAAGAAGCCGATGGCCGCATCGTTCAGCATCGTCTCCGGGAACTGCCGCTCGTCCGAGGGCGCGCCCCGCCACGCCGTCTCCCAGGTCCCAAGCGCCTCTTCAGTCTCTATTCTCTTCCAGCCGCCCGGCATGGTCGCTGCCTTTTTCCGCCATAGCCATGCGGCGCTGAACAGCACGCTTTCTTCCGTCGCATCGAGCTCGCAGAAGCTGTCCTTGACGCCGATCGGGTCATCGAAACGCTGCCGCAGCTGCTCGGTCCGCTCGCGGACAGCGTCGGCGTGGCCGGGCCGCAGGACGGTAAGGTGCGCATAGAAGGGCGGCGGCGGATCAATGGCAATAAAGGCGTAGGGTTGACGCTCGTAGCGGAGGCCGTGTGCTGCAAACACGGCCTCGTAGAGATCTGCATTGTTGCCCGCCGCCATGATCGCGCGGTTGTCAGTCATCCTGCCGCCCCTGCGGTAAACGAACTGTGATCGGCCGATAACATCATGTTTTCAGGGCGGATTCCACCGCCGCCGCCGAAAACTTGCGCTGCGGTGTGAACCAAATCGGCGCTGTGGACGTTAAACACAACATGAAGCCGTGGATTGGATCGGCGTCGCATGACGTCGGCAAGACCGCATCTTCCCATTTCCATGAGCCCGGGAGTGACGCCATGCAGATCGACGTTCAGGACCACCGAATTGCCAGCGCGGCCATGGCGGCCCCCTATCTGACACGCGAACAGGAAACCGAGCTCGCAGCACGTTGGCGCGGCAAGGATGACAGCGGCGCCCGCAACGATATCGCCATGGCGCATCTCCGGCTGGTCGTCTCCATGGCCGGCAAGTTTCGCGGTTTTGGCCTGCCGAAGTCCGATCTTGTGCAGGAAGGCTATGTCGGTCTGCTGGAAGCAGCCGCCCGCTTCGACCACAAGCGGGGCGTCCGGTTCTCGACCTATGCAAGCTGGTGGGTTCGCGCCGCGATGCAGGATTTTGTGCTACGCAACTGGTCGATCGTTCGCGGCGGCACCAGCTCGACCCAGAAGGCGCTGTTCTTCAAGCTCCGCCGGCTGCGCGCCCGCATCGCGGCACGTGACCGCGAGCTCTCTGCCCAGGCGATCTACGAGGAAATCGCCTCCAGCCTCGGCGTCACCGTTGCCGATGTCCAGAACATGGATTCGCGGCTTTCGGCCAACGATACCTCACTGCAGGCAACCGTCGGCGACAGCGACGAGGAGGGCACCCAGCGCATCGATCTTCTGGTGTGCGACAAGCCGCTTCCCGAGGAGCAGGTCTCCGGCATCATCGATGGCGAACGCATCAGCCTCAGGCTGAAGAGCGCGCTCGGCAAGCTGACCCCACGCGAAAATCGCGTCATCCGCGCCCGCAAACTCGCTGAGGACAGCGCAACGCTCGCCGAACTCGGTGAGGAGCTCGGCATTTCCAAGGAACGTGTCCGCCAAATCGAATGCCGCGCGCTGGAAAAGCTGAAGAGCTCGATGATGGCCGAAGGCAGCGAGTTGATGGCGATCGCCTGAGCGCGCCTTATCCGCTTCACGTCTATTTCTGACTAAACCGCCCCGGCCACCTTTGCGGCCGGGCTTATGCTGTCGCCGCGCTTCTTGCGGGCGAGTGCCGCTTCGCCGCCCATGGTGGCGTGGTAAAGGGAGAGTTCTTCGAACTCGTCGGCCTGCGGCGGTGTGATCGCGACATCCTGATAGGCGTGACGGTCCGGATCGGCGAGCAACTCCTTCAGGATGGCGCGCGAGCCCGCGTAGAATCGCCAGTATTTCCACGCCTTCGACACGGTCTCGCTCCAGTAGCGGGGATAGAACACCAGCGGTGATTCCCGTTTCAGGCCGTGGCGGCGGTCGCGCCTGTGCTTGATCCTGAGGGCGCCGCCTTCAAGAGGATGGACATCCTCGAAATCGATCATCGACTTGAACCACAGCATCGTGCGGAAAACGGTCTTCGGCCGGCCGTTCGGGATCTGCGCTGCACGTTTCAGGATCGTGCGGATGTGGTCGGGGCTGTAGAAGGTATCCCAGGCGAGCTTGTAGGCCTCGTCCCATTCCGCATCCGACATCTTCGGATGGTGCGTGACGCGGTGATCGAGGTCGTATTTGTTGATGTCGGGATCCATCCACGTGCCCTTGGCGAGCAGGGTCTTGTGATCCTCCGATCCCGGAAGCGGTGTCAGAAAGAAGAATTCGAGGATGTCGAGCGGCAGTTCGCGCTTGATGATCTCAAGATCGCGAACGAGCGATTCCCTGGTGTCGCCGGGGAAGCCGATGATGTAGCCGGCATAGGTAATCGCTCCGTGGGTGCGCCACTTCTGCAGCATGTCGCGATATTCGGTGATCTTGTTCTGCCGCTTCTTGGCGGCGATCAGATTGTCCGGGTTTATGTTTTCAAGCCCGATAAAGACGCGGCGCACGCCGGCCTGGGTCGTTTTCTCGATGAAGTTCGGGATCTTGTGACAGAGCGTGTCGACCTGGATGGTGAGCCCGAGGCGGATGCCTTCCTCCTCGCGAAGCTTGATGATCCGGTCGACGAGAATTTCCCAGTCGCTGTTGCGGGCGAAATTGTCGTCGGTGATGAAGAACCGGTCGATGCCCTGCGCGTAATTGGCGCGGATGATCCGCTCGAGGTCGTCCGGCGTGCGGAAGCGGCTCTTGCGTCCCTGGACATTGATGATGGTGCAGAAGGAACACTGGTAGGGACAGCCGCGCCCGAGGTCGATGCTGGAATAGGTGCCGGCGGTGCGGCTCACATCCTTGCGCGACAGGATCGGCGGCGGTTCGCCGCTGAGGCCTGGCAGATTGTCCATGTGATTGTAGAGCGGCTTCAGCCGGTCGTGCCAGACATCGAGCAGCACCGCGTCAAGCCGGCCTTCCTCTGCCTCGCCGGCAAAGAGTGCGATGCCCATCGATTGCGCCTCGGCAAGCTCGGCCGGCATTTCCGGCAGCATGGCAATGCAGCCCGAGACATGGAACCCGCCGATTGCCACCGGCAGGTCGGCGGTCCGGAATTCCCGTGCCAGATCGAGCGCCCGGGGATACTGGTTGGACTGCACGCCGACGAGGCCGATCAAGGCCTTGCCGCCACGCGCCCTGATCCTTCGGACGATCCTTGAAGGAGAAACGCGACGATTGGTCTCGTCATAGGTCTCGATGTGGAAGTCGACGTCGCTGCCAAGGACGTTGCGAGCCTGTGCGTCTTCCGCGAGCGCATTCATGCAGGCAAGCGTGTTCGAGGGCAGGGCGGAGCGCAGCCACTGGATCGGATATCCGTCATCGTCGTAATGGGTCGGCTTCACCAGCACCAGGGTGAAGGCTTGGGGGCCGGAGCCGGAATTCGCATTGATCGCATCACCGCTCATGAGCCGCACTCCACAGAGTTGAACCCTTAGCCTAGCCGCAATCCCTCGCTACCGCAAGTTTAGGTGCGCCGGCAGGTCACTGCGAAACGATCTTGACCTCCTGGCCGACCGAAAGTGTGGCGCCGGCCGGAAGGTCGTTCAGGGCCCGGAAGAGGGCAAGCTTGCGATCGGTGCCCATCATCTGGGCTGAGACGCTGGCCATGGTGTCGCCAGGGGCGACCTTGACGACACGGATCCTGAGCGGCTTCAGATTGGCCATCTCGTCCGGCGTCATCTTGTGGAAGCTGTCGCGCAGCGCCGCGGCGATGCCGTCGAGATCGGTGCTGCCGCGCGGGGCCGCCGTCAGCAGCCGGTAGATGTCGTTGCCGTCGCGGATGGCTGTGACATCGAAGGCCCATTCGCCTGCGACGGCGCGGGCCGTCGCCGCAGGCATGCCGTTGACTGTCGCCGGGCGGACGGAATCCGGAACAAGGCCGGTCACCCAGCCGCTCTCGATATAGGATTCGATATCGCGCTTGCCGTTGGCCTTCACCCCGTCAAAGCGGATGGCGACGTCGTTCGGGCCGGTGGCCACGACGGCATTGGCCTTGTCGGTCATGGAGAAGCCCGGTGGCACGCGGAAACTGATGCGCAGGCCCGGATGATAGAAGTCCCGGCCGCGAATATAGCCTTCATCCGGATTGCTGCCGTAGAGCATGCCGTTGATGCCGTTCAGATAGTAATCCCTGCCGGTTTCGGTCGCGCCGACATTGGCGTATTGACGCGCCTGCTCCTCGGCAAGCTCGATGCGGCGCGGCGTGCTCGGATGGCTGGACAGGAAGTCCAGTGGCTGCGAATCAAGGTCGTTCGCCAGATAGTTCGCATAGGCCGACATGGCGTGCAGGAAGCGGGCGGCGGCATAGGGATCGTAACCGGCCTCGGCCATGGTGCGGATGCCGATCGCGTCGGCCTCCAGCTCCTGCTGCCGCGAGAAGGCGGCGAGCCGCAGCTTGCCGCGGGCGGCGATCTGTTCCACGCGGGCGTTGTCCGGAACGACCTCGGACACGACCTCGTTCGAGATCGCTTCGGCCTCTTCCAGCTGCTGGCGCTGAATGCCGTGATTGGCGGTGACGTGGGCCATCTCGTGGGCCAGCACAGCGGCGAGTTCGGAGGCATCATTGGCAAGCGCCACCAGCCCGCGGGTGACATAGAGATAGCCGCCCGGAAGCGCGAAGGCATTGATGGTTGGCGAGTTGAGGATGGTGATCCGGAAGGTCTGCTGCGGGTTTTCGGAAACCGCCGTCAGCGCCCCCGCGATGCGGGCCACCAGCCGCTCCACCTGGGGATCGCGATACTGGCCGCCATAGGTTTCGAGGATATGCGGATGTTCGCGCGCGCCCATGGCCGCGTTCGGATCGTTGCGCGTCAGCGCCTCGACGGTCTGTTCGGTGGCGACGGTCTCGGGACGGATGAAATACGTGTCGTCCGTCTGGCAGGCGGTCAGTGCAATCAGGCTCGCCATTGCCACTGCGGCGCCAAGCCGGCTGGCTTTCGCGGGCCGCGCCATCAAACTCATCATGCGGCCGAAACCGATTTGCTTCACCATGCCTGCACAGTCCGCTTGTACAAAACCCCTTATGGAAACGTTCCGCAGGGAAAAAGTTTCCGGAATTTCTCTCCGTTCCCGCCACGCGACCATCGGCCGTTTGCCGGCGGGACCGTCCTTTCGGTGGCACGCCGGCTTCCGGCCAGCGCCGAACCATGCCTCCGGTATTGCTGTTTTCCTGATGTAGTTCAAGTGGCGCACCACCCAATTTAATGGCTGCGACGCTTCGGCAACAGGAGCAAAAGCGCCGCTTCGTGGCAGCAATATGGACGTCGATTTGAAAACCCGTGGGGAAATCACTAGGTTGTGAGCGTGTCCGGTGCGCCGGACGCCCAATCCGCCGGTCGTCATGCAGGAAAACGCGTGTCGGCTCGTCCTGTTGGGGTGCGCGCGAGCGCGCCTCGAGAGAAGAAAACGGCGCCTCCCGCCGGTCTTCCGGCCGGGGTGCCCGGTGTTCACAAGGAAGGAGCACACGAAATGGCAGAAGCAAAGAGCGGCGATACCGTTCGTATTCACTACACCGGAACGCTGAACGACGGTTCCATGTTCGATTCCTCGCAAGGCCGCCAGCCGCTGGAATTCACCGTCGGTGCCGGCCAGATCATCCCCGGTCTCGACCGCGAAATCGCCGGCATGAACGTCGGCGACAGCCGCGCCGTGCAGGTCCCGGCAGCCGAAGCCTATGGCGATCACGATCCGCAGAAGGTTCAGGTCGTACCGCGTTCGGCCATGCCGCAGGAAATGGAAATCACGCCCGGCATGCAGCTTCAGGCCCGCACGCCGAATGGCGAGACGGTGCCGCTGATCGTCACCAAGGTCGAGCCGGAGGAAGTGACTGTGGATGCCAATCATCCGCTCGCCGGTCAGGACCTTAATTTCGCCGTAGAACTGGTTGAAATCGTCAAGGCCGCCTGAATTTCAGGGCGCTCCAGTGATGCCCCCGAGGCTGCTGAAGCCACTGCGGCGATATTGCGGTGCAGGGTTTTCGCCGCCTTGAACGGGCCAGGATTTTGCCCGACTTCGTCCTTTTTGAAGGGGCTGGTATGCGTTACCGCATTCCAGCCCCTTTTCCCTTGTAAAAAATCGGACGTTATGCATCTGTATGCGCGTGGTTGATCTGAAATGACTTTTTCTGAAATGGCTGGGAACTCCTGGTTGACTTCCTCGTTAGGGAGTCGACGGGTTTGATGGTGACTTCGCCCGCCGGTGAGCGTGTGTCGATTTTTCCGCCTGCCTGACGCAATGGTTTTTCAGAGCCCGCCGCTTTGCAGCATTTCAGGGAAAAGACTTTTCGAATTGACGGGATTGCGAATGAAACGACGGACTTTCCTAGCGCACACAGCGGTCAGCGCGATCGCTCTATCGGGTGTGGCCGGCGCGGCTTTTGCCCAGGATGCGCCGGTTGAACCCAGCAAGGTGCCGAACCAGAACGGCGAGCCGAAGGCGCCTGAGCCGGAAGCGGGCGGCTTTTCATTCGATACGCTGACGGCCACCATGAAGGCGAAGGCGGGCGAGGACTATCAGGAGCCGGGGCAGAATGTTCCCGAGCCCTTCAAGTCGCTTCAGTATGATGACTACCGGGCGATTCGCTACGATCCCAACAAGGCGATCTGGCGGGATCAGTCGGACTTCCAGCTTCATGCATTTTCGCTCGGCTGGCTGTTCAAGACCCCGGTCGAAATCTACGAGGTTGCCGACGGCAAGGCCCAGATGCTGCAGTTCACGGCGGACGATTTCATCTATCGCCCGCCGCTCAGCCCGGATCAGTTCAAGGGCATCCAGCTGCCGGGCGTTGCGGGTTTCCGAATCAACTACCCGCTGAACCGCAAGGAAGTCAGCGACGAACTGATCTCGTTCCTTGGTTCCTCCTATTTCCGGGCGTTGGGGCAGGGCAATCTTTACGGCCTGTCGGCGCGTGGCCTCGCGGTCAACACGGCAACGGGCCAGGGCGAGGAGTTTCCGCGGTTCTCCTCGTTCTATATCGAGAGGCCGACGGCAGACACCGACAAGATCACCGTTTATGCGGCTCTTGAAGGTCCGAGTGCGACGGGCGCCTACCGGTTTGTGATCACGCCTGGAAAAAATACGCGCATGGATGTCACGGCGCGGCTTTTTTTCCGGAACGATATCGAGCGTCTCGGCGTTGCACCTATGACTTCGATGTTCCTTTTCGGACCGGCCAACCACCATGCGTTCGATGACTACCGGGAACGGGTTCACGACAGCGAAGGTCTGAAGATCGTGCGAGCCGATGGCACCGAATTGTGGCGCAGCCTGCAGAATTCCAAGAAGCTGGCCAATTCCTTCTTTGCGGAGGAAAACCCGCGCGCATTTGGTCTTTACCAGCGCCACCGCGATTTTGATGACTACCAGGATGCCGAGGCGCATTACGAGCGCCGGCCGTCATTGCTGGTGGAGCCGCTCGGAAACTGGGGCAAGGGCGCGATCGCCCTCGTCGAAATTCCGACGGACAAGGAAGTCAATGACAATATCGTCTGCTTCTGGCAGCCGGACCAACAGGCCAAGGGCGGGGAATCCGCCGAGTTTGGCTACCGGCTGACCTGGGGGGCGATGGAAGAAGACACGGCGCGGCTTGGCCGCGTCGTGGACTTGCGCACCGGCGAAGGCGGTGTGTCTGGCGGCGAACCGGATGATGGCATCCGCAAGATCGTCGTCGACTTTGCCGGAACACCGCTGGATGACCTGGCGGCCGGTGCGGAAGTCAAGGAACAACTGAATGTAACCAACGGCAAGATCGAGCACAGCACGGTCTCTGCCATCCGCGGCCAGGGTATCTGGCGTCTCGCGATCGACCTGCGTCCCGACGGCGATGAGCCGGTGGAACTGGTTGCCTCCCTAACCGATGGCGATCGCGAACTGACCGAAACCTGGCTCTATCAATGGAGAGAAGGCAATGAGCGACCCAATTAACAGGTTCAATCAAACGTCCGATTTTAGCCGGTTCCTTCCGGCGGCGGCGCCGCTTCCCATGCCTGAACAGCGACTGGAGCGAGCACGCCGACGTTATGGCGTGCTGTCGATCATCCTGTCGCCGGTGCTCGCCTGGCAGCGCCCGCGTTCAATGCGTTTTTGATAGCCATGCGCCATAGAGGCGCATGCTGACCGTAGCCCGGCCGATTCGGCCGGGGCCCAGCAGGGGGAAGATCCATGCTAGCCTTCCGGCGCACCCTTTCGATGACCTTTGCCGCGATCGTTGCGGCCATCGCCACGCGTCTCGCGATGGATGTGTTTTTTGCCGATGGCACGGATTGGGTCGACTTCGTCAGGATCGGGCTTTGCGCGGCCACGGCTGCGTGGATTGCCTGGGGTGCAACGCTTGGTATCGGTGGCCTGATCGGCGCCCGTATCAAGACGCCGGCGCGCGCCAAGCTTGCCGAAAGCGGGCAGAGCGCCAAGACGGCGATCCTCATCCCTGTCTATAACGAAGACCCGCGCGCAACGTTTTCCTCCGCAGCGGCAATGGCAAGCAGCCTTGCCGCGACGCCCTATGGAAACCTCTTCGACATCGCCATCCTTTCCGACAGCCGCGACCCCGAGGTGATCGCGGCGGAAGAGCAATGGTTCCTCAAGCTGCATTCGGACATGCCGGAGGGGATAGAGGCCTTCTATCGTCGCCGCACCGACAATTCCGGCAAGAAGGCCGGCAATATTGGCGATTTCGTGCGCCGCCACGGCGCGCGCTATCCCTTCATGCTGATTCTCGATGCCGACAGCCTGATGGAAGGCGAGACGATCGTCGAAATGCTGCGGCGGATGGAAGCCGAACCCAAGCTCGGGCTTCTGCAGACGCTGCCGAAGATCGTTGCCTCCCGCTCGTGGTTCGCCCGGGCGCTGCAGTTCTCGGCCGGCCTGTTCTCGCCGATCTTCACCCGCGGCCTGGCCCGCATGCAGGGCGTCGAGGGGCCTTTCTGGGGCCATAATGCGATGGTGCGGACAAACGCCTTCGCCGAAAGCTGCGGCCTGCCAGCCCTGACCGGTGCCCCGCCGTTTGGTGGCCACATCCTTTCGCACGACTATGTCGAGGCGGCGCTGCTGGCCCGCAACGGCTGGATCGTCCGGGTCGATGCGGATCTGGAGGGTTCCTACGAGGAAGGCCCGCAGAATGCCGTCGATTTCGCCAAGCGTGACCGCCGCTGGTGCCAGGGCAACCTTCAGCATATCCGCCTCCTGTTCGCGCCCGGCATCAAGGCCTGGAACCGCTTCACCTTCCTTCAGGGGGTGATGGCCTATCTGAGCTCGCCCTTGTGGATGATGTTCATTGCCGCCTCCATCGTGGCGCCGCTGTTTGCGCCCGACCCCGATTATTTCCCGAGCCCCTATCTGCCGGCGATCTTCCCGCGTGCCGAGACGGCGCTTGCGGTGACGCTGCTCGTCGGCGTCGGCGGCCTGTTGATCGGACCGAAGCTCTTGATCGCGCTGCGCAGCGGGCTCTCCGGCGAGGCTCGTCGCTTCGGTGGCTTCATCGGCGTTTTCTGGTCGACTCTCATCGAGATCATCTGGTCCTCGATGCTCGCGCCGATCACGCTGATGTATCAGAGCCGCTCGGTGATGCAGGTCATCCTCGGCATGGATGGCGGCTGGCCGGCTTCCGATCGCGAAGGCCATTCGATCGGCCTTGGCGAAAGCTTCCGGGCCAGCTGGTGGATCGTGCTCACCGGTATTGTCATGCTGGCCGGGGCCTGGACGCTCGCGCCCGACCTGTTCTGGTGGCTGACGCCGATCGCCGTGCCGCAGATCCTGGCACCGTTGCTGATCTCCTTCAGTTCTTCGCCCGAAAGCGGCCGCATTGCCGCCCGGTGTGGGCTGTTCCGCACTGTTGAAGAGACCACGCGCCCTCCCGTGATGATCGAAAGAGATCGCATCATCGCGCGCTGGTTGGAACCCGACGCTTCCGTCTTCGTTAAAGAAGAGACGGATGAACCGAAAACGGGGGAAGCCGAACCCGCATATTCGGCGATGTAAGGATCAAGCCTTTGAACCAGGTGGCTGTGCGCTCCGGCGCATTGGCAGGGGCGCGCAAATCTGAGCGCGACCCCCGTATTGATGTCTTGCGCGGTCTGGCGCTGATCATGATCTTCATCGATCATGTGCCGGAGAACCTGTATTCGTTCTACACCATCCGAATGATCGGCTTTTCCGATGCCGCCGAGGCGTTTGTACTGATCTCGGGCATTTCGGCGGGGCTCGCCTATAGCCATCGCTTCGTGCCGGGCCAGATGTGGGCCGCGGCGCTGAGGGTCTGGAAACGGGGCCTTACCATTTACGGCGCGCATCTGCTCTCGACCATTCTGGCGCTGGCCATCACCATTCCGGTCGTCGTCTATTTCGGCATGATCGAGTTTGCTGAGAACAACGGCATCGACTGGGTCTGGGAAAAGCCGCTGGCGACGGCGATCGGCCTGTTCACGCTGAGCTACCAGGTGAGTTACTTCAACATCCTGCCGCTCTATGTCGCGCTCTTTGCCGCGGTGCCGCTGCTGTTGTGGATCGGCCGGCAGAGTCTCGGCATGATGCTTGGCTTCGCCGTCGTCATCTGGCTGGTCTCGCGCGGCCTCGACACCAACATGCCGGCCTATCCCGGCGATTGGGCATGGTATTTCGACCCGTTCTGCTGGCTGCTTCTGTTTGCGATCGGGCTTGCGATCGGCACGGCCCGGCGGCAGGGCTGGAGCCTCGTGCCGTTCTCGTCCAAACTTTATGCCCTTTGCGTCGGGTTTGTGGTGTTTGCGGCGGTCTGGCGGTTTACCGGGCACTACGCCTTTCCGTTTCCATCGATCACGCCTGCGATCATCGCCGATACCAGTAAGGAAACGCTCGGCCTGCCGCGCATCGCCCATATCCTGGCACTCGCCTATATCGTCATCTATCTGCCGGGTCTGCGCAGCCTGCTGGGGGCGAGGGTGTTCTCGCCGTTCAACATCATGGGCCGCGCCAGCCTCGTGACTTTCGTCACGGGCTCGCTGATCGCCTTCAGCCTGCAGCTCTTCCGCCTGATCGTTTCGACAACGCTGCTGGAGGATACGCTTTTGCTCCTAACCGGCATCGTCATCCAGTATGCGGTGGCGCGCTATGCGCTCGCCCGCGCCGGGCGGTTGCGGCAGAAACAGGCGAAGCCGTCCCCCCCGTCCGGTATCGATCGGCCCGCCCCGAAGGCGCTGGCGCTTTCCAAGCGCGGCGGATAGGCCGGCCTCGCGCCATCCCCGGTTGACCATGTCAGGCAGGCGCCCGTGCGGGCGCCTCCGCCGTCGCGCCCAGCGCCACGGGGCGGAGGCTGATGGCGGCAACCAGGCCGATGATTGCCGTCAGGCAGGCAAACATGAAGAGATGCGTGAAGGTGGCGCCGTAGCCGGCGATCGCCGCGTCATGGGCGGCGCCGGTGAGGGTGGAGATCGCTGCCGGCGTCACCTCGGAGAGCGGGCCGATGCCCGGCACGGGCGGCGCCGCGTTGAGCCCCTGCGCCAGGATGGCGCCATAAACAGAAATGGCCGATGCGCCGCCGATCATCCGCGACAGCGTCACCGTTCCGGTGGCCGCGCCGATATCGCCGCCGCGTGCGGCGTTCTGGACGCCGAGCACGGGGACCTGCTGGCCAAGCCCGATACCGAGACCCTGCATGCCCATGACCAGGGCAATGGCAAAGAGCGGTGCGCTCGTGGCGATCAGCGTCAGCGTCGCAAAGCAGCATGTGCTGATCGCAAGCCCGGCGATGGCGTAAGGCTTGTAGCGACCGGTCGCCGACATCAGCCGGCCGCTCGAGATCGACCCGACAACGATGCCCAGGGTGACAGGAATGAAGAACAGACCTGCCGCAGTCGGCGTCAATTCGTGGACGGTCTGCAGGAACAGGGCGAAGTAGTTAACCATGCCGATGGCGATGCCGCCGCTGGTGATCGAGACGAGGATGAGCAGGGCGACGGTCGGGTTCCTAAGTAGCGACAGCGGAATGATCGGCTCCGGCGCCAGTCTTTCGACCATGATCCAGACGATTGCGCAGAGGATGGCGAACCCGATCACCGCCAGGCTTTCCGGCGCCAGCATGGAGCCGAAGATCTGCGCGGAATCGCTCCACAGAACAATGCCGGTCACGGTGATCGCGAGCAGGAGCGCGCCGGCGAAATCGATCCTCGGCGTGCGGTTCGGCTTGCGGTTGGGGATCAGGAAGAACAGTCCGACGAGGACGATGATGCCGAGCGGCAGATTGATGAGAAAGATCGAGCGCCAGCCGAAGGCGGCGGTCATGGTGCCGCCGAGCAGCGGGCCGAGCGCACCCGAGGTCATGATCACCAGGCTGGAATAGCTCTGGTATTTCGGCCGCTCCCGTGGCGAGAACAGGTCTGCATTGAGTGCGAAGATCGACACCATCAGCCCGCCACCGCCGAAACCCTGCAGGACGCGGGCGGCGATCAGCGTGTTCATCGACACCGCCAGGCCGCAGGTGAGCGAACCGATGAGAAACAGGATGATCGCTCCCATCAGCACATATTTCCGCCCGATAAGGTCGCCAAGCTTGCCATAGATCGGCATGACGGCGCAGGAGGCGAGCAGATAGGCGGACGCCACCCAGCCGAAACGCTCGATTTCGCCGAACTCGCCGACGATTGTGGGCAGTGCGGTCGAGACGATCTGATTGTCGAGCGTCGCGAGAAACATCGACATCAGGAGAAAGATGAAGGCGACGATGCGCAGCCGTGGATGTTCGACCAGCGATACGAAGGAAGGCTGCTCCGGCATGAAACAAGGGATCCTGATCTTTGAGTTCGGACCGGATATATGCTGACGACAATTATTTGTCAACGGCATGTATTTGCGATAAGCATATTTCAAATCGATCCTGAATCTGTTAATGACGACGCCATGAACACTTCGCAAGACGACACCGAACTGAACCAGGCAATCGAGCGCCTTTCCGCGGCGATGACCCGCAATCGGCTGATGACCCGCCGACGGATCATCGCCCGCATTGCCATCGCCAACATCGCGCCGGCGCTGGAAATCACCCATCTCGATGTGCTTGACGTGGTGCGGCGTCTGGAAGGCAAGGGCAGCGCCACCATCGGCGCCGTGGCCGAGGGCATGCGGATCGATCCCTCGCGGGCGAGCCGCATCGTCGCCGAACTCGTCAGTAACGATGTGCTCGAACGACGCATCTGCCAGAGCGACGCCCGCCGTTCCATCCTCGTGATCACGCCCAAGGGCCGCAGCCTTGTCGACGAGATGCGGGCGGTCAAGCGCTCGCTGCTCGACACGGTGACGGAAAGCTGGGAACCGGAAGAGCTGATCGTCTTTTCGAAGCTCTACGACCGGTTCATCACCGGGCTTGAGGATTATGCCCGCGCCTTCAATGCCGGCGAGGGCCGTGCGGAGGACGAGGAAGAGGCGGGCAAGGAGCGCGCCTGAGCGTCGGCAACCGGCTACTGCGGTCGCTGGTCTCCGTTTTGGGCCGCTCTCGCGCCTTCTGCCGGTTAAACCGCTTTTGTTTGCCCGCGACATTCGCTATTGCCATAGCGCATGAGAGAAGGCGATGTCTTTACAGTCCTGTTGTCCGGAGCGCTGGTCATCGATGACCGCGTCAGGCGGCTTGTCGCGGGGAGCCGGGTGATCGCGGCCGACGGCGGCATGGCCCATGCCGATGGCCTGGGCGTCAAGCCGGAGCTCTGGGTCGGCGATTTCGATTCCACCGATGCGGCGCTTTCCGAACGCTTCCCCGATGTCGAGCGACAGGGCTTCCCGCCGGCCAAGAACGAGACCGACGGCGCGCTTGCCGTTGCCGTCGCGCTGGAGCGCGGCGCAAGGCGGATCGTGATGGCCGGCGCGCTGCAGGGCGAGCGCACCGATCACGGCATGATGAACATGCTGCACGCCGTCAGCCTCGCCGAAGGCGGTATCGACATCGTCCTGACCTCCGGCACGGAGGAGGCCTGGCCGCTTCTGCCTGGCACCACGACCATAGACATGCCCAAAGGCGCTCTGTTTTCGATCCTTGGCTTTGCCGATCTCAGCGGCCTTTCGATCGAGAACGCGGGTTATGAGCTCGACGGTTTTGAAGCGCCGTTCGGTCTGCCGCGCACCGTTTCCAATATTGCCGGCAAGAGCCCGGTTGCCATTACCCTGAAGACGGGACGTGGCATCGTTCTTGTCCGGCCGCATGATTTTTCGGGAGTTTGAGGCATGGCGCCTCCGATTTTGAAACTGGACGACATTCACCTGAGCTTCGGCGGCACGCCGCTTCTGTCCGGCGCCGGCTTCCAGGTCGAGCCGGGGGACCGTATCTGCCTTGTCGGACGCAATGGTTCGGGCAAGTCGACGCTGCTGAAGATTGCCGCCGGCCTCGTCGAAGCGCAGTCCGGCGAGGTTTTCCGCCATCCCTCCGTCACCATCCGCTATCTGGAGCAGGCGCCGGACTTCTCCGGCCACAAGACGGTGGAATCCTATGTCGTTGCCGGGCTTGCGCCGGGCGACGAGCATTACCGCGCCGACTACATGATGGAGCACCTTGGTGTTTCGCCGTCTGCCGATCCGACGACGCTTTCGGGCGGCGAGGCGCGCAGGGCGGCGCTGGCCCGCGTGCTGGCGCCGGAACCGGATATCCTGCTGCTCGACGAGCCGACCAACCATCTCGATCTCACCACCATTGAATGGCTGGAAGAGGAGCTTGCAGCCTCGCGTTCGGCGCTGGTGCTGATCTCGCATGACCGGCGCTTCCTCGAAAACATCTCGACCGCCACCGTCTGGCTCGATCGCGGCACGGCGCGGCGGATGGATCGCGGCTTTGCCGGCTTCGAGGAGTGGCGCGACAAGGTGCTGGAAGAGGAAGAGGCCGAGCAGCACAAGCTCGCCCGCGCCATTGTGCGCGAGGAGCACTGGCTGCGCTACGGCGTCACCGCCAGGCGCAAGCGCAACATGCGCCGCCTTGGCGAGCTGCATGACATGCGCGCCCGTCACCGTTCGCATCAGGGCCCGCAGGGCACGGTCAACGCCACGGTCAGCGATGTCCGCGAGAGCGGCAAGCTGGTGATCGAGGCGGAGGACATCACCAAGTCCTATGGCGGCCGTTCGATCGTCAAGCCGTTTTCGCTGAGGGTTTCGCGCGGTGACCGGATCGGTCTCGTCGGCCCGAACGGCGCCGGCAAGACGACGCTGCTGAAAATGCTCACCGGCCAGCTTGCGCCCGACAGCGGCACGGTCCGCCTCGGCGTCAATCTCGAGATCGCGCTCATCGACCAGAAGCGTGAGGAACTCGATCCCGATGATACGCTCGCCCACTACCTGACCGACGGTCGCGGCGACACGCTGCTGGTCAATGGCGAACAGCGCCATGTGACCGGCTACATGAAGGACTTCCTGTTCCAGCCCGAGCAGGCGCGCACGCCGATCCGCAATCTGTCGGGTGGCGAGCGGGCGCGGCTGATGCTGGCGCGTATCCTGTCGCGTCCGGCGAACCTCCTGATCCTCGACGAGCCGACCAACGACCTCGACATCGAGACCCTCGATCTTCTGCAGGAGATCGTCGCGGGCTTTGCCGGCAGTGTCATCCTGGTCTCGCATGACCGCGACTTTCTCGACCGCACCGTGACCTCGACCATCGCGCCGGCCAATCCGCTGTCGCCGGATGGCGAATGGCTGGAATATGCTGGCGGCTATTCCGACATGCTGGCCCAGCGCAAGGGCGCCGAGGCGGAGGCGAAGGCGGCCGAGAAAAAGGAAAAGCAGGCCGCCCGCGAGAAAGCGGCACCCGAGCCGTCGAAGGCCAAGGGCAAGCTTTCCTACAAGCAGAAATTCGCGCTTGAAAACCTGCCGAAGGAGATGGCGAAGATCGAGGCCGATATCGCCAAGCTCGAGGAACGCATGGCCGATCCGCAGTTTTTCGCCCGTGATCCTGACGGGTTCTCCAAGGCGGCGAAGGTGCTTGAGCGCGAGCGCGAGACGCTTGCCGCCAAGGAGGAGGAATGGCTGGAGCTTGAGATGCTCAGGGAGGAGCTTGAAGGGTAGGCGATGAAAACCTTCATCTACTTTTCATATGGTTCCAACATGTTGACGGAGCGGCTCGAGGCGCGGTGTCCGTCCGCCATAGTCATCGGCGCCGCACGTCTTGCCGGATATGGCCTGCGCTTCACCAAGCTGAGCGACAGGGACATGTCGGCCAAGGCGACCATTGCGCCTGCTGTGGAAGAAAGAGTGTTCGGAGTGCTCTACGAAATCGATCTTGCCGAACTGGCGGATCTTGATCGGGCTGAGGGCGCGCCGAAGGGGTATCGGCGGGTGGAGCTCGACGGTTTCGAGCGACTTTCCGACAGGGCGCGCCAGCCGGCGATCACCTATGTCGAACAGCCCGACCATCACGATCCGAAGCTGAGGCCCTATGACTGGTATCTGGCACTCGTGCTTGCCGGGGCTCGTCAGAACGATCTGCCGGCTGACTATATTGATGGTATTGCGGCGCAGGCGTTTGCCGTTGATCCCGATCCTGAACGGAAAACGCGCAATGAGGCGCTTGTTCTGCTCGAAAAAGCCGGATTCACGGCGGACGGTGATTTTCGATGACAGCCAGGCCGGGCTTGCAAGCGGCCGTGTAACCATCCTACATAAGACGCCTTGATTGCGTGAAAGCGAAGAGAGAATGCCGAAGAAAGACGAGGACGCGCATCACCTTCAGCGCTGGATAGGAACGGCGGCGGCCAATCGCCTGCCGCTCATCCCCTCGGTCACGGCGGCGCGCTGGCTGCTTCTCGGTGTCGCAATCGCGGCGGTCTATTTCTTCCACGGCTTCCTGGTGCCGGTTCTGGCGGCGCTGATCATCGCCTTCGCCTCGCAGCCCGTCTTCAACGATCTGAACCGCAGACTGGGCTATCGCCGCGCGCTGACGTCGGCGATCGCGATCTGTCTGATTCTGCTGTTCCTGATCCTGCCGATCATCTTTGCCGTACTCTATATGTCGCGCGAACTCGAGGCCTGGATCACCTGGGCGAGCCAGGCGAACCGCGTCGGCGCGCCGGTGCCGGACTGGATCCACAACCTGCCGGTGGTTGGCACCTGGGTCGCGGACAAGTGGCAGGCCTATCTCGGTCAGCCGGGCGATATCGGCCAGCTCATCCAGGCTGTCAGCGGCGAGAATATCGGCGGCATCTATCGCACCGCGCTGTTTGTCGGCGGCCGGGTATTCGGCCTGGTGCTGTCGGCGCTGTTCATGCTGATCGCGCTGTTCTTCATCTACAAGGACGGCCCCAAATTTGCCGATCAGCTCGACATGATCGGCGAGCGGCTGTTTCCGGATCGCTGGCACCGGATCTCGCGGGTGGTGCCCGCGACGATCTCGTCGACCGTCACTGGCATGACGCTGATTGCCATGGGCGAGGGCGTTGTGCTCGGCACAGCCTATTATCTCGCCGGTGTTCCGAATTTCGTGTCCTTCGGGCTGCTGACCGCCGTGATGGCGATGGTTCCGGGCGGTGCGCCGCTGACCTTCACGCTGATCTCGGGCTATCTGATTGCCCGCGGCACGCCGGTTCACGGCATCGGGCTGCTCGCCTGGGGCACGATCGAACTCTTCATCGTCGACAAGACGCTGCGGCCCCGCCTCGTCGGCGGGCCGATCAAGCTGCCCTTCCTGCCAACCTTTTTCGGCCTTGTCGGCGGCGTCAAGACCATGGGCCTCATCGGCCTGTTCGTCGGTCCGGTGCTGATGGCGCTGATCGTCGCGATCTGGCGGGAATGGGTGCTGGAGGCGTCCACCGGCAAGGTTGCCGAGGCGCCTGTCGAACCGTCGCCGGGGCTCGCGCCGGAACGTGTAAGCGAGCCGCCCCCCGCCGGCGGACCGCCGGTCAGGAAACCGGTCAGCCGCGAACCACTAGCCTGACGCCCGTCCTCAGATGCGGCAGCAGCACCCGCATGGCCGCCGGAGCGATCGCGATACAGCCCGCCGTGCCGGAGAAATCGGGCCGGGCAAGATGAAAGAATACCGCCGAGCCGCGGTTTCGCGACCGGCTGGTGATGTTCCAGTCGATGACGATCACGAGATCGTAGATGCCGTCGTCGCGCATCAGCCGTTCGTGACTTGCCCGGAAGGGCAGGCGGACCGGGCGGTTGTAGGCGGGCGAGGCCGGCTGATCGCACCAGCCCGTATCGGCACGGGTCCGCACGAGGCGAAGCGCGCTCGCCGGCACGGTGCCGGCATGGTAGCCGCCAAGCAGTTTCATCGTCGCGATCGGCGTTCTGCCATCGCCCTCGCGTTTTCGTGCCGTCAGGCCGCTGCGCCCGATCGCGGCGCGGAAGACGAGCGGGCCGAAGGTCAGGATGGCGCGGTGTGGCGCCCCGGGGGCGGCGCGCACGGTGATGACCGGGGAGGCGTTTCTGCGTTTTTTCACTTTTTTTTGCTTTGTGCGTGAAATCGTTTAATTTCTATAGCATTGGGCCCGGAGGCCGCAATATGCGGGATGGTGAGGGCAGAAGGGCAGCTTGATGACGGCAAGAACGATTTTGCTGGTCGATGACGACCAGGACCTGCGCGAAACGCTGGTGGAACAGCTCGAACTCTACGACGAGTTCGACATCCGCTCCGCCGACAGTGCCGCGCGGTCGCTGAAGATGCTGCGCGAAGAGCAGATCGACCTCCTGATCATGGATGTCGGCCTGCCGGACATGGATGGCCGCGAGGCGGTCAAGCTTGCCCGCAAGAACGGCTTCAAGGCGCCGATCATCATGCTCACCGGCCACGACACCGATTCGGATACGATCCTCGGCCTGGAGGCTGGTGCCAACGACTACGTCACCAAGCCGTTTCGGTTTGCCGTGCTTCTCGCCCGTATCCGCGCGCAGTTGCGCCAGCACGAACAGAGCGAGGATGCCACCTTCAATGTCGGGCCCTATGTCTTCCGTCCCGGCCAGAAGCTGTTCACCACATCTGACGGCAAGAAGATCCGGCTGACGGAAAAGGAGGCGGCGATCATCCGCTACCTTTACCGCGCCGGCCAGAAGGTGATAACCCGCGACATGCTGCTGGAAGAGGTCTGGGGCTATAATTCGGGTGTCACGACGCACACGCTCGAAACCCATGTCTACCGGCTGCGGCAGAAGATCGAGGAAGACCCGTCAAGCGCGCGCATCCTCGTCACCGAAAACGGCGGATACAAGCTGGTGCCATAAGGCCGGCCGGGGCTTGAGAGGGGGCTGACATGGCTTTGTCGCGTGATATCGAAACGCTCAGGCGCACCGAACTCTTCTCCGGCTTTTCCGATGAACAGCTCCGGCTTATCGCCTTCACGGTGACACGGCTGAAGGTCGAGGCGGGTGAGCTTCTGTGCGCGGAAGATGGCGAAAGCGAAGGCGCCTTTCTCATCGAAACGGGCACGCTGTCGCTTGAGGCGGGCGGACGCTCCGCCGGCATTGCCGGTCCGGGCAGCCTGCTCGCGGAGGCGGCGCTGATCAGCCCCGTGCCTTACCGGTTCAGCGCTGCGGCGCGCGAAGCCGCGGAAATCCTGTTCATCCGCCGCGACCAGTTCCTTCGCCTCGTTGCCGAATACCCGGCGATCGCCACCGAAATGGACCGCCGCTTGCGCAAGAGCTTTTCGGAAATGGTCAGCGCGCTCGACGCGGTGAAGACGCGGCTTGCCGATTTTTGAGCGGGAAAAGCGGTTTCGCCGCTCAGATTTCTGACAAGCTTATTCCTTTAGCGGGCGTCATTCTTGGGCCTGTCCCGAGCGTGACGGCGGAGCGTAAGGCTGGCTTTGTCAGCAGTCAGAGCAATTTCGCCTCAAGCAATCTCCCCCTCAAGGGGGAGATTGATCATTTGAGGACCCGGTGTCTCCGTCCCGGAGCGATGCCGCCTTACTTGGCCAGCGCGTCGCAGGCGTCCTTGGCGAGCTTGGTGATGCCGGCCCAGTCGCCGCCAACGACCATGTCCTTCGGCGCAACCCAGGAGCCGCCGACGCAGAGGACATTCGGGAGCTTCAGGTAATCGGGTGCGTTCTGCAGCGAAACACCGCCGGTCGGGCAGAACTTGATGTCGGCGAGCGGCGAGGAGAGCGCCTTCAGATAGGGTGCGCCGCCGGCCTGCTCCGCCGGGAAGAACTTCATAACCCGGTAGCCTTCCTCGCGCAGCGACAGCACTTCGCTGGCCGTCGCCGTGCCCGGCAGCAGCGGAACTTCGCTGTCGTCGGCCGCGTCGAGAATGTCGCCGTTGATGCCCGGCGAGACGATGAACTTGGCACCGGCCTCGACGGCGGCTTCATAGTCCTTGGCCGAAAGGATGGTGCCGGCGCCGATCACTGCACCTTCGATCTCCTGCGACATGGCATGGATGACCTCGAGCGCGGCGTCAGTGCGCAGCGTGATTTCCAGTGTCTTCAGGCCGCCGTCGACCAAAGCCCGCGCCAGCGGCACGGCATGCTCGACCGATTCCACGATCAGCACCGGGATAACCGGCTGGGCAGTCAGGGTTTTCAGGAGAAATTCGGTTTTTGCTTGCATCGTCGCACCAGCCTTTTTGCACTTGTGTCGCGTTGTGTTTGGAATACCGTGCTGCAGGCATCAAGTCGAGCCCAAAGCATCTCGGCGCCTTCATAACGTATTTTTGTTGTGTCAGTTTGACCTCGATTAAAAAACTTGCGGACCAGTGACGGAGCGCACCACCATGGCGAAGGAAATCGAACGGAAATTTCTGGTCGATGGCGATGAATGGAAGGACGAGGCGGAGCGCGGCGTGCGCTTCACCCAGGCCTATCTTTTCGGCGGACCTGCCCGCTCTGCCCGTGTGCGCATCCTGAACGACCGTTCGGCCCGCCTGACGATGAAATTCGGCGCCGGCCTTTCCCGCGACGAGTATGAATACGACATTCCGGTGGAGGATGCCCGCGAGCTGGTGGGCCATGCCGAGGGCGTTGTCATCGACAAGACGCGCTACCGCGTTCCGCATCGCGGTTTCGTCTACGAGGTCGACGTGTTCCACGGTGCCCATGCCGGGCTCATCCTCGCCGAGGTCGAGTTGCCCGACGAGCATGCCGAGCCCTCGCTGCCCGCCTGGCTCGGCCGCGAGGTGACGGGCGACCGCCGCTATATCAATCAGTCGCTTGCAGAGACCGGCGGCCTTCCCGAGGAGACGCGCTGAATGCCCTTCGCACTCGATCCCGACAAGCCCTTCGACGAGGCCGTTGAGGCGGTTGCCGTTTCGCAGCTCGAGGATGCCATCGAACTTCTGAAGAAGAAACCGAAAGGGCTGTACGAGGCAATTCACGATGCCCGCAAGAAGTTCAAGCGCGTCCGTGGCCTCTATCGTCTCGTTCGTCCGGCGGCGAAGGATTTCGCCAAGGCCGAGAATGCCCGCATCCGCGATCTCGCCGGTGCGCTTTCGGCGGGCCGCGATGCCACAGCCCTGATCGAATGCGTCGATTACCTGCGGGAAAGCGTGCAGACCGGGAAGGCAGACATGGCGCTTGCCCGGCTCGAGGCCGGCCTTATTGCCCGCCGCGCCGCCTCCGAGCTCTCCGAGGCGGAACTCAAGAGCCACGTCAAGGATGCGATCGGCGGCTGCCGGGACGCGATCGAGGCGGTGAAGAAGTTTGATTTTGCCGATGGCGCCAAGGCCGCCGGCCATTGCATCGAAAAAGCCTGGAAACGCGAGCTTGCGCATGCCCAGGTCGCCCTGATGACGGCGCAGGCCGAAGGTGAGGATGAGAACTTTCATGAATTGCGCAAGAAGAGCCAGACCTACTGGATGTTTACAGCGCTTGCATCCGCCGCCTGGCCATCGGCGCTGAAAAGCAAGCGCACCGAGGCCAAGGCGCTTGCCGACCTGCTCGGCCACGAACACGACCTGTCGGTACTGATTGCTCTTCTCGACGGGCCGGATGCACCCGATATCGGCGCCGACATCCTGACAGCCTGCCGTGTCCTCGCTGCGCGAAAACGCAAGGAACTGCGCAAGCGCGCCATCAAGGCCGCCCGCAAGGTGTTTGGCGACGAGGCGGAAGAGGAGGCTGAAATCCTCGGCACGCTCTGGCGCAAGCGCATGAAGGGCTGAAGCCGCCGGCAATTGCAAAGAAGGGCCAATGCGTGTATTGGGCCTGCCAAACCTCAAGCAGCACAATTCGCGGAGAGAGACCATGTCGTATCTGGTCGCAGCCCTTTATCATTTCGCGCGCTTTACCGATTACCAGGCGTTTCGCGCGCCGCTCCAGGCGGTCGCCGAAGAGAACGGCATTCGCGGCACGCTGCTGCTTGCCCATGAAGGCATTAACGGCACCATCGCCGGTTCGCCGGAGGGGATTGCCAATGTGCTCTCATTCCTGCGCGCCCGCCCGGAACTTGCCGGTCTCGAGCACAAGGAAAGCTGGGCCACGAAAATGCCCTTCAACCGCCTCAAGGTGCGGCTGAAGAAGGAAATCGTCACCATGGGCGTTACGGATATCGACCCGCTGAAATCGGTCGGCACCTATGTCGAGGCGAAGGACTGGAATGCGCTGATTTCCGATCCGGACACGATCGTCATCGATACCCGCAACGACTACGAGACCGCGATCGGCACCTTCCGCGGTGCCGTCGATCCGCATACGAAAACCTTCCGCGAATTTCCGCGCTGGGTGGCGGAGAACGCCGGCCTGCGCAACAAGCCGAAGATCGCCATGTACTGCACCGGCGGCATCCGCTGCGAGAAGGCCACCGCCTTCATGAAGGAACAGGGCTTTGACGAGGTCTATCACCTGAAGGGCGGTATCCTGAAGTATCTGGAAGAAGTGCCGGAAACGGAGAGCCTCTGGGACGGCGCCTGCTTCGTCTTCGACGAGCGCGTCTCGGTGACGCACGGGCTGAAGGAAGGCGAGCACGCGCTTTGCCATGCCTGCCGGCATCCGCTGACGCCGGAAGACAAGCTTTCCGCGGACTATGACGAGGGCGTTTCCTGCCCGCATTGCGCCGAGGCCTATTCCGATGCCGACCGCGCCCGCTTCCGCGAGCGCCAGCACCAGATCGCGCTGGCAAAAGGGCGCGGTGAGCGCCACCTCGGTGCTTGAGAGCGGCCAAAGCTCTCCCTTGCCGCAGGCCCTCCGGCTCCCTATAACCGAAGGGTAATCACAGCCGGAGACAGAGCCATGACGGACGCCGCGAAGACGACAATCGACGAAAGCCAGGTCGAGTGGTTTTCGAAAATGGCGGCCGAGTGGTGGGACCCGCGCGGCAAGTTCAAGCCGCTGCACAAGTTCAATCCGGTGCGCATTGCCTATATCCGCGAAAAGGCGTCGAGCCATTTCGACCGGGACGAGAAATCCGCGCGTCCGCTCGACGGGTTGAGGATACTTGATGTCGGCTGTGGCGGTGGGCTGCTTTCCGAGCCGCTGACGCGCATGGGCGCAACCGTTACCGGCATCGACCCCGCAGAAAAGAACATAGGCATCGCCTCCACCCATGCCGCCGAAAGCGGGCTTGAGATCGATTATCGCGCTGTTACAGCAGAATCGCTTGCCGAAGCGGGCGAGACCTTCGACATCGTGCTCAACATGGAAGTGGTCGAGCACGTCGCCGATGTCGATTTCTTCCTGACCACCTGCGCCTCGCTGGTGCGGCCGGGCGGCATGATGTTCGTCGCCACGATCAACCGCACGCTGAAGGCTGGCGCGCTCGCGATCTTCGCAGCCGAGCGGGTGCTGCGCTGGCTGCCGCCGGGAACCCATCAGTATGAAAAGCTGGTGCGGCCGGAGGAAATCGAGAAGCCGCTCACCGCCGCCGGCATGACGCCGATCGAGCGCCAGGGTGTGTTCTACAGCCCGCTGACCGACAGCTGGAACCGCTCGAAGGACACCGATGTCAACTATATGGTGCTGGCAACCAAGCCGCCGGCTTCGGCCTGATCAGCGGAAGACCTCGTCCGGATAGACGCCCCACAGATCGTTCTGGTGCATGTAGCCGGTAATGCCGCTGGTCTCGACTTCGCACCAGGTGCCGTCGCAGTCCTTCATGAACACGATGGCGCCTGGCTGGATCGTCGCCACGTCGCGGGCCGAATCGTCCTGCTGCGCCTTGATGTCGAGGAAGGGCACGTCCTTGTCGGTGCGCAGCCACGGCGCGACCATGGCGTTGCGGACGGAGGAGAGCACGGAGACATGCATCCAGCCTTCGGTGCCGTCGGCGTCACGCACCTGCCGCCAGACGCTGTATTCCTCGGTGATCTCGACCGGCAGGCCGGGCTTCTTGTAGATCCATTTTGTGGCGTAGTTGAAGCCGGGGCCGACGCGCATGCGCGCCCGGTCAGGCTTGATGATGGCGAAGCGCGGCAGCGGTGCGCCGGAGGCGCCACGACGTTGCTCGCTCTGCGCCTCGGCCGGTGTGAGAATGGCGATGACGAGAAGGGCCGACAGCACTATGGTGATAAAGCGACGCATGAACCCCTTCCTGCAATGCGGCATCTGACACCCTCGCCGCTTCGGCCGGAGCCATCGTCCGTTCGCTCAGGTGGAAAAAAGCCTCCAATATGTGCATTATCGCCCGACATGATTAATGAGCTGTTAACCGATGACCAATGCCAGAAAACCCGTCGTCTTCGTCACGCGGAAACTGCCCGCGCCGGTGGAGGCGAGGATGGGCGAACTGTTCGACACCCACCTGAACCGCGATGACCATCCGCTCTCGCGCGACGAGCTCGCCGCCGCCATGCAGCGCGCCGACGTTCTGGTGCCGACCCTGACGGACCGCATCGATGCCGGCCTGATCGAGGCTGCCGGGCCGCAGCTGAAACTGATCGCAAGCTTCGCAAACGGAACCGATCACGTCGATGTCGACGCCGCCGCCCGCCGCGGCATCACCGTCACCAACACGGCCAACGTGCTGACCGAGGATACCGCCGACATGACCATGGCGCTGGTGCTCGCCGTGCCGCGCCGGCTCGCCGAAGGGGCGCGGTATCTGGCAAATGCCGGGCCGGGCGAATGGCAGGGCTGGAGCCCGACATGGATGCTCGGCCGCCGCATCTGGGGCAAGCGGATCGGTATCGTCGGCATGGGGCGGATCGGAACGGCGGTGGCCCGCCGGGCGCGGGCCTTCGGCCTGTCGGTCAACTATCACAATCGCAAGCGCGTCAGCCCGGAGACCGAGGCGGAGCTGGAGGCGACCTACTGGGACAGCCTCGACCAGATGCTCGCCCGCGTCGATATCGTCTCCGTCAACTGCCCGTCTACGCCGGCAACCTATCACCTGATTTCGGCACGTCGCCTGGCGCTGCTGAGGCCCGAGGCCTACATCGTCAACACTTCGCGCGGCGATGTCATCGATGAGGAAGCGATGATCCGCTGCCTGGAGGAGGACCGCATCGCCGGTGCCGGCCTCGATGTCTTCGAGAACGAGCCGGACATCAATCCGCGCCTGCTGCAGCTTGCCGACGCCGGAAAGGCGGTGCTGCTGCCGCATATGGGCTCCGCAACGCTCGAAAGCCGGATCGACATGGGCGACAAGGTGATCATCAACATCCGCACCTTCTTCGACGGCCACCGACCGCCGAACCGGGTGCTGCCGGGCCGCAACTGACGCCGCTCTTATCGCTGTGCATGTTCGCGCAGAAAGGCCTCGAGGAACTCGGCGAGCGTGCGGGCGGCAAAGGTGGGTGTCGGTCCCTCGGCGCGCACAAGCCGCATGTCGCTTGAAATCTCGGCGCTTTCCTCGAATGGCCTCACGGTCAGCACGTTGTCCGCGATCTCTCGGGACACCGTCATCGCCGGCAGGATGAGCACCGCCGTGCCCCGGCGGGCCAATTCCTTCTGCAGTTCCAGCGAGGAGGTCGTGAACGCCGCCTCGACCGGCTCGAGCCCGACGGCGCGCTGGCGGTCATCGAAATCGCGCCGGATGGAAAAGCTGCGGTCGGGCATGGCGATGGCGTGCTGGCGGATCGCCGCAAGCGTGATCTCGCCTTCGCCGGCAAGCGGATGGTCCGGCGCCATCACCGGTTCGTGGTTGACGGCGATCGAAAACAGCGTGTCGACGCGGGCATCCTTCGGCGAGAACATCGTCACGGCAATATCGCTCTCGCCGGCCGAAACCGCATTCAGGGCGGCCGATGCGGAGGTGACCGCGACGGATATCGAAATCGCTGGGAACAGCGCGTAGAATTCTGCAAGCGCCGGCGCCAGAATGGCATTGATCACCGCGCCGTTGACGTGAACCGAGACGTGGCCGGATCTCAGCCCGCCGAGATCGTCGATCACCTGCCGCGCCGTCTCGAGGTCGCGCATGATCGCCGTCGAGCGCTCGGCGAAGAGCCGTCCGGCAGGCGTCAGCACGATGCCGCGGGCGCCGCGTTCCAGGAGCGGTGCGCCGAAATAGGCTTCCAGGTTCTCCAGCTGACGGCTGACCGCCGTCGGCGAGACGCCGAGCGTTTCGGCGGCCTGCCGGATCGAGCGGGAACGGACCAGTTCGTTGAAATAGGCAATGGCCTGAAGCTGCATGGTTCGATCTCTTTCGTGAAGCGGCGCATTTGACCGCGACCGCGCCGTTCCCGCAAGCTTCGGCATCCGAACTTGAAATTTTCGCGACACAAACAGAGCTTTCTTGCGCTTTGGTATCATATTGGTATTATCGCACGGGATGGATTCGGGAGGTCCAGACGATCGAAACGGACAGTCTTGCATGCACACTATTTTCGAGAACCTCGACGTATCGGGTGAGGGGCCTCTCTACCGCCGCCTGAAGGCTGCGATCGCCGAAGCCGTGGCGAATGGCAAGCTGGAGCGCGGCGCAGCGTTGCCGCCGGAGCGCGATCTGGCGGAGGCTTCCGGTGTCAGCCGGGTCACCGTCCGGCGCGCGATCGCCGAACTCACCCGCGAGGGCCTGCTCACCCGTCGCCAGGGTGCCGGCACCTTCGTCGCCCGCCCGGTCGAGCGCATCGAACAGTCGCTGAAGCGGCTGAGCTCGTTCACCGAAGACATGCAGGCCCGCGGCATGAAGCCGCACTCGCAGTGGCTGGAGCGCGGCCTGATGCCTGCCAGCGATGATGAGGCGCGGCGGCTTGGGATTGCCGCCGGAACGCAGATCGCGCGGCTCTCGCGCATCCGCTTCGCCGACAACATGCCGATGGCGATCGAACACAGCGCCTTGCCGCAGGATGTTCTCGATGCGCCGCAGGAGGTCAACGGCTCGCTCTATTCGGTCCTGTCCGAACGCGGCCGACGCCCGGTGCGCGCCACGGAAAGGATTTCCGCCTGCGTGCTCGACGATCACCAGGCCGAACTGCTCGCCGTTTCGCCCGGCGCGCCGGCGCTCTTCATCCTGCGCACGGCTTTCGATGCCGAAGGACGCGTGGTGGAGGTGACCGGAACCTATTACCGCAGCGATGTCTATGACCTCATCGCAGAACTCACATTCCAGAGCGTTGGCTCCGCCGTCGCCTACGTCGCCGACCAAGACGCCGTCTGAAGACAAGTATCGAGGAAGCTTTCATGAACGAACTGACCAATATGCGCCGGGAGATCAACGAGATACCGGCAGCCGCCGCGCGGCTTCTGAGCGAGGGCCGCGAGAGCTACGCAGCCGCGGGCAGGGCGCTTGCGGCAAAGGACCCCGCCGTGGTCGTCACCGTCGCCCGTGGCTCGTCCGATCATGCGGCGCTGTTCCTGAAATATGCGATCGAGCTGACCGCCGGCGTTCCGGTCGCCTCCCTCGGTCCCTCGCTTGCCTCGATCTATCAGGCGCCGCTGAAACTGAAGACGGCCGCTGCGATCTGCGTTTCGCAGTCGGGCAAGAGCCCGGATATCGTGGCGCTCGGCAAGGCCGCGCGCGAGGGCGGGGCGCTGACGCTGTCGCTGGTCAACACCATTGCCTCGCCGCTCGCCGACATCGCCGACCAGCCGATCGACATCGCCGCCGGTCCGGAAAAGGCGGTCGCCGCCACCAAATCCTATGTGAACTCGATCGTTGCCGGCCTTGCCGTTCTCGCCGAATGGACGGCCGATGCCTCGTTGAAGGCCGCGCTTGCGAAACTGCCCGAGGATCTTGAAAAGGCGCTCGCCTGCGACTGGTCGGCGCTGATGGAGCCGATGCGCGATGCGCAGTCGCTCTATGTTCTCGGCCGTGGCCCGGCCTTTGCGATCGCCAGCGAAGCGGCGCTGAAATGCAAGGAAACCTGCGAGCTTCATGCGGAGGCCTATTCCTCCGCCGAGGTGATGCACGGCCCGGTCTCGCTGGTCGAGGCCCGCTTCCCGGTGATCGCCTTTGCAGCCCGCGACAAGGCGGAGGACTCGATCGCCAAGACGGCTTCCGGCATGGCCGAGAAGGGCGCGGACGTGTTCCTGTCTTCCGAAAAGGGCCACGGTCCGAAAGTGCTGCCGCATGTGGCCACCGGACATCCGCTGACCGACGCTTTAGCGCTGATCGTGCCCTATTACAGCTTCATCGAAACCCTGTCGCGCGCCCGCGGCTTCAATCCGGATTCGCCGGTGGCGCTCAACAAGGTGACGGAGACCGAGTGAGATGAAAAAGGCGGTTACCGGCGCACGTATTTTCGATGGGACGGCGTTTCGTGACGGACTTGTCCTGGTTGTCGACGGCGATCGTATCGAGGCCATTGCCCGCCGCGCACCCCATGATGCGGAAATCATCGACGCGGCGGGAAAGCTTGTCGTGCCGGGTTTCATCGACCTGCAGGTCAATGGCGGTGGCGGCGTTCTGCTGAACAACGATCCGAGCCTCGAAGGGCTCGAAACCATCTGCCGGGCGCCGGCGCGCTTCGGCACCACGGCGCTGTTGCCGACGCTGATCACTGATAGGCCGGAGGTCGTGCGCAGCGCGGTTGCCGCCGGTCGGGCGGCGAAGGACGCAGGCGTTCCCGGCTTTCTCGGCCTGCATCTTGAGGGCCCGCATCTGTCGCTTGCCCGCAAGGGAACCCACGATCCGGCGCTGATCCGGCCGATGGATGCGGCCGATTACGATTTCCTGATCGACAATGCCGGCGCCTTCGGTGTCGGCCTGCTCACCGTCGCGCCGGAAAGCGTCAAGCGGGCGCAGGTCTCGGGGCTTGCCGGCGCCGGTTATACGGTCAGTCTCGGCCACACCGATACGGATTATGCGACGGCGCGCGAATATGTGACGGCCGGCGCCAGCATGGTGACGCACCTGTTCAATGCCATGAGCCCGCTGACCCACCGAGAACCCGGTGTCGTCGGCGCTGCGCTCTCCGAGGGGGCGCTCAATGCCGGACTGATAGCCGATGGCTTTCACGTCGACAGGGCGGCGATGGGGATTGCGATCAGGGCCAAGCTCGGGCCGGGGAAGATCTTTCTCGTCACCGACGCCATGTCGGTCACCGGCACGGATCTGCAGAGTTTCGAGCTCAATGGCCGCACCATCTATCGCAAGGGCGGCCGACTGACACTCGCAGACGGCACACTTGCCGGTGCCGACACCGACATGCTGACCTGCCTGAAGAACTGCATGGCGCTCGGCGTCGCGCTCGAGGAGGCCCTGCGCATGGCCTCCGCCTATCCGGCCGCAGCGGTCGGCGTCACCTCCAAGGGCACGCTTGCCCCCGGCCTCGACGCCGATTTCCTGATCCTGTCGGAAGACCTCACGCTGTCGGCGACCTATATCGGCGGCGAACTGGCCTTCTCCGCCTGATCAGTCGAACACGATCGCCGGCCCCTTGCGGGCGCCGGCGCCAAGGCCCTCGCGCGTTGCCCGGGCAATGGCGCGGTAGGCTTCGGCGTGCGGGCCGTCCGGCAATTCGGCGACCACCGGGGTTCCGGCATCCGAGCGCTCGCGGATATCCATGGCGAGCGGCACTTCGCCGAGGAAGGGCACGCCGATCTTCTCGGCCTCCGCCTTCGCGCCGCCATGGCCGAAGATATGGTGGGTCGCGCCGCAATCCGGGCAGATGAAGGCGCTCATGTTCTCGACGATGCCAAGCACCGGCACTGAGACCTTGTTGAACATCGCGATCGCCTTGCGGGCATCGATCAGCGCCAGGTCCTGCGGTGTGGAAACGACCACGCTGCCGGCAAGCGGCACCTGCTGGGCCATGGTCAGCTGGGCGTCGCCCGTGCCGGGCGGCATATCGACGACGAGCACGTCGAGTTCGCCCCAGGCGACCTCGCGCAGCATCTGCATCAGTGCCGACTGCACCATCGGCCCGCGCCAGATGACGGCGGTGCCTTCGTCGACGAGGAAGCCGATCGACATCACCTTGAGGCCGTATTTTTCCATCGGCATGATGGTGCGGCCGGGCCCCTGCATCGGTCTGCCGGAAAGGCCGAGAAGCCGGGGGATCGAGGGGCCGTAGATATCGGCGTCGAGCAGGCCGACGCGCAGTCCCTCGGCAGCAAGCCCGAGCGCCAGGTTGACCGAGGTCGTCGACTTGCCGACGCCGCCCTTGCCAGACGCGACGGCGATGATCGCGCCAATGCCGGGAATTTCGGGTTTTGCCTGCTGCTCCCCCGTCGGCCTCGATTTCGTCGCCGGTTTCTCGGATGCCGGCTTGTCGGCAGTCAGCGTCACCAGCGCCTGTTTTGCGCCCGGCAGAGCCTCGACGGCGGCAACGGCGGCGCGCCGCACCGGCTCGAAGGCCTCGACCTTGTCGGCTGGAACGCTGAGCGAGAAATAGGCCTTGCCGTCGGCGATGAAGATATCGGAGACAAGCCCGCTCTGGCCGAGCGGCGTGCCGTCGGAAAGCGTGACGGATTGGAGGCTCGCAAGAACCTGATCTTTGCTGAGTTCGGTCATGACGTCTCTTTCTGTGCTGAGACGTAGATAATGGGAAAATGCCTCCGCGCCAATGGCCGGCCGGACTTGAAAACGCCAAGAAAAACACCGGCGCAAATTCATCCTTAAGGATGACTGCTGCCGGTGTTTTCTGTTCTCAAGTCCGCGCTCTTGGGCGCGTATTGTTTTCATCCCCTCTGGAACTGGGGGGAGAGTGTACTATTAGTAAGCGCTTGGCAAGCGGCTTTTTTCGCGGAAGAACAGCCGGTTAGCCGGTTCGAACGGTGAGGCCGCCGAATCCTGACATTGCTGCACTGCACAAATTATTGACTGCGCTTATTTTTTGGGCTTCGTCGCTGCAATTGATCAGATGTTCAAAAACGTCGATTTTTTTTCATGTAAGCGCCGTCGCTGCCGCCCGGCATCACCATGTTTTCGCATTTGGCGTGCACAAACGGCGTTATTGCGCTCTGACTTTGTGATTGCGCATTTCCATGCCGCAGAAAGTCTGCGACGTTCGGTCATCAACCAGACAAGGTGCCGCAAAGGCATCGGCGGAGGAGCGTGAAGAGGCATGACAGCAGAAACAGTTTTTGAAGGCCGGATCCTGGTCACGGACCGGATGACGCTGGGCGAAGGTCCGGGCTACGATCCGAAGACGGATCTCATCTGGTGGTTCGATATCGTCAATTGCCGCCTGCATTTCCTCAATGCCTCCAACCGCGACCGCCGGGTCATTCCGCTGACCGAGATGGCAAGCGCGCTCGCTGTTGTTGACGATCACCGGCAGGTGCTTTCCACCGAGACCGGGCTTTATTTCCGCGACACATCCACCGGCGCGCTGACATTGCATGTCGCCATCGAAGCCGACGACCCGACGACCCGCTCCAATGACGGACGGGTGCATCCTTCAGGCGCCTTCTGGGTCTCGACCATGGGCAAGCAGGCCGAGAAGGAGGCTGGTGCCATCTATCACGTGCTTGAAGGCAAGGTGACCAAGCTCTTCGATCGTCTCACCATCCCGAACGCGATCTGCTTCTCGCCGGACGGCGATATCGGCTATTACGTCGACACCGACAACAATCGTCTGATGCGGGTCGACCTCGATCCCGAAACCGGGCTGCCGGAGGGCGAGCCGCAGCTCTTCATCGACACGTCCGGCAGGCCGGGTGGCATGGACGGCGCGGTTTGCGATGGCGACGGCCATATCTGGAATGCGCGCTACGGCGCCGGCCTGCTCGATCACTATGAGCCCGACGGAAGGCTCGTCGGCCGGTTCCAGTTGCCGGCGCTGCAGCCGACCTGCCCGGCCTTCATCGGTCGCGACGGCGGCTGGATGATGGTCACGACCGCCGCCCAGGGCACGACGCCGGACAAGGAGCCCAATGCCGGCTTCACCTTTGCTCTCGTCACCGGCGCCAAGCCGCGCTTCGATCCGCCCTACAGAGCGGTGCACGGCCTCTGAGCGGTCAAAACTTCGGTTTCACAAGGAAGGCGAATCCGGTTAAGACTGGGCCATGAGCATCATCCAGCTTTCGGAAACGGTCATCAACCAGATTGCCGCCGGCGAGGTCATCGAACGGCCGGCGAGCGCTGCCAAGGAACTGGTCGAGAATGCGCTCGATGCCGGGGCAACCCGCATCGAGATCGCCACGGCCGGCGGCGGCAAGGCGCTGCTGCGCGTCACCGACAACGGCTCGGGCATGAGCCCGGACGACCTGTCGCTCGCCGTGCGCCGCCACTGCACCTCCAAGATCACCGGCGATCTCACCGATATCCGCACGCTCGGTTTCCGTGGCGAGGCGCTGCCGTCGATCGGCTCGGTGGCGCGGCTTTCGATTGCAAGTCGCATGCGCGCGGCGGGTGAGGGCTATCGCATCGCGCTGGAAGGCGGCAGGCTCGCCGAGCCGGTGCCGGCACCCGTCAATCCCGGCACCATCGTCGAGGTGCGCGACCTGTTCTTCGCCACACCGGCGCGGCTCAAGTTCCTGAAGACCGAACGCGCCGAGGCCGGCGCCATCACCGAGGTGGTCAAGCGCATGGCGCTCGCCTTCCCGGCGGTGCGGTTCGTGCTGTCGGGCTCGGATCGCTCGACGCTGGAACTGGCGGCGACCGGCGACGATCGCCTGGCCCGCATCGCCCAGGTGCTTGGCCGCGACTTCCGCGACAACGCCATCGAGATCGATGCGGCGCGCGAGGATGTGGCTTTGACCGGCTTTGCCGGCGTGCCGACCTATAACCGTGGCAATTCCGGCCATGTCTATGCCTTCGTCAACGGCCGGCCGGTCCAGGACAAGCTGTTGATGGGCGCGATCCGCGCCGCCTATGCCGAGACCGTGCCGAAGGGCCGCTATCCGGTGGCGGTGCTGTGGTTCACGCTCGATCCGGCGCTTGTCGACGTCAATGTCCATCCGGCCAAGGCCGATGTCCGCTTCCGCGACCCGGGCCTCGTGCGCGGCCTCATCATCGGCGCGATCCGCGAGGCGCTGACCCGCTCCGGCGACCGCGCCTCCTCGACAGGGGCAGATGCGATGCTGAATGCCTTTCGTCCGGGCTTTGCGGTGCGTGACAATCCGGCCCGGGCGTTTTCGCCCGCCTTCGAGCGGCGGCCGAGCGCCGACTGGTCAGCCGCACGCTCGCCCTATCGCCCGCAAGGATTTGAAGAACGGCCGGCCGAGGCCTTTGCCGATGCGCCGGCGGCGCAGGATGGGTTTTCCGGGTTCGCCAGCCCGTCCGCCCGGGCCGAGACCTTTGCCGAGGCGCCCTCCGAGGCACCCGCCGCGAACCATCCGCTCGGCGCCGCCCGGGCGCAGATCCATGAGAACTACATCGTCGCCCAGTCGGAGACGGGGCTCATCATCGTCGATCAGCACGCCGCGCACGAGCGGCTGGTCTACGAGGCGATGCGCAAGGCGCTGGCCGATCGCCGGCTGCCCTCGCAGGTGCTGCTCATTCCGGAAATCATCGATCTTCCGGAGGAGGACTGCGACCGGCTGATGCCCTTTGCCGACGATCTCGCCCAGCTCGGCCTCGTCTACGAGCGGTTCGGCCCGGGCGCGATCGCGGTGCGCGAAACGCCGGCCATGCTCGGCGAGGTCGATGCCGTGGCGCTCGTCCGCCAGCTCGCCGACGAGGCGGCCGAATGGGAAACCGCCGACGGGTTGCGCAACCGGCTGGAGGCGGTGGCCGCCACCATGGCCTGCCACGGCTCGGTGCGCTCCGGCCGGCGCCTCAGGGCCGACGAGATGAATGCTCTTCTGCGGCAGATGGAGGTCACGCCGGGTTCCGGGCAGTGCAATCACGGCCGGCCGACCTATATAGAACTCAAGCTCGCCGATATCGAACGCCTGTTCGGGCGCTGAGCGGCGACAACAATGGAGCTGGAATATTGAATATTCTCGAGGGCAATGGCCGGGGCACGGCGAAAATCCGCTATCTCGACTCCGATTTCGAGGTCATCGTTCCCGGCACGCATGTCGTCTGCGCGGTGACCGGCAAGCCGATACCGCTGGATGAGCTCAGATACTGGAGTTCCGCACGCCAGGAGCCCTATTTCGATGCCCTCGCCTCGTTCGAGGCCGAAAAGCGCGCCGGGACACTCCCCACCGACAAGGCCTGATCCACTCTCTAGATGTAAGGCTCCGTGCCGCCGGCGGAAGCGTGACGATTGCCGTTGCAATAGTTGCTCCAAGCAATTAATAATTTGCCTAGAGCAATGATGGGAGGTGGCGATGCCGCAGCTTGACGATCGGGCCGATGCGGTTCGGCGCTTCAACCGGTTTTATACCCGCCAGATCGGCATCCTTCAGGAACATCTTTCCGGCAGTGATTACACGCTGACGGAGGTCCGGATTCTTTACGAGCTGGCGCACCGGGGCGGGCTAACGGCCGCCGATCTCTGTCGCGAACTGGGGCTGAACGCCGGCTATGTCAGCCGCGTGATCGCCGGCTTCGAGGCCGGCGGGCTGGTCGGGCGGTCGCGATCGGCAGCCGATGGCCGGGCGATCGAGCTGGGCCTCACCGAGCGCGGCCGAAAGACGCTGGCGCCGATCGAGGCGGCCTCTCGGGCGAGCGTGGCGGCGCTCCTTTCCAATCTTTCGGAAACCGAACAGTCGCGGCTTTTGGCGGCAATGGCGGATATCGAGCAGCTCCTCGGCGCGCCGAGCCCCGGCTACATCCTGCGCGCCCCGCGGCCCGGCGACTTCGGCTTCATCGTGCATCGCCAGGCCGTGCTCTATGCCGAGGAATATGGCTGGAACGACGAGTTCGAGGCATTGGCGAGCGAGATCGTCGCAAACTATCAGCGCGACTACGACTCGGCCTCGGACTACTGCCTGCTGGCCGAGCGCAATGGCGGTGTCGTCGGCTCCGTCTTCGTGGTGCGGGAGAACGACGTCACGGCAAGGCTCAGAATGCTCTATGTGGATCCTGCCGCCCGCGGCCACGGCATCGGCCGCCGGCTGGTGGAGGAGGCGATGCTGTTTGCGCGGCGGGCGCAATATCAGCGCATGGTGCTCTGGACCAACAGCGTGCTTGCCGATGCGCGGCGCCTCTACGAGCATGCCGGCTTCACCCTGACAAGCGAGGAGGCTCATCACAGCTTCGGCAGGGACCTCGTCGGCCAGGTTTTTTCCCGCGACCTCTGACCGGAGGTCGTCAGTTGGTGGAAAGGCCGAGCTGGTTGCGGGTGAGCGCAAGCCCTTCCATGCCCTTGCGATTGCCCATCTCCGCCAGTGCCGAGAACACCTGCATCGCGTCGCGATAGCGCTTCAGATTGTAGTAGGCGTAACCGCGGATCGCCATCAGATCGGTCTGTTCCGGCGCAAGCTGGTTGCGCTGGTCGAGGATCAGCAGGGCATCGTTATAGTGTCCGCCCTGGTAGGCGGCGATGGCGCGGTTGGTCAGGAGCTGCACCTGAACGCCGAGCTGACGATCGCTGCTGAGCGGTTCCTGGGCGGCGGCGACGGCGGCCTTGTTGTCAAGACCGAGGCGCATATAGGCAAGGCTCTGGCCATAGGCGGCGTCTTCGCGGTTCTTCGACGACGACGAGCCAAGGGCAACCTCGAAGGCCCGGACGGCCTCCATCGGCCGCTGCAGGTCCATCAGGCACCAGCCCTGGCGAAGGGCCGCATCCGGCGAGAGCTTGCCCGGATCGCTGCCGGACCAGCAGGAGCCCGACGACGAACTGCCGCCGCTCGAGCGGCTGCTGGCTGAAGACGACGATGATGTCGACGATGACGCGCGACGGGTTGTTGTTGTCGTGGTCGCGGCGGATGTGGTCGTTCCGGCCAGGTTGGCAAGTGCCGGCTGGTTGGTGCCGTCGGGATCGAGATAGGTATTGATCTCGAACTGGCGCAGATAGTCGCGGTTGGCATAGGCCTGCTGATCGAAGCGGTAGATCTCGGTCTTCTCCGAGGGTTCGCCGGTCGTGTAGAAGGCGGCCTGGATCTGGGCTGCAGACGGCTGATAGCCGTTGGCCTGATTGCGCAGCGCCGAGTTGATGATGGTCACGGTCTGGACGCCGGTGATCGGATCGGTCTTGATCATCGATTCCGGCACGTTCAGCCGGGCGAAGGCGGCGGCAAGGCTGGCCTGGCGCTCGCTCATGCCGGGGATGACCGGCGCAGCCGAGGCGCCGCCGGCAGCAGCCGTCGTGCCCGCGGCGTTCTGGCCGCCATAGTAATACTGATAGTATTCCGGCACGTAGTTGTTGAGTTGCTGGGTGTCCTCGGGCGCACCCATCAGCGGTTCGGCGCCGGGGTAATAGCGCGGCGCGGTCAGTGCCACGCCCTGGCCGCCCGAGAGCGGATCGGTCGTCGCCATGGCTTCCTGCGCATAGGAGGTGATCGGCTCCTGCTGGCCGGTCGCAAGGTTGATCTCGGCGATCGGCACGGCCACGGTCTGCGACTTGCCGCCCGGCTGCTCGACGCTGCGCAGCTCGAACACCGTTGCGGTCAGGTCCTCGAGCGATGTCACCGGCGCATAGGGGTCGTTGAGCCAGGCGATGCGCTCGGAATAGGGCGCCCAGACTTTCTGCATCAGGTAGACGCCGGGCCTGTAGTTCATGTCGTTGAGCATCAGCGTCACGCCATAAGCGGCGGGCTCATCCCATGGTTCGTAGGAAAGCGCGGCCTCGAACCACTGCAAGGCTGCGAGCGGCTGGCCGAAATCGTGGGAATACCAGCCGAACTGCTGTGCTGCCGTCGCGCTCTTGGTGGTGGTGACGACGTCCGCCATGCGCTTCAGGACTTCCGGCGAATAATCCCGGCGGGGAAGGGCGCCAAGCATGTTGACGACGGCATTGAGATAGGTGTCCATCGCCTCGGCGGAGGAATCGCGCCAGGGATACATGATCGCCTCGGCTTCGTCCGGCCGGTCCTGGCCGATCAGGATCAGGGCGAGACCCTGCGAGATGGTGGCGGAATCGCCTTCGTCGCGGGCCTTGCGGAACCACTCCTCGGCGGCATTCTCGCTGTCGCGGATCAGGAAATACCAAGCCAAAAGCTGGGAATCGTCCGGGTCCTTGCTCTCGTTGGCGATCTGCTCCATGCGGGCGAGGTCTTCGGGAGCGATGACGATGGTCTTGTCGTCGCCGGCCTCGGCGAAACGGTCGCGCAGCAGCGTGTCGCGGATTTCCTGGAATTCCGGCTGGCCGGCATCATTGGTGCGCTCGTAGCTCAGAAGCGTCTTCATGTCGTCGAAGGGCATGAATTCGAGCGCCTTCTGCATGGTCGCCAGACGTTCCTGCGGGTTGTCGCAGTTCTTCAGGATGTAGGTGTAGTCGTCCATGGCCCGCGACAGCTTGTCGGTCTTGGCGAAGGCTTCGCCGACCTGCCACAGGAGGTTGATCTCGGCGCAGGTGAGCAGGCTTGGTGCCTGCGAGGCGAGATCGATGACCTGTGCGTAATTGCCGTCATCGGCGGCCTGCAGAAGCTTGACGCGGGTTTCTGCGATATGGAGGCGGTTCAGGAGGTCGGCCGGCGGCTTCCAGTCCGGTTCCTCCTGCTGGCGCTGCTGGATCAGCTGGCGCACTTCCTGATAGTTGCCCTGGGCATAGTCCTCCCACATCGTGTTCAGCTGCTCATCCGTGCCGTCCTCGACGGCAAGCGGATTGGCAGGCGGCGTCCAGTTGGGATAGAGCGAGCGCAGGCGCGAGATCTCTGCCTGCAGGCGCTGCAGGTCGCCCTGCTGCGCGAAATAGCGCAGCGCGCTCTCGTCGACCCTGGGGCCAACCGGTGCTTCGGGCGCGCTCTGGGTCGTGTCGGTATTCTGGCTGCGGGTGATCTGGGTGACGTCGCCGCTGCGGGATTGCTGCTGGTCGGGCAGGTTGCGCAGGTCGCCGTTATTATCCTGGGCCTGCGCCTCGCGCACGGAGGAAAAGCCGGGCTGCGGTTGCGGGGCCGGGGCAGGCGCATCGCCGTCCACCATCTTGTCGTAGGCGTCCTGAAAGGATTCGTTGCCCTGCTGCGCCAAAGCGGGGCGCGCAGCGGTGTCGGAACCGGAACCATTCATGCCGATTGCACCGATCATGGCGATCGCGCCCGCGCTCAGTGCAATGTAAGCCAACTTCATGACATCGATTCTCCGACCAGTACGGGCAATGGTTGCCGACACGGCGCGCGCATCGTTTGTATCCCGCGTCCCCCATGGGCGATTGCCGCCGCCCGCCAGTAGGACTTAACTTATTTAACTGCCCCGATGAACAGGTGCCGCGGTAGAAATCCGTCGCGACCGGCCCCCATTTCGAATGCAACGTGCCAACTACAAATCCATATTGTCGTTAAGAAAGATTAAAAATAGCCGAATCCGGGCCAAACTTCGTAAGAAACGGCCAAAATCTCCTGCATGGCAGAAGCACTCCGTTAGGCGTTTGTTTACCAAGTTCTGAAAAAACTGCGGCAAAGCGTATAAATGGCCGAACCGGGCCGGAACTCAAGGTGCCCCCAGATGATGAAGCTGAATGCCCCAAGATCAAGGTTCAGGTGCCGCGGGCTCCTGGCCCTCGTTGCGGCGGCAATGCTTTCCGGCTGCGCCGGCGATCTGATGCCCTATACCTCGGCCGTACGCAATCTGATGCCGGAAGAGGCGGCGGTAATGCCGCCGCCCGGCGGCCCGGCCATCGTGTCGGTGCTGGAGCATCAGTATTCCAACGCCATCGACCAGCGGATCCTGTTGCGCACCAACGCCCGCACGCCTGGCCAGAACTATATCAACGCCATCTTCTTCGGGACCGGCAACTATTCGCCGATGAACAAGAACGCGCTCTCCTACCAGCAGGTCATAGACCTGAAGGTGGACGAGGAGATGCGTGAGGAGATCCCCGGCGTTGCGATGAAACAGTCGCCCTATTATGTCCAGAACAATTATGGCCCGTTCGGCTATGCCTTCGGCAAGGGCCGCGGCGACGATCTGTGCATGTATGGCTGGCAGCAGATCCGCGCCGGTCGGCAATCGTTGTCGGCCTTCGGCAACCCCGCCACCATCCAGATCCGCGTGCGGTTCTGCGAATCCGGGGCAAGCGAGGACGACCTGCTCGGGATCATGTACGGCTACACCATCAACGCCGCCGTCGAGGCCTATGGCTGGAACCCGTTCGGCGACGCCAATGCGCCGCCGCCGCTCCTCGGCGGACACAGCGCGCCCAGCTATCCGCGCAAGGCCTATGACGACCGGCCGGAAAACCTCGCCAATACCAGCAGGGTGCTTTCCTCCGGCACGTCAAGCAGCGCGACGCGCAGCACGGCGACGCGGACGGTATCGACCAATGTCGGCGAAGTCGATGTCGAGGTCCTGCCGGCCGGATCGCTGCCGCCGGGAACGCCCATTGCCTCGCCCGCATACATGCCGCCATCAATGCCGGCGCAGACCATTCCGACACCGGCTCAGCCAGCGACGCGGCTGACGACGCCGACATCGGTGAGCGCTCCCGCGACAGCCATTTCGACGCCGCCCGCAACAGGGTCCGCCATTCCGACGCCTAGCCGGCAGACGACCAGCGCGCCGGTGACCACGACAGCGGCTCCGGCGGCTCCGGCACCCGCGGCCACGCGCAGCGTGGGCAGCATTCCGACGCCGCCCTGCCGGCTTCTTCCCGGGTCCACAACCGTTACCTGCGAATGAGGTTCAGCATTCCATCTGCGGCAGCCGTGACACGAACAACACGCAGGAAAAACTGTTGCGGCTTGGAGATGGACAAGCTTCAATGCATATTGCACAAGCTCGGAAAAATCCGTTTTGGAAAACAAATCTTAGTTTTCTGGGATTTATTGTCCTCGTGCCGCGCCAGTGACTTTGGCCGTCGGCAAGGGTTCTACGGCGTGATTGATTGCCACCCGGCATGTCCGGAGGCGCGAGGCGCGGCATACGGAATGGTTCGGCGCAACGGCGCGCGTCCCCGAAACGGGCGATGCCGGGAGAATGCGCAGTTTCAAAGTGTTAGGACGTCTTTGCGGGCCGAAGGGTGCCGGCGTTCTGGGAAGGGTTTCGCCTGATGCGTAAGGCCGCAATCGTTGTCTTCTGGATCATCGCCTCGATTTTCGTGCTCGGGCTTGTCACGCTGCCGATCGACCTGCGCACGCAGATCGTGGTCAGCGTCGTCGCCGTGGCGGTGATGACGGTGCTGAAGCAGATGCATGCGGAAGGCAACTGGCGCCTGATCGCGCTCGCCTTCGGCACGTCCATCGTGCTGCGCTATGTGTTCTGGCGCACGACCAGCACGCTGCCGCCGATCACCGAGCTGCAGAACTTCATTCCCGGCCTGATCATCTACATCGCCGAAATGTTCTCGGTCTGCATGCTGGCGCTCAGCCTGTTCGTCGTGTCGCTGCCGTTGCCGGTGCGTCCGCGCTGGGGCAAGCTTGAGGGCGAGCTTCCCTATGTCGACGTCTATGTGCCGTCCTATAACGAGGACGCCACGCTTCTGTCGAACACGCTTGCCGCGGCCAAGGCGATGGACTACCCGCCCGAGAAGCTGAAGGTCTATCTGCTCGACGACGGCGGTACGGAGCAGAAGCGCAACTCGAAGAACCTTGTCGAGGCGAGCCTTGCCCAGACCCGTCACCGGGAACTCCGCCAGCTCGCCGCCGAACTCGGGGTCGGTTACATCACCCGCGCGCGCAACGAGCACGCCAAGGCGGGCAATATGAACCACGCGCTGCAGCACACGACCGGCGACCTGATCGTCGTCTTCGATGCCGACCATGCGCCGACCAATGATTTCCTGCAGGAAACCGTCGGTTACTTCCTTGAAGATCCCCGGCTGTTCCTGGTGCAGACACCGCACTTCTTCATCAATCCCGATCCGCTGGAACGCAACCTCAGAACCTATGAGCTGATGCCGAGCGAGAACGAGATGTTCTACGGCATCATTCAGCGCGGCCTCGACAAGTGGAACGCCTCGTTCTTCTGCGGCTCGGCCGCCGTTCTGCGCCGCGAGGCGCTGAATTCGGTGAACGGCTTCTCCGGTGTGTCGATCACCGAGGACTGCGAAACCGCCGTCGAACTCCACTCCAACGGCTGGAACAGCGTCTATGTCGACCGGCCGCTGATTGCCGGCCTGCAGCCGGCGACCTTCTCCTCCTTCATCGGCCAGCGCAGTCGCTGGGCGCAGGGGATGATGCAGATCCTGCGCTTCAAGTTTCCGATCCTGCTCAGCGGCCTCACCATACCGCAGCGCCTCTGCTACATGTCGTCGAACCTGTTCTGGCTGTTCCCGTTTGCGCGCGCCTCGTTCATGATCGCGCCGCTCTGCTACCTTTTCTTCGGCCTGCAGATCTTTGACGCCTCGGGTGGCGAGTTCCTGGCCTATACGCTTTCCTATCTCGTGGTGAATATCCTGACCCAGAACTACCTCTTCGGTCAGTTCCGCTGGCCATGGATTTCCGAGCTCTACGAATACATCCAGACAGTGCACCTGATGCCGGCCGTGGTCTCGGCAATCCTCAATCCGAAGAAGCCGTCCTTCAAGGTGACGGCGAAGGATGAATCGATCGAGTTCAGCCGGCTTTCGGAAATCAGCCGGCCGTTCTTCATCATCTTCTTCATCTATGTCGCGGCCTGCGTGATGATGGTCTACCGGCTTTATGCCGAGCCCTATCTTGCCGGCGTGACCTGGGTCGTGGGTGGCTGGAACTTCCTCAATCTGTTTCTGACGGCGGCAGCTCTTGGCGTTGTCTCGGAGGCCGGTGAACGGCAGAAGGCACGGCGCGTGAAGATGTCGCGTCGCTGCGAACTGGTGATTGGCGACAGCGTCTACCGCGGCACGATCGAGGATGTCTCTACAGATGGCGCCGGCCTGCAGGTGCAGGTACGCGATCTCGACAAGCTGCGTCCCGGCACGGCAGCGCGCCTCAGGGTCGAGCCACTGAAGGGTGGCGATCCGGGCGAGGTGCCGGTGATGATCCGCCATGCCCGCTCGCTTGGCGAACTCGCCATGGTCGGCTGCCGCTATGCGCCGGTCAATAGCCTGCACCACAGCGTCATTTCCGATCTCATGTTTGCGAGCTCCGATCGCTGGCAGCAGCTTCTGCAATCCCGCAAGAACGATCCGGGCACGGTGGTCGGAACCTTCTGGTTCATCAAGACGGCGGTCCGGCAGATGGGTCGCGGCATGAGCTATTTCATCGGCAAGGTTCAGCCGAATACCGGTGGCGGTGGCATTGCTCGCGCCAAGGGGAAGGGCTGATGAAACAGATTGCTCTCCTCTTCGCCGCGGCTCTCCTCGCCCCGCAGATCGTGCTTGCCCAGAGCCCGGCGCCGGCACGACCGCCCGTGGCGCCGTTTTCCATGGGCTCTGACGGCTCCGGGCCACCGCCCGCAGCTGTAGATGATCCCGTCTATTCCGCCCCCGCGCCGGAAGCGCCGGAAGAAATGCCGTTCTTCCGCTATGTCATCCCGGCCGACGAGATGCGCATGGAAGGCGAGAATGTCGACCGCGCATGGTCGATGTACCTGACGGAAGCGCAGGCGGCGGCCCCGGCGAAATTCAACATCGGCTACCAGAACTCGATCTTCACGGCGCCGGAATTCTCGACGCTGACGATTTCGATCAACAATATCGAAATCGCAAAGCCGCCGCTCGATGCCTCCGAGCGCAAGGCCGATCTGCGCTTCGACATCCCCGAAGGTGTCCTGAAGCCGGGCTACAATCTCGTCTCCTTCAAGATCAAGCAGCGTCACCGCACCGATTGCGACCTGGACTCGACCTATGATCTTTGGACCGATATCGATCAGGAACGGACATTCCTGATGTTTACCGATCCGAACGCCGCGCTGCTGTCGCGCACTGATGACATTCGCGCTGTCGGTGTCGACGACATGGGCCGCACCCGTTTCCACATCGTGGCGCCGGCAATCGGCGATCCGATCACGGCCGATCCGCTGGTCGAGCTGTCACAGGGTCTGGCCCTGCTCGCCGACATGCCCAACACGATGTTCACCTATTCTAAGTCGGCCCCGGCAACGTTTGAATCCGGCGTCCTGCCGGTCTATGTCGGCACGCCCGCCGAACTGCGCCCGTTGCTCGGCGATGCGCTTCCCGATATCGGCACCACCCAGACGGCCCGGTTCGTGTCGAGCGACAAGCTCGGCCAGAGCGTTCTGGTGCTGGTGGCGCCCTCCTGGCAGCGCATCGGCCCGCTGGTCGACGGCATCACTCAGCCCGCCGCCCGCACCGCCGCGGTCAAGGACGAAGCCTATTCGACCCATGGCTGGCGCAAGCAGGATACCCAGCTTCTGACCGGCAAGCGGGCGCTCACCTTCGAGCAGCTCGGTATCCCGACCCAGGAATTCTCCGGCCGCGTCTTCCGCGCGCAGTTCGCCATCGGCCTGCCTGCGGATTTCTACGCCAATGCCTATGGCGAGGCCCGGCTTCTGCTGGATGCCGCCTATGGCCCGTCCGTGCTGCCGGGAAGCCGGCTGCATGTCTTCGTCAATGACCAGCTCGCCGCGACGTGGCCGATCAGCACCGTCAACGGCGCCGTGCTTCGGCGAACGCCGGTGACCTTCACCATGCGGCACCTGAAACCGGGCGTGAACAAGATCGTGCTCGAGGCGGCGCTCCTGACCAAGGCCGATGCCGAGTGCCTGCCGGGTGCCACGGCCGACACCACGCCGCGCTTCGCCGTGTTCGACACCAGCGAATTCGATATGCCGAATTTCGGCCGTGTCGCGCAGGTTCCGGATCTCTGGGCGACGAGCGGTACGTCCTTCCCTTACGCACGGCACGAAGACCGCATTCCGCTCTATCTCGACCTGCTGAACCCGGATACGCTGGCGACGGCCTCGAATTTCGTTGGCAAGCTCGCCAATGCGGCGCGCCACCAGATCCCTGTCGATGTCGTGCAGTCGATGGACGATGTCGGCGAAGGGGATGCGATCTTCATCGGCAGTATCGGCCAGATACCGGCGCAGGTGCTGAACCAGACCAAGATCTCGCAGACCAGCCGAAGCGTGTGGACCCAGCAGGTGGGTGGCGAGGCCAATTTCACCGAGGGGCCGGAAACGACCATCGAGGAATGGGACGAGGCCGTGACCGCCGGGTGGTACAACTGGATTTTCGAGGTCGAAAAATACCTGAAGCGCAATTATGACCTCTCCTTCGAGACCCTGCGCTTCCTGCCGCGGCCGGACGAGGAATACCTGCCGCCGAACTCGATCTCGATGATCATTGCCCAGGAGCCTAGTCCGGACGACGATGGCGCCTGGACCCTGATCGCGGCGCCGTCCTCGGAAAACCTTTCGAACGGCATGGAGGCTTTGACCAAACGGCAGCACTGGGATGCCGTCCAGGGCCGGATCACCACCTATAACCGCAATACCGGCGTCATCGACAATGTCGGCATGGGGGCGACGGTGTTCATCTTCGACACGCCGTTCTCGATCCGCAACATCCGGCTGGTGCTGACCAACTGGTTCTCCACCAACACGATGTCGTTCTCGCTGGCCCTGATCATCGGCACGGTTCTGCTGGGCATTGCCACCAAGTCGATGCTGACCCACTTCGGCCGCTACGAGGACTGACGGATGTTTGGCCGGCGCGCCGCGCCGGCCTCAGCCCTCCGACAACTTCTGCAGACCGATGATCCCGGCGCCCGTGAGCCCCGGCTCCTCGCCGCTTGTCGCGGGAACGACGAGCGGCCGGTCGAATTGCCAGAGCGTCAGTGGTCGCACCGCGGCGTCGATTGCGGCGACGAGCGCGTGGTCGCGGGCAAGTCCGCCGCCGGCAGGCACGATCGTCGCGCCGGTGATGTTGACGGTGAGCGCCAGCGGACCGGCGATGATGTCGAGATAGACGTCAAGGGTGCGGGTCGCGGCCGGCAGGCCGGCGCGCCAGTCTTCCAGGATGGCATGCGAGCTCTTGTCCTCGCCGCTCAAATGGGCGTGCAGACGTTCGATGCCGCGCGCGCCCGCCACCGTGTCGAGGCAGCCCGAAAGGCCGCAGCCGCAGGCAAAGTGCGGCACCTCGACCGGCGGCGTGCCACCGCGCAGCGCCGTCACCGGCCCATGCCCCCATTCGCCGGCAAATCCACCCCTGGCATTCACCAGCCTGCCATCGGTGACCAGCCCGCCGCCGACGCCGGTCCCGAGGATGATGCCGAAGACGATGTCGTGGCCCTGTCCCGCGCCGGACACCGCCTCGGCGACGGCAAAGCAATCGGCGTCATTGGCAACGAAAACGGGGATGCCGAGCCGCGTCGCCAGGTCGCCGGAAAGATCCGTACCGTGGATCGCCGGGATGTTTGCGACGATCATCCGTCCGGTTTCGGGGTTGACGACGCCGGCAAGCGAGATCGCGACCGCGGCCGGCCGCACAGGCTCCGCGTCGCAGATGCCGGCGAGCCGGGTGAGGAAGGCCTCGCGATCGCGGGCGGGTGTGTCGAAGCGGGAGACAGGGCCGGCACGGCCGTCTGCGGACACCTTTGCCGCGCGCACCGACGTGCCCCCGATATCGAAACACAAAACAGAGGAGGTCATTCTGGAAGCCTTTCGTGGGAAAGGCATTGCTAGCGATGATCGGCTCTCTGTGCAAGCCTGCGCCGGAGGCTGGCGGGCGATGACGGCGCGCCTCCGGCCAGCATGCGTTTGAGCGAGCTGACCGGAGACGCCGGAAACATGTGCGCTTATAACCAGTCATCATGCATGGTCGGGTCCGACACCAGTCGAAAAACGGCCTGTGCGTCCCGGTCAGGTGGCGTGGACAACCCTTCCGGCGCCCTCAACTGTTCGCGATCAGGACCGCGAGCTGAGCGGGGATGGTGAGGTCGCGCACGATCGCGGCGACGCGTTCAGGCGTGTAGTGATCCGTCTCGTGCAGCATGTTGACGGTCGCGACGAGCTCGCCGCCGAGGATGACCGGCAGGTTGACGACAGACTGGCAACCGAGCGAATCGATCAGCTTGTAATCCGGAAATACCTTGGCGATGTCCTCGATCGTGTTGGCGACGAAGGGGCGGCGTTCGATATGGACGATATCGAACCAGGCATCGCGGTGGATCGGCTTTGTGCCGGTTGCCGGATAGGACTTCGGATCACTGGTATAGGCGCGGCGCGCAAGGCCCGCCTCCATGTCCACCGTCATCACGGTGAACAGCTTGACGCCGACGGTGGCCTCGGTCAGCCTCTGGAGCGTGGCGAAAGCTTCATCGCCGGTTTTAGCGGCCGCGATGTCGATGGCGAAGCGGGCAAGCGCCGTCTCGGTGGTCATGTCATTGTCCTTCGGTATGTCCGCCGCTCGCCGCATAGAGCTCGCGGGCGTATGGGTGGGTCAGGGTGCCGGACTTGAGCTTGTCGACGCCGGCGATTTCGACGATCCGGCCGCGGCGCATCACCGCCAGACGGTCGCAGAGGAAAGAGACGACCGGCAGGTTGTGGGTGACCAGCAGGAAGGTGAGGTTTTGCTCCGCGCGCAACCTCTTCAAAAGGTTCAGAATTTCCGCCTGCACCGAAACGTCGAGCGCCGAGGTCGGCTCGTCGAGGAGCAGCACCTTCGGCTCCAGCATCAGGGCGCGGGCAATCGCCACGCGCTGGCGCTGGCCGCCGGAAAGCTGGTGCGGATAGCGGAACCGGAAGCGCCGGTCGAGGCCGACGGCGGAAAGCATCGCCTCCACCCGTTCGGAACGATTGCCGATGCCATGGACGGCAAGCGGCTCGGAGAGCGTCGCATCGATGGTCTTGCGCGGATGAAGCGAGCCGTATGGGTCCTGGAAGACCATCTGGCAGGTGCGGGCGAAACTCCGGTCGAGGCTCTTGCCGCGTGGCTTGCCGAGGACGGCGATATCGCCGGACCAGTCCGGCACAAGGCCGGCAATGGCACGCAGGATGGTCGATTTGCCCGAACCGCTCTCACCGACAAGGGCAAAGCTCTCCCCCTCCGCGACGGTGAGCCCGGCGCCGAAGACGACCTTGGTGTCGCCATAGGCGATATCGACATTGGTGAGGGAAAGCGCAGTCATCACGTGTCTCCCCGTTCCAGCACCGGCAGGAAGTCCCGGTCCTCGTCCATGCGCGGCATCGCCGCCAGCAGCCCGCGCGTATAGGGATGACGCGCTTTCGACAGTTCGGACGCCACGCATTCCTCGACGATCTCGCCGGATTTCATCACCAGGATGCGGTCGCAGTAGCGCGAGACAAGATCGAGATCGTGGCTGATCAGGATCAGGCCCATGCCCTTGTCGCGAACCAGCCGGTCCATGATGTCGAGCACCTGACCCTGGACGGAGACGTCGAGCGCCGAGGTCGGCTCGTCGGCAATCAGCAAGTCCGGCTCGGGGATCAGCATCATCGCGATCATCACCCGCTGGCCCATGCCGCCGGAAATCTCGTGCGGATAAAGGCCCATCACCCGTTCGGGATCGTCGATCCTGACCGATTCCAGCATGGCGATGCTGCGCTTGCGGATTTCGCGACGGGAGAGCGAAAAATGCGCGGCCAGCGCTTCGCCGATCTGGGCGCCGATGGTCAGCACCGGGTTCAGCGAGAATTTCGGGTCCTGCATCACCATCGAGATGCGGGCGCCGCGGATCTTGCGCATCTGCCGGTGCGTCTGCGACAGGATGTCGATGTCTTCGAAATCGAGACGATCGGCGGTCACGCGACCGGGCGGGGCGATCAGCTTCAGGATCGAGCGGCCGGTCATCGATTTGCCGGAGCCGGATTCGCCGACGATGCCGAGACGTTCGCGGCCAAGCGTGAAGGACAGCCCCTTCACCACTTCGACGCGGCCCTTGTGGGTCGGGAAGGAGACGCGGAGGTTTTCGACATCAAGCAGCGCCGTCATCGTCCCGCTCCCTGTTTCGGATCGAGCACATCGCGCAACCCATCGCCGAGGAAGCAGAAGCCGAGGCTGACGACGAGGATCGCGAAGCCCGGCATGGTCGCCACCCACCACTGATCGAGGATGAAGGTGCGGCCCCGCGAGATCATTGCACCCCATTCCGGCAGCGGTGGCTGCGCGCCGAGACCGATGAAGCCGAGGCCCGCCGCTGTCAGGATGATGCCGGCCATGTCGAGCGTGACGCGGATGATCATCGAGGAGGTGCAGAGCGGCAGGATATGGCGGAAGATGATCCGCGAAGAAGAGGCGCCCTGCATGCGCACGGCGTCAATGAATTCGGAGCTGCGAAAGGTCATCGTCTCGGCGCGGGCGATGCGAGCATAGGCCGGCCATGCGGTGATCGCGATGGCGATGATGGCGTTCTCGATGCCGGGGCCGAGGGCGGCGACGAAGGCAAGCGCGAGGATGAGCTTCGGCATTGACAGGAAGACATCGGTGATGCCCATCATGATCCGGTCGGTCCAGCCGCCGAAGTAGGCGGAGACCGCCCCGGCGATGAGGCCGATCGGCGCGGAGATGACGGCCACCAGGGCCACGATCATCAGCGTGATCCGGGCGCCGTAGATGACGCGGGAGAGAATGTCGCGGCCAAGTTCGTCGGTGCCCATCCAGTGTTCCATGCTCGGCGGCTGCAGCCGCTCGCCAAGCGACTGGCCGAATGGCGAATAGGGCGCAAGCCACGGGGCGAACACGGCCATGACGATCAAAAGCAGCACGATCGCCAGTCCGATGGCGGCGAGCGGGTTGCCTAGCAGGGCGAGGCCGGCGCGGTAGGTGGCGCCAAGGCGCGCCTGCAGCCGCGAGGTTGGGGAATCGGCAAGAAGCCAGTCGGTCATCGGCGGGCCCTCGGGTCGATGACGCGGTAGAGCACGTCGGATAGTTTGTTGATCAGGATGAAGACCGCGCCGACGACGAGCGTGGCGCCAAGCACGGCATTCATGTCGGCGTTCAGGAGCGCGGTCGTCAGGTAATTGCCGATGCCGGGCCAGGAAAACACCGTCTCGATCATCACCGAGCCCTCGAGCAGGCCGGCGAAGGAGAGGCCGATCACGGTGATCAGCGGCACCAGGATCGGCCGGAAGGCATGGCGCCAGATCACCAGCCATTCGGCGACACCCTTGACCCGGGCGGTGGTGACGAAGTCCTGGCCGAGCTGGTCGAGCATGAAGGAACGGGTCATCCGGGCGATATAGGCAAGGCTGAAGAAGCCGAGCACCGAGGCCGGCAGGATGATGTGCGAGATGGCGTTGAAGAAGATGTCGGTATCGCCGGCGATCAGGCTGTCGACGAGAATGAGGCCGGTCACCGGCGGCACCAGGCCGTCATAGAAGATGTCGAGCCGGCCCGGCCCGCCGACAAGGCCGAAGCGGGCGTAAAACAGCGCGAGACCGACGAGGCCGAGCCAGAAGGCGGGCACCGAATAGCCGAGCATGCCGATGACGCGGATCACCTGATCGAGCGGCCGGCCGCGATGGGCGGCGGCATAGACGCCCATCGGTACACCGAGCAGGACGCCGATGATGATGCCGAGCGTCGCCATTTCGAGCGTTGCCGGAAAGAACCGTGCGAGATCGTCGGAGACCAGGCGGCCGGTCGAGACCGAGCGGCCGAAATCGCCGGAGAGCACATTGACGACATAGTGGAAGAACTGCACCGGCAGCGGCTGATCGAGCCCCATCTGCACCCGCGCCGCCTCATAGACCTCCGGCGTCGCGCGATCGCCGACGACCGAAAGCACCGGATCGATCGGGATCACCCGGCCGATGAAGAAGGTGATGGCGAGAAGGCCGAGAAAGGTGAAGGCGATGGTGACCAGCACCGAGGCGATGGCGCCCGCCATGCGTCCGCCGCGCTTTGCGCGCGAGGGACCGGCGATGGTCTCGTCTGTCGGGCCGTCGGGCTCAAAACTCACGTCGGACATTTCCCTCGGGTTGTCGGAGGCTTTGCAGCGCTGAAGCGCCGCGGCGGGAGATTTTCGCTTGGATGATACAAGTATTTTTGCTTAGATCAAAAAAATTTCGATGAGGTGTGCTCATGCGCGACGCGCTGGCCCCCGCCGGGGAGGCCATTCAACCGCAGGTCGGATCGATCATCCGGGCTCGGCGGCAGCAGCAGCAGATGACGTTGACGGCGCTCAGCCAGGCATCCGGCGTTTCCGTCGGCTATCTGAGCCAGGTCGAGCGCGATCATGCCGTGCCCTCGCTCGGCACGCTGGCCCAGATCGCCCGGGCCCTCGACGTCGGCATCGACTATTTCATCGCGACGCCGGCGCCGCGCGACGCGCTGACGCGGGAGGGCGAGCGCACCAAGTTTTCCGTTGATGGCTCTTCGGTGATCTACGAGCGACTTGGCGCCGATTTCCCCGGCAACACGCTTTCCTCCTTCCTGATGACCGTGCCGCCCGGCTACCGCTCGGAGGTGGTGAGCCACGAGGGTGAGGAGATCATCTACGTGCTGGAGGGATCGATCACCCAGCGCGTCGACAACGAGGAAATGATCATGTCGGCGGGCGACAGCCTGCATTTCCGCGGCAGTCAGCCGCATGCATGGTCGAACCACACCGACAGGCCGGCGAAGCTTCTCTGGGCGGGCACGCTGGCACTCTTCCGTTCCAATGCCGCCCCAAAACCAGCCGCACCGACGGCGAAACCGAACCAGAAAGAGGAGAACTGACCATGAAACTCTTCCGCACCGCATTGCTTGCGGCGGCGCTGACCCTGCCGATGGGCGCTGCCTTCGCCGACACACCCGACAACATGCTTGTCGTGGCGCAGAACATCGACGACATCGTCGCGATCGACCCGGCGCAGGCCTATGAATTCACCTCGGGCGAGCTCGTCACCAACACCTATGACCGGCTGGTGCAGTATGATGCCGAGGACCCGACCGTGCTTGCCGCCGGCCTAGCCAGCGAATGGACGGCTGATGACGCGGCCAAGACCATCACCTTCACGATGCGCGACGGCGCCACTTTCACCTCCGGCAATCCGGTGCGGGCGGAAGACGTGGTGTTTTCGCTCGGCCGCGTGGTCAAGCTCAACCTGACGCCCGCCTTCATTCTCACCCAGCTTGGCTGGACGCCGGAGAATGTCGACGAGATGGTCACCGCCGACGGCAACACCGTCACCATCAAGTATGACGGCGACTTTTCCTCCGCCTTCGTGCTCAACGTTCTCGCGGCCCGCCCAGCCTCGATCATCGACGAGAAGGAAGTGATGGCGCATGAGACCGATGGCGACATGGGAAATGCCTGGCTGAACGCCAATTCGGCCGGCTCCGGCCCCTTCAGCCTCGCCGACTATCGTCCGGCCGAACTGATCCGTCTCAATGCCAACCCGGATTATTTCAAGGGCGCGCCGGCGATGACGTCGGTGATCATCCGCCATGTCGCAGAATCGGCGACGCAGCAGCTGCTGCTGACCTCGGGTGACGTCGATATCGCCCGCAACCTGACGCCGGACCAGATTGCCTCGATCGAGGGCGACGGCATCAAGGTCGAGACCTTCCCGCAGGCCGCCGTCCACTTCCTCTCCTTCAACCAGAAGACAGAGGCGCTGCAGCCTGAAGCCGTCTGGGAGGCCGCACGCTACCTCGTCAACTACGAAGGCATGACCGACAGCTTCCTGAAGGGACAGATGGAAATCCACCAGGCCTTCTGGCCGAAGGGTTTCCCGGGTTCCTACGATGAGAACCCCTATACCTACGATCCCGAGAAGGCGAAGCAGATCCTCGCCGATGCCGGCGTGGAAACGCCGATCGACGTGACCCTCGACGTCATCAATTCGGCGCCGTTCACCGACATGGCACAGTCGCTGCAGGCAAGCTTTGCCGAAGCCGGCATCAATTTCGACATCATCCCCGGAACCGGCGCGCAGGTCATCACCAAATACCGCGACCGCACCCATGAAGCGATGCTGCTCTACTGGGGGCCGGACTTCATGGACCCGCATTCGAATGCCAAGGCCTTCGCCTACAATTCGGACAATTCCGACGACACCTATCAGGCAACCACCACCTGGCGGAATGCCTGGGCCGTGCCGGACGACATGAACAAGGAAACCATGGCCGCGCTTTCGGAATCCGATCCGGAAAAGCGTCTCGACATGTATGTCGACCTGCAGAAGAAGGTGCAGGAGAATTCCCCGATCGTGATCATGTTCCAGGCGGCCTACGAAGTCGCCATGCAGGATGATGTCGATGGCTACGTCAACGGTGCAACATCGGACTTCGTGTTCTACCGGCTGGTGACGAAGTAATCTTCCGGGGCCGTCGCTATGATCGCGACGGCCCCGACGGCACTTGGCGCGCTATGCTTCTCTTTGGGTGAACGGCTGAGGTGAGGAGTGCCGCAGAGGCCGCCACGGGCCTCTGAGCGCCATCATGCAAAAGGGCCCCCGCATTGGCGGAAGCCCTTCAAAATCAAAGAATTGGATGGTGGGCGTGACAAGGATCGAACTTGTGACCCCTACGATGTCAACTTTCAGGCCCTACCTGAAAGCCCCGTATTTTCGGGAAAAGGGCACTACACCAATGGGTGTTTTCGGCATGATGTGCGTCTTTTGTTCCGATTTCTAGGTTCGCCGAACCTGAGGGGCACTACGTAACTCTTGCATATTAGCAAATGTCAAAATATGGCACCGCTTTCCCATTTCGCAGCACTAGATCACATTCAAAGAGTCGGCCAGTTTCCGCAGATGTGTCGGCGAGAAGCGGGCATAGATGCGGGTTGTGGTCTTGACGTCGTCATGGCCGAGGTATTGCGCGATCTCATCCATCGAATGACCGTCCTCGGCCAGCCAGACGGCCGCAGAGTGGCGCAGCATGTGCGGTGAGACGTCCGGGCGGCCGATGGCCTTGCCGGCGGCCTTGAGGCCTCGCTTGATCGACTTGACGGGTTTGCCGGCCCATTCGACGACGAACGGTGTCAGCGCTCCGGCCTTTGCCTCGCTGAGCGCGGCCATCAGGGTATCGTTGATCGGCACGGTCGCGCGACCCTTGCGCCGGCCGCGATCGAAGGGATTGCGGAGCATGATCATCCGGCGGTCGAAGTCGACCCGATCCCATGTCAATTGCAGGGCCGCTTCGTTGCGGGCACCGGTGGCGATCATCAGGATGATGGCGAGGCGTACATGCGGGGCTTTCGCCGCGTCACGCAGAGCGACGACTTCGGACCTCGTCAGGAAATCTGATTTCGGCTCTGGCTTTGCCGGGCGCTCGATGGCCGGAGCCTTGGCGATCAACCCATGCTTTGCGGCCCAGAGCAGCACCATGCGCAGATGGCCAAGCTCGGTGTGAATGGTGCCGTCGGAAATGCCCTCGGGCTGGCGTTTTGAGACCTGGGCGCGGCGCTCTGCTACGTGTGCGCGGCAATCGGCGATCGAGATTGCCTCTGCTTCCATCGCGCCGAAGCGATCCTTCAGCGCTTTCCACGTGTGCGCCATGGTGCCGGTGACGGCGCGGCCTTCCATGTCGACCAGATAGCCGGCCCAGAGGTCGGCGACCGTCGTGCCTTTCGGCCGCGTCAGTTCGGCAAAGAGCGAAGGTGCCCGTCGAGCCGCCTCTTGCGGGTCTGCGGTTCCAAGGCGGTACCGGCGTCTCGTTCCGTCCCGCTCGTCCCATGTGAGGCAGAACTCGCCTCGCAGTCTTGTAAGTCGCCAGTCCGGCATTCGATAGCCTCTACTTCTTCGCGCCTGATCCTTAGCAACTTGCCACCAAGCCGGAAGGCGTGCAACTCGCCTTCGGAAATCATCTTGCGCACCTGGCGCTCAGAACACTGCCAGCGTTCGGCGAGCGTTGCGGGGGTGAATACCTCGTTCATGACCTCTCCTCACACTCTCATCATCATGACGATGACGATATCGTCGTCGTGGCCGTCCGGGCTGGTGATCTCGACGCGGTCGCCGCCTTTGGTGCGCCGCATGGTGACCCGCGAGCCCGGGATATGATCGAGAGTGGCCGCGAGGTAGCTCTGGTTGATGCCGACGCGCTCTTCGAAGCCGCACTCGATTTCAAGCTCGTCCGTGGCATCGCCGGCGTCCGGGCTCGCCATCTCGACCGACAACGTCCCTTTCCCGAACTGAAGAACTGCAGCGCGGCTCATTTCGCTTGCCACCAGACCGACCCGCTTGACCGCCTCGGCAAGCGCCTTGCGGTCAGCCGTCGCCTCGAGGTCCATGCCAGGCAGGATCATCCGGTTATAGTCGTGATAGGTGGCGTCGATCAGTTTCGAGCTGATCGACTTGCTGCCCATGCCGATGCTGATGCGGCTGTCGTCGATCGCGACCTGAAGCGTTCCGGCTTCTGGCAGTGCCTTTGTCAGGATCGAGACCGTCTTGTCGGGGATGATGGCTGCCGGCAGGTCCGACGGGCTTTCGCCGGCGTCGATGATGCGGCGGGCCATATAGTGGCCGTGGGTTGCCACAAGAGCGATGTCGTGTTCCCTGCGGTCGATGAAGACGCCTTTCAGCATCTCCCGACTATCGTTGGCCGGGGCGATGGCGAAAGCGGTATCGATCAGACCCTGCCGGAATGCGGCTGCATCGAGTTCGAACGGCTTTTCGCGGATCTCGGGAAGAGACGGGAAGTCTGTCGCGGGCAGGACCGGAACCCGAAAGCGGGACCGTCCGGAACGTACCACGACCTCATGGAGGCCACCGGACTTGTCCGGCTCGGCCGTGACGCTGATTTCGGAGCCGCCCATGTTCTTGACGATCGACGTCATCAGCTGCGCCGGGACCGTAAAAGCCATGAAGCCCTTGTCGATCTCTGCGGCGAACTTCACAGTGATCTCGATATCGAGGTCGGTCGCGCGCACACGCAGGTGACCTTTCTCGCCACCTTCCTCGAAGAGAACGTTGGCGAGGATCGGGATGGTGTTGCGACGCTCGACGGCGCCGCGGGCCGTCTCCAGTGCGGAGAGCAGTGCGGATTTCTCAGCTTTGAACATTAAGCATGTCCTTCTGGTGAAGCGCCTCGATGCGCATGAGCGATGCCGGGGAAATGAGATCGGCATAGGGGGGGGCAAGCTTTTGCAGAAGCTTAAGGGCGTCCTCGGTCTCTCCGCGTGCAATCAGGCGCGCGAGCTGCTCGATGTCTTGTCCGGCGTCATCGATCGCGCTGAGTTGTCTACGGGCGCATTCCTGCCGAATATCTTCGTCCGAAAGCGCTTCGAGCACGTCCTCACGATCAATCTCGACATCAAAGTGGAAGACCCGCGTTACTTCTCTGGCCATCACTCATCCTCCGGCGCGGCGAGCATGCCGAGCGCGATCATGTAGGTGTCGAGAACGGCCTCTTCCTCCATGCGCTCCTGTTCATCCTTCTTGCGCAGCGCGATGATGCGCTTCAGGGCTTTTGTGTCGAAGCCGGTGCCCTTGGCTTCGGCGTAGACATCGCTGATGTCGTCGGCGATCGTCTTCTTTTCCTCCTCGAGGCGCTCGATGCGCTCGACGAAGGACTTCAGCTGGTCGCGGGCAATGCTGTGTGCATCTGACATGGTGCTTCTCCTCAAAACGGGATGTCGTCGTCGAGATCGTTGCGGGACGGGATGTCGCGCGGCGTGTCGCGGCTCGTATCGCGGCCGTAACTGCCGGGATCGTCGGCAGGCGGCGGGCGGTTGCCGCCATTGCCGTCGAGCATCTGGAGCGTGGCGTTGAAGCCGTTCAGCACGACCTCGGTCGTGTAGCGGTCCTGGCCGTCATTGCCCTGGTATTTGCGGGTCTGGAGCTGGCCCTCGATGTAGACTTTCGCGCCCTTCTTCAGGAATTGCTCGGCGACCTTCGCCAGCGGTTCCGAGAAGATGACGATGCGGTGCCACTCGGTGCGTTCCTTGCGCTCGCCGGAGTTCCTGTCGCGCCAGCTTTCGGAGGTGGCGAGCGACAGGCTGGCGATCTTGCGGCCGTCCTGCGTTGTGCGGATGTCGGGATCGCGGCCGAGGTGGCCGATGAGGATGACCTTGTTGACGGAACCTGCCATATCGCCCTCCCTCAAGCGCCTGCAGCGAAGGCCGACTGGATCGGCAGCTGACTTAGCATCTCGTTGAACCGTTCCTCGGCCTTCATCGCCGGCCAAGGGGTGATGGCGCCGCGCGTCTTCGGCGGGCGCCTGTCTCCGCTGGCCATGTTACGGGCGGCGTGTTCACCGAAGAGGGCCGCGACCTCGGCATGCAGCATGCGGTTGTCCATGGCCGCGACCGTCATCGTCTGGCGGGCCGTCCAGTTTTCGGGAAGCGGCAGGCCGGCTGCGAAGTAGATAGCCTCATCCCACTTGCGCTTGATCTTCTCGATCGCGTACCGAAAGGCCAAGCTCGGGTTTTCCGGCATGGATGAGAGCACGCCAGCGATGAGCTTTTCGGTCGTCCGGGTGATGTCGCCGATCAGGTGTTCGTGGGCGTCATGCAGCAGAAAGAGCGCTGCGGTCAGTTCATCGCCGCCTTCCTGAAGGATCGCCTCGGCGCCCATGACCGAATGCTGCGACACCACATAGGCAAGGCCGGAATTGGTGCCGTTGAAACGGGCGATCTTCGACAGCCCGGACGCGATCTCGCCAAAGCGGATTTCGGCGGGGTCGGGCGCGGCGAGGTCCATGACGGAACCGTCGGGACGGAAAGCGTAGACAGGTTTTTCGGCAAGGCGCATCAGTCTTTCTCCAGTCCGTCCGGATGAACAGCGTGTTTTGTGGTGGGGAGGCGGCGGGCCTTTTGGGTGCGCCGGCTGAAGAGGCGGAACACCACGGCCGTCACGGCAATGACGGCCACGATGTAGAGGGCGCCGAAGACGATGCTGCCGATGATGAAGGCAGCCGACTGGGCGAAGGCGGAGAGGGTCGAAACCAGTGCGACGATGGCATCCATGGCGTTACACTCCGGCCGCCGCCGCCAGCGTCGCCTCAAGGGCGAGGAGCTGGCAGGCGGTGAGGGTCGCAAGGATGGCTGCGCCGACGATGAGGGCCGGCCAAGTGGCGCGGCGCATGGCGGCGCAATCGGCGTGGGTAAGAGGGTGGCGGGCGGTCATGTTCGCCGCCTTTCCAGTTTTCCAGAAATGCGCTCTTTCCACGTAAGGCGCAGAGAACTTCCGGATCGTTCATCCGGGCCAATCTCGATAACTGTCACCGCCGCATGATTGAAGGTGCTATCAGCGTCGTAGCATCTGGATTTTGCCACAGACCAAGCCGCTTCTTCATTTTCGGCGTCGATGTCGAATACTTCAAAGCCTTTGCTCGATATGAACCAGCTGTGGATGACAGCGACGTAGTGTTTCATGCGTCACCGCCTTTCGGCGCCGTATCTTCCCCGGCGTTGATCGTCTCCTCGTTGCGCATCTGGCCGAACATCCAGACAGACGGCCATGCCTCGTGGCAGGTCATCCAGTCGGAAAGGACATCGTGCAGGCGCGTGGTCAGTGCCGCCCGCTGTTCTGCGGACCCGCCGATGTCGTATCCGTAGCCGTCGCCTTCCGGATCGGCGAGGTCTTCATTTTGAATGCAGAACAGGTCGAGGATGTCGTCGGCATCCGGTAGGCTGGGTTCGGCCTTGACGGCTTCGAGGATGGTGAAGGGCCTGTTGCCAAACTCACGGCGGCCCTCTTCGATGGCGGCCTCGCGCGTTGCGGCGGGACCGGACATTCGTTCGGTGCAACTGCCGTACCACCATTGCCATACGGGCTCTTCTGGTTCTTCTTTGCCGCGGTACTTCATGCCGCAGAACGGGCAATGACTGGCGACGACCGTGATGGCCTTCTTCTTGCCCCTGCCGGTTTCGATCTGTTCGGTGGCAATGTGCGGGCGCGCGTCGTCGACCCAGCCGAAAAACAGGTCCGGCGCGATCCGAGTGTTCCTGTCCTTCAGGAGATCATCAAAGGTTTCAATGCAATTGCAGGTCATGGCGAACCTCCGTTCCGTTCGGGATGCCGGCTCGCGGGGAGCCGGACACCGGAGCGGAACGGGGGTCAGTTGCGGCCGGACGAGCCGCCTGATGGCGGAATGCCCAGGTTTGCGAAAGCTGCATTCGCTATCGCCGGGCCCTGTGGCTGGAGCCGTTCAGCCTCGTCGAGAAGGAGCGCGATCGTGTTGGCCGCGCCTATGTTATGGCATGCGACCCGCAGGTAGTTGCGGAGCACCTCCTCGGCGTCGCCGCAGGCCTCCCTGACGTCTTCGATCGTACCGCGGCGCTTCGTATCCTCGGCAGCCACGGCCTTGGCGCCCAGTTGGCCAACTTCCGAATAGGAGAGATATCTCGGCTTCATTGCTCTTCCTTCCCGTGGGGTAAGGCCGCCGACAGCCGAGGGGTGGGGGAGCTGTCGGCGGCTGGGTCTCAGGCTCGGGGATTGGCCTGATGAGAAGAGAATATAAGTGCAGCTGAAATTTTATGTCAAACGAAAAATAAGTACCACTTAAGTTACGGCGACGGAACGTTCAAAAGAGAGCCGCAGGCTCGTGGTGGAAAGCCGCACAACGAAATGGTATGTTTCAGGAAAGTAATGGGGGATCATATGAAAACAAAACAGCACTTTACCGAGCAAGGGGTTCTCGGTGTTTTCTGCTTGTTTTTAGGACCAATCGTGACCGCGGGCGGATGGTACCTAGCGCTGAAAAATAGCGGACAAACCTATGGAGACTTGCCGCCGATTGTTTCGGCAATGGTCATATTGGGCGGCGGTTTTATCTCGCTCGCCTCTATCCCGCTGATGCTTGTTGGTCGGGAATTTACCAGCAGCGACGGATAGACGGCACACTGCGTGCCGATGCTTTCAGGCTGAGTTTCGATCAGCTCGCCTTGCCGAGCAGAAACCTGGCGTAATCGACGATCTGCTGTTGTCGTGCAGGATCCGCCTTCATGGCGTCTTCCCATATCGACCACATTGCATTTTCCTCAAGCGGGTTGCGCATTAGGAGGTCGCCTGGATTGCATCCGAGCGCCCATGCGTAGGCCTCAAGCGTAGAATCTGTGAAACCCTGCTTGCCGTTTTCCAACTGCGAGACGCTGCTGGCCGACACGCCGATGCGTGAGGCGAGCTCTTCCTGCGTGAGGCCTCTATGTTTGCGCCATTCCTTGAAAAAATAGCGCGGCCGCTCTTTTTTGAAATTGGGGGTTACGGTTTCCATTCTCTGATTTTAGCTCACCTTAAAAACGGCGCCATTCGACCCGACTGAAAATTCAGCTTGACTTAACTTCAGTGGTGCTGAATATTTTGGGGCATGGAACACCTGCTCGCATATCTCAATGCTGAACGTGGACGCCGCGTCGCCCTTGCGATGCAGCTCAATCTTCAGCCGTCCGCCATCTCTCAGTGGAAGGTCGTGCCGCCTACGCGCGTTCTCGCGATCGAGGCGAGAACCGGGATTTCCCGGCACCTTCTCCGTCCAGACATCTACGGCGACATTCCGGAAGGCTCGCAGGAGGCCGCCGAATGATGGTCCGTGTCACGATCGCCCTGATGGCGTGGGCTTTTCTGATGCCGATGCACTGGCCTTATGCCGCCTTCGCCATTGGCGCGATCTGGCTGGTGTGGTCGGTGCGCGAATTCATCGGCGGCTTTCGCATGGGGATCGACGAGATGACGCGGGGGCGGGAATGACGCCACGCGTTTCGACCATTTGCCTGCCGCGCATCGGGCGTTCCTCCTCCCCGCCCGTGGGAGATGCGCGGCCGTGTCCCCGCCTGTCCGCGTCTTCCGGGCGGGCGGGGATGCTTTCGAGTGGTTCTTCATGCTGGCCGTCTCCGTGTTTCGATGGCCCGACGCTATCGCCGCGTAAGGCGGCAATCACCGAAGAGTTTTCCAAAAAGACTTCCTTGACCTGACGGGAGACGGTTCCTTGCGCGCGATTTCGGACGAAGACGGCAGAAAGCTGAAGGCGGCGACGCGGCGGGCGGTGAAAGCCGCCGGCGGTGGCGACGCGCTTTCGCTGACAACCCGCGTTTCCGAAGGGCAGCTTTCCAAATACGGGCTTGCCTCCGAGGATCATCAGGACACCTACATTCCGCTCGATGTCGCGCTTGAGGCCGACCGGGAGGCCGGCTCGCCGATCATCGCGGCGGCGCTTGCGGCAGCGCAGGGCTTTCGCCTGGTACCCGAAGACGCCGAGGATCCCGCGCAGGGGCTCGACTATCGCGACGTGACGACCGTGGGCGTCGCCTTTTCCAGCTTTCAGTCCCGCATGCATGAGGCGCTTTCCGATGACGGGAAGGTCGACGAGGGCGAGCGCCGCGCGATCCTGCGTGACTTCGACCGGCTGATGCGGGCGCTGTTCCAGATCATGGGGAGAGTTTGAGCATGAGCCTTGCCTCCTGGCTGATTTCGCACGGACCCGACACGACCGTCGACCTGCTGGCGCGCTGGTCGATCGAGAGCGGCCGCGACTGGCGCAGCGCCGAGCGGCTTCAGGTTGCCCGGCCGGTGCGCCGCGCGCGCATATTCCACGAGGGAAAGGCGGCGGCCAAGCCGACCTGCCGGCTCGTCGATGCGTGCGGCTACAATTACTGCGAGGCCTGCGGCGGTAATGACTTTCAGGACGTGCCTTTCACCTGCGGGGTGGCGGTATGAACTGGGCGACGGAAAGGCTGGCAGCAGCGGCGGAGATGAAGCGGGCGGGGCATTCCTATGCCGAGATTGCGGAAGAATTCGGCGTCTCGCGCTCGGCCATTGCCGGGATCGCCAAGCGCAACCGCGATCTTTTCCCGCCCGAGACGCAGGCCGCGAAGCAAGCCGAGGCCGAAGCGGTGTCTGCCTCTGCGCGGTTTCAATGGACCGATGCGCTGATTGCGCAGGCGGCGCGGCTGAAGGGCGAGCGGCGCTCGGCACGGGAAATCGGACGGCAGCTCGGCTGCAGCCCCTCCTGCGTGACGAAGATGATGGCCGCGCATCCGGAGCTGTTTCCGCGAAAGAAGGTTCAGGGGTTGAAGCGGCCGCAGAAGGCCAAGCAGGCGAAACCCTCGCCGCGGCTCGCCGGTCTGGCGCTGCCCGCCAAGGCCTCGCATGTGCCTGGCGCTGGCCGCGACCTTTCGAAGTTCGTCGCCACCGATGCCGCACCGAAGACCATGCTGTCGGTCGGCAACTATGAATGCCGGTTTCCGCTCGTGGCCTTCGATGCGGCGGACGGGCCGGATGTGCCGGTCTGCGGTGCGCCGGCGAAGGACGGCAAGAGCTGGTGCCCGGCGCATTGCGATGTCGTGTTTGCGGCGAGGGATGCGGCATGACCTTCGACGAGGACGATATCACCCGGTTCATGCGCTACGTCGACAAGCTGCCGAACGGCTGCTGGTTCTGGACCGGCGCACGCTCGCGCGGGAAGGGCAATCGTAAATGGTACGGCTCGTTCCGGGTGAAGGGCAAGGTCGTGCGGGCGCATCGCTTTGCCTGTGATGCCATCGGCGGGAACACGTTGAAGCGCGGTGAGCATCGCGATCACACCTGCTGCTTCTCGCTGTGCGTGAACCCGGATCATCTCGAAATCGTCAGTCGCGAAGAGAACCAGCGGCGCAAGATGGCGCGGAAGGTCGGTGCGGCACTGCCGGAGGATTTATCCGCCACTACGCTGGCCGGCGGGCTGTTTGGGCCTGGGCAGGAGGCGGCGGAATGAGGGGCTATCCGTGGAAGGTGGGCGAGAAGGCGGTTTGCATCGATGACCGATGGTTCGATGACGTTCCTGAGTATGCGCCGAAGAAGGGCGATATCCTCACGGTTGCGGCGGTAAGCGTGGAATTCATCGTTCCAGTCGGAGACGTTCTTCTCCTGTCATTCAATGAGATCGGTTGGGATTGGCAGGCGGCGGCGTTCCGCCCGCTGGCGCGGCAGGCACCGGATATCTCGGTTTTCACGGCCATGCTGAAGCCGAAGACGCTGGAGCCCGTCGATGGCTGAGCAAAAGCGCTTCTATGTCATCACAGACGATGCGCCCTGGGCCTGCCTCGCCGTGTTCGGCATCGGTCTCTACGGGCTGCCGGACTGGGCCGAGGTCGTCGACACGTCTCAGGGGATCGATGCAATCCCGTCCGGGTCGCGCTACCGGGCCTGCTGGCACTTCGAGACATCGAACAGCCGATACATGCAGCGGCTCGTGACCGAGCGATGGGCGGCCCGCGAGCTGATCGCCGCCACCGAAGAATTCATGGACCGCCTCGAGACGAAGATTGCAGAGCGCGATCGTGTGCCGAGCGGACCTGCCGACGACACGATTTCCGGCGTCCGCGCCGACGTGGTCATCGTCGACGAGCATCATCACCAGCCGAAACGGGAAAGGGCGAACAAATGGCATTGATCGAACTGAACTCCGACTGGACGAAGCGCGAATTCGGCGTGTTTGACCTGGCGCGCGATGCCTGGCGGGCGCTGACCGATGCGGAGCGGCGGGAGGCCGAGGCGCTTCATCGGGAAAAGCTGGAAGAGCGGAGGAAGGCCGATGCGGCGTGAGCGGACACCGATCCTGCTGGTTGTCGCCGCGAGCCGCCACGAGGCCGCGCGGGCGATGGAGGCTCACGGGCTCGATTTCGGCTGCATGGAAAGCATCCGGATCGTGACGGATGCCTATCTGCTGCGGCGCTGGTCGTCAGGGACGCCGTATATCACGGCCTTTCGTGAGACGTGGGGCTCCACGGCCGAGACCAGAATGCTTGATGACGTTCTGACGCTCCGGACGCGGTGCCATGAACTGCGCCCAGCGAACGATCGCGATCTGGGGCCGTTGATGCGGCCAGTGCGGGAGGCTGCAGAGTGAAGACGATTGATGACCTGCTTGGCGCACATGTCGTGGCGGCGCCACGGAAACGCAAATTTGACCACGGTTTGCCGCTGATCGTCGACAGTTTCGCCGGCGGTGGCGGCGCGTCGACCGGTATCGAGATGGCGCTGGGGCGCTCGCCCGATATCGCCATCAACCACAATCCGGTGGCGCTCGCCATGCATGCGGCGAACCATCCGGACACGCTGCACCTGTCGGAAAATATCTACAAGGTCGATCCGCTCGACTATGTGGCAGGGCAGCATATCGGCCTCGCCTGGTTCTCGCCGGACTGCAAGCACTTCTCCAAGGCCAAGGGCGGCAAGCCGGTGGAGCGGAATATCCGCGATCTGGCGCATATCATCCCGTTCTGGGTGGATCGCATCCAGAAATCGGGCGGCAAGATCGACGTGATCATCATGGAGAACGTCGAGGAGTTCTCGACCTGGGGGCCGCTGATGCGGACGGACAAGGGCGAGGTGCCGGATCCCGAACGCAAGGGAGAGACCTTCCAGAAGTGGTGCAAGCGGCTGCGGCGGCTTGGCGGCAAGCTGGAGATGCAGGAATTGCGGGCCTTTCGCTACGGCGCACCGACCATCCGAAACCGGCTGTTCGTGATCATCCGGTTTGACGGCCGGCCGATCGTCTGGCCTGAGGAAACGCATGGCGAGCCGGATGATGCTGGCGTGTATTTCGGGCAGAAGCTGGCATGGCGCACGGCGGCGGAGATCATCGACTGGTCGTTGCCGTGCCCGTCGATCTTTGACACGTCGGCTGAGATCAAGGCGAAATATGGCGTCGGATCGGTGCGGCCGCTCGCGGACAACACCGAGGCGCGGATCGCGCGGGGTTTTGCGCGGTATGTGCTAGAGGCGGATGAGCCGTTTCTGGTCTCGATCGCGCATGGCGATAGCGGCGGGCGACGGGAATATCCACTCACCGATCCTTTCGGCGTGGTGACGGCCGGCGGTATATCTCATTCGCTCGTGACACCATCTGTCGTGCGGTTCAATTCCGGCGCGACGGGAAGCCCCGTCGATGCGCCATTGCCGACCATCACCGCCAACAGCTTCATCAAGCGCCCGGGTGGCGCTGCGCCGCTGGGCGTGATTGCGCCAATGCTCTCGGCATTCTATGGGCCAGGGCAGGGTGGTAAATGCAGGTCGGCCAGCGTTGGGGAACCGTTGCGGGTTGTGACGACAGAGAATCGTCACGCCTTGGTGTCTGCCTTCGTTTCCCGGCAATTCGGTGCGTCGGTAGGGCACGGCATGCAGATGCCGTCCGCGACCGTAACGGCCGGCGTCAACAAATCCGCCCTCGTAACGCCGCACCTGATGAGCCTGAAGGGCAAAGAGCGGCGCGACAGCATCGTGACGGCGCCGCATCCGACGGTGCTGGCGGGCGGCGGACATTCGGCGGTTATCGCGCCGGTGCTGACCTATGCCCAGCAGGGCGGTGGCGCGCGGACGGTGACTGTGCCGCACCACACGATCTGCGCCAGCCCGAAGGACCAGAACGCGATCATAGCGCCAACGCTGGTGCAGACCGGCTATGGCGAGCGGGCGGGACAAGAGCCGCGCGCGCTCGATCCACGGAAGCCGCTCGGCACGGTCGTCGCCGGCGGCGTCAAGCACGCGGTTGTCATTCCCTCGCTCGTCGGCTGCGGTGGCAGGGCAGGGCAGAGCCGTCCACGTGGCGGCGATGAGCCGATGCATACCGTGACGGCCAAGGCGGACACTTGTGTCGCCGCCGCCTTCGTGGCCCAGCACAACAATGACAGCCGTCGTCTCGGTGGCGTCAATCCCGGCCGAAGCATGAATGAACCCATTTCGACGGTGACGGCCTCCGGGGCGCAGCAGGGCGCTGTTGCGGCCTATTGCGCCAAGTACTTCGGAACCGGCGATGGCGCGACATATGACGGCCCGCTGCACACGGTGACGACGAAAGACCGGTTCGGCCATGTCCAGGCTTCGATCGACGCACCACCCTTCACCGAGGCGCAGGCCGGCAGGGCGCGCAAGGTGGCGGCATTCCTGCGCAGGCATGGGTTCTGGATGCGGAGGGGCAAGACAAGGGCCATGCGACGGGACTTCCGCCGTCGCGGCAGGTTCGTAACGCTGGCGATCGGCGGGGCGACTTTCGTCGTGGTCGATATCGGCATGCGGATGCTGACGCCGCGCGAACTGTTCAACGCGCAAGGCTTTCCGGAGGATTACGAGATCGACCGCGGACCGGACGGAAAGGCGTTTACGAAATCGCAGCAGGTCTCGGCCTGCGGGAATTCGGTGTGCCCGCCGGTCGCGGCCGCGCTGGTGGCGGCGAACTGCGGGCATTTGCGTGCCGACTTCGAGCCGATGATGGTGGCGGCGGAATGAGCGACGTTATCGACGCTTTCATAGCCGAAGCGCGCGCAATCACCCTTGCCGACTATGCAGGGCGGATCGGTCGCGTGCCCGTGCGGGGCTCGGAATGGACCGGGCCTTGCCCGACCAACAGAGGAACGGACGGCTTTGCGGTCAATCCCGGTAAGGGCGTCTGGAACTGCCGGAAGTGCGGGCAGGGCGGGCATGATGCGATTTCGCTGGCGGCGCATGAGCATGGGCACGATCTGAGGGACCGGACCGGCTTTCTTGAGGCCTGCGCTGCGGTGCTGGATCGCGATATCCCGGATCCGGCCCAGCGCGAGACCGATGAGGAGCGGGCCGCGCGCGAAGAGCGGATGGCGGATGCGCGGGCGAAGGCTGCGCGCCAGGCCGAGGCTCATGCCGAACAGCAGAACCAATATCGGCAAAAGGCGGTGACGAAGGCGCGCGGGCTCTATTTCAACGCCTCGATCGTGACCGGTGCGGCCGGGCGAGTGGTGCGCGACTATCTCCGCCTGCGCTGCGGCGCGGAGATGGATGAATCTGTGTTCGACAACATCCGTTTCGATGACCGGCACACCTTCTGGCACGACGAAGACGAATTCGGCAATCCACTGTCTCTTCATGTCGGGCCGGCCATGATCGCGCCCTATGTCGATCTCGATGGCGCCGTGACCGGCTGCCACGAGACATGGATTGATCTCGGCCGCGCGCCGAAATACCGGCCGCTGCTCACTTGCCCGAAGAAGGGCCGGCCGCTTTCCGCCAAGAAGATGCAGGGCGCGAAGAAGGGTTCCGTCATTCCGGTCTGCGGCGATCTTTCGGCGCGGCGGTGGGTGCTGGCCGAGGGGATCGAGAATGTCGCGGCCGTGGCCGGGCTCGAATTCTTCCGCGCCGACACATTCTATGGCGCTGCCGGCGATATCGGCAATCTCTGCGGCCCGGCCGAGGGGCGCGAGCGGCATCCGACATTGACGATGACCGACAAGCGCGGGCGCGCCCGCGCCGTGACCATCCCCGGACCCCTGCCTAAGGCCGGGCTTGCCCCTGGCGAATGCCTCGACGTGCCCGACCATGTCGACGACCTGGTGCTTGTCGCCGATGGCGACAGCGAGCCTGTCGAGACCGCCTTTGCCATGGCGCGGGCCGAGCGGCGGCTTTCGCGGCCGGGGCGTGCCGTGGTGACCGTCTGGCCGCCCGAGGGCGCCGGCGACTTTTCTGAACTGATGATGGAGGGGGCCGATGCCTGAGACCAAAAAGAAGAAGGGCGGGCTATCACCTGAGGCGGAAGAGGCGATTGCCAAACGTGCGCAGGCGCGCGCCGCCTATGCGAAAAACCCGGACCCCTTGCCCGTTCTGGAGGCTGAAGAGGAAGAGGCTTCCCTGAAGCTCTCGCCTGACGAAATTCTGGAGGAATGTGCGAGCGAGCCTGAGACAGACATCGGCAACGGGCGGCGTTTTGTATGCCGTTATGGCGACCGTGCGCTCTCGGTGATCAATGTCGGTTGGCACGGTTATGATGGCGCACGCTGGAAGGAAGATCCTTCAGGATCGATCGTTCGGGCATGGGCGCATAGGACAGCCGAATTCATAGACGATGAGGCGATCCTGCTTGATTGCTCGGAAGACGAACGTGCCGCAATTGAGGCCGGTCGCTTAGCGCGCGAACGCATGCGGGCAATGGGTAAGCCACCGTCGAACAATGACAACGCCAGCGAGGAGCGCCTCAGACATCTGGAAGAGCTTATTGCCGATGCGGCGGAAGCTGAGAAGGAAAGGGTGAGGCTTGGGCCAGCGAAGGCGGACTGGCCCGACGAAGTGCATGAAAAGCTTGCCGGTGTCAAAGCCCGGATCAAGAAGGGGCGGGACGCCGATCGTGAGAAAAACAAGATGATCGACGCGACGGCCTCTTGGACCGAAAAGGACTACGAGGAATACGGCGCCCTGGAACGGCATGTGGCGAGGATGCAGGCTGTGGAGGATGATCGCTCCGGCAGGATATCATCGCGGCACAATCACGCCAAAAGTTCATGCTCGACCAACAAGCTGAACTGCATGCTGAGCGAGGCGACGCCCTATCTCTCGAAAGAGGTCGGCGAATTCAATCGTGATCTCTACGCGATCAATTGCCATTCCGGAACGCTGCGTTTCATCTGCGAGGAAGTGGATGGTCAACGGTTCTGGAAAGCCCGAATAGACCGGCACGCGGCGCATGACCTGATCACCAAGCTTGCAGAGGTGAAGCTTGAACGGGATGCCATCGCGCCGGTTTTCGAACGGTTCTTCCAGCAGGTTATGCCCAACGCCGACCTTCGAGCCTATATTCAGCGTTTCATGGGCTATTGCCTTCTCGGTCAGACTGGCGAGCAGTGCCTTTTGTTCTTCTATGGCGCCGGGCGAAACGGCAAATCCACATTTGTGGACCTGATGGTCGAGATCATGGGCGACTACGCCGTTTCGATGTCGATCGACAGTTTCGCGGGCGACAAACGCCGATCTGGCGCCGAGGCGACGCCTGACCTTGCCAGACTGCCCGGTGCGCGCCTGGTGGCGGCTTCCGAGCCCGAAATGGGGGTCCAACTGAAGGATGCCTTGATAAAGAGCCTGACAGGCGGCGAGACGATTGCTGTGCGGCGGCTCAATCAAGATTTCTTCGAGCTCGACCCGCAGTTCAAGATCATCCTTTCGGGCAACCATAAGCCGGTGATCCGCGATGACAGCGACGGGATCTGGCGACGGGTCAAGCTGGTGCCATGGGATGTACAGATACCCGAGGGAGAGGTTGACCGCGATCTGCCACGCAAGCTCAGAGCCGAAAAGGCGGGCATCTTCGCGTGGATGGTGCGTGGCGCGCTGGACTATCTGAAGCGCGGGCTGATGGAACCGGAAGGTATCTCGGCCGCGACGCGGGAATACCGCGAGGAAAACGATCCGTTGGGGGCCTTCGTGCGCGGAGCGTGCATCGTCACCGGCCGCGACGATGATACCGAGACGCCTCTCGACCTGTTCAATGCCTATCAAAAGTTTGCTAGGCGCGAGGGGCTTTCTGACTTTCGGCAACCGACCTTCACCAAGCGGTTCCCTGACCAGGCGCGCAAGAGCTGGGTAGGCGAGGACGGCGCCATGCACATGTTCCGCAAAGGCAAGCGCAGCGTCACCATCTATTTCGGCATCAGGGTGAAGGAGGATTTCCGGGACAATGGCGAGCAGCAGCCGCCTCCCTACAGGGATGAGGAGTGGCCTGTTGATCTATAAACACGCTCGATCCCGGACCCTTTGGCATGACAGGGCGCCCAGCTTCCCGCGCATGCCTTGCTGTTTTGCTCCCGCAGGGAATGAAATCGGGATGCTGGGGAGGGTAGGGCAGCGGTCGTTCTGTTTGCTTCCCTGCCAAAAGGTTTGGAAAATCAACGGGTTTGGAAGGTAGGGAAGGTAGGGAAGGTAGCCGCAAAGCTACGCGTGACGCGCGCGAGATAGAAAAGACACATGCGGCCTACGCCGCATGAATATGTACTGCAGGTCGCGCGCACATGTGTAGGGTTTTATCTATCTTCCCTACCTTCCCTATCCTCCCTTACTTTTAAGAAAACACAATAAAATCAATGAGCGGTGAAAGCGTGTCAGGGAAGGTAGGAGCCGAATGAGGGAAGCAAACTCTATAATCAGGGAAGGAAGAGCGATACGATGAGGAAGATGACAATCGAGCAGCTTTTGACCTGGGCTTTCACGGAAGAGCTATGCAAGGCGCAGGGTGGCGGAAGGCTGATCCCGGCCATGCAGAGCGCGAGCGCGATCTATGGCGACATCGAGACGCTTGGCACGCTGATCGATCGCTCGCCGAACGGATGGGGCGTGATCCCGACATGGTCGGATGTCGATGAGCCGCATGCCGATGCGCTCAAGGTCGGGCAGGCAGTGAAGGCGCTGACGAAGGACGGGTTCGACATACCGGTCGACTGGTATCCGTTTCCGGAATGGAGTGATGAGCGCGGGCTGATCAGGGCGGAAGTCGATCGGGTGCTGGCGGGCGAGCGGGCGCGGGGCGAGCGGCAGACGGGGCGGCATGCCTATAACCTCATCGTCACATGCGCGGTGCTGAAGCGCGGGCCGGACTGGCGGGCGGATCGGCCGAAGGAAAGGATGGTCGAGCACAATGGCATGCCGGCATGGTTCGTCATGAAGCGGTTCAAGGATGCGTTCGGCAAGTCGCGCATGGTCGAGGTGGATGGCAGGGACAAGCGGTCGCGGCGGCCGGTGAAAGGGGCGTACCGCAAGTATGTGCTGTCTGATCCACTGCGTGGCGCGATCCTGTCGCGGCTCGACTGGATGGTGTGGCAGGCGGCGCTAAAGCTGCTCGACAGGGAGCTTGACCACACCCTCAGTTTCGGAAACACTTTGCCCATGCGCTTCGATCCTGCGCCATGGGTGGGGAAGTTTCAGGCTGTTTTGCCAGAGCAAAGCATTGATAAAGCTGGATAATATCGCCTTCACTTTTTCCTTGATTTGCGCCGGTAAGTTGACATAGCTTGAGCACACTGAAAAAGATCAGAAAACACCCGCCAGCGGAAAGCCCGCTCGGCGGGTTTCGTTTATGCGGGAAAGCCGCGGCATCATCGGACATCATGGGCAGACTGAAGGCAATCGGATCGCGGCTGACTGCAGCACCGGGCTTGCTTCCGCCGTCCGTGCTGACCGGCGAGAACGGTGAACGTAAGCGCGACGCCGTTGTGTCGTGGCGTCAGTGGTACAAGACGAGCCGATGGCAGAAGCTGCGATGGAGCGTGCTGGTCCGTGATCAGTTCCGTTGCCAGATGAAAGGCTGCGGCAAGATCGAGACCAACACCTCGCTGCTCGTGGCTGACCATAAGCGTCAGCATCACGGTGACCCTGTGCTGTTCTGGGATATCAACAACCTCCAGTGCCTGTGCAAGGCCTGCCATGACGGCGCGAAACAGCGCGCCGAGCGGCAGAGGGCCGGCCGGCATCGCTGAGGGGGAGGGTGGGTCAAAAGTCCATGGGCGTCGACAGCCCAGACCCGCGCCCCCCACATTCAGGGATTTTTTTTGCTGTGACCGTGAATTTTGACCTCTTCGGCAACCCGTTTGTCGAAAAGCCGCGTCGGCGTGGGCGGCCAAAGCATGAGGCCACTGCGAAAACACGTAAGCGTGTCAGTATGTTAGTGGCCCTTGGGTGGGGAAATCAGCGGATTGCTTCCACCCTGCAGATCACGCTTCCGACGCTGCACAAGTATTATTTTTATGAGCTGGCCGAGCGGGAAGCGGCGCGCGACATGCTGGAGGCTCGCCGACTTGAGATCGCCTGGGACATGGCCGAGGGCGGCAATGTCGGGGCGCTGCGGGAATTCGGCAAGCTTCTCGATCGCAATGACCGGATGGAAGCCGAGCGGCTGTTCGAGAATTCTCCGGACGCGGCCGTCGAGAAGCCGGAACGGATCGGCAAGAAGAAGATGGACGATCTGCGGGCGCTCGATGCGGACGCCGACCTGATGGCGGAGCTTGAACGTGAAGCCAGCCATAACGCACATCACTGACGATCTGCCGCGCTTCGCCTGCCCGGACTGGTGGGAGAAGCTGCAGGCCGGTGAAACGCCGATCCCTGAAATCCCGCTCGACGAGAAGCGGGCGGCGCGGGCGCTGGCGTTCTTCAACAGGCTGAAGCTTCCGGACGTTCCCGGAAACCCGCCCTTGTCGGAAGCATGCGGCGACTGGTTCCGTGACATTCTGGTGGCGTTTCTCGCCAGTCAGGATCCCGTGACGAAGCGTCGACTGGTCTGGGAACTGCTTTGCATGGTTCCCAAGAAGAACTCGAAGACGACCTATGTCGCAGCCCTCGGCCTGACGGCGCTGTTCATGGAGGACGCGCCGAACCGTCAGATGCTGATCGTGGCGCCGAGTCAGAACATTTCCGAACGTTGCTTCGAGCAGGCGCAGGGGATGATCAAGCTCGACGAGAAGCTGTCGGATATCTTCAAGGTGACCGATCATCAGAAGTTCATCACGCGTCGCAAGACGGGGACGGACCTCAACGTCAAGACCTTCGACACGTCGATCGTGACCGGGGAAATCCCGATCCTGACGATCATCGACGAGCTGCATGAACTGGGCAAGAAGGCCAAGGCCTCGCGGGTGATGCAGCAGATCAGAGGCGGCGGCATCACGATGCAGCGCGGCCAGGTCCTGATGATCACGACCCAGTCGGACGAGGAGCCTGCCGGCATCTGGAAAACCGAGCTGGACAAGGCCCGGGCGATCCGGGACGGCAAGGGCGGCTCGTCGCCGATCATGCTGCCGGTGCTCTACGAGTTTCCGAAGGAGAAGCAGCTCGACGAGGCGTTCTGGCGCAACCGCGAAAACTGGCATCTGGTGCTGCCGAATATCGGGCGTTCAATCGACGCGATCGCGCTTGAGGACGACTACGAGAACAACGGGCGGGTCAGCAAGGAAACCGAGCAAATCTGGTCGAGCCAGCATCTCAACATCGAGATCGGCGTCGGCCTTGCCGGTGACAGCTGGTCGGGTGCGGCCGAGTGGGGCAATTGCATCGACGAGACGCTGGACAGCCTCGACGCCCTTCTGGAGCGTTCGGAGGTCTGCACGATCGGTATCGACTGGGGCGGCGCCGACGACCTCGCCGCGTTGTATGTCATCGGACGCGAACAGACCACGAAGGTCTGGCTCGGCTGGGGGCATATCTGGATCAGGCCGAAGGTCTACGAGGTTCGCAAGGGGATCGCCCACAAGCTTCGCGCCTTCGAAGAGGCCGGCGAACTGACGGTCGCCCGCAACAGCGAGGAGCAGGCCGCGCTTGCCGCCGCAGTCTGTCGCAAGGTGTATGACAGCGGGCTTTTGCCGGAGACGGCCGGCATCGGCCTCGACAGTGCCGGTGTCGCGCTCCTGATCGACGCTCTTGAAGCGGAGAAGCTGGAGCCTCCTCTGGTTCAGGCGGTCACGCAGGGCTGGAAGCTTCAGACAGCGATTTCGTCGGTCCCGCTCAAACTCGAAGATCGCCGCTTTCTGCATGGCGGTCAGGCCTCGATGAACTGGGCCGCAGGCAACGCCAAGCAGGAACTGAAAGGTAGCAATTACGTGGTCACCAAACAGGTTTCCGGCGCGGCAAAGATTGATCCGCTGATGGCGCTCTTCGATGCCGCCATGCTGATGTTCCTCAACCCGCAGGCCAACAGGATGGATATTGGCGAGTTTCTGGCCGACCCGATCATGGTGGCCGGCTGATGAACTGGTTTGTCAGGGCGGCCGCCGCCCCGTTCAAGGTCTTCAATGCGGTTTCCGATGAGGTCGCGAAGGACCGGCGCCTGCGCCTGAGCGATGGCGCGGGCTGGTCGCGCTTCGCCGGGCGCACGTCGTCATCCGGGAAGGTCGTGACGATCGACAGCGCGCTGCAGTTGTCAGCCGCATGGGCGTGCATCAAGACGACGGCGCAGGCCGTGTCTTCTCTGCCTCTCGCCGTATACGAGCGCGCTGCCGACGACGACAGGGTGCGGATCGACGATGACCCTGTCTCCGAGGTGCTGACAGACAGCCCCAATGCCGATCAGACACCGCTCGAATTCTGGGAGGGCATGGTCGCATGGCTGGTGACGACGGGAAACGCCTATGCCGAGCGGATGGAGATCAACGGGAAGCTTCGCGCTCTCGATCCGCTTCAGTCGGAAGGCATGAGCTGCATACCGGAACGCAAGCCGGACGGGACGCTGGTATACCGCGTGACGGATCGCGGCAGAACTGAAGAGCTGCCACGCGACAAGGTGTTTCACCTCAAGGGTTTCGGGCAATCGCTCCGCAACCGCGACGCTGGCCTTTCGCCGATCGCCGCCGGTGTCAATTCACTCGGCGCGGCAATGGCAGCTGAAGAGGCCGCCGCCAGCGTCTTTGCCAATGGCATGAAGCCGTCGGGCTTCTTTTTGTTCGATCAGCTTCTGACGCCGGAGCAGCGCGTACAGGCGCGCAAGGCTCTTGTCGATCCGATGACGGGTTCGGGCAAGACCGGTTCGGTCGGCATTCTGGAGGCCGGGGTCAAGTGGCAGGGCGTAACGCTCAATCCGGAAGACGCGCAGATGCTGGAAACGCGGCGCTTCGACGTCGAGGACATCTGCCGCTGGTGGGGTATGCCGCCAATCATCATCGGGCACGCCGCAGACGGCCAGACAATGTGGGGATCGGGTGTCGAGCAAATCCTGTTGTCGTGGAAGACGCTCGGGATCGACCCGATCTGCAACAGGATCGAAGCGCGCATCCGCAAGCAGCTGATCCGCCCCTACAGCTCGCGGAAGCGCTACGCGGAATTCAACCGCGAGGCGATGCTGCAGATGGATTCTGCCGCCAAGTCCGCATTCCTGTCGGCGATGGTGCAAAACGGTCTCATGACCCGCGGGGAAGGTCGCTCGAAACTCAACCTTCCGTTCAAGGACGGTACGGATCAGCTGACCGCGCAGACGAACCTGGCGCCGCTCGACCAGCTGGGTGCCACGAAAGAAGGCAGCCAGTTGCGTGCCGCGCTGCGGACCTTCCTCGGCGTCGAAAACGAAGGAACCAGACATGACAATTCGTAACCTGCCATCCGCCGTCGTCAATGTTCGGCCGGGCGTCCGGTCGGATGTCTCCGCCAAGGCCATTCAGCGCTGGAACCCGGACGTTCATGCCGCAACTGAAGACCAGGCCGACGAAGACGCGACGATCTCCATTCTCGATGTGATCGGGCAGGATTACTGGGGTGAGGGCGTCACGTCGAAGCGGATCGATGCCGCCCTCAGGAACATCGGAAAGCGTGACGTGACCGTCAGCATCAACAGTCCGGGCGGGGACTATTTCGAAGGTCTGGCGATCTACAACAAGCTCCGGGAACACCCGGCGAAGGTGACGGTCAAAATCCTCGGAATTGCGGCCTCGGCGGCTTCGGTCATCGCCATGGCGGGCGACGAGGTTCAGATCGCGCGCGCCGGTTTCCTGATGATCCACAATACATGGGTCGTTGCCGCCGGCGACCGCCACGCGCTTCGCGATGTCGCCGACTGGCTGGAGCCCTTCGACGGCGCTGCCGTCGACATATACGCCGCCCGCACGGGCATTGCAGCCGACAAGCTCGGCGCGATGCTCGACCGCGAGACCTGGATCAGCGGCGCTTCGGCCGTCGACCAGAAGTTCGCGGACAGCCTGCTGCCCTCCGACGCCGTTTCGGAGGGCGCCAGAAATCAGACCGGCCGAGAGATGCCGGCGGAACGCAAATTCGATCTCGTCGCAGCTCGCGCCGGGATTTCACGCTCTGAGGCCCGCGAACTTCTCGCCGGCATCAAAGGGGGCACGCGAGACGCTGCCCGTCACGGCAAGCCGGACGCTGCCGTCATCACCGAGGTCGAGGACCTCATCCGCAAAATGAAATCCATGACAGGAGATCAGGCATGACCAAGATGCTTATGCCAAGCATTGCGCTTGCCGCCCTGATGGCGCAGCGTCCCGCGGCCGTTATCGGCACGGTTCGCAACGAAACCAATCCGGGCGACCTTGAAGCGCTGATGAAGGAAACCAAGGAGGTTCTTCAGCGCGTCGAGAGCGACGTCAAGAAAACCGCCGAGGAGGCGCTGAAACAGTCGAAGGACACCGGCGCCACCACGACCGAGCTGAAGAAGAACGCCGACGCTCTTCTGACGGCTCAGAAGACGCTGGGCGACAGCCTGGAAAAGATCGCGAACCGGCTCGAAAAGGTCGAAACCCGGAATTCCGATCTTGAACAGCAGGTCGCGCAGCGCGGCCGTGGCGGCGGCGGGGATGTCAAGTCGTTCGGCCAGCTGGTTGCCGAGAACGAGGTTATCCGCGCCTTTGCCGCCAATGGCAGCAAGGGGACGGCGCGCCTCGCGCTGCCGGTCAAGCAGGCGATCACCTCTGTATCGCCGGGCGCCGGTGGGCTGATCTGGTCGGATCGCGAGACCGAGATCGTCGGTATGCCGAAACGTCAGATGACCATCCGCAGCCTTCTCATGCAGGGCTCGACCGGCTCCAATTCGATCGAGTATGCGCGGCAGGTGACCCGGACCAACAATGCCGGCCCGGTCAGCGAAGGCGCGATGAAGCCGGAATCGACCTATGCCTGGGAGCAGGAAACGGCGAATGTGCGGACAATCGCGCACTGGGTACACGTTTCCCGGCAAGCCATGGAAGACGCCGGACAGCTGCAGACGGAAATCGATGGCGAGCTGCGCTACGGCCTGATGCTGGCGGAAGAGGGTCAGTTGCTCAAGGGTGACGGAACCGGGCAGAACCTGCACGGCCTGATCCCGAACGCGACCGATTATTCCGCTGCCTTTGCCGTGACTGGCGAGACGATGATCGACACGTTGCGGCTCGCACTTCTGCAGGCGTCGCTGTCTGAGTACCCGGCCGATGGCATGGTGCTGCACCCGACTGACTGGGCTCGCATCGAACTGACGAAGGACGGCGAATTCCGCTATATCTTCGCCAACGTGATGCAGCTCGCCGGCCCGCAGCTCTGGGGCCGCCCGGTGGTCGAGACACAGGCGATGGATCAGGATGAGTTCCTGGTTGGTGCCTTCAAGATGGCCGCGACCATCTATGATCGCATGGATCCGGAGGTCGTCGCTTCCTCGGAAGACCGTGACAACTTCGTCAAGAACATGATCACGGTTCGCGCCGAAGAGCGTCTGGCGCTCGCGGTCAAGCGCCCGGCCGCGCTGGTCAACGGCGACTTCGGCAACGTCTCCGGCTAATCCCGGCTATCTTTCACCGAACCGGGCGGCATTGGTCGCCCGGTTCTCCCTCCGGAGAACGATATGCGCATCAGACCGCTCAAGAGCGTGACCGGTGATTATGGTTCGTTGCGGCGAGGTCGTATCGCCGAAGTAGAGGACCATCTCGCCGAACGCCTCATCCGCAAAGGCCTTGCTGTCCCCTACGTCACGGAGGCGGCCGGAACGGCAACCGAAAACCCTCGCCAGTCAGGCCGGGATATCCCCGCTGGTGGCCAGACTGGGAAGGCGAAACAGTCTGCATCATTGCAGGCGGACCCAGCGCCCGAGAAGCGCCGATCGAGGAAGCGCGGGGCCGCTGCCGGGTCATAGCCATCAACAATGGCTGGCAACTGGCGCCATGGGCAGACATTCTCTATGCCTGCGACTGCGCCTGGTGGCAAAAATATCGCGGCGTTCCCGCGTTCTCGGGGCTGAAGCTCACCGCCGATCGTGCGCTGACCCGGAAAGACTGGGGTGTGCATCGCATCGAGGTGACCCGCCACGACGACAGGATCCTCGTCAATCGTCCGGGCGTCACGGGCTGGGGCGGCAATAGCGGGTTTCAGTGCCTCAACCTCGCGGTTCAGTTCGGCGCCGCCAAGATCATTCTCGTCGGTTACGACATGCGGATCGACAAGGGCGTTCACTGGCACGGCCTGCACGAGGGGCTCAACAACCCGACAGAGCGCAATGTCAGCCGCTGGCGGCGCGTTGTCGACGATGCTGCCGGGCCGATCTCGGCGATGGGCATCAAGGTGATCAATGCAAGCGCCGTTTCAGCGCTTGAGAACTATCGTAAAATGGATTTTCGCGAGGCACTCGAATGCTGATCAGACTTGGCCAACCGTCCGGCCTTGCGGTTCCGCTCGATCAGATGAAGCGCGAGCTGGTCGTCAATTTCGACGACGATGACGACCGTATCGAGAAGCTGACCCGTTCGGAAACCAGCCGCTACGAAATCTTCACGCGGCGGATCATGGTTCCGGGGAACTTCGAAATGTGCTTTGGCTGCTTTGCCCGCAGGCTGTTCCTTGATGTCGGCCCGGTTCGCTCGGTCATCGAGATCGCCTATTTCGACGAGGACGGCGTCGAGCATACCGTCTCCGATGATCTCTGGTCACTGGAGCCCGCGGACACGACGGCCTCGATCAGGTTTGGCGATGCCTTTGTCTATCCAGACCTTGGAGACGGGGACTGGCCGGTGCGCGTGCGGTTTTCGGGGGGATACGACCTTCCGGATGCAAGCGGCAGCGGAGACGACCCGGCGCTCGCGCAGGACCCGGCCGATGCCACGAACATCATGCATCTGGTCAAGCGCATCTATGACGGCGGCGAGATCATGAGCGAGGCGGATATGCGGCGGATGATGTCGGGGCGCCGGGTTCTTCGATGACGCGGGTCGTCTGCGTTCTGCGGTCCGGGGGCGAATACGGTCCCGAGCATGTGCTGAGGCTTCAGCGGCAGGTCTCGCTGTTTTCGCAGGCGGATTTCCTCTGTCTCAGCGACTGCGCGATCGACGGGGTCGATACGCTGCCCTTGCTGTTCGACTGGCCGGGCTGGTGGGCCAAGATGGAGCTGTTCCGGCCTGATATCGCCGGCCCGTTGTTCTACCTCGACCTCGACATGGCGATCACGGGGCCGCTGGCCGACCTGATGGCGATCGGGCGTCTTGCGATCATGCGGGATGTCTATCGACCTGACGGCCTTCAGTCGGCTGCGATGCTGTTGCCTGAAGCTGACCGCCGCCCGGTATGGAACGCCTGGATTTCGGACCCGCGCTCCGCGATGCGGCGGTTCCGGCGCGGTGGCGACCAGTCATTCCTCGAGCAGTTATGGCTGCGGCGGGCGGTTCGACTTCAGGACGAATTGCCCGGAAGCATCGTCAGCTACAAGGCCGATGTCAGAGAGACCGGCAATATCGGGGTGGCGAGCATCGTCGCCTTTCACGGAAAACCGAGACCATGGGACGTCGGATGGTGATCAACAAGGCAGTGGCCGAGCGTGGCAAAACGATCATGAAGCGGTTGCCATCCGGCCCGTGCCGTGCCGCGGAGATCGGTGTGTTGCGTGGCCATCTTTCCGGATGGCTCCTCGATCGCCACGATCAGCTTCGCCTGACGATGGTCGACAGCTGGGCGGCGCGCGAACAGCAGACCGAAGCGTACAAGGCGACCGGCGACGAACATGCGTTTCACGATGCATGGCGGACCGGGCGGCATATGGAAGAGGCTCTGGCCTCGGTTGCACGCTTTGATGCCGAACGGTTCCGTATCCTCCACGGCCGGTCTGTCGACATGGAGGCCAATGTAGAGGACGGCAGCCTCGATCTGGTGTTTCTCGACGGCGATCATTCCTATGACGGTGTGCGGGCTGACATCGATGCCTGGTTGCCGAAGCTCGCGCCGGGTGGCTATCTCGGGGGGCATGACTACAGGAACCCCGATCCGCGATTTCGCTTCGGTGTGACGGATGCTGTCGATGAATGGGTTTCCGTCGTCGGTCTGACGCTCGAAACGGATGCCAATTTCACATGGTGGGTGCGGCTTTGAACCGGCGGCTGATCGAGGCGGTTGCATTCCTGGAACCCGTTTCCACACAAGGCGCCGGCGGCGTGACGACGACAGTCTTCACCCAGCGGTATGCGTGCCGGGCGGAGTTCATCTATTCGAAGGGCTCGGAAGTCGTTGAAGCGGCACGCCTGGAAGGGCGACCGATCTACAAGCTCAGGGTCCGATCCTGCAGCGCCGTTCGCGCGGTTACGACGGATTGGCGGCTGAGGGATGCCCGTCGCAATGTCGAGTATGCGATAATCGAAGCAGACAGCATCACCGATCGCAGGTGGACCTATATCGTGATCGAAGGGGGGAAGGCGGGATGAGTGCTGATGTCGCGCTTCAGGACAGCATCTACAGCGCCTTGATCGCCGACGCTGCCGTATCCGCGCTTGTCGGCGCACGCGTCTACGACAACCCGCCCGCCGCTCCGGTCTATCCGTACATTTCGTTCGGTCCTTCACAGAACCTGTCGGAGTTCCTGTCCTGCCTCGACGCGGAAGAGAACTACCAGCAGATCGATGTCTGGACGAAGGAAGGCGGCTCCAAGCGTGGAAACAAGGTGATCTGTGGCGCGGTGAAGAAGGTGCTTCACCTTCAGGAACTCACCCTCGCCGATCCTTTCGCGCTGGTGATGATCCGGGTCGACGATGTCCGCATTATGGACGATCCCGACGAGCAGATTGCCCATGGCGTCGTCACGGTCGCGGCGTTTACCGAAGACCATGGTTGAGGGGGTAGTCGAACTGCAGCGCCGGTGGGCGCGGCTTCCAAGCGCCATCCGTGTCTCCCTTCAGGATGCGATGGAGACGGGTGCCAAGGAGACCGTCGCAGCGATGAACAAAAATACGCCGATCCCGGAAATCGAGGTGGATTGGACATGGGGTAGCCCGCCATCGGGATCCGTGACGCTCGCATCGGCTGAAGTGTCACCGGGCACTTCCAGTCTCCGGATCACGATCTATGCAACCGCAGTCGTTGGCGCCGGCTCGTTTCCCGCCGTGGCTCGTTGGTTCGAGTTTGGGACGTCTGAACGACACACACAGGTTGGACGATACACCGGGCGCATCACAGCGCAGCCCTATTTCTATCCTGTATGGCGAGCCTACAAGAGACGGGTCAGGTCACGCATGACGGGGGCAATAAGTAAGGCGATACGGAACCTTTAGTCCGGAAGGTCGATATTCGCTTCGGAATTACTCTTCGCCAGCTGCGTGAGCAACTCATTGCACGCCGCATTGGTGCCCGCGAAAATCATGGCCGTCGTCACACGCCCATTAACACGATCATATGCAGCACTGTAGTCTGACTTCGTCGCACCGAGAGACTTCGCCTCGCTCATGTTTTTGTTCTTGTCGGAATACACCTGCTGGACCGCTCGATAGTCGAGATAGCCACACTTCTGAGCCAGAACGTCAGCCCCTGCCGCCTTGTTGAGAGCAACCTCCATCGGAGTGTACGTCTCTACGGTTTGACAGCCGGCCAGAGCCACAGTCGATAGTATAATTGCAACGCTGAACTTCATTTGCGCCCCCTCTTTTGATCCTCGCATTGAGTTCGATCGGGCGCCACGGTGTCAATCATGAAAATCAAAATACTTGCCGATGCACATCATCGCATCAGCTCGGCGCTGTCCCAGTCCTTCCGGGCCGGAACAAGCGCGAATGTGCCACGTGCGACGGCAAAAGCGCTGATCGCGCGCGGCGTGGCGGAACCTGTCAAAACCGAACCCAGAAAGGACTGATGGCATGGCGACGGGAAATCAGACGAAACGGCTGATCATTCAGCTTGGCGATGGTGGCTCGCCCGAGTTGTTCGCTCATACCTGTGGAGCCAACACCTTCGGCATCACGCTGACCAACAATCTCGGTGAAAACACCGTGCTGGACTGCGACGACCCGCTGGACCTTCCGGCGACGATCACGCGGCATCTGGAAAGCCAGGATACGTCCGTGTCGATTTCCGGCATGGTCACGACGGAAGCCTGGCCGACTTGGCGTGACTGGGCCGATGACGGGTCGGAGAAGAACATCAAGATGCTGATCGACGAACCTGCCGCAAGCAATGGTGGCTTCTGGATCATGCCGGCCTATCTCGGTTCACTTGAACTCTCGAAAGAGGGGAGCGGCAAGGTCACCTTCACCGGATCGATCTCGGGCTCCGGCCGTCGCGTTTGGACGGATGCATCCTGATGGCGGAACTGATCAGCGAATGGGCCGGGAAAGATAGGCTTTTCCGGCTTTCCTTCGGCGACGTGATGGACCTTGAGCAGGCCTGCCGCGGCGATGCCATCGGCGAGATACTCCTGCGCGTTGCGGCTGGGAAATATCGGCTCGAAGACGTCTATCAGGTCATACGTATCGGGCTTATAGGCGGTGGGGTCGGCAAGGTGGAGGCCAAGCGTCTTTCTGACGCTCACTTCGACCTTTATCCGCTGGCGGACAATGCCGCACTGGCTGCGGAAATCCTTACCGCACTGTTTGCCGGCGTCGAAAAGAGCGGGGCGCCGAATGATGGAGAGGCGGAGCCTGTCCGGTTCTCCGAGGTCTCGCAGATTTGCCGGGTCTTCAACATGTCGCCGCTTGAACTTCGAGCGATGGACTACGCCGACTTCATCAATCTCGTTAAGGGCTTCAATGCAGGATCTTCGCGCAAGGCCGAACCGCCGACCGTCGAGGAATTCGAGGACATTCTTGCCCGTTATGAGCCGGAGGCTCTGAACAGCAATGGCTGAGAACGACGATCGCCTGGTCCTGCGACTTGAGGCTTCGATCACCGGTCTTGAAAAGAGGCTGGCCAAAGCCAACAGCATTGTCGGTCGCAGCATGAAACAGATGCAGGAGATCACTGATCGTGCGCAGCAGAAGATGGCACAGTCTGCCGAGCACTCCGCCAATGCCATCGGTGCGGAAATGGATCGGCTTAGAGCCAAGTACGATCCTCTCTTCCGGGCATCGAAGCTGTACGAAACGGAACTGGAAGAGCTGAACAGGGCTTTGAAGGTAGGCGCGATCGACAATCGTGTTTATGGAGAGTCTTTGACAGCTCTGAATGCCCGGTACACGGCGGCCGCCGTCGGCTCCAGAAGCCTTGTCGTGCAGGGCAAGAATGTCAGCCGGATGACGCCGGGGCTGCAGGCGGGCATCCAGAATGTCGCCTACCAGATCGGCGATTTCGCCGTGCAGGTGGGGGCCGGTACAGCCGCGTCGAAAGCACTTGGCATGCAGATGCCGCAGTTGCTGGGAGGTTTCGGCGTGCTCGGCGCCGTGCTGGGCGCGGTGGTCGCGATCGCGGTCCCGCTTGCCAGTTCGTTCATCGATCTTGGCGAAGCCGGCGAGGATGCGGACAAGAAGCTCAAGGAATTGCAGTCGGCTGTCGATGCCTATCGTGACGCCGTGCGGGAGGCGAACCTGCCGACGAAGGAGCTCGCCGAGAAATACGGCACGGCGACCTTCGCTGCGAAGGAATTCCTTGATGTCCTGAAGGATATCAACCGTTTTCGCGCGGAAGAGGAACTCAACAACACTTTCAGCGACCTGTCCCAGTCCTATGGTGATCTGCGGAGGGTGCCCGGCGCCGACCCGTCCGATCGCATTGCCAGCATTTACCAGATGATGGACGCGCTGGACATCACGGTCGGTAGCGCCAACAATCTTGCCAAGGCCTTAAATGCTCTTGGTGACGCCAATGGTCCTGAAGAACAGATGAAGGCCGCCGAAGGTCTTCTTAAGGCTCTCGAAGATGCGCTTGGGCCGTTCGATGACATGAACCAGAGCGCGCAAGATCTGTATAATTCCGTCGCGGAAGCGGGAAGGTCCGCTGCCGATCTTAAGGCCGCGATGGAACTTGCAGATGTCTCCATCTCGACCGCCGCCAGCGAAGCCGGTCGTCTGGCCGACGAGATCGGTCGGGCGGTGCAGAACGCGGCCGCGCTTGCCGCCAGCGGCATATCCGACCTCGCCCGGGCCAAGATCGAATGGCAGTTCCGCGACGACCCGATCGGCAAGGCCGGGGCGATCACGCGCCAGAACTTCGCCGAAACCAAGCCTCCGCAGGGCGACCTGATGGCCACCAAGGAATGGATGGCCATGCGCGATGAGGCTGTCGCCAATGCGAAGGAGACCGCGGAGTATGCCCAACAGCTGGAGAACTGGCGCAAGGAGCAGGCGAAGCTCGGCCGCAAGAGCCGTGGCGGCGGCGGTCGTAGCAAAAAGGAAAAGGAAAGCATCTTCGCCTCTTCCGACGATCAGCTTCTGAGGCTCGAGCGCAACCTTGAACTGCTTGGAAAGACCGACCGCCAGGTCGCCGAACTGGAGGCACGATGGCAACTCCTCGACGCCGCGAAGGAACGCGGGCTCAGTCTCGACATGCAGATCGCTGGAACCGGCGAAACCGTTGGCCAGCAGATCGACAAGCAGGCCGAGGCCGTTGGACGCCTGACCGAAAAGTACAACGAGGCAAAGGACCGTGCGGAATATTTCGAGGGCATCCAGGCCGATATCAAGGACGGGCTTCTGGACGCCATCGTCGCCGGCGAAGACTTTGCCGGCGTGCTTGAGGATGTCGCGAAGTCGCTGGCAAAGGCGGCCCTGAATGCGGTGCTATTCAACGAAGGGCCGTTTTCAAGCGGGCATGGCTCCGGGTTGCTTGGCAGCTTGTTCTCTGGTCTTGGCGGTCTGTTCAAATCCGAGAAAGGCAACGCCTTCGGCACATCCGGCGCCAAGCCGTTTGCCAAGGGTGGGTCGTTCACGAATTCGATCGTCTCCAGCCCGACCTTCTTCAAGTTCGGCTCCGGTGGCAAAAAGAACGGTGTCATGGGCGAGAAGGACCCCGAGGCGGTAATGCCGCTGGTGAGGGCTGCCAATGGCGATCTCGGTGTCAGGGCCGTGCGCGAGGCAACGGGTGCTGGCGGCGGGCAGGTCGCCGGTCGCGTAAACGTTGCCTCCGACGTCCGCGTCTACATGGACGAGAACGGGCAGTGGCAGGCGGAGGTGCAGCGCATCTCCCGCAGAGAGTCATCGAGCGCCGTAACGACGGGCCTGGCCAATTACCATCGTGCCATGAAGCGCGGCGGCGTCGGCGAGATGAACAAGACGTTTGACCAGCAGAAGGGCTGACCGGTGGCTGCATATCTGAACCTGCCAAGCCTTGCGCACGATTTCCTGAAGCCGTCGCGCGTCGCCGCCAACGTGGTCGGAAACGTCATATCCGGTGGCGCGAACGGCGTTGGCGAGAGCATCACCATGGACCTTTCCTGTGGTGGCATGGTGACATACGAGCTGGATGCCAATGCCAGCTCGCGCAACATGGAGGTGCATAATTACCTCGATTGGCTCAGCGCTCGACTGAACGGCGGCTTCCGGTTCATCAATGTGCCGATCTGGACCGATGCCAAGGGCCCGTTCCCTGTTCTTGACGGCAAGAAGCGGGCGATCATCAAGGGCATCCCCCATAGTGACGGTTCGCTGTTCTCGGATGGCTCCGGCTATTCGCAGGCGACCGTCTGGGGCGAGGTCACCGAGAATGCCGCACTCAATGCCGGCATCCTGAAGATGCGCGTCTACGGGCTTTCCAGGCCTTTGCAGTGGTCGGACTGGTTTTCGATATACCACGCCGACAAGAAGGGCTGGCGCGCCTATCGCCACTGGGAGGTGTTGTCCGCAACGGATGAGACGAACCCGGTCTACACACTCGCCCTGCAACCGCCTCTGAGGGCGGCTGTCCCGGCCGGGACGCGGGTTGAGTTTGCCCGCCCGCTCTGCGCCATGAAATTCGCGGCGGACTTCAATCTGCCGAGCGAAACGCCCGGCAATTATGTGCGCCAGGTGACGCTGAAGTTCGTCGAGGCCTTCTGATGGCCTACGTACCGGACAACATCATCGACGCGCTGCGCGGGTCGCATCAGCTCGCCGTCTTCGTCCGCCTCGACACCGATCCGCCGCTCCGGCTCTGGCTGGGCGTCAATGACGTGCCGGTTGGCTTCGACGCGCTCGACGAAGCCGGGGCGGTCTACGAGGGCGCGGGGCGGCTTCTGGAGCTGGACACGCTGGAGGTGCTGGTCAACGGCACGGCCGGTTCAGCATCGTTCACGATCACGGGCGTCGACCCGGACGAGCGCGCGCGGATCGTCGAGAGCCTTCCGCCGGTGCGCGGATGCCTGATGCATGTCGGGATGACCACGCTTGACGATTACTATCAGCCGATGAGCGCCGTCATCCCGCTCTGGCAGGCGATGGCGTCGCACACGACCGAGGCCTATGACGGCGGTGGGCAGGGCGATCCGGCGACGCTCAGGCTGTCGCTCACCGCCGTTTCCGGTGGCCGCGCCCGCTCGCGGCCGGCACGCACATTCTGGTCGGCGCCGCACCAAAAGGCGCTTTCGCCGACCGATCTCTTCTGCGACCAGACCGGCCGCCTTTCCCGCGGCGTCGACGTCGTCTGGCCTTACTACTCCTGAGGGATTTATGAACCTGAAAGCCTTTATCGAGGCACCGCGCCATCATGCATGGGGCGGGGTCGACGGCGATGATTGCATGACGCTGCTCGCCACCTGGGTTGCCGAGATCACCGGCGTCGACCCGGCCGCTTCGCTTCGTGGCACCTATCGCGATCGCGAGGGCGCGGACGCGATCATTGCCGAGGCTGGCGGCATGGTTCCGCTCGTCGAACGACTTGTGCTGCCATCGCTCTGCCGCCGCGTTCAGCTTCCCGCAGACGGCGATATCGCCGTCGTCGCCGGTCCCGATGGTCATGAGGCCGGCGCGATCCGCTTCGGGCCGCTCTGGGCGATGATGAGCCTGCGCGGCGTAATGGCCAAGCGCTGGGATGCGAAGGCGATCTGGAGGCCGATCCATGCATGAGCGCTACCGGCTGCGCTGGTACGAGCTTGACGGGATCGACACCGGCCATCTGCGGGGATACCAGCGACGGGCGCTGTTGCGCGGCTCGACGGCGCTCTATTCGCCCTTCGTCGGCCGCGATCCGATTACGGCGCTGATCGGCGGCATATTCTCGAGCGGCTTTGCCGGGATCACCATCGGGCAGGTTGTCGGCGCCATCGTGCTGTCGGCGATCAGCATCGGTGCGCAGCTGCTGTTTCGGGAGACGCCGAAAAAGGCGAAGGCGGAGAGCGTCAAGAACACGATCTCGCAGTCGCTGCCCTATCGCGTCATCTGCAACGGTCGTCGTCGGATCGCCGGCGCGATCATGATGCGCGAGGCTAAGGGCAAGAACCTCTGCCATGTGCAGGCGCTCGCCGCTCACAGGATCTCGGCATTCAACCGCATCTTCCTGAACGACGACGAGGTGACGCTGCAACCGGACGGCACGGTCAACGAGCTTTCGGACGGGCGCTATGGTGACGGCAAGGTCTGGGTCGGTACCCGCGTCGGGGTGAAGCCGGAGACAGCCTATGGCGAGATCGTCGACATCATGGGCGCCGATGGCGTCTGGACGAACAACCATCGCGGCGACGGACAGGCCTCGATCGGCATGATCTGCCGGACGCCGAAACAGGAAGACTTCAACAAGCGCTTCCCGAACGGCGGCCCGACCTGCTCGGCCGAGGTCGACGGCGCGCTCTGCTGGGATTTCCGCGATCCGACACAGAGCGCCACCAATGAGGCGACATGGAAGTTCACCCGAAATCCGATGGTGGTTCTCGCCTGGTGGCTGTTCTTCGCCGAGGCCGGTTTCGGCTACGACTATCAGACCGGCCTGCTGCCTGTCCTCGATGACTGGATCGAGGAGGCCGATATCTGCGACGAACTGATCGCCACGGCGGCCGGCGGAACGGAGCGGCGCTACGAGTTCGACGGCACGACGACGACGGAGTTCGCGCCGAAGACCTATCTTGCCGATATCCTGATGAGCTGCGACGGCTGGATTTGCCAGCGCGGAGACGGCGCCTGGCTGCCGCTGGTCGGCAAGTTCCGCGAGACCAAGGTCGCGACGATCACGGATGCCGACATCGCCAACTATTCGGTCGACGGCGACGTGCTGTTTGACGAAGAGGTCAACCGGCTGACGCCGGTCTTCATCGATCCGGCGCTCGACTATGCCGAAAACAGCGCCGACGACTTCGACGACATCGGCGCCCAGCTGATCGCGGGCCGGGTGCTTGCCGAAACCAACCCGCTCGACGGGGTGACGAAGTGGCGGCAGGCGCGGCGGCTGACAAAGCGGGAATTCCTGCGGGTGCGGGAGAAGAAGCGCGGACAGTTCGGCCTCAGGCTTTCCGGCATCAACGCCGTGTTCACCCGGTGGGTGCGGCTCGAAACGCCGGTCAGGCTTCCCGAGCTGAATGGCAGGCTGATCGAGAACCTCAAGAGCACGCTCGACCTTTCCAATGGCGGCTTCTCGATGCAGTGGGTTCTGCACCCCGACGACATCGATGCCTGGAACCCGGCCACCGATGAGGGCGCGCAGCCGGCCATCGCGGCCGAGCCGAACGCGGCCGATCTGGAACAGCCGGTCATACAGTCGGTCTCGGCCATCGGCGGCGGTGGCAGCGTTTATCTTCGCGTCGCGATTGACGACCCGGAAGACGACAGCCTGACGCCGATCGTGCGCTACCGCGTGGCGGATGCCGGCGCGGGATCGCCGGGCGGATGGGTCGAACAGGCTTTCCCGGGCGCGCAGCCCTCGGCGGGCTCTATCGTGCTCGATACGCAGACCGTGCCGGCCGACACACTGCTGCAGGTGCAGGCGGCGGTGAAGAACAGCAAGGGCACCTATTCAGACTTTTCCGCGACAGAGGAAGTGCAGACGATCTCCGATCCGGTTCCGGCCGGCGAAGTGATTGGTGCTGCCGCTGTCGGCGGGGCGGGGCAGGCGACCTATAGCTGGACGGCGCCGAATGCCGACAACTACCGGGGCGCGCGGCTCTACTACAACACGGTCAATAGTTTCGGGACGGCGAGTGCCGTCTCGCCACCGACCTATGGCGCGGCGGGCGGCAATTACGGCGCCATCGTGTCCGGTCTCGATGCCGATACCTATTTCGGCTGGATCACCACCATCAACCGCAGCGGGCTTGAGGGCGACCCTGTCGCCACCGGCAGCTTTACCGTGACGTGAGGAACAAGCATGGCAAATGAAATCCGTGACGCCTTCGATGCCGTCTACCCTGACGGCCCTGCATCTGCGCCCGACCAGCCTATGAAATCTGCCGTGCGCGGCATTGTCGGACAGACCATCCAGTCGCAATTCGACATTCTGAAAGGGCTTGTGTTCGAAGCCGATCAGATTTTCGCGAACACGGCCGCTGGTCTTGCGGCGACGACAGAAGGCTATGATTTCAAGGTAGAGTCTGACGATACCGACGTGATCGCTTACTATGCCTATCGCAAGACGGGTGGTGCGGCAGTGCTTATCGCCGAGGTCCCTGCGGCCAGTGCTCTGGCAACCAAGGTCGATCTTGCTGACCTTGAGGATGTACAGATTTTTGGCGTGGATACGGTGGCAACTGGCGATACAGACCAGGTCAACAGGATTCTCGTCGAGGACAGGGCGGCTTTAGCTGATGGGTACGTCCGAAAAATCAAAGCAAGTTGGGGGCGCGCTAACACCGGACAGATCGTTGCCGGATCGCTTGACAAGAATGCAAAGACTTTTACGCCTCGCGCGATCGTCGGTAGCTTCACATCCGTTGTCGGCACGCTAGACGAAGTTGATGTCACTTCTGTAGCAAAGGTCCTGAAGGGTGAATATCTCGGCATCTGGCAGTGGAGCATCAGGGTCTCTGCCGCGTCGCCCCCGCCGAAAACGCTCTACACGTCGACCGTAAGCGCTACTACCACGACACCGACGCCTGGTGTTGCGATACCTGTGCCCACCGTGGAAACCGAAAAAAGCTACGAGGTTTCATTCGGTCTTGAATATATCGGGCCGAACCCAGCCCGCATCGAAGACATAGAGGAGGCTGCTGGCATGGCGACACAGGATCTCGCTACCGTCAAGCCGGCCGTCGATAGATTGTTTTCTGAAGTGATCATTGGCAATCCGGACCCTCAGGTCGAGGCGCAGAAGACGATTTCGCGTACTTACGTTTATTCGGCCGGGACTGCGGGAAAGGCGGTTAAGGCGATCAAGATTGCCGGAAGCGATACACCAGGACCTGTGCGGTTCTATGCGGCTACGCTGAATACGGACACGTTGGCGGTGACAGTGGATGAGGGCAGTGAGGTTGTTGTGACAACCGAAAGCGAGACCCTTGAAACCTATGTGTTGCCGGAACAGCTGGTTCTCGGTGGGTATTTCGCGGTGCGGCCCAAGAACAGGGTTGCGACGAAGGCTGGGAACGGTCTTCCGTTCTGGAATGATCCCACGAGCGATACGAATGCGAGTTTCACGGCGGTCTATAATGACGGCAATGAACTGCAGATGCAGTTGATCTGTGACGAGCAGGCGGTGACATCAAGCAGGCTGATCGGCGCCGAGGAAAATATCGCCGGCCTCCAAAGCGGCCTTGGCGTCACGGGACAGACCCGCACGATCACCATCTCCAATTCCGAAAGTGCGATCTACGGCGTAGACTCGACGTCTTGCGGCCTTTATAGCGTTCCGTCAAAGGCCTTTCCTTGCCATATCGGTAATCTGACTGATTTTCGCATCATCAACGCGTCGCAGACGGGCCGGGACGCTCTGGGGTTCGCGGATGATGTGCGCAACGGCACGCTTTTCACCACCTTCGGCGTTTCTATCACCGACATCACGGCTCGCTACCTTTTGATGGCGTCTGCTGCGAATGATGCCTACATGTACAACGCGGACGTGGAATATTTCCAGGAGAACTATTTCCGGGCAGCTGCCATGATCAGGGCGGCCGGAATCGAGCCTGTGTTCGTCTCGCAGATTGACGAGGAAAAAGGCTATCGACTGGCAAAACAGGCTGCCGCGCTCAAGGCGGATTGCGCCTATTTTGATGCTGGCGCAGTCTATCGTCGCGATGGCGGGTTGCCCGCATGGCAGATCGACGGGCACCACACGACCTGCCGGTCGAACGCGCTCTATCATCAGCCTATCTCCGCCTGGGTCAATGAGCATCTTGGCCAGCCGGTCCAGGGGATCAAGATTTTCCGGCCCCAGCCGTCATTCTCAATCTCTTCGGCTGACGACCTGCTCTTTGATACTATCGAAGAGCGTTATGAAAAGTGGAAGGAAATAAACATTGCCCATCGGCCGATCGTCGATGACTACATCGACGCTTGGGATGCGCTCGATGAGGGGCTTCCGCTCGAAACATGGGTTTCCGGCGTCGATGTACCGGATGAATATCAGGCGCTAAAAGAGGGGGCCTCGATTGACGGTGAGGACTACCTGCTAATTGAGGCGATTGTTCCTGCTGCGCATTTCCAGATCAATAAGCTTTCGGCAAAACTGAACGTTCCGGCGGGCGCAACGGTCTATGTGCGTTACTGGGACTACGACGATGGCATTCCCGGAAAAACGTCTGAAAATACTGTGACGGCGCAATACCTCTCGGTGTGGAACACGCCGAAGGGCGCGTGGGAGGCCATATCGGCCATCGATGGTGTCGACTATGTCTTCCCCGAAACCAAGGGGTATATGCAGGGTCGCAAGGTGCAGCTTCTTGTTGCAAAAGCCGGAAGTTTCACCATGGCGGCTCCGAGCTTTACTGTCTCAGGTCAACTCATGGAGTTTCCATCGACGCCTCTCAAACCGCTCGCCGCACCTGCTATGAAACGTTCCGCCACGCAGCTTGTCGCCGCGCCGACATTTGACGCATCCCTGACTGGGTGGACGGCGGCGGGCGCTCCTGTTGCTGACGCGCCGGTCGATGCGCCATACCTTCCGTGGACGCCTGGAAACATCGGCGCGCGCTGCACACATGTCGCCAAGATCACGGATACGGATACCGTCACACAATCGGTCTCGATTGCGGCGACGGCAGTCGACAGGGTATTCGAGCTTTCGGTTTGGCACCGGTTTAATCCGCCTGCCTATGTCGATCCGACGGGGCGCGGCTGGGATGCTGACCAGTACATAGACCGGACGATTTCGACCTATCCTGACGATAGCCCGATCAACAGCGACACGTTCGATTTTCGATGGTTCGAACTCATCGTAGCCATGGGGTCGACAATTCCGGCAAATGGCGGGGCCGTGATCAGGTGCCTTTCGCCGACAGCGTGGCGCGAAACGCGGTTCGATATCGACGTTCCGGCCGGTGAGGTGGGTGACTTTACCTTCCGGCTCCAGTCGACCGGGGCGACGCTTGAGGTTGCCTTTGTCGAGTGCCGGGAAATCATCGGCTGAGAAATCATTGACAACTCAATAGATCGCACCGCCTCCCCGCCGAGGCGGGCGGCGGAGCTTTATCATGTCTTCACGCAAGAAAACCGAACTCCTCGTCGTCCATGTCACGGCGACGAACCCCTCCAGCCGCCTGAGCGTCAGTTCGCTCCGCGCCATGCACAAGCGCCGTGGGTTTTCGGATATTGGCTACAATGAGTGGATCGACCGGGATGGGGTGCTTCAGCCCGGCCGGGGCGTCGACGCGATCGGCGCGCATGTGCAGGGATACAATTCGATCGCCTACGGGATTTCGCTTGAGGGTGGCCTCAATGAGTTCGATGCCACGCCGGCGATGATGGTCACACTTGAGCAGCGCCTTCACGCGATGGCCAAGCGCTATCCCGGCGCCAAGGTCTGTGGTCACCGCGACCTTTCCCCGGATCTCGATGGCGACGGCATCATCGAGCCGAGCGAGCATATCAAGCTCTGCCCGCAGTTCAACGCGATCCCCTGGGCGCAATCGCACGGCCTGCCGCCCGCCGATATCCGCGGCGTCTGGTCGGTGCATGGGCAGGATGGTCCGGACGCGCGCGACCGCTGGCTGCAAAAGCTTCTGCGCGGGCTCGGGTATCCCGTCGGGCCCGTCGACGGCATCGTCGGCCCGAAGACGCGCGACGCGATCGCGCTGTTTCAGGAAGACGCCGGCATTTCGGTCACCGAGGCATTCGATCGGGTCACGGTCGATGTTCTGAGGGCGAGGGCGGGCGCGTGAGCAAGCTCGACGCCAACTGGACGGTGCGGCGCACGGTCGTTATCTGCACGCTGATTTATTGCGGCCTTGTTATCGCCTATCTGGCGGCGCTGGGCGGCGATACGCGGCTGAATGAGACCATCGTCAACATTCTCGGTTTCGTCGCCATGAGCACGCTCGGCTCCTATGTCTTCGGCGCCACCTGGGATGACCGGAACAAGATGAAGTTCAAGGGACCGGGAGGGCCGGAGTGATGGCGTGGGCAATCTTCACATGGCTGCGCGACACCCGGCTTGGCCGGTTCGCCGGCGCGGCTCTGCTGGTAGCGATCGTCGCCGGCGCTGCCGTCTGGTGGGTCAACCACGCCATCCACGGCGTCTGGACGCGGGGGCTTGCCGCCGGCGAGCTGCGCGAACGCATCGCTTGGGAACAGAAAGCCCAGATCCTGCGCGATCAGTTGCAGGCGGTCGAGGATGACAAGCAGGCGGCGCTTGATGAACTCGCCGCGACCAATCGTTCGCGCGATCTGGCGCAGGCGCAGCGCATATCCGGACTTCAGATGCAGCTGGCAGCGGAAAGGGAAGCTAATGCGAAAGATGACAAATCCTGTGGCGATGACGGTCCTCCTCGTCCTTCTCGCGAGCTGTGGGAGCACATTCGACAGGAAGACGCCCGCTGACCCGGCCACGGTGCGGCAGGCGAAGACGCCTGGCGACCTGCTGACCCCGGTCGAAAACCTTCCGCCGCTGCCCGAGGCGTCGCCGGACGTCTATGAGGCGACAGCACTTCTCATCGCGGTCCGCCAGCAGTATCGTGTCTGCCAAGCGCGCAATGCAGCGCTGGTCAAGGCGATCGATGTGCTGGAGGGGCGCTAGTGTCCGATTATGAACCGGGAAGCGTGACGGCTCTCATTCTTCAGCGCATTGATGATGTCGGCAAGAGCGTGGAGCGCGTCGACCGTCGCCTCGAGGACTCTGAGCTTCGTGCCAGCGAAAGCCGGCGCGGCATGCATCAGCGACAGGAGCAGCATGAGCGCGAACTTCTCAAGATCAACCATCGGCTGGAGAATGTTGAGAAAGCGGTGAACGATGCGGCGCCGACGCTGGAGGACTACGCCACGAAGAAGGCGCAGGTCGAAGGGGCTGGAAAGCTCGGCCGGGCTCTGTGGGTTGCCGGCGGATTTCTACTGGCGCTGGCTGTTTGGCTGGTCGGTCAGAAGGAAAACATTTGGAGTTGGCTGTCGAGCCGCTGAACCGTCCGCACCGCAAGGCCGGCGCGGTGCTACGCATAGGACGGGTTCATTTGTTGCCAACAAAAAGCTCCCAGCGTTTGAAGGCCATTCAAACGAAAAAAAAGCCGCCTAAGAATTTTAGGCGGCTTTTCTATTCTGGAAACGGTGCTTAGCGCGCCGTATAGGACCCTGCAACCGTCGCATCCATGTCCCCTTCGGGGCGGCTTGGAATTTTGGCGTCCCATTCCTCCTGATCGTAACTCATAACGATCATAGAATCTTTCATGAAATTGAATAGGCTGCCTGTGTCTCCTGTCCCGTCGAGGGTCAGCGTATCTGATGCGGAAGTCTCACGGAACACGTGGGCTGCGTCCGTTCCGGTGGTGAAGTCTTTCATATTTGCCTCCATCCTTCGAATTGTCTTTGATCCTGGATTGTCTGCTGGGGTGGCATGGGACCTTGTTGCGGACCAACCTGTCGCGTCATCACACCCTCTGAAATAAACGCGTGGGAACCATTATCGACGCTTTCAATGACTGCACGCACAAACTTGTATTGTACTGGCGCACCATTCGCAGCTGTCGCAAGCGTTAGCGGGTTGAATGGCTCTGCCAGTTTCATCTCGGCGCTATAGCTTCTTTGGATGCTTTTAAGAAGAGCATAGAACTCATTTGTTGGTTTTTCAACCGGAAGACCCAAAGTTTTTGCTTCTCGCCTATTGATTGTATAGTCGTGGCTACCGGAATCTGCGCAAAGGAAATCGACAATCGGCTTTATTTTCTCGCCATCTTTCATCGTGCTGTTCAAAAGTTTTTCTGCGAGAAATCGGATTTGCGCTCTGGACCTAAAAATCTCACCGAGAACAAGTGGGTGGACCTTATTTGACAAATCCGTCAAAATCGTTGCGAGCGAGCTATCATCTTTGATCCCAAGATCAAGGCAAGCCGCGTCTAGGTAGCCTCGCACCGCCTCAACGCTCACAGATAGCCGCGCAAGCTGATTTCCGTCTTTAACGCTTGGGCCCAAAGGGTGGTTAAGGCTTGGGTCAATCGGCCCTAGCGTCGCCTGCTTTGTCATCACAATGTTATGAGCCCCAAGTGATATCAAGGTCCCGGCGCTCATTGCAGTGAATGGGATGATTACCTCGAATTCATCGCAGAATGATTTTATCAGATTTACTAAACGCCAAGCTGCAGCGGTGTTGCCGCCGTTTGTATGAAGCACCAAAGAAATCTTCTTCGTCGGTCCTATTTCATCGAGCTTTTCTATGAAAATATCGATGCAGTCTGCACCGATTTGCGTCTCCATGTTACGTCTGTCGCCGGTAACGTAGGCAATAACCTTCGTGTCCCGTTCTTCCTCGATCTGACGATAGAACGCTTCCCTTTCGGCAAAATTCATATTGATGTCCCCTCATCGATATGAAAGGATATTTCTGAGCATTACTAGCGATGTCAATAGTACTTTAGAGAAATTTGAATTAAATATTAGCTAACATCAAATGATGGAATGAGTGTGCCTTTTCTTGGGGCCGGACTGTTCCTTTTGAGTTCAGTTTTCCAGCAATATCAGGCCGCCGTCGGGTAATGGGCGCTGCAGCGCCTTTGCCTCCTCCCAAGGCGCCCGCGTCCAGACATCCATTTCTTCGGTCGTCGTCAATATGACCGGCATAGCCTTCGGGTGGATCGGTTTCACCACGGCGTTTGCCTCGCAGGTCAGAAAGCCGAACAGCTCGTGCGTGCCCGGTCTCGGGTTCTTCAGCGAACCGCGCTCCCCCTCCCAGACTGTCCATATACCCGCGAAGGCCGCGAGCGGTTTGTCGTCGTTGATGGCAAACCAGCGCTTGGTCTTCTTCGGCTTGGTATCTTCCCACTCGCAGAATGTCGTCCACGGCACCAGGCAGCGGCTTTCCGGCCCGAGCCACCGCCGCCAGTGCGGCGAGGCGGTGTTGCGGATGTTGGTAACGCCGGTGTCCGGCCTGCCCTTGGTGACGAAGGGCGGGGAGGGCATGCCCCAGGTGGCGAAGGCGAGTTCGCGCTCGCCGTTCGCCATGCGCACGATCGGCGCCGGCCTGTCCGGATAGCAGTCTCCGTTGAGGTCGGCGCGGTTGGTGAGGTCACGTTCCGGCCGGAACAGCGCGCGTACGGCCTCATGTGTCGTCGTGTTGTTGTACAGATTGCACATCAGGGGTCATCTCCGAGATTGACCGTCTTCCATACCCGCACCATCCCGGCCGGCCGGCGCACCTTGATATCACCATAATCGCCAAGGCTTGGCGAGAGCAACGCTGTCGCCATGTATTCCTTGGTCTTACATCGCGAGCAAGCGAAGGGCGGCTCGTGGGCATAGTGCTGCCATCCGACGATCGGCACTAGGTCGGCGGGAAGATAGTTGACCCGCCGGCGACAGCCGCCGCACCAGACCTGCAGGATCTGGTGATTGTCGGCGGCATCCTGAAGCGTGCGATAGCCGGTACCGGGCGGCAATCCGGGCGGTGGTCGTCGTGCGGGCATGGCCTTTTCAATCGTCTTTGTTCCTATTATGTTCTACTGTCAAATTTGATGGCAGAGAGTCAAGGGGCGGCAGATGCAGGACGATGCGAGCCCGCGCAGGGTGAAGGTGGAATGCAAGCTTTGCAGCCGCTACGGCGAGTATCGCGAAGACAGGTTCTTCTGGATCGCTGGCACCGACAGCGCGCCTTCGGCGCTTCTCGCTTTCGCCCGCAACGCAAAATGCCCGCGCGCGCTGAAGCAAGTTGATGGCCGGTTCGATGACCGCTGCCAAATCAAGTTTCGTCTGGATGGCCTACCGAGCGACAGGTTTCTCGCTGGCGAACGACGAACAAAAGCCGGAACATGATCGGAACATCTCGTGGGAGTTTCGTGGGACTTTCGTTCCCACCGGCTGCCTTTCAAGGCAAATTTTCCGTTTTTGTTTCGGAAATGAGTTTTTGCCTCTTGCGTGCTCAGCGCCGAAAGTCTAGAGGGAACGGGCCGTTAGGCATGGGTCGGGGTGTAGCGCAGCCCGGTAGCGCACTTGACTGGGGGTCAAGGGGTCGTAACCCAAACCATTTCCTTCCATTATCCGATTGCGTCTGGAAAAGCATATTCTGTAATCTGCGGCCGCCCTGGAAACAGTGGCGGCTTTTTTTATGCGTGCCGATTTTGTCAGGTTCGTTAAACCTACAGAACACTACGCAAAAAGGGCCTCCGTATTCACGAAAGCCCTTTAAAATCAAATAATTGGATGGTGGGCGTGACAAGGATCGAACTTGTGACCCCTACGATGTCAACGTAGTGCTCTCCCGCTGAGCTACACGCCCATCCGTGGCGCGGTGTATTCCAAACTTTGGCGGCGGCGTCAACTCATTTCTGAAGCTTTTTTGACGCTGTCCGGTTTCGCCCCGCCGTCAGGCGGCGAGCACCTTTTCAACCTCGTCGACGAGGTCGCGCAGGTGGAATGGCTTGGAGAGCACCTTGGCGTCCTTCGGCGCTGCCGAATCGGCGTTGAGCGCCACGGCGGCAAAGCCGGTGATGAAGATCACCTTCAGATCGGGATCGAGCTCGGTCGCCCGGCGGGCCAGTTCGATACCGTCCATCTCCGGCATGACGATGTCGGTCAGGAGCAGCGAGAACGGTTCCTCGCGCAGCCGGTCATAGGCGCTGGCGCCATTGTCGAAGGCGGCGACCTGGTAGCCGGCCTTTTCCAGCGCCTTCACCAGAAAACGGCGCATGTCGTCATCATCTTCAGCCAGAAGGATTTTCAGTACCATCAGTTCAACCAAATCGGCGCAAGGGACGTTTATCGTTAACCCGACTGATAGACCGGCTGTCGTAAACAAGCAATGAAGGACACCATCGCTGCCAGCGACAAGCATCACCGCGAGGCTTGCCGGCTTGCCTGCAAGCGCCTAAATTCCGAAGGATAGAGAGTGAGAGAGACCGGCAGAAACACCGTGGAAAGTCAAAGCCCCTTCTTCGAGGTCATCCGGCCCGAACATCAGTCCCTGCCGCTGATCTTCAATTCGCCCCATTCCGGCCGTGTCTATCCGCGGCCCTTTCTGGAGGCCGCAAGGCTCGATGCGCGCGATATAAGGCGTTCGGAAGACCTCTATGTCGACGAACTCTTCGCCGAGGTTCCGGCCTTCGGCGCACCGCTGCAGCGGGCCTTCTTTCCGCGCGCTTTCCTCGACGTCAACCGGGAGCCTTACGAGCTCGATCCGCGGATGTTCTCCGGGGCACTGCCTGCCCATGTCAACGCGACATCGATGCGCGTTGCCGGCGGCCTCGGCACCATTCCGAAGGTTGTTGCCGAAAACATGCCGATCTATGAGGGGCCGATCGATGCGGCCGAGGGGCTTGCCCGGATCGAGCGCATCTACAGGCCCTATCACCAGAGCCTCAAGGGGCTGATGCAGGACACGCGCCGGCAATTCGGTTATGCCGTGCTGGTCGATTGCCATTCCATGCCGGGCACGGTTTCGCTCGGCGGGCGCCGGGCGCGGCCGGACATCATCATCGGCGATCGCTACGGCACCAGCGCCTCGGGCGCGCTCGCCTTCGCCGCGCTTTCGATCCTCGAGGGCATGGGGTTTTCGACGGCCTACAACAAGCCCTATGCTGGCGGATTCATCACCGAACATTATGGCCATCCCGCCTCCGACACCCACGCCCTGCAGATCGAGATTTCCCGCCGGCTTTATGCGGACGAAGAAAATTTCGTGAAGAAGCCGGAATTCATCGCGGTGAAGCAGGCGCTCAACGTTTTCATCCGCGCTTTCGCGGCGGAAGTCGTCGCCTTCGGTGGCGCCCAGCCAATGGCCGCCGAGTAGTTTCCGCCCGATCGACAAAAAAAACCGCGCTGTTCGCGCGGTTAAGTCTAGGGAGGAAACACCCAAGGAGGGTATTCACAGTCGAAAGACTGTAATTGCAGAGTAGGTGAATGACAGTTCTGTGTCAAGCTAATTTGCCTTAAATTTGCGCAGGCAGGGTAAATGTCTATTTTGTGTGCTGGTTGCACTTGATTTGGGGTTGTGTGGGCCTGCTCTGCGCGTTTTTTCGGCAGTATAGGGCGCTGTTTCTGTTTTGGCCGGGCTTGCTGGGGTCATGTCACCTGACCTGAAACGTAGCTCGCCGTCCGGAATTTCTCAAAAACCGAGAGAATTGGCGTTTTCGCGTTTCGAAGAAAGGCGGAAAGGCTCTATGACTTGGCCACCATCTTGAATCAGAGGAGCCGCCATGCTTCCCGACCGCGATTTCTTCAATCGTCTTGCGGATGCCGCCCGCGCCGAAACCCTGCCGCGCTTCCGTTCCCAGCTTGCCGTCGACAACAAGTACGAGGTCGGCTTCGATCCGGTGACGGAGGGCGACCGTGCCGCCGAAACGGCCATCCGGGCGCTAATCGCCCGCGAATTCCCCGATCACGGCATTCTGGGTGAGGAGCACGGCGCCAGCGGCCTTGACCGCGAACATGTCTGGGTCATCGATCCGATCGACGGCACCCGCGCCTTCATCGCCGGCCTGCCGGTCTGGGGCACGCTGATCGGGTTTTATCGCGGCGGTCGCGCGGTGATGGGGCTGATGGACCAGCCGTTTACCGGCGAGCGCTATTTCGCCGACGGACGCCAGTCGCACTATCTCGGGCCGGGTGGGCCGCGGACGCTCGCGACAAGCCGGACGGAGGCCCTTGAGGAGGCGATCCTGTTCACCACCTCGCCGCGGATCATCGCGGCGGAAAAGCTTGCCCGCTATGACCGGTTGGAGGCGCGCTGCCGTCTCGCCCGCTATGGCACGGATTGCTACGCGTTCTCGCTTGTGGCGGGCGGTTTCGCCGATATCGCGATCGAAAGCGGGCTGAAGCCTTACGATATCGCCGCATTGATCCCGCTGATCGAGCAGGCCGGCGGCGTGGTGACGACCTGGGATGGCGGACGGCCGGAGCAGGGTGGCGACGTCATTGCCGCGGCCAACCCGGCGCTGCACGCACGGGCGCTTGCCGTGCTCAACGAGGCTTGACCGTTTCAAGGAAGGACAGGATCTCGGCCATGGCGGCATCGCGCATGGCATCCCGTTCCTGCAGCAGATCGTGGCGGGAGCCGGGAACCACGACGTGCCGGGCGCCGAGGCCTTCGGCAACCTTCTTCTGGGGGGCGGCGGGAATCACGCCGTCCGAACCGGCGCTCAGCACCAGCGTCGGCAACCCGACCCGGCTGAGCGCCTCCTTCTGCCGCACCCTCTTGGCGGCGGCGAGGCATTCTGCCAGCCAGCCATAGGTCGGCGAGCCGAGAAGATAGGGCGGGTCGCTCTTCGCTGCTTTCATGTTGCGATCGTAGCGGCGCCGGTCCGATGTCAGATTCTGATTTTCGAAGGTTTCCGCGCCAGGGTGAGCCTTTGCCAGGTGCTCGGCCCAGCCGAAAGTGCACATCGTTCGGCTAAAGAAGCGGATGAAGGGCTCGGGATAGATCTGGCCGTGCAGGCCGACAAAGGGGGCGACGAGGACGAGGCCATCGAATGGCGGGTTGGCTGCCTGCGCCGCGGCAAGCGAGATCAGCCCGCCGAGCGAATAGCCGAGCAGCGTATAGGGAGCGGGCAGCTTTCCCAGGACATGGGTCTGAAGAAAGAGCTGCAGGTCGTCCGTATAGTCTGAAAACCGGTGCACATGTCCGGTGCGGAGATCGCCGAGGAGCCGTCCCGAGCTGCCTTGGCCGCGCAGGTCGAAACTCGCGATGGCATAACCGGCCGAAGCAAGCTCGGTCATGGCTTCGCCGTACTTTTCGATGTAGTCTGATCGGCCCTGGACGATCACCACCGTGCCGCGGGCGCCGGCGGGATGATGGAGCACGTAGCTCAGCGATATCCCATCGCAGGTCATGAGGGTGCCGGTTTCATCGGCTTGGCGGTATTCGGTATCGTGGATGTACATGCGCCTGAACCAGTTCTCGTGCGAGTGACATGGCGACCTGCGCCCCTGCCTGCAATGGCTTCAGGAAAAAAGGACCGGAACCGACCGCTTGAACAGGGGTAAAAGCGATGCGATTCCGGCCAAGTGTACCGCTAACACTGGGTCAAGAGTGTCGGCGGCGCCGGGACGGGTGCGCCGTAATTCCCGGCAAAAGGTGTTTCGTACATTTCTCCTGAATGCAGCGGCAACGACGCATTCATACAGGGTTCATTCGAATATTCGGTGGCTTTCGGTTGTCGGAATGAAGGCGAATCGCAGGAAGTTCATTAAAAAATCGTATTTGTCTCCAAACACTTACCCACTGGTTGGTGCCTTCGTTCAGCCCCAGTCTATACATGAGAACGCGTAATAAGTGTAGTGGATTGCATCGACTTTTCGCTGTCGAGGGCGCGCGCTTTCAGCCTCTTGAAATGGGTTTTCAGAATTCCCAAATCCGGCAGCGTAGGGACGCCAATGAATGGGTCCCTGACAGCTTGCCGCCATCGCCGGGATCGGGATGGTCGGAAAGCATCATCGCAAACCAGTCGCTCACAGGAGGACACCATGCGTAATGTCGATTTTTCCCCCCTTTATCGCTCCACGGTCGGCTTTGACCGTCTCTTCAGCCTGCTCGATTCGATGGGCCAGCCGGAACAGGCGCCGGCCTATCCGCCCTACAATATCGAGCGCACCGGCGAGAACAGCTACCGCATCTCGATGGCCGTCGCTGGCTTCAGCGAAAACGAGCTCTCCATCGAAGCCCATGCGAATGTGCTGACCGTCAAGGGCGAGAAAGCCGAAGATGAAAATGAGGGCGATCGCGAATATCTCTATCGCGGCATCGCCAAGCGCGCCTTCGAGCGCCGTTTCCAGCTCGCCGATCACATGGAAGTGCGCGGTGCATCGCTGAAGAACGGCCTGCTCCACGTCGAACTGCTCCGCAATATCCCCGAGGCCATGAAGCCGCGCCGCATTGCTATTGAAAGCCGCGCCGGCAGCGAGCCGAAGACGATTGCCGCCGACCTGCAGAAGACGGAACAGGCGACCGCCGCCTAAGCCGCAGCGCTTTGTGAGAATGCCAGACGGCGCCCCATCCGGGCGCCGTTTTTTATTGGCGCCGCCTTTTGGTCCACCGGTCGACGAGGGTGTCGAGCGCGATCAATCCCGGCCCATAGAGGACGAGGAAGACGAGCGGGACCGTCCACAGCAGGCGCTGGTCGAGGATGACGCTGTCTGGGAAGCGATCGAACAGGGCGCCGATGGTTTCCGGGCCGACCTGATGGACGGTGATGTCGACCAGCGTCTGCACCGCGACGAAGCAGAGCATGCCGAGGGCTGCAATCCGGGTCGCCAGTCCGACGACGATCAGCAGCGGCAGGATGAGTTCGGCATAGGTGCCGAGATAGACAATCAGACCCCAGGGCAGGAAGGGAACGGCGGAGACATCGCCGCCGGCCGCCTCCACTGCGGGAAGCGCGATCTGGTAGTAGGCGGAATCGCGCACCGACAGGAAGCCGAACAGACCGGGTTCAATCTTGGTGCGCGCAGAGTTGAGGAAGTAGAGCCAGAGCGTCGCCGCAAACGCAAACCGCGCGAACAGGCCGGGAAACCAGGGCAGGAGCGCGCTCTCGATAAGGTCGAGTGTGCCTGTATAGAGACGGGTAACAGTCGTCAGCATCGGGTTTCCTCCTCCGCGATCGCGCCCGATCTCAGCAGCAGGGCAAAGCCGGCGGCCAGATCGAAATCGTCGTTGGTTGCAAGGGCGGTTTCGGCGGCTCTAGCAAGTGTCTCGCCATTCATGATCGCCGCGAGGAAGGTAAAATCCGCCGCGTCGATGGCCTGCACCGCGACCTCATAGAAGGGGCGGGTGACCAGTGCCCGCTCCGGCGAGGCGGGGTCGACGCCCTTCAGGCCGGCGCCGGCCTTGATCCGCTTGAAAATCGTCACGGCAGCGCTCTCGAATTCGAGCAGGCGGGCCGCGGGATGGGGCGAAAGTGCCATCGCCATCAAGGCATCGCCATCAATCCCGGCGAGGCCTTGATGGTCCAGCGGCGCGGCGTCGCGCGCATGATAGGCGTCGAGCCATGCGCGCTCCAGCCGGGCGACATCGGCAAGGTAGGGCAGATCGCGCGCGGGCTGGAAACTGGCGACGAAATCGGCAAAGCCGTGGCCGTACTGGGCAAGAACCGGAGAATGCGGTGGGTTGCCCTCGATGTATTCGTGCGCCATCGCGCCGAAGAAACGCTCGCCGACAAGGTCGCGGGTCACGGGAAAGATGTCGCCGAGCGCGCCCTTCAGGCCGACGGCGACATTGTTGCGATAGACGCCGAAGCGTTTTTCCGCAGGGCCGCCGAGCGGATTGACGACACCGGCGGGCGCGACCCGCGGCGGGGGTGAAAGCAGGGCCGCGGCGAAGCCATCCAGTGTGGCCTCAGCCATGACGGGCGCCGAGCAGGAAGCGCTCGCCCTCCTTTGCCATGATCGCTTCGGCAAGCACCGCCTCGCGCTTCAGCACCGGCCATTCGGGCACATCATTATCCCATTCGATCAGCGTCGGCAGCGGGCCGGTCTGGCGGATGACGAAGGCATAGAGCGCCCAGACGGCATCATCGACCGGCCGGTCGTGGGCGTCGATCAGCAGCGGAGCGCCGGTGTCGTCAACATCCTCGGCATGGCCGGCAAGGTGGATCTCGCCGATCCGCTCCAGCGGAAACGCCTTCAGGTACGACATCGCGTCAAATCCGTTGTTGACCGCGGAGACGTGGACATTGTTGACGTCGAGCAGCAGACCGCAGCCGCCTTGCCGGGCGATCTCATCGAGAAATTCGGTCTCGGGAATGCTGCTTTCGGAAAAGGCGACATAGGTCGAGGGGTTTTCCAGCAGGATCGGCCGCTTCAGCGCCTCCTGCACCGTGTCGATGTGGGCGACGATATCGGCCAGCGTTTCCGGCGTATAAGGCAGCGGCAGCAGGTCGTTGTAATAGGCGTCGTCATGGGTGGACCAGGCGAGGTGTTCGGAGACGAGGCCGGGTTCGTAGCGTTCGACGACGGTCCGCAGCCGGGCAAGGTGGGCGGGATCGAGGCCGCGCGGCGAGCCGATCGACATGCCGACGCCATGGATGGAGAGCGGAAAATCGGAGCGCATGCGGGTGAGGATGCGGTGCGGGTGGCCGCCTTCGCCCATGTAGTTCTCCGCATGTACCTCCAGAAAGCCGATTCGGTAATCGTCGGTGAGGATTGCATCGGCGTGGGCGGTCTTGAACCCGGCGCCTGGGCGCGGCGGGATCGGCCTGCGATCGAATGTCTTCAGGGTCGTCATTGCTGTTGCCTCCGGTGAACGAAAGCACCGCCGGCGCGGGAAGCGGCCGGCGGTGCAAGGCGGATCACATTTCCGGCAGGTCGCGGTCGAGCGGCGAAAGCGAGCCCATCCGGTCGCCCGGCAGCATCATCTCGGTGCAGGAACCTTCGGCCACGTATTTCCAGGAGTTGCCCTGGTAGTCGACCTTGGACGTGCCGGCGCAGGTCGTGCCGGGGCCGGCCGCGCAATCGTTCTGGCCGGCCATGGCGACGCCGTAGCATTTGACGTTGGCCGCCTGGGCCGGCGTGGTGGCGATGAGGCCGCCGGCGGCGACAGCGAGGGCGCCCGCAAGGGTCGCGGCACTGATCTTCTTCTGTGTGGACATGAAACTCTCCTTCTCCATCGTGTTCGATTGTTGCGCAGGGTGGCTCCTGCACGAAAGAGAGTTGCAAAAACTTGCTTCAACTGGAAATCAATGGCGCGTCATTTTGGGTTCACGGCTGGTGAACGGGTTGTGATGTCGCTGTGAGGTTCGCGTTATCCGTCAGCGTCCGAGGAAGGAGACGAACTGGTCGACCTCCGCTTCTGTGGTGGCAAAGCTGGTGACGCAACGGGCGAGAATCTCGTCTTCGCCGACCAGATCGTCGGCGCCGGCCGGCACGAGCCAGTCATAGAAGCGGGCGCCGGCAGTGCGTGCCGCCTCGGCAGCCGCTTTCGGCATGATCACGAAAACCTCGTTCGACTGCGTCTCCCAGCCAAGCCGGGCGCCGCTGGCGTTGCGGAACGCCTGGCGCATGCGCTCCGCCATCGCGTTGGAATGACGGGCGAGATCGAGCCAGAGGTCATTTTCGAGATAGGCATCGAACTGCGCGGAGATGAAGCGGGTCTTCGAGAACAGGTGGGCGGCGCGCTTGCGGATATAGGGCATGTCGCGGGCCATGTCCGGGTTCATGAACACGATCGCCTCGGCGCACCAGCAGCCGTTCTTGGTGCCGCCGAAGGAAAGGATGTCGACGCCGCGCTTCCAGGTCATTTCCGCCGGCGTGGTGTCGAGCGCAACAAGGCCGTTGGCGAAGCGCGCACCGTCCATGTGCACCGGCAGGCCAAGCGCCTTCGCCTCGGCGGTGATACCGGCAATCTCGTCGAGGGAATAGACCGTGCCGATTTCGGTCGATTGCGTGAGCGACACCGCCATCGGCTGGCCGTGGTGGATGAAGTCGGCGGGATAGCGGGCCGCGACCTTGCGCAGGTTTGCCGGCGTCATCTTGCCATCGGGGCCCGAAACGAGCGCCAGCCTGCCGCCACCCGTGAAATATTCCGGCGCGCCGCCCTCGTCATTGGCGATATGGCCCTCTGTGTGGCAGAAGACGACGCCACCCGGCCGACCGACGGCCGACAGCGACAGCGAATTCGCCGCCGTGCCGGTGCCGACGAAAAAGACAGCCACCTCGCGCTCGAAGATCTCGTTGAAACGCGCTTCGATCTTCCGGTCGAGGTCACTGGTGCCGTAGGCATTGGCGTAGCCGGATTGCTCGCGCACGAGCGCCTCGCCGATGGCGGGATGGGCGCCGGCCCAGTTGTCGGATGCAAAGAACATGGAAGACCTCGGAAATGCGTTTGGGAGTCGGGCGCGATATCAATGGAAAGGCAGGTCAATGTAAAGGGCCTCGCGGCAAGGTGGCCGGCGGATGGCCCGACAGACGGCGGCGGCCGCCTTGACAAGGCGCGCTCGGAAGGCGAAATCGGCGCTCGGCAGGCCATTTCCCGCAGGAGCTTGCGGTCACTGCGTCGATGAAGCGCGAAAATCGCCCCAGAAATGACGTTTTGTTTCAGGTCTTACGACAAACACCTGAAAAACGAAATTTTCTTGCTTTGCCTTCGTGTGCCGCGTAATTATCGCTCGTATTTGCGCGCCGCGACCCATAATTTAACTTGCTACTGTTGGTCGTTTCTGGCATGAAGGGCAAATAGGACAGTTATGCTGTCCTATTTTTGTGTCCGGCTCGCTTTGCTGCCGCCCTCTCTGAGGGGCTGACGTCATGCCGTTTTTCGGGCTATAGTGTTCCGACAGACGGCGAGACCGTCAACGGTCCGGCAGGGATCGTTCCTGGCACAGGCCGGTTTGCCGCAGAGGGCGCTCCGGTATCAGAACAGTAATGTGGCAATGAAGCAGGGAGGCGTTCACCGCGTCGCTGCACCCATGCCCGATGATCCGGTTTCGCCTTGGCTTGATAAGGCGCTTTAAGGAGACCTTGAATGACGAAGATGACGCCATCCGCGCTTAGTGGTGCCCCGGTCACGCAGCCTGACGTGAAGACCGCTCACAAAGCTGCCGAGGCTCGTCGCGCCAAACGTCAGGGTCTCTATGATCCGCGAAACGAGCACGATGCCTGCGGCGTCGGCTTCATCGCCCACATGAAGGGCGAGAAGTCGCACCAGATCGTGCGCGACGGTCTCTTCATCCTGGAAAACCTCACCCACCGCGGCGCCGTTGGTGCCGATCCGCTGATGGGGGACGGTGCCGGCATGCTGATGCAGATCCCCGACCGTTTCTTCCGCGAGGAGATGGCGAAGGAAGGCACGGTTCTGCCGAAGGTTGGCGAATACGCCGTCGGCTACTTCTTCATGCCGCGCGACGAGGCGCGCATCGCCCACTACAAGGACATCATCCAGAAGGTGATTGCCGACGAGGGCCAGCGTTTCCTCGGCTTCCGCGAAGTGCCCGTCGACAATTCCTCGCTGTCGAAGGCAGAAGATATCGCAGCGACCGAACCCTATCATCTGCAGGTCTTCATCGGCGCCGGCCAGCGCGCCGACACCCAGCAGGAATTCGAGCGCCGGCTGTTCATCCTGCGCAAGGTGATCTCCAACACCATTTTCATGGAAAGCCCGGAAGCGACCGAAGATTTCTATTCCGTGTCGATGTCTTCCTCGACGATCGTCTACAAGGGCATGTTCCTCGCCTACCAGGTCGGCGCCTACTACAAGGACCTTTCGGATCCCCGGTTCGAATCGGCCGTCGCCCTCGTGCATCAGCGGTTTTCGACCAACACCTTCCCGTCCTGGAAGCTGTCGCATCCCTATCGCATGGTCGCCCATAACGGCGAGATCAACACGCTCAGAGGCAACGTCAACTGGATGGCCGCGCGTCAGGCGTCGGTTTCCTCGCCGCTGTTCGGCTCCGACATTTCCAAGCTCTGGCCGATCTCCTACGAAGGCCAGTCCGATACGGCCTGTTTCGACAACGCGCTCGAATTCCTGGTTCAGGGCGGCTATTCCATGGCGCATGCCGTGATGATGCTGATCCCGGAAGCCTGGGCCGGCAACATGTCGATGAGCCCGGAGCGCAAGGCGTTCTACGAATATCACGCTTCGCTGATGGAGCCGTGGGACGGCCCCGCCGCCGTCGCCTTCACCGATGGCCGCCAGATCGGCGCGACGCTTGACCGTAACGGCCTGCGTCCGGCGCGTTATCTGATCACCAAGGATGACCGGATCATCATGGCATCCGAGGCCGGCGTTCTGCCGGTCGAAGAGGAAAACATCGTTGCCAAGTGGCGCCTGCAACCCGGCAAGATGCTGCTGATCGACATGGACAAGGGCCGGATCATTTCCGACGAGGAGATCAAGTCCGAGCTTGCCGGCATGCATCCCTACCAGAACTGGCTCGATCACACCCAGCTCATCCTCGAGGACCTGGCCCCGGTCGAACCCCGGGCACTGCGCCGTGACGTGTCGCTGCTCGACCGCCAGCAGGCCTTCGGCTACACCCAGGAAGACACCAAGATCCTGATGTCGCCGATGGCGACGACCGGTCAGGAAGCGATCGGTTCGATGGGCACCGACACGCCGATCTCGGCGATGTCGGACAAGGCGAAGCTGCTCTACACCTATTTCAAGCAGAATTTTGCCCAGGTCACGAACCCGCCGATCGACCCGATCCGCGAGGAACTGGTGATGAGCCTGGTCTCGTTCATCGGTCCGCGTCCGAACATTCTCGATCACGAGGGAGCCTCGCGCGAGAAGCGCCTCGAAGTGCGCCAGCCGATCCTGACCAATGGCGATCTGGAGAAGATCCGCTCCATCGGTCACTCGGAAGATCGTTTCGACACCAAGACGCTCGATTTCACCTATGACGCCGAACAGGGCGCCGAGGGCATGCCGGCAATGATCGACCGGCTTTGCGAGCGCGCGGAAGCGGCGGTCAAGGGCGGCTACAACATCATCGTGCTCTCCGACCGTCATCTCGGTCCGGACCGAATCGCCATCCCGGCACTGCTGGCGACGGCGGCCGTGCATCATCACCTGATTCGCAAGGGGCTTCGCACCTCGGTCGGTCTCGTGGTCGAATCGGGCGAGCCGCGCGAAGTGCATCACTTCTGCTGTCTCGCGGGCTATGGCGCGGAAGCCATCAACCCCTACCTCGCCTTCGATACGCTGGCCGACATGCACGCCAAGGGCCTGTTCCCGAAGGAAGTCGATGCCGGCGAGGTGATCTATCGCTACATCAAGGCAATCGGGAAGGGCATGCTCAAGGTCATGTCCAAGATGGGCATTTCGACCTATCAGTCCTATTGCGGTGCGCAGATCTTCGACGCCGTCGGTCTGTCGTCGGAATTCGTCGAGCGTTTCTTCTTCGGCACGGCCTCGATGATCGAGGGCGTCGGCCTGAAGGAAATCGCCGAGGAAACCGCGGCACGCCACCTTTCGGCATTCGGCAAGGACCCGATCCTGTCGTCCACGCTCGATATCGGCGGCGAATATGCCTACCGCATGCGCGGCGAGGCTCATGCCTGGACGCCGGAAGCAATCGCCGAGTTGCAGCACGCCGTTCGCGGCAATGCGCGCGACCGCTACAACGCTTTCTCCGGCCTGGAAAACGCCAGCGCGCTCAGGATGAACACCATTCGTGGCCTGTTCAAGGTCCGCAGCGCCGCCGAACTCGGCCGCACGCCCGTTTCGATCGATGAGGTCGAGCCGGCTGCCGAGATCGTCAAGCGCTTCTCGACCGGGGCGATGTCCTTCGGTTCGATCTCGCGTGAGGCGCACACCACGCTCGCCATCGCCATGAACCAGATCGGCGGCAAGTCGAACACGGGCGAGGGCGGCGAAGAGTCCGATCGCTATCTGAAGCTTCCCGATGGCACCACGCCGAGGGAACGCTCTGCGATCAAGCAGATCGCCTCCGGCCGTTTCGGTGTCACGACCGAATATCTGGTCAACGCCGATCTCCTGCAGATCAAGGTGGCGCAGGGTGCCAAGCCCGGCGAGGGCGGTCAGCTGCCCGGCCACAAGGTCGACGCGACGATCGCCAAGACCCGTCACTCGACCCCGGGCGTCGGCCTGATCTCGCCGCCGCCGCACCACGACATCTATTCGATCGAGGATCTGGCGCAGCTGATCTACGACCTGAAGAACGTCAACCCGGCGGCCGACGTGTCGGTCAAGCTGGTCTCGGAAGTCGGTGTCGGCACGGTTGCCGCAGGTGTCGCCAAGGCGCGCGCCGATCACATCACCATCTCCGGTTTCGATGGCGGTACCGGCGCTTCGCCGCTGACCTCGCTCAAGCATGCCGGCAGCCCCTGGGAAATCGGCCTTGCCGAAACCCAGCAGACGCTGGTGCTGAACGGCCTTCGTTCGCGCATCGCGCTGCAGGTCGACGGTGGCCTGAAGACCGGCCGCGACGTGCTGATTGGTGCCATTCTCGGCGCCGACGAGTTCGGCTTCTCGACAGCGCCGCTGATCGCGGCTGGCTGCATCATGATGCGCAAGTGCCATCTGAACACCTGCCCCGTCGGTGTGGCCACGCAGGACCCGGTCCTGCGGAAGCGGTTCAAGGGTGCGCCCGAGCACGTCGTCAACTATTTCTTCTTCGTCGCCGAAGAGCTGCGCGAGCTGCTCGCCGAACTCGGCTTCACCCGGCTCGATGAGGTTATCGGTGCCGTCGAGCTGCTCGACAAGGACGAGGCGATTGCCCACTGGAAGTCCAAGGGTCTCGATTTCTCGAAGATCTTCCACAAGGTGCCCGCGCCGAAGGAAGCCACGCTCTGGACCGAGCGCCAGAAGCACCCGATCGACGATATTCTCGACCGTAAGCTGATCGCTGAAGCGATGCCGGCGCTCGAGAACAAGGAAAAGGTCGTCATCGAGACCACGATCAAGAACGTCGACCGCTCCGCCGGCGCGATGCTCTCCGGCGAGGTTGCCAAGCGCTGGAACGAGAAGGGTCTCAAGGACGACACGATTGCGGTCACGCTCAAGGGCACGGCCGGCCAGTCCTTCGGCGCCTTCCTGGCGCGCGGCGTCACCTTTGACCTCATCGGCGACGGCAACGACTATGTCGGCAAGGGCCTTTCGGGCGGCAAGATCATCATCCGCCCGCCGGAGAACTCGCCGATCGTGCCGGAAGAATCGATCATCGTCGGCAACACGGTGCTTTACGGCGCGACCGCTGGCGAGTGCTACTTCCGCGGTGTCGCCGGTGAGCGCTTTGCCGTCCGCAACTCCGGCGCCATCGCCGTTGTCGAGGGCGTCGGCGATCATGGTTGCGAATACATGACCGGTGGTCTTGTCGTCGTTCTCGGCTCGACGGGCCGCAACTTCGCGGCCGGCATGTCGGGTGGCGTTGCCTATGTGCTGGACGAGGATGGCGGCTTTGCCGACCGCTGCAACATGGCCATGGTCATGCTGGAGCCGGTGCCGGAAGAGGACGACATGCTGGAGAAGCTGCACCATCATGGCGGCGACCTCATGCACAAGGGCCGTGTGGACGTCTCGGGCGACATGACCCGCCATGACGAAGAGCGTCTCGTCCGCCTCATCACCAACCATCTCCTCTACACGGGCTCCACCCGCGCCAAGGCGATCCTCGACGATTGGGCGCACTATCGCCCGATGTTCCGCAAGGTCATGCCGGTCGAATACCGGCGTGCGCTGGAGGACATGGAGCGGATGCGCATGGGTGTTGCGGCGGAGTGATCTGGCCGCCTCACGGGGCGGTTGAATGCTCTCAGGAGATGTTCAATGCTGATGACGACGACAAATGTGCTCGAAGGGCGGCGGATCGCCGCCTACAAGGGTATCGTGACCGGCGAGGCCATCATCGGCGCCAATGTGTTCAGGGATTTTCTGGCGGGTGTTCGCGATATCATTGGCGGGCGCTCCGGCGCTTACGAGAATGCGTTGCGCGAAGCCCGCGAGGCAGCCTATGAGGAAATGCAGAACGACGCCGAGCGGTTGGGGGCGAATGCCATCGTCGCTGTCGACATCGACTATGAAAATATTACGACCGGAAAGGGTACGATGCTGATGGTATCGGTATCCGGCACTGCGGTCGTCATCGAGTAGTTTCAGGGAAGAATATGGGCAAGGTTACAGGTTTTATGGAAATCGACCGGCAGGTCGCGAAGTATCAGCCGGCCTCCGATCGGATTCGGCATTTCCGTGAGTTCACGATCCCGATGTCGGATCCGGAAGTGCAGAAGCAGGCTGCCCGCTGCATGGACTGTGGCATCCCCTATTGCCACGGCCCGACCGGCTGTCCGATCCACAACCAGATCCCGGACTGGAACGATCTGGTCTATAACGGCAACTGGAAAGAGGCGATTGCGAACCTGCATTCGACCAACAATTTCCCCGAGTTCACCGGCCGTGTCTGCCCCGCTCCCTGCGAAGAAGCTTGCACGCTGAACCTCGAGGACATTCCGGTCTCGATCAAGACCGTCGAGCAGGCGATCGCCGACAAGGCCTATGAGCTCGGCTTCATCGTGCCGCAGCCGGCGACGGTGAAGACCGGCAAGCGCGTGGCCGTCATCGGCTCCGGCCCTGCCGGCATGGCGGCAGCCCAGCAGCTCGGCCGCGCTGGCCACGAGGTTGACCTCTACGAGCGTGAATCGAAGCCCGGCGGCCTGCTGCGCTACGGCATTCCCGACTTCAAGATGGAGAAGAACTTCATTGACCGTCGCGTCGAGCAGATGCGCGGCGAGGGCGTTACCTTCCATTGCGGCGTCAATGTCGGCGTCGATGTGAAGATGGATCAGCTGCTGTCCGATTACGATGCGGTGCTCTATTGCGGTGGTTCGGAAACCCCGCGTGCCTCCGGCATCGGCGGCGGCGAGCTGCACGGCGTGCATGATGCGATGCCGTTTCTGGTGCAGCAGAACCGTCGCGTCGGCCGTGAGAACATCGATAGTACCGGCTGGCCGTCCGAGCCGATCCTTGCCGGCGGCAAGCATGTCGTCGTCGTCGGCGGCGGCGATACCGCGTCCGACTGCGTCGGCACGGCCTTCCGCCAGGGCGCCGTCAAGGTCACCCAGCTCGACATCCGCCCGCAGCCGCCGGAAAAGGAAGACAAGCTCGCCGTCTGGCCGTTCTGGGCCACCAAGATGCGCACGTCTTCCTCGCAGGCCGAAGGTGCGGTACGCGAGTTCCAGGTCGCAACGCTGGAATTCGTGGGCGAGGACGGCGTGCTGACCGGCGTGAAGTGCTGCCATGTGGACGAGAAGCGCAAGCCGATCGCTGGCACGGAATTCGTCATCAAGGCCGATCTCGCTTTTATCGCCATCGGCTTCCGCGGCCCGTTCAAGGACGGCGTGCTTGCCGATCTGGAAGGCCGGTTGACGCTCAACACCGACAGCCGCGGCTCGGTCAACGTGATTGCCAACGACACCGACTACAAGACCTCGGTCGACAAGTTCTGGACCGCTGGCGACGTTCGCCGCGGCCAGTCGCTGGTGGTCTGGGCGATTCGCGAGGGCCGCCAGGCCGCCCGCGCCATCGACGAGGCTCTGATGGGCGAAACGCTGCTGCCGCGTTGACGTAAACTGCCCGTCCAGATGGCGGACGGACCATTCCTGATAAAAATCCAGAAGGGGCGGGCGCTTGATTGCACCGCCCCTTGTATCTTGCTAGACCTTACCAATATTGCCAGAATAATTCATTCATTTCCGCGTTTTGACGATAAAAGGAGAGGGTCTTGGCTCAGCATAAGAAGGTTCGCAAGGCAGTTCTGCCGGTCGCCGGTCTCGGTACACGCTTCCTGCCCGCGACCAAGGTCGTGCCGAAGGAAATGCTGCCCGTCGTCGACAAGCCGATCGTGCAGTACGTGGTCGACGAGGCGATCGAAGCCGGCATCGAGCACTTCGTCTTCGTCACCGGCCGCAACAAGCACGTCATCGAGGATTATTTCGATATCCAGTACGAGCTGGAAGCGACGCTGAAGGCGCGCAACAAGAATGCGGAGCTGAGCCTGCTTGCCACGATGCTGCCGAAGGCCGGCACGGCGACCTTTACCCGTCAGCAGGAACCCCACGGTCTTGGCCACGCTGTCTGGTGCGCCCGCGAGATCGTCGGCCCCGAGCCCTTCGCTCTGATCCTGCCCGACATGGTGATGGAAGCCGACAAGCCCTGCCTGAAGGGCATGATGGAAGTCTACGACGTTGCCGGCGGCAATGTCGTCTCGGTCGAGGAATGCGACCCCTCGCTCGCCCACAAGTATGGCATTGTCGGCGTCGGCGAAACGGTCGGCAACGGTTTCAAGATCACCGAGATGATTGAAAAGCCGGAACCGGGTACTGCGCCGTCCAACTACTTCATCAATGGCCGTTATATCCTGCAGCCGGAAATCTTCCCGATCCTTGCCGAGACCGAGCGCGGTGCCGGCAACGAGATCCAGCTCACCGACGGTATGCTGAAGCTTGCGCAGAGCCAGGAATTCTTCGGTTACAAGTTCGATGGCCAGACCTTCGACTGCGGCTCCAAGGAAGGCTTCATCATCGCCAATGTGGCGCTGGCGCTGAAGCGCGAAGATATCCGCCCGAAGGTCGAGGACGAGCTCAAGGCGCTGATTGCCGCGCTGAAATAATTCGCGCGATCAACTGGAAATGCTATAAGGGCGGCGCTTCATGCGCCGCTTTTTTCGTCTGGAATGTCCATGCCCTTCCCCGATATCACCATTCTCCGCCAGGGTGCGGAAAACCGCCTCGAAGGCGAGGCGCCGAACCGGTTCTTCGCCAATGTCCACCGCCCCGAACTGCACGCCTTCACCGTGGATCGCCCCTGCGCCCGGGCGCTGGTCTATGCCGGTGGCGGCTACACCAGGCTCTTCTATGACAAGGAGGGTGTCGAGGTCGCCCGCTGGCTGAACGGCATCGGTGTCGATGCCCATGTTCTGGTGCACAGATTGCCGGGCGCCCCGACGGGGGATGGCGGCGTTCATCCGAAGGATGTCGCGCTTTCCGATGGTCTCGCCGCGCTCGATCACCTGGCGAAGACCGGCCCGGACCTGCCGCTCTTTCACGTTGGCCTGTCCTCCGGCGGCCACCTTGCCGGCGTCATGGCCTGCCAGCAGCACCGGCTGATGGCGCAAGGCGCGGTGATCGGCTATGCGCCGCTCAATGCCAACCACCGGAACCACAAGTTTCCGCCCGGCAAGCCGGATTATCCGCCCGTTGAAAAGCAGGACTTTTATGACGACTGGCCGGTCGGCCTAGCCGGCCACCCGCATGCCCATCCGAAAATGCCCGTATTCCTGGCCTATGCGCTGAACGATCGCTCCGTGCCGGTCGAGCATGCCCTGCGGCTTGTCGAAACGGCAGCAGCAGAGGGGCTTGCCGTCGATGCCCACGTCTTCGCCGCAGCGCCGCACGGTTTCGCGCTCCGCGACCGCACCGGCACGCATGCTGCATGGACGGAGCTTGCGCTCGACTGGATGCGGCGGCTCACTTGATTGCGACAGATAAAGGGGCTACCAGCGATCATGGCTGACGAAATGGACATTCTGGCGGCAGAAGCCGCCGCCTCGGCGCTGAGAACCGTCGATTACGAGCGGAAGGGCCTTGATGCGCTGGCGGACGCGATCGCCAATGGTCTTTCCGATCCCTTTGCCAAGGCCGCGATCCTTCTGAAGCAGACGGCGGGCCACGTGATCGTCTCCGGCGTCGGCAAGAGCGGCCATGTCGGCACCAAGATCGCGGCGACCTTCGCCTCCACCGGCACGCCGGCCTTTTTCGTCCATCCCGCCGAAGCCAATCATGGCGATATGGGCATGATCTCCCAGAATGATGCGGTGCTGGCGCTCTCCTGGAGCGGCGAAAGCAGCGAGCTGACCGCACTCGTGGCCTATACCCGCCGCTTTGCCATTCCGCTGATCGCGATCACCGCCGGCCGCCAGTCATCGCTGGCGCTGGCCGCCGATATCGCGCTGATCCTGCCGAAGGCGGATGAAGCCTGTCCTCACGGCCTTGCGCCGACGACGTCGACGACGATGCAGCTCGCGCTCGGCGATGCGCTGGCGATTGCGCTTCTTGAGATGCGCGGCTTTTCGGAGACCGATTTCAGGGTCTATCATCCGGGCGGCAAGCTCGGTGCGCTGCTGTCGCATGTGGAGGATATCATGCATTGCGGCGACCGGATGCCGCTGGTGCGCCTCGGCACGCGCGTGCCGGAGGCGATCATGGTGCTGTCGCAGAAGCGTTTCGGCTGCGTCGGCGTGCTTGATGAGGCCGGACGGCTTTCCGGCATCATCACCGACGGCGATCTCGCCCGCCACCTGTCGCGCGACCTGAGCGGCCTCAGCGTTCAGGACATCATGACGACGGAGCCGAAGACGGTGAGGCCGAACATGCTCGTCTCGAGCGCGCTCGCCTTGCTGAACAAGCACAATATCTCGGCGCTGATGGTCGTCGACGACGAGCGAAGGCCGGTCGGTATCGTCCATTTCCACGATTTCCTGCGCGTCGGCGCCGCCTGAGGCCTTGCCATGCTTCTGCCGATCCGGCGGGCTATGAGCCCGCGATCCGGCCTTGCCGCTTCGTTCATCGGAGACCTTTCATGACCGCAGAACCGTTCATCCGCCGTGCCCGGCCCGAAGATCGCCAGGCGCTTTTCGACATCTGCCTGAAAACCGCCGATTCCGGCGGGGACGCCAGCGCGCTCTACAGTGATCCGGATTATCCGGGTCTCGTCTGGGCCGTGCCCTATCTCGAATTCTCTCCGGATTTCTGTTTCGTCGTTGATGTCGATGGCACGGCCATGGGCTATATCGTCGGCACGCCGGATACGGCCGCCTTCGAACAGCGGCTCGACGAGGCCTGGTGGCCGAGGCTGAGGCGTCGTTATGCCGAGTGCGTGGTCGAGAAGCCGCTCGACGGCAATGTGCTTTCCTATATTACTGCACCGCGATATCAGCCGGTCGATATCGCCCGGCGATATCCTGCCCATCTCCACATCAATCTCCTGCCACCGCTGCAATCGGGTGGCTGGGGCCGGCGCCTGATCGCGACGGAGCTCGAAGCGCTGACCGCTGCCGGAGCCCGTGGTGTCCATCTCGGTGTCAGCCGGACGAACGAAAATGCGCAGGGATTCTATAGCTATATCGGCCTGACGCGGCAGGATCGCGAAGATGGCCTCTGGTTCGTCAAGGCGCTCGATTAGTTTGGCGGTGACTAAGTCCACAAAGCCGAATGGGAGCCTCGGGAAAGCGCGTGCGGATGCGAACGGAGGCTGCTGCAGGGCAGGATATCCGAAACGTTTCGGTTGACGCGACTTGCCTGCCGCTGCCGCCCTTGGCAAGATAAGTGCGAGGAAAGGCGCGAGAAATTCGATTTGCGCTTCGGGATACGATGACAACACTGAAGGATTTGAGCCGGGCGCTGGGGCTGTCGGTCACCCAGGTCAGCCGGGCGCTGAATGGCCACAGCGATGTGAGCGCGGCCACCCGGGAACGGGTGATGGAAGCCGCCAAAATCTTGAATTATATACCCAATATTGCGGCGCGGCGGCTGGTTTCCGGCCGCTCCGGCACTGTCGGCCTGGTCTTCCGAAATCGTTCGGAAGTGCCGCCCGATACGCTCTTCGTGGAGACGACATGCGGGCTTTCTGAGTTCTTTGCCGAGCATGACCTGCAGTTCATGCTGCATGTCGGCCGGCTGACGGATGACGAGATCAAGGTCTATCGGCGGCTGGTCGACAGCCGAACGCTTGATGGCTTCGTGATCCTCAATCCTGTGGTCGATGACCGGCGTATTGCCTTCCTGCGCGAGCGGGAGGTGCCCTTCGTGGTCCATGGCCGCGCCGCGCCCGACAGCGCCCACCCCTATTTCGATATCGACAATGAAGAGGTCGCCCATCGCCTCACGCGCCATCTCATCGAGCGTGGACACCGTCGCATCGCCTTCATCAACGGTCTTCGCTCGCTGACATTCGTCGAGGCTCGGCAGAGAGGTTATGCCCGCGCGCTTGCCGAGGCGGGGATTGCCTATGACGAGACGCTTCATGTTGCCGTCGAGATGACGGAAAGCGCGGGCCTTGTCGAAAGCGTGCGTTTCGTTGCCCACATGGCTGAGCGACCGACGGCGGTGATCTGCGGTAACACACGGATTGCAAAGGGTGTTTATCGCGCGGTCGAGGCGGCGGGGCTGTCGATTCCGGGCGATGTCTCTGTGGTTGCCCATGACGATCTCCTGTTCGAATTCGATTCCGAGCGCTTCAATCCGCCGCTCACCGTGACCGCCAGTGCCCTGTCGGAAAGCTGGAAGCCGATGGCGACCTTCCTCGCCCGCGCCATCGACGGCGGCTATCCGCTTGCGCAGATGCAGGAAATCGGCCGCACGGTGTTCATCGAGCGCGCTTCCGTCGCCACTGTGTAAGGTCGTCGTCCACGGCCCTCCGATTTGTCCCGTTGACAGAACGCATTTGCGAGCCTACCCTCCCGAAACGTTTCGGATTTCACGTAAATCAAGAAACGGTGTTCGCCGATATGGGAGTGTCGGCTGTCTTCAAGGGAGGAATTCATGGTCAAGCGACTGAACAGACTGGCATATTTTGCCGCAGGCGGAGCACTTTTCGCAAGTCTTGCGGTACCCGCTTCTGCCGTCGAGGTCACCATCGTTTCGGGTGACACGGGCACGGCAGTGCAGAACTTCAAGGATCTGGTGAAGCCGTGGGAGGATGAAACCGGCAACACCGCGAAGATCGTGCCTATGCCGTCGTCGACCACGGACCAGTTCGGTCAGTACCGCCTCTGGCTTGCCGCCGGTAACGCCGATGTCGATCTCTACCAGACCGACGTCATCTGGGCGCCGCAGCTTGCCGATCATTTCGTCGATCTGAGCGATGCCGCCAAGGATGTCATCGACGACTATTTCCCCTCGATCATCCAGTCGCAGACCGTTGACGGCAAGCTCGTGGCGATGCCGATCTTTACCGACGCGCCGGCGCTCTACTACCGCAAGGACCTGCTCGACAAATACGGCAAGGAACCGCCGAAGACCTGGACGGAGCTTGCCGAGACCGCCAAGGAAATCCAGGACGGCGAGCGGGCCGACGGCAATGCCGACATGTGGGGTTATGTCTGGCAGGGCAACGCCTATGAGGGGCTGACCTGCGACGCGCTGGAATGGGTGAAGTCCTATGGCGGCGGCCAGATCGTTGAGCCGGACGGCACGATCTCGATCAACAATCCCAAGGCCGCGGCGGCGGTAGAGGAAGCCGCTTCCTGGATCAACACGATCTCGCCGGAAGGCGTGCTCGCCTACATGGAAGAGGAGGCCCGCGGCGTCTGGCAGACCGGCAATGCCGTGTTCATGCGCAACTGGCCCTATGCCTATGCGCTCGGCAATGACGATTCGAGCCCGATCAAGGGCGAGTTCGACGTCACGACCCTGCCGGCCGGCCCGGACGGCGGATCGCCGGCAGCAACGCTTGGCGGCTGGAATGTCGCCGTGTCGAAATACAGCAAGCATCAGGAGGCCGCCGTCTCGCTTGCCATGTATCTGGCCGGCCCCGAGGCGCAGAAGGAACGCGCCCTGAAGCAGACCAACCTGCCGACGCTCGTCGCGCTTTATGACGATCCGGAAATCGCCGAGCAGCAGCCGATCATTCCGCGCTGGAAAGAGGTGTTCCTGAACGCCGTTCCGCGGCCGTCCGCCCCCACAAAGGGCAAGTATAACGAGGTCTCCTCGCTGTTCTGGTCGGCCGTCCACAATACGCTGGCCGGCGACGGCACTGCCGCTGAAAACCTTGAAATCCTCGAGATTGACCTTGAGGATCTGAAGGGCAGCGGCTGGTAACGCTCCTTTGTTGGTCGGGGCGGCGTTCTTGCGCCGTCCCATCTTCCATCGGCCGCGCCGGAAATGGCGGCGGCAGTAACCGACAGGAAACGGGCCATGACCGAAACCTCGTCCGCGCTTCCCCCCGCCACAGGCGGCGGGCGCGAGCGAAGCCTTGAGGATCAGCGCCGCCGCGCCGCCTTCTGGTTTCTCGTGCCGATGCTGGTGATGCTGTTCTGCGTCGCCGCCTGGCCGCTTCTGCGCTCCATCTACTTCTCCTTCACCGACACCACGCTCGACAATCTCTATGGCGGCAAGTGGATCGGCTTCGACAATTATCTCTATCGCCGCGAGCTTTCCTCCGGCCGGGTGCTGTGGCGGGGCACGCTCGCCGATGCCGACTGGTGGAACGCGGTGTGGAACACCGTGCGCTTTTCTATCATCTCGGTGTCGATCGAAACCGTGCTCGGCCTGCTGGTGGCGCTGGTGCTGAATGCCCGTTTCGTCGGGCGCGGCATCGTGCGCGCCGCGATCCTCATCCCTTGGGCGATCCCGACCATCGTCTCGGCGCGCATGTGGGGCCTGATGTTCAACGACCAGTTCGGCATCATCAACGACATGCTGCTCAAGCTCGGCCTGATCGACCACAAGATCGCCTGGACCGCCAATATCGATACCGCGATGATCGCGGTGCTGATCGTCGATATCTGGAAAACGACGCCATTCATGGCGCTGCTCTGCCTTGCGGGCCTGCAGATGATCCCGCGTGACATCTACGAGGCGGCGAAGGTCGATGGCGTCAATCCGGTGAAGGTGTTCTTCCGCGTGACGTTGCCGCTGGTGCGCCCGGCGCTGATGGTGGCGGTAATCTTCCGCATGCTCGATGCGCTGCGCATCTTCGACCTCATCTACGTGCTGACGCCGAATTCGGCGGCGACCAAGACAATGTCGATCATCAGCCGCGAGAACATGATCGACTTCAACAAGTTCGCTTACGGCTCGGCACAGTCGACGCTGCTGTTCACCATCATCGCGCTATTCGTCATCCTCTATATCTGGCTCGGCCGTGTCGATCTCGGCGGGAAGGATGCACGATGACAGCCACCGATATCATCAAGAAGGTCGCCTTCTACTTCGCCGTTCTCCTGATCGTCGTGGTCGCGGTGTTCCCGTTCTACTACGCCATCCTGACGAGCCTTGAGACCGGCACGGCTCTCTTCCGGGTCAATTACCTGCCGGAAGTCATCGACTTCGCCAACTATGTCTCGGTGCTGACGGCGCGCAACTTTCCGCGTTCGGTGCTGAACTCGGTGTTCATCGCCTCGGTCACGGTGCTTGGCGCGCTGTTCCTCGCCGTCACCGCGTCCTATGCGCTGGCCCGTGTCCGGTTCCGGGGCAGGGCGCTGCTGCTGATGACCATCCTCGCGGTCTCGATGTTTCCGCAGATCGCGGTGCTTGCCGGCCTGTTCGAGCTGGTCCGTTTCCTCGGCATCTTCAACACGCCTTGGGCGATGATCCTCTCCTACACGATCTTCACCCTGCCGTTCACCGTCTGGGTGCTGACCACCTTCATGCGCGATCTGCCGCTTGAAATCGAGGAGGCGGCGATCGTCGATGGCGCCACGCCGTGGGTCATCATCACCCAGGTGTTCCTGCCGCTTCTGTGGCCGGCGCTGGTGACGACCGGACTTCTCGCCTTCATCGCGGCCTGGAACGAATTCCTGTTCGCGCTCACCTTCACCGCATCCGAGACCCAGCGCACGGTGCCGGTCGCGATCGCGCTTCTGTCCGGCGCATCGCAGTTCGAAACCCCGTGGGGCACCATCATGGCCGCATCCGTCCTCGTCACGGTGCCGCTGGTGCTGCTCGTTCTCATCTTCCAGCGCAAGATCGTCTCCGGCCTCACCGCCGGTGGGGTCAAGGGCTGACGGGAGGCAAAAATGGCTCAGATTGAACTGAAAAAACTCCGCAAATCCTTCGGCGCCATCGAGGTCATCAAGGGTATCGACCTCGAAATCCAGAAGGGCGAATTCATGGTTTTCGTCGGCCCGTCCGGCTGCGGCAAGTCGACGCTCCTGCGGCTGATCTGCGGGCTCGAAAGCATCTCCGGCGGCGAATTGCTGTTCGATGGCCAGCGGATGAACAACGTCATCCCCTCGAAGCGCGGCATCGCCATGGTGTTCCAGTCCTACGCGCTCTATCCGCACATGACCGTCTACAAGAACATGTCCTTCGGCATGAAGCTTGCCAAGGCGACGTCTGCGGAGATGGATGAGCGGGTGCGCAAGGCGGCCGAAATGCTGCAGATCGAGCATCTGCTCGACCGGCTGCCGCGCCAGCTTTCCGGCGGCCAGCGTCAGCGCGTGGCGATCGGCCGCGCGATCGTGCGCGACCCACGCGTCTTTCTGTTTGATGAACCGCTGTCGAACCTCGACGCGGCGCTGCGTGTCGCGACCCGCCTCGAAATCGCCCGGCTGCATCATGAAATGGACAATGTCACCATGGTCTATGTGACGCATGACCAGGTGGAGGCGATGACGCTGGCGGACCGGATCTGCGTGTTGCGCGACGGCCGGGTGGAGCAGGTGGGCACGCCCTCCGAGCTCTACGAAAAGCCTGCCAATCTCTTTGTCGCCGGCTTCATCGGGTCACCGAAGATGAACTTTCTCACCGGCGCCTTTGCCGACCGTTTCGATTGCGCCACACTCGGCATCAGGCCGGAGCATATCGATATCGTCGGCGCCGGCGAGGGGTTGTGGCAGGGCAAGGTCATCCACACGGAAGACCTCGGCTCCGACCACCACCTGTTTGTCGATATCGGGGCTGAGGAGCCGCTGACGGTGCGCCAGGGCGGCAAGCTGGATACGGCGATTGGCACCGAGGTGTCATTGGCGCCGTCCGATCCCGGCTTCATCCATCGCTTCGACAAGGATGGATTGCCGCTTTCGGAAACCGCGCCGGTCGCCTGAGCATTAAAGGATCGAGGGCCGGGTTCGCCGGCGCCTCCAGCATGAAGGAAGAAAACGATGACGATAAGGACCCTCGTCTGGGGTGAAAACGTGCATGAGAAAACCAACAAGCGGGTCGCGGAGCTTTATCCGGACGGCATGCATGCCTGCATCGCCGGCGCGCTGAACAAGGATGCCGGCATCAGCGCCGAGACCGCGGTGCTGCAGGATGCCGAGCACGGCCTGACGGCCGAGCGGCTTGCCAACACCGATGTGCTGATCTGGTGGGGTCACGCCGCCCACGGCGATGTCGACGACAAGGTTGTCGAGCGTGTCTGCGAGGCCGTCTGGGGCGGCATGGGCATGATCTTCCTGCATTCCGCCCACTTCTCCAAGCCGTTCAAGCGGCTGATGGGCGCGCCCTGCAACCTCACCTGGCGCGAGGCGGGTGAGCGCGAACGGCTGTGGGTGACCTCCCGCAACCACCCGATCGCAGCCGGCATCGACAACTATTTCGAGCTCGAGAACGAGGAGATGTACGGCGAGCCCTTCGGCGTTCCGGAGCCGCTGGAGACCGTGTTCGTCAGCTGGTTCCAGGGCGGCGAGGTGTTCCGCTCCGGTCTCACCTACAAGCGCGGCGCCGGCAACGTCTTCTATTTCCGCCCCGGCCACGAGACCTACCCGACCTATCACAACGAAAACGTCCTGAAGGTCATCACCAACGCCGTGCACTGGGCCCACAACCCCGCCGCCCGCCTGGCAGATTCGACCGCTGCCCCGAACGTCCCCGTCGACAAGGCGCCGGAAAAGATCGAGGAACGCGGCGTCACGCTGCATCAAGCCGGCGAGGCCGGGTTCCGGTAAGGCGGGTTTCTGAACTACGGCAACCGCCCCTTGCTCCAACCGATCTCCCACCTTGGGGGGGAGATGTCGCGAAAGCGACAGAGAGGGGTGAAGGGCGCAAGCCCTATAAGCCGCAATCTCCGAACCAGCCGATAGGGCCCCCCCCTCTGCCCCTGTCGGGGCATCTCCCCCTCAAGGGGGGAGATTGGTGAAGAAAGCCATCCAGGACAGAAAAACACCGGGCGCTACGCCCAATTCGGGAGACCGATGAGATGAAGAAGACGAAGAAACCGGTTCGTGTGCTGATTATCGGCACGGGCGGCATGGCCCGCGTGCATGCGCAGTCGTTCAAGGAGATGGAGGGCGTCGAGGTTGTCGGCGGCGTCGATACACGGCCGGACGTGCTGAACACCTTCTGCGACAAGCATGGCATTCCCGGCCGCTATACATCGCTGACCGAAGCGCTGGAAAAATGCGACTTCGATGCCGCCTCCAATGTCACGCCGGACGGCATCCATTATGCCACGACCCTGCCGCTGCTTGACGCCGGCAAGCATGTGCTCTGCGAAAAGCCGCTCAGCACGTCCTATGAATTCGCGGCCGAGATGGCGGCGAAGGCGAAGGACGCGGGCGTGGTCAACATGATCAACCTTTCCTACCGCAATGTCGCGGCCCTGCAGAAGGCCGCGGAACTGGTGGCCGAGGGTGCCATCGGCACGGTGCGCCATTTCGAGGCCTCCTATCTGCAGAGCTGGCTGACACAGGCGGCCTGGGGCGACTGGCGCACGGAGCCCGGCTGGCTGTGGCGGCTTTCGACCGAACACGGCTCCAAGGGCGTGCTCGGCGATGTCGGCATCCACATCATCGATTTCGCCACCTTCATCGCCGGCATCGCGCCGGAATCCGTATCGTGCCGCACCGCCGTGTTCGGCAAGGCCGAGGGCGGCAAGATCGGTGAATACACGCTCGATGCCAATGACAGCTTCGTCATGCATCTGAAGCTTGCCAACGAGGCGATCGGCACGATTTCCGCCACTCGCTTCGCCTCCGGCCATCACAACGATCTGAGGCTGCGCATCTATGGCGATCTCGGCGGACTGCAGGTGCTGTTCGAGCGCAATGAAAGCGTGCTGCGCGGCTGCATCGGCCCCGAGGCAATGCTGAACGAGACCTGGACCGACATCGAGTGCCCGAAGGTCCCGACGATCTACGATCGCTTCATTGCCGCGATCCGTGGCGAAGAGCCGGCCGAGCCGACCTTCGAACGCGGTGCGGAACTTCAGCAGGTGCTCGACCTTGCCGGCCGCTCTCAGGACATGGATTGCCGGTCGCTGAGGCTGGAACCGGTGGAAGAAACCATCGCCGCCGTATGACTGAGGCCCGCCGTCGCGGCGGCGGACCTTTGCCTGACGGCAGAGCTCCGCGTGTCGGGGATGCTCCTACATTCGCGGGCGTTTGATGGGTGTTGCGGGGCCTAATCGGCGAGCTTCTCCAGTTTGTCGATGACCTTGGCCGAAAGCGATTGCGGCTCCTTGAAGGCTTTGACATAGGGGCAGGGGGCGGCAAGCCGCTTGTCCATGTCGGGAAGGGTGAAGGCGGCGGCGGATTTCATCGGCTTCAGCTCCTCCCAGGTCACCGGTGTCGCCACCGGCGCGCCCTCTCGCGCGCGGACGGAATAGGGCATGATCGCGGTGGCGCCGCGCTCGTTGCGCAGCCAGTCGATGAAGATCTTTCCCTTGCGCTTTTCCTTCGACATTGTCGCGGTGAAGCGCTCCGGCTCGCGTTCGGCGAGGATATGGGCAAAGGTTTTTGCAAACATCTTCAGCGTGTCCCAGCTCACCGTGCGCCGCAGCGGCACGGTGACATGGATGCCCTTGCCGCCGGTGACCATGGCAGTGGCGGCGAGGCCGAGTTCTTCAAGCAGGTCGCGCATGTCGAAGGCGGCCTTCTTCGTTTCCGCAAAGCCGAGGCCCTCATCCGGATCGAGATCGAAGATCAGCCGGTCCGGTCGTTCGAGCCGGTCGACGCGCGAACCCCAGCCGTGGAACTCGATCGTGCCGAACTGCGCGGCGGCGACGAAGCCCGCAGGCTTCTTCGTATAGAGATACTGCGCCGTGCTGCCGTCCTTTTCCTCGATATCGATCTCGGTGAGTTCGTCCGGAAAGCCCTTGCCGGCGTGCTTCTGGAAAAAGCCTTCATCCGCGATGCCGGAAGGATAGCGCAGCAGCGAAAACGGCCGCTCGCCGCTCGCCTCCAGCATGCGTTTGCCGGCGCGTCCGTAATATTCGGCGAGGTCGCCTTTGCTGATCCCGGCCTTGCCGAAAAGCTGCCGGTCGGGATGGGAGATGGCGATGCCGGCGACCTTCACCGCATCGCTTGCCTTGCTTTTCTCCGGTGCCACCGTCTTTGCCTCCTTGTCGTCGCGCAGGCCGAGAAAGGCGCCGTGGCGGATATGGCCGTCAGCCGTGAACTCGGCAAAATCGACCTCCGCCACCAGTTCCGGTGTTACCCAGCGCGCCTTGCGGGCAATCGAGGCCGGCACATCGTCGAAGGGCGAGGTCTTGCGGGCGCGCGCGGAAAACTCTTCGGCGAGCGTTTCCAGCGTTTCCTCCGAAAAGCCGGTCCCAACCCGACCGCGATAGTGAAAACCGCCGTCCTCATCGAACTGGCCCACCAGCAGCGACGAGAACGGACGCCCCTTCTTGTCCGACGGCGAATAGCCGCCGATGACGAATTCCTGCCGCTTCGTACATTTCACCTTCCGCCAAGTGCTCGTGCGGCTGTGGCTATAAGGCGCATCGGCCCGCTTCGAGATGATGCCCTCGCCTCCCGCTTTGCAGATCTGCTTCAGGATATCACTGCCGTCGCCGGTGATATAGGTGCTGAGTCGCACCGGGCCATCGGGATCGAGAGGCGCAAGCGCCTGTTCCAGCACCGCCTTGCGGTCGGAAAGCGGCTTCTCGGTCAGCGATTTGCCCCCACGTTCGAGAATGTCGAAGACGTAGAAAACCAGTGCGCCGTCGTCGTGCAGCGCCTGCTGCAGGGCGGAGAAGGCCGATTGTCCCTTCGGGATATCCGCCGCCATGATCTCACCATCGATCAGCAGCGTCTCGTTGCCAAGCACCTCGAAGGCGCCATCGAGGGCGGCATATTTCTCCGTCCAGTCCTTGCCGGAGCGGGTGAAAAGCCTTGCCTTGCCGCCGGCAATGGCGGCGATGCAGCGGTAGCCGTCGAACTTGGTCTCGTGCAGCCAGTCCTCGCCTTCGGGCGCGGTGTCGTAAAGCGTCGCGAGCTGCGGTTTCCGGAAGGCGGGCATCTTCTTCGCCGATTTGCTCTCGGCGGCTTTCGCCTTAGCGGGCCTTGTCGAAGGTTTCTTCGGCGGCTTGTCGGATTCGATCCCCTTCAGCGACCGGCCCGTCTTGACGCTCCTGAGGTTCTTCTCGGTCAGTGCGTCAGGCGTGTCGCTTGCGGTCTCGTCGCGCTCCTTGATCAGCAACCAGTTTTCGCGCTTTTCGCCACTGCGGCGGCGCATGCGCACCAACGCCCAGCCGCCCTGCATCCGCTCGCCGGAGAGGTTGAAATGCAGCTTGCCGGATTTCAGGCCTTCGGCCGGATCGTGCAGTGGTTCCCATGTGCCCCTGTCCCAGACCATCACTGTGCCGCCGCCATAATGCCCCTTGGGGATCGTGCCCTCGAAGTCGGCGTAATCCAGCGGATGGTCTTCGGTGCGCACGGCAAGGCGCTTTTCGCCGGGGTCGTCGCTCGGGCCGCGGGTCACTGCCCAGCTTAGCAGCGCGCCATCCCATTCGAGGCGGAAATCGTAGTGCAGGCGGCGGGCATCGTGCTTCTGGACGACGAAACCGAGCGTCTTGCCGGCCTTTTTCGGCCCGCCGCGCTTCGGCTCACGGGTCTTCGAGAAGTCGCGGCGCTGTTCATATTCGGCAAGGCGGTCGGCTTCAGCCATCTAGGATGCCTTCTTCCTGCTGGTGCGCGAGGATGACTTCTTCTGAACTGCCGACGATTTCGATGCCGGCTTCTTCTTCGTGCCCTCGACGCTCTTCTTCAGGGCACTCATCAGGTCGACGACATTGTCGCTGGTGCCCTCTCGCTTCTTGTCCGCACCGGCGGTGGTCCGCGGCGTCTTGCGGTTCTTGCGCTTCTTCTCGACCAGTTCGAGCAGGGCTTCGCGGTAGTGATCATGAAAGTTCGAGGCGTCGAAAGGCGCCGACTTGCGCTCGATCAGCGTGGTCGCGACCTCGAGCAGTTCCTCGTCGCTCGCCTCGTCCTCGATCGAGGAGAACAGCGGGTCGGCATTGCGGACCTCGTCGGCATAATGAAGCGTTTCAAGGAGCAGCCCGTCGCCGCAGGGGCGCACGGCGGCCAGATATTCCTTGCCGCGCAAGGTGATCTGGCCGATCGCCGTCTTCTCGGATTTGCGCAGTGCGTCGCGGATCACGCGATAGGCGTCCTCGGCAAGGTCGTCGGCGGGCACGACATAGTAGGGCTTGTCGTAATAGAGTGGCGGAATTTCGCAGGAGCCGACGAACTGCACCAGTTCGAAGGTCTTCTTCGTTTCGAGCTTGATCGCATCGATTTCCTCGGGGTCGATCAGCAGATACTCGCCATTGTTCTCGTAGCCCTTTACGATGTCATCCGCCTTGACCGGCCCAACGCCCTCGGCGACCTTTTCATAGTGGATGGGTTTGCCCGAAGGTTCGTGGATCTGGCGGAAGCCGATATGGGCCGACCGCTTGGTCGCCGAGTGGAGTTCCACGGCGATCGACACCAGCGAAAGCCGCATCTGCCCTTTCCAGACTGCTCTTGAGGCCATGTCCCGCTCCTACGCTTTACGCCAAGAAAAACGACGGCGCCGAGGCAAATGTTCCGAAAATGCAGAAGAGCCCACCGGTGGAAACCGGCGGGCTCTTCGATGCGGGCGTGGTGGGTTCTTGTGCCGTCCGGAGCACGGGGGGGAGTTGTTCTGGACGGCGTGGACAGACGCGGCAAGCGCTTTGGGAGCGACTGTCCTGCCTCCTGCGCCCGCATTCGTCGGGATTACGGCGCCCCGTCGAATGGGATTGAACGTTTCGAGCAAAACGGGCTTTTGCGCGCCTTGCCGGAGACTGACTGATTTCGGTGCAACCCTCCTTCCGTGGTCGCCCTTCCGAAGAAGGATGTTCTCTCTCGTTGCAGGATGAGAATAGGAGATCGGGCGGGGAAATTGCGCGCTCCGGCGGACAGTGGCAGGTGCCATCCGGATTTCGCGACTATGCTTCGGTATAGCCGGTTGGGACTGGATGGCGCGCTAGAGGGCGGGGTCGTCGGCAATCGTCTTCAGCGCGGCAAGGGTCTGCTCGGCCGTCTTCAGGACGCTGTCGCAGAGCGCGTCGAGCTGGTCTCGCTCGCCATGCCTGGCGGCCGACTCGATTTCGAGCAGGTGAGCCCTGAGCGCGACGGCGCCGAAGACGGCTGCGGAGCCCGCCATCTTGTGGGCGCAGGCCGCAAGCGCTTCCAGATCCTGCCGGTCTTCCGGCCGTGCGCAGAACCGTTCGCGCGATTCGCCGAGTTCGCTGATGAAACGGTCGATCTGCCGGCGGAACATTTCGGGCGGCAGCGCTTCGAGAAGCTCGGTCACCGTGCGCCGGTCCACGAGGCCGGAGGGAATCGGCTTTCGTGCCGGCGCGTCCGTGGTCCGGCGTTCGGAAAGCGAGGCCATCACCTCGGCGATCCGGGCGGTGCGCAGCGGCTTGACGATGCAATCCTGCATTCCGGCTTCGATAAGCTGTTTCTGTTCCTCGGGAAGCGCGTGCGCCGTCAGGCCGATGATCGGCGTCTCGCGGGAGGCACCATCGCCGCCGCGAATGGCCCGGGTTGCGCCGAGCCCGTCGAGGCGGGGCATGCTGATATCCATGAAGATGACGTCGAACCGCGTCTTCTCTGCGGCTTCGACGCCCTCGATCCCGTCGCGGGCTTCGCTGACCTGGCAGCCGTAACGCGACAGCATCTCGCGGGCGACGAAGCGGTTGGTCTCGTTGTCCTCCACGATGAGGACGGAAAGCGGCGTCTTGGGCCCGGGATCGGCCGGAGGGGGCTCGACGTCCGCCTCGCTTTCGGCCTCATCGGGCGCCGTCAGCGGTGGCAGATGCAAGAAGAAGCGGCTGCCGCGGCCAGGCTCGCTCTCCACGCCGATCTCGCCGCCCATGAGCTCGACGAGCCGCCGCGAGATCGCGAGACCAAGCCCCGATCCCGGTGCTGTCCGCTTGTAGGACGGGTCGAGCATCACGAAATCCTCGAAGATCCGGGCTGCATCTTCCGCGGCAATGCCGATGCCCGTATCCTCGACCACGAACGCCATGGAACCATCGCTCCCCTGCGGGCGGGCGGTGACGGTGATGTGGCCGTTCTCCGTGAACTTCACCGCATTGCCGACGAGGTTGATCAGCACCTGGCGCAAGCCGTGCCGGTCCTGCGCGAAGACGACGCCGGACGGCGCGTCGACGGTTATCGTGTTGTGGCGGGCAAGGGCTGCCGGCTCGTTCATCTTCTTCAACTCGGTGAGGAGCGGCAAGACCTCGAACCGGCCCGGACTAAGCCGGGTCACGCCGGATTCGATCCGGTTGATGTTCAGCACATCGTCGATATGGCGCTGCAGGATCTCGCCGGAGGTGATGGCCGTGCGCACATAGTCGCGCTGCTTGCGGGTCAGCCGCGTCTCGCTCAGCATGTCGAGCAGGCCCATCACGCCGTTCAGCGGCGTGCGCATCTCGTGGCTCATCACGGCCAGGAAATCGGACTTTGCCTTGGCTGTGGCGACCGCATCGTCGCGCGCCCGCGTCAGGGCTTCCTGGGTGCGCAACCGGTCGGATATGTCGCGCAGATAAGTCACGATCAGCCGGCCGGTTCCGCTGCGGATCACCGCGACGGAAAGCTCCGCCGGAAAGCGCGTGCCGTCGGCGCGTATCAGGTCGATTTCGAGCCGACCCGACAGATGCACGTCCTCGGCGACTTCCTTGCCCAGATAGCTGGCGCGGCGTTCGCGGAACTGCTCGCGCTCTTCCGGCGGGATGATGAGCTGATCGGTGCGCTTGCCGAGAACTTCGTCGCGCGAATATCCGAAGAGCGCCTCCGCCGCGGGACTGAAATCGAGGACCCGCGCATTCTCGTCGGAGACGAGGATGGCGTCGAGCGAGGCATTGATGGCGCTCTCGTGGAGGCGGTTCTGCATCTGCAGTTCCGCGGTCTTCTGGCGGGCGACCCGGAACTGCCAGATGAACATGACAAGCGCCAGCACCATGGCGATGAGAAGGATGCCTGCGACCAGCGCGGTGCGCAGGACGAGTTCGGTAAACAGGCGCCGATCGAGGTCGGAGCGTTCCGCGCGAACCCGCACACCCTCGAGCGCGATCTCGCGCACCGCTGGCTGGATGGCCGCGAAGGCTTCCACCATTTCAGGCAGCGCTGCCGCCAATACCGCATCGCTGCCGTCGATGGCGGGGATGAGCCGATCGAGAGTTTCGGAGATCCCGTCAAGCAGCCGGGGTGCCTTGGCATCATCGGGCTCGCCGTCGAAGAATGAACCGTTCTTCAGCGTATCGACACGGCTGTAGAAGATGTCGAAGCGCTGCCGCAGGTCGGCAAGAGTTCGGCCGTCGGGATCATGGGAGGCGGTATCGAGCGCTTCGCGCAGGGTCAGCAGTTCCACCTGCGCCTGCGCCATCGACCACTGGACATTGTCCGTCGACGCCGCCTGCAGCCGGTGAAGTTCGCGCGTGAGCTGGAAGGCGAGGAAACAGAGCAGGATGGCGACCGCCAGCATGGCGAGGGCTGCAATGAGGTAGACGCCGCGCCAGTCGCGCCGTTCAAGGCTGTTGGCGTTCCTGTTCTGCAGCGTCAGCATGGCTCAGTCTTTGACCTCGATCGACTTCAACTGCCATATGCTACGCGAATAGGTGACTTCTGTCTTGTAGGCGGGCTCATCGTCAAACGGATATATGAGCCATAGCGGGCCGTTGTCGCGAACGGAGAGCGTCCGGCCATCCTTGCGGGTGGCGAGGATCGGACCATCGGCAAACGCATCCGCCGCGGGCATCTCGACCGCGTATTCGTTTAGCGCTGTCAGCCTGAGCGTCTTGCCCTTTGCGCCGACAAACGCGAGCAGAGCGGTGAGGGTGGGGCCGGAGAATTCCGAAACGCCGCTGGTCCAGATCGTTGCCGTCCTGAAACGGCGCTGCGGCAGGGCATCGAGCATGGCCATGTCGAATTCGGCCTTGCCGTCGGGCGTGTTGACGTTGGTGATAGCACCCTCGACCGTGAGGATGATCGGGCCGTCCGGTTGCCGCAGCTCGCTGGCGCTGAGATCGCCGACGCCGAAAAGCAGGGTGGCTGCCAATGCGGAAAGAAGCATGCGCCTTTTTATCATGGGGCTCGTCCTTTTCCCGGAAATCGCCAGCACTTGTTTACGAAAATCCGTGGATGACAGACCGGCAAACAAGTGTGGTGTGGCTATACGGAAGTATAGGATGGCGGCTTCAGGTGCCGGATTTGGGCAGGGACGAGACGATAAACGACGCGCTGCAGGCGCTCGGCGCATCTGAAGCGGTCAGGCAAAGGGCCGGTGGTTCAGCGCGAGATGCGCTTGCCGGCTTCATCGAAGATGTGGACGGCGGTCGTATCGAAAGCGACGCGGATGGTGGTTCCGGTCTTCAACTGATGCTGGCCGCCGAGCACGGCCATCAGCCGCTCGCCGTTACCGGCCTCGCCATAGACGACGGTTTCCGTTCCAAGTGCCTCGACGAGACTGATTGCCATGTCGATCGCCGGTTCGTTCGCCTCGGCAAGGCGGATATGCTGCGGCCGGACGCCGACGGTGACCGTAGCCCCGTCGGGACGTGCGGCTTCGAAAGGCACCTCCATCGCCTCCGAGCCGAGCAGGCTGAGTTTCAGGCTATCATTGTCGTAGTCGGTCACGGTCGCGGGCAGGAAGTTCATCGCCGGCGAGCCGATGAAGCCGGCGACGAAAAGATTGGCCGGCGTGTTGAAGAGTTCGAGCGGGGTGCCGATCTGCTCGACCTTGCCTCCGCGCAGCACCACGATCCGGTCGGCCAGCGTCATCGCCTCCACCTGGTCGTGGGTGACATAGATCATTGTCGTCTTCAGCCGGTCATGGAGAGCCGATAGTTCGGCGCGCATGTGCACGCGCAGTTCCGCATCAAGGTTGGAGAGCGGTTCGTCGAACAGGAACACATCCGGATGGCGCACGATGGCGCGGCCGATGGCGACGCGCTGGCGCTGGCCGCCGGACAGCGCCTTCGGCTTGCGATCGAGATAGGGTTCGAGCTCCAGCATGCGGGCGGCTTCCATCACCCGGGTCTCGATTTCCTTCTTGTTCATGCCGGCGAAACGCAGGGCGAAGCCCATGTTCTCCCGAACCGTCATGTGCGGATAGAGCGCATAGGTCTGGAACACCATGGCGATGCCGCGCTTGGCCGGGTCCTCGTCGGTCATGTCCTTGCCGCCGATGGCAAGCGAGCCGGCGGTGATGTCCTCGAGCCCCGCAATCATCCTCAGAAGCGTCGACTTTCCGCAACCGGATGGCCCGACGAAGACGATGAACTCGCCCGACTTGATGTCGAGATCGACGCCCTTGATGACCTCGACGGCGCCGAAGGTCTTGCGGATTTCGTTGAGGGAAACATCAGCCATGGCAAACCTCAGGAGATCGTGAATGTGACGGTCTGGTCGTCGAACGGGCGGCAGCGGACGGAAAGCGTCAGCGTGCCGGGCTCATCGCCAGCCTCGATATAAAGACCGGCCGTGCCGCCCTTGAAGCTTGCAAGCTCCGGCCCGACGATGCGGCCGGGGCCCTCGAGCGAGAGGGCCACCGGATCGTCGAAGAAGGACAGGATATTGCCGCACTGGTCGAGGGCGCGCAGGATGACGCGTACGCAATCCTTTTCGCCAGCCTTGAGGTCGGTGGCGTCGGGCGCGACCTGAAGCGTTGTCGGCAGGGGATTGGCGGCGAGCTTCATCGTCTTCACCGCCTTGCCGCCGACATAGCCGATGATTTCGCCATCGAACCAGCGTACCCCCCATTCGCCGAATTCCTCCGGGGAAACGTCATGCCTGTCGAGGATCGCCGGTGGGTGCGGCAGGTGCGGATAGGTCGCCCGGTCCGGCTCGACCCGCTTCGGCTGACTGTTGCCGACACGGATTTCGACATAGTCGCAATTGGTCAGCACGATCAGCGGCAGTACACCGCCGATATTGCGCTCGCCGCGGGCCCAGAAGGTGACCGGCTGCAGCACCACGCCGTTCTCCGGCTCGCCCTGCGAGGCATAGGCGAAGGCCGCAAGCTTCGGCTCGCGGTACATGTCCATGACGCCGTGATAGCAGATGCGATCGCCCGAGCCGAAGTCCTGGTGGGTGTTGTAGTCGAACATGCACCAGCCGGTGCCGCCGGCAATCGTCGGGTCGCCGGCAATCGCGTTCATCATCTGCAGGTGGCGGGTGACGTGCTCGTGCTGGCGTTGTTCCTGATCGAAGCGCTTGGTCGGGTACATGTGGCCGCAATATTCGGTGATCATGTAGGGCACGGTCTTCGAAAGCCGTGTCACCTGCTTCTGGTCGCGGGTAAACATCCGGCCGCGGTTGCGGCCCGGCATTTCCTCGTCGCCAAGGATGAAGTCGTTCATGGTGTAAACGTCTTCCAGCATCTCGCTGTCCTCGATGCAGCGCACGCCGCCGGTCTGGCGGGTGGTGTCGAGTTCGCGGGCGAGCCGGTTGGTCTCGGCGTAGAAATCGTGGTCATCGGGCGATTCATTGATACGAACGCCCCAGATGATGATCGAGGGATGGTTCCAGTCGCGGGTGATCATGCGGCGGACGTTTGCAATCGATTCCTGCTTCCAGCCATCGCCGCCGATATGCTGCCAGCCGGGGATTTCCTCGAAGACCAGAAGGCCGATCTCGTCGCAGCGGTCGAGGAAATATTTCGACTGCGGATAGTGGGACGTCCTCGCCACATTGCAGGCGAGGTCAAATTTCAGGATGTCCGCATCCTTCTCCTGCCCACGCCGGCCCATGGCATAGCCGAGATGCGGCCAGCTCTGGTGGCGGTTGAGGCCGCGCAGCTTCAGCGGCCGGCCATTCAGGCGGAAGCCATCGATCGCGAATGAAACGGTGCGGAAGCCGAAGCGGCTGTGAAAGGCGTCGGTGCCGGCCTCTGTTTCGAGCGTCACCGTCAGCGTGTAGAGCGCCGGATCGTCGATGTCCCAGAGCCGGATGTTCTCGAGCCCCGACATGTCGAGGCTCGCCTGGCTTCCGGAAACGGCGGACTCGGCGTGTGCGATACTATGACCGGCCGCGTCGAAAAGCGTCGCCCGGAGCGTGCCTTCGGTCGGTTCGCCGATGAGATGGACGACCGCGTGGACGCTCTTCTGCGGCGCCAGCGCATCGGGGGTCTCGATCTTGACGTTTTCGATGGCGACCGGCGTCGTCACCTTCAGCCAGACATCGCGGTAGATACCGGCGAAGGTCAGGTAGTCGATAACATTGCCGAAGGGCGGGATCTCCGGATTTTCCGAGCCGTCGATCTTCACCGTCAGCAGGTTGTCGCCATCCTTCAGATGCGGTCCGATCTCGACCTCGAAAGGCGTGTAGCCGTCCTTGTGGGTGATAAGCTCGATGCCGTTCAGCCAGACGACGCTGTCGGCCATCGCCGCGTCGAACACCAGCGAGACCCGCTGGCCGTCAAACGCGGGATCGTAGGCAAAGACCTTCTGATAGGTGAAGGCGCGCTGGTAGAGCGTCTCGTCGAAATAGTTGAAGGGCAGTTCCACCGCCGTGTGCGGCAGGCGCACCTTTTCGCCATCCCGAAGCGTCGTCGTCGCGGCGGTGTCGAAGCCTTCGGAGAAGACCCAGTCGGCGTTGAAGTTTTCTGTTTCGCGCATCGGATTAACCTATTTGACCGAGCCAAGCATGCCTTCGACGAACTGGCGCTGCATGGCGAAGAAGATGAAGAGGGTCGGGAGCGTGGCCAGGATCGTGCCGATCATCACCGTGCCGTAATCCGGGTAATAGGCCGAGGCGAGCGAGGAGACGACGAGCGTGATCGTCTTGGTCTCGTTCGACTGCAGCACGATCAGCGGCCAGAGGTAGTTGTTCCAGTAGAGCATGAAGACGATGACGAAGGCGGCCGCATAGGTGGAACGCATCACCGGGAAGTAGATGTAGAGGAAGATCTGCCATTCCTTCAGCCCGTCGACCTTGGCGGCATCGCGCAGTTCCGATGGAAACGCCTTGGTCGCCTGGCGGAAATAGAAGATCACGAAGGCCCAGGCGATGGTCGGCAGGATGATGGCGATGTGGGTGTCGATCAGCCCGGCCTTGGCCATCATCATGAACAGCGGGATCATGATCGCCGCAAACGGCACCATCAGGGTCAGCAGCACGACGGCATAGACCTTGTCGCGCAGTTTCGAGCGGAATATCTCGAAGCCGTAGCCCGCAAGCGAGGTGACGGCGAGCGTCAGAACCGTGCCGACGCCGGCGATCTTGATCGAGTTCCACATGATCAGCGGCACGTCGACCTGGGTCATGAAGGTCTGGATATTGGTCAGCAGCGCATGGCCGAACGAGACCTTGCCGATGATGATGTCGGCCGTCGTGTTGGTGGCGCTGATCACCATCCAGATGAACGGAAACACCGAGATGAAGGCGGCAAGGCCGAGCAGGATGTATTGCAGCGAACCGGTGGCGAGGCGGATGTAGCGGGTCATGAACGTTCCCTCGCGGCGTAGAACTGCAGGAAGGAGAGCACCGCCACGATCAGGACGATGACGTAGGAGACGGTCGCCGCGTAGCCGAAGTTCGGCATGAAGCGGAAGGTCAGGTTGTAGATGTAGAGCGACAGGGTCAGCGTCGCATTCGCCGGGCCGCCCGTGCCCTCGGTCAGGTTATAGACCTCGTCGAAGAGCTGCAGTGTGCCGATGGTGGAGGTGATCGTGGTGAACAGGATCACCGGTTTCAGCATCGGAATGGTGATGTGCAGGAAACGGCGGTAAGCCGGCACGCCATCGATGCGGGCGGCTTCATAGATCGACTTGTCGATGTTCTGGAGAGCGGCGAGATAGAATATCATGTTGTAGCCGGTCCAGCGCCATGTGATGGCGAGGATGACCAGCGTCTTTGCCCAGAAGGGATCGGTGAACCACTCGATCGGCGTATCGATGATGCCGATGCCGGCAAGCGTCGAGTTGATGATGCCGTTGGTGGCGAACATACTCTTGAACAGGATCGCATAGGCGACCAGCGACGAAACGCAGGGCAGGAAGATCGCGGTGCGGAACAGGCCCGAAAACCTCAGCCGCGGATTGTTGAGCGCATTGGCGAGGATCAGTGCCAGCATGATCATCACCGGTACCTGGATGACGAGGAAGGTCATCGTGTTGGTGAGCGCCTGCCAGAACACCGGGTCGTTCCAGAGCCTGACGACGTTTCCGAAGCCGACGAACTTCATCATCATGCCGCGACCCGAGAAGGTCGACAGCACGAGCGATCTGATGATCGGGTAGAACATGAAGGTGGCGATCAGGAGAAGCGCCGGGGCGACGAACAGCCAGCCGTTGACGTCGTAGAACCGCTTCAGATTGCCGGGTCTTGCCTTTGCCATGGTGCATTCCGCTTGAAGCGCGACCGAGAGGTTCGCGCAGTCATCCGATTGGGGCGGAAGCGGGCGGGGACATACCCCGCCCGGTCGTCATCACTGGATCTGGAATTTGGCCTGGTCTTCGATGGCCTTCAGCACGTCTTCGATCGGCTTGCCCTGAACCAGAGACTGCAGGTTCGAGGTGACCGCCGTATCAAGCTCGTTGGTGAAGATGCCGTAGTCGACCGGCGGGATCTCGTTCAGCCAGGTCGAGAACATCTGCCAGACTTCCTGGCCGCCGAAGAAGGGATCGGCCTCCTTGTAGGCTTCACCCTCGCGGGCGGCAAGCAGGGAGCCGACGGCGCCACGCTCGGTCAGGATTTTCTGATAGAAATCGACGTCCTTGCCGAAGATTTCATTGAGGAAATCGATCGCCTCGTCCTTCACGTCGGAGGATGACAGCACATACCAGCTCGAACCGCCAAGATTGGAGGCGTGGGTGGCGCCTTCGACGCCGTCGAGCGACGGAATGGGCGCGACGCGCCATTTGCCGGCCTGATCTTCCTGCGCCTTGATGGTGCCGGTGATCCAGACGCCGGTGATTACGGATGCGGTGTTGCCGGAGGTGAAGGCGTTCACGTAGTTGGACCAGCCGGTCGCGGGATAGAGGATGCCCGCATTGGCCATCTTCGCCTGGGTTTCGAGCGCGGCCTTCAGGGCTGCGTTATCGGTGACGTTCAGGTCGCCGTTCTCGTCGAAATACCACTGGCCGGCCGACTGCATCATGATGCGGGTCATGCCGCCGTCATTGAGGTCGATCGAGGTCATCTTGTGACCGGTCTTTTCCTCGACCTGCTTGCCGATCTCGATGAACCGGTCCCAGGTGATGCCTTCCATGTCCTCCGGCTTGAAGCCGGCTTCTTCCAGATAGTCTGTGCGGTAGTAGAGCCCGGTGACGCCGGAATCGAAGGGCATGCCGTAGACCTTGCCGTCCAGGGTCATCAGCGACACCTTGTAGGGAGCAAACCCCGAGTAATCGACGACGTCATCCATCGGCGCAAAGGCGCCGGGGAAGGACTGGAGATATTTCTGCGCGCCGTAATCCTCGATCAGGACGATGTCCGGCAGGGCGCTGGTGGTGCCGGAGGCAAGCGCCGTCTGCAGCTTCTGCTCGACGTCGAGCTTGGCGAAGTCGACGACGTTGAACGTCGTATCGGGATGAGACTGCGTGTAGATCTCGCCCGCTTCCTTCATGATCGCGACGTTGAAGTTCGGGTCCCAGCACCAGATGGTGATTTCGCCGGCAAAGGCCGCCGATGCACTCATGACGCAGGCGCCTGCAAGGGCTACGCCCGAGACGCGCTTCAGCACGTTATCCATGGTATCCTCCCAAAATGGATGTCGATCCAAATTCCTCGAATGCGGCGGGTCCTCTCCAGCCACATGGGGAGCTAACTGCAAATCCTGACGGATGGCAACAAAAAAATTTAGTAAAAAGTTTACCTGACCGCCGCCCTCAGCCCGGGCGGCGGCAGCTGTCGCGCCAGATCATTTCTGTGGGGATCCGCACCCGCTTGGCATATTCACGGCCGTTGATCTGCTCGACCAGAAGGTCGACCGCAGCCTCGCCGATCGCCTCTCCCGGGATGTTCATCGTTGACAGCGGCGGGTTCAGGAACTGGGCGACGGGAATGTCGTTGAACGAGGCGATGGCGATGTCGCCGGGCACGGAAAGACCCGCCTCCTGGATGGCGCGGCCTGTGCCGATGGCGATGTTGTCGTTTGCCGTGAGGATGACATCCGGGCGCTTGTCGCGCGACAGCAGCAGCCTCGCCTGCTCGAAGCCCACCTCGAGGCGCAGGTTCTGGCCATTGTTGCAATCGTCGCTGAGCGCGATCATGTCGGGGTCGAACTGGCCGCGCGCCTTCTGCCAGTTGACGAATGCCCGGCAGCGCGCCTCGCCATAAAGCTCGCCCGGACTGTTGATGCGGTCCTGCGCGCCGATGAAGGCGATGCGCCGGTAGCCGGCGGCCTGCAGGCCGTCGAGGATCGAGACCGTGGCGCGGCCAAGATCGCTGTAAACGCAGTCGAAGCGCTCGTCCTGCGGCACGAAATCGGCGAAGACGAGACATTGGCTGTTTTGCGCCAGAAACTCCACCTCATGGTCGCGGTGCTTGCCGATGGCGATAACGCCGGCCATGCCCTGCAGCATCGCTGCCTCATCGAAGAGCTGGGAATGGAAGACCTTGGCAAGCTCGGCCTCATAGGCGCGACAGCGACGCTCGATGCCGAGGCGGACGCCGATGTAATAGGGGTCGATCAGTTCCTCGTCGGCTTCCAGGAAATGCACCGTCGCCAGATGCGGTAGCGTGAGGCGCCGGTCCTGCAGTCGGATGCCGCCATTCCTGGTGCGGTGTCGGCTGCGTGGTGTCGCATAATTCAGCGCTTCGGCCGTCTCGATGATTGCCTTGCGCTTGACCTCGGTAATCGAAAGCGTCGGGTCGTAATTCAACACGCGGGAGACCGTGCCGGCGGAGACCCCGACAGCCTTGGCGATTTCGCGAATGGTGACCATGTACTCCTCCCGCCGCCGCGCAGACATCACGCGAAGACAGTAAATTTTTACTAAATCCGAAGGCTTTGGCAAGTCCCGTTTGTTGATGCGGCAGTCAAGGCGTGTCCGTCATCAAACGTAGGTGATGGCGACTGCCGCGCAGTCGCTCGATGTCGGCGCAAAAAAAGCCTTGAATTGGAAACGAACGTTTTCTATATCGGCGTCATGGATACGATAGCACCCGTCCGCGGCCCCGGCCGTCCCCGCCGTTTCGATGCCGACGTCGCGCTCGACAGAGCCGTCCGCGTGTTCAGCGAACGCGGCTACCACGCAACCTCGATCAATGATCTGGCCGAGGCCATGGAGCTTGCGCAGGGTAGCATCTACAAGGCCTTCGGGGACAAGCGTGGCGTTTATATCGCTGCGCTTGAGCGCTACCACACCGTCCGCACGCAGTTGCTGGAGGAGGCTGCCGCCTCGGGGCGTACGGGTCGTCAGAAGCTGCGTAATGCCTTGATGTTCTTTGCCGATAGCTCTTTTGGGGAGGAGGGGCGCCGTGGTTGCCTTGTGGTTGGCTCGGCCTCCGAACTTGCGGCTTTCGACGATGAGGCGGCGGCGAAAGTGGCGGCGGCGTTGGTGCGGAAGGAGAAGCTGATGGCCGGATATCTGGAGGAGGGTATTGCGGATGGCTCGGTCGATCCGGGTACTGATGCTGCCGCAGCCGCGCGTTTCATGCTCTGCGTGGTGAACGGCATGCGCGTCACAGGCAAGACCGGGCGCAGCAGGGAGGAGATGGCGGACGTGGTGGAGCTTGCCATGCGCGCCCTCTGATACGGCTTAAAAGAAAACAGATATTTCCAATATAGGGTTCCAGATGTCCTCCTCCTCCATTTCCGCCGAAGCGTCGCTTCCGGCCGGCATCACCTTTCTGCTGGCATCGGCCTGCGGATTGATCGTCGCCAATCTTTATTACGCCCAGCCGCTGATCGGCCCCATCGGCCAGTCGCTGGGGTTTTCGCCGGCCGCCTCCGGCCTCATCGTCACGCTGACCCAGGCCGGTTACGGCCTCGGCCTGCTGCTGCTGGTGCCGCTCGGCGATCTTCATGAGAACCGCCGCCTGGTGCTGACCCTGATGGGGATCGCGACTCTCGGGCTCCTCGGCGCGGCGCTTTCGCCGCATGCGCTGCCCTTTCTTGCGGCCTCGCTGATGATCGGCCTCGGCTCGGTCGCCGTGCAGGTGTTGGTGCCCTATGCGGCCCATCTTGCGCCTGAGGAAGGCCGCGGCCGCGCGGTTGGTAACGTGATGAGTGGCCTGATGCTCGGCATCATGCTGGCCCGCCCCGCGGCGAGTTTCATCGCCGAGTTCGCGCCCTGGCAGACGGTTTTCTGGATATCGGCGGCGGCGATGCTGGCGCTGGCGCTCGTACTGCGCCGGTTATTGCCGCAGCGCGCGCCGCAGTCGAATGTCCATTATGGAGAACTGCTGATGTCGATGGTCAAGCTTGCCCGCACGACGCGGGTGCTGCAGCGCCGCGCCATCTACCATGCCTTCCTCTTCGCCGCCTTCTCGCTGTTCTGGACCGTGACGCCGCTGCTGCTCGGCGGCCCGGCCTTCGGCCTCTCGCAGGGCGGGATCGCGCTGTTTGCGCTCGCCGGCGTTGCCGGCGCAATCGCCTCGCCGATTGCCGGTCGCATCGCCGACCGCGGCTGGACGAAGCCGGCCACGGCTTTCGCCATGCTGGCAGTCGCCATCGCCTTCCTGATCACCCATATCGTGCCGCTGGGCTCTGCGACGTCGCTGGGCCTTCTGGTCGCGGCGGCGATCCTGCTCGACTTCGGCGTTGCCGCCAACCTGACGCTCGGCCAGCGGGCGATCTTCGCGCTTGGCGCCGAGTATCGCAGCCGCCTGAACGGGCTCTATATGGCAACCTTCTTCGCCGGCGGCGCCATCGGTTCCGCGATCGGCGGCGTTGCCTATGCCCAGGGCGGCTGGGCGCTCGCCTCCTGGCTCGGTTTCGCACTGCCGATTCTTGCCCTGCTTGCTTTCTCGACAGAACGGAAAGAAGGCTAGAACTTCTTGGTCAGATAGGTCGAGAAGGTGTTCTTCGAGAAGTCGTAGACGTCGATGTTCGAGAAATTCTGGGTATAGGCATATTCAAGCCGCGGCGCGAAACCCCTGACGGAGAGGTTTCGCAGCGTCAGGCCGAGCGAAGCGACGATGCGCTGGTCGGAGCGCTTTTCGCCGGCCAGATAGGTAATGTCCTGATATTCCCGGTCGTCGACCATCAGCGCGATGTCGGAGATCGCGCCGATGCTCCATTCCCGGAAATACTGGGCGTTCAGCGAGTAGCGGATATAGCTGTTGGTGTCGTTTTCGGCGTCGACATAACCGAGATTGCCGCCGAAGCGGATCGAGCTCGATGACGAGATGCCGTAAAGATGGCTGAGGCCGATCATGGTCTCGCTGCCGTCCAGCGCATCCTGATTGCGGTAGTCGAGCTTGCGCCAGAGAAGCCGCAGCGTGCTGACGCCGCGCCGGCCCATATTGTGGCGCACGGAAAAGGCGGGCCCCAGCGCCGTGCGGTAGGGATCGCCGCCCTTCATCACATATTGACCGGTCAGCCCGCCGGTAAAGGTCCAGTCGCCGACATCGCGGCGATAGTCGACGAAAGTGTCGAGGAAACTGGTGTTGAAGCTCTCGTCGCGATAGGCGGTGCCATCGATGCCGGCGCCGACCGTGATCGCCGAGACCTCATCGAGATCGAAACGATAGGAGCCGTTGAGCTCATAGCCGTAGCCGATCCCGCTTTGTTTGGTTTCCGGCTGGATCGGCACGCCGCCGACATAGACGAGGTCTGCATCGGGCGCCTCGGAGATATTGGTGCTGGGCGCAATCGAGATGTAGCCGTCGAGCGTCCACGGCCTCAGTGTCCGGCTGCGGGCGGCGAAGCGTTCGTAGACGGCGCGCTGCTGGGCATTGGTCGTGCTGTTGGCGAGCAGTTCGTAATGATGCAGGGCAGCACCGCCGGCCCCCTGCTTCAAAAGCACGCCGGCAAGCTCGCGGCGGACATTGCGGGCGTCCGGATTGGCCGAGAGGATCGCACGCAAGGCTTCGGCTGCCTCTGGCAAACGTCCTTGCTGTTCGAGGATCAGTGCCTGGGTGAAGGCTGCCGCCAGCGCCTTGCCCTTCTCGTCGTTGGCGAAGCTTTCGGCAAGCGCCAGCGCATTGTCGTATTCGCCATATTCGACCAGCACGCGCACGGCGTCGAACCCGGTCACCTTTGTCGTCGTGGCGGCGGTCGCATTGGTGGCAAGGGCCAGAAGAATGGCCGCCATGCCGAGAAGGCCGCGCGCCGAAGCGGCGCGCGGTTTGTAATTCCCGATCGCCATCGGGTTCAGTCAGCCTTGTCGGCCTGGAAGACGCCGACCGTGGCCTTGGTCGGATTGTCGAAGTCGTCGACGACAGCGAGGCTGCCGGCGGTCGAATCCGCACCTTCGCCATAGAGCGCCCCGCTCAGGGTCGAATCGGTGTCGGCCGCGTTGCCGCCGATCGTCATGCTGCTTGCGGTATAGGTTCCCGATGTCTTGTCGAGCGAACCGGAGAAGCCGACATCGTCCATCGTGCCGATCGCGGTGCCGTCATCGGTGATCGTCAGGCCGCTGAACGTGCCGTTGACCGCGCCGCTGGTAAAGTCGACGGCGATCTGGCTGTTGCCGGAGACGAGACCGGTGACGCCATCGTTGGCGGCGCTGCCGAAGTATTCGCCGTTATAGGTGCCGGTGCCGGACTGCGGCAGATCGGAAACGGCGTCGCCGCTATAGGCTGCGATGAAATTGCCGTTCAGACCCTCATAGTCACCGACGGTGATGTAGAGAGCGCCGGAAGAGGTATCGTCGCCTGCGCCGAGGAAGGCTTCAAGCGTCGCGGTCTCGTCGCCGAGCGCGGATGTGTCGTTGCCTTCGCTGAAGGAGACGCTCTGTCCGGCATAGGGGCCGGAGGTAAAGGCAAGCGTGAAATTGCCGTCCTCGTCCTCGGTGAAATCGCCGGCCGTGGCGGTCGCTTCCACCGAGCCATCCCTGACCTGAACGATGGTGCCGGCGACAGTATAGTTGCCGTCAGAGCCGCTCGCCGTATTGCCGGTGCCGGTCGAGCCGGTCGTGCTGATATCGATGCCGTCCGAACCGCCGCTTGTGCTGCCACAGCCGGCCAGTGAAATCATTGCCGTTCCCGCCAGGAAGGCCAAAATCAGTTTGTTCATATCCCCTAACTCCGTAAGCGTCATAGAAATCGCGCATGACTGGACGCGCTGGCCGGAACGTTAGCGAGCACAAAAATAAGCCGCGCCCCCCAAATGGGGGGTGAATCCGGCATCGGTTCGGGGTGGGGTGAGACCGTTGCAAATTCGGCACAAGTGGCTGGGCGGGTGTGCCCTGGCGGTATCATGAGGATTGCGGCAGGCGGCCTTCCGGCGCCGCCGCGAGAACCGGAGTGGAGAACGTCTCATCGAGGGTGTTCGGCGCGATCGCGTTTTCCGGAGACTTGAGGACGTTTGCAAGAAGCGAGAAGTGGCTGACAGCCAGGTGGTGGCCCGCATCCGGCACTACCTTCAGCCGCGCTGTCGGCAGGCCAGCGGCGACATGGCGCATGATCGCGGGCGGGCACATGGTGTCCTCCTCGCCCTGCAGCAGCGTGATGGGGAGCGAAAGGTCGGCGGCATCCGCCAGCCAGTCCCGGTGATTGACTGCCAGGTCGGTGACGACGCTCGCTGACGCCCGGTCGGCAATCAGCTTCAGCCATTCGAGCGCGTGGCCGTGTTCGGCATAGGAGGCGATGGTGCGCAGATCCGCAGGCGCATTGCGGTAGGCATGTCGGTAGGCGCGGAAGGCGAGCTTCTGCGAGCGGGCGATGGGGGCGAAGGCGCGCACCAGCGCTGCCAGCACGCCCGGCCTCTGGCGTAGCGCGCCGGCAAGAGCCGCCTGCAGGCTGTCGCCAGCGGTTTCCGGCGCAAGCGAGGACGGGAAGGGGGCTGCGGCGATGACCAACCGCTCGACGAGCGTCGGATATCGCTTGGCGAAGAACACCGCCCAGGAGACGCCGGCGCTGGTCGCGACGCAGGTCACCGGCGCGCCAACGAAGTGGGCGACGTAATCCGCAAGCGCATCCGCATGGTCTTCGAGCGCCCGCAACGGATCGGCGGTGGCCTCGGCGGTTCCCGGGGCGAAGAAGCGCGGCACGACGAGCCAACGCAGCCCGTTTTCGCGCAGCAAACCGATCTTGTCGTCGCTGAGAACGGTTGGGGAAAGCAGTGGGTGGAAGAACAGGCAAGGCTTGCCGCGCCGGTCGCCGAACTCCCAGACCGGCAGTTGCGTTCCGTTTTCAAGCGCGACCGCGTGAATGAGCACGTCGCGCCCGTACTGGCGGCGAAGCAGGGTGATTTCGGCAGGCACATGCTGTCTGCGCCCGAAGGATTCGATGAAATGACTCATCAGGCGGATCGAGACCGTGCGTGTGAGCGCCGCCTGGCTCGTCACCTCCATCTTCTGGAAGATGATCTGAAGCTGTTTGCGCTTGGTATCGTATGACGCATCCAGTCTTGCGGCCGCCTCCTTCAGTTCCAGCCCGACGAGCAGGCAGGAAAGCAGTTCGTATTCGCTGTTGGTCAGGGTCGCCCCGGTGGTTTTGCCGATGAAGGCGCGATCGAGCATCAGCGCCAGCCAGCCCACGCCTTCGGGTGCACCGGGCCAGGAGCGGCGAAGGTTTATCAGGATGACCAGCCGCCGACCCGTTCCGGCAAAGGCGATACCCTCGTCATTTTCCGGCGGCAGCGTGAAGAGCGCCGGCAGGGTCTCGGCATCGCCAATGTCGACGAGCTTCTGCCCTTCCGTGTCGAGGATCGCGCCGGGGAGCCCGAAGTCGGGCAGTGCGGTGAGGAAGGACTGATGGATTTCAATCCGGCGGCGGGCGGCGAGAACTTCAACATTGTCGCGCTCCCAGGCCTGCGGCAGTGTCGACGGCTTGAAAAGCCGCGGTATCTCCGCCAGCCGGTGCATGTACCGCGCAAATGTCCCGCTCTTTATCGTCATGAAAACAGAGTTGCGGACTTGCGGAGGACGGTCAACAATTTGTGGCGAAAAAGTGCGTTTTTTGCGGCTTCCATGTGTTGGCGGGTCTAGGCGCCCAGCCTTGACGCAGGCTATATCATTCGCCCGGCGGCAGTGTCATAAGGGGCGGATCGCGAACCGAAGACGAAAGCCTGCCCGAATGGATCTCATTGCCGACTATGACCTGACCGCCCTGAACACGCTCGGGCTTAAATCCGTTGCGCGCTACGGCGTCGTCATCGAGGAGGCCGGGATCATCGAGGCGCTTGTCGCCGAAAGTGGCGCCCGGGGCCTGCCATTCAGGATCATCGGCGGCGGCAGCAATCTGGTGCTGCCGGAGCGGCTCGATGCGATCGTCGGGTTGATGCGGATTTCGGGTCGCGCGCGCGTTCCCTCATCGCCGACTCACACCGTCGTCACGGCCGGTGCCGGCGAAAACTGGCATGATTTCGTCGCCTGGACGGTTGGCGAGGGGCTGCCGGGGCTTGAAAACCTCGCCGGCATTCCGGGCACCGTCGGTGCCGCGCCGGTGCAGAATATCGGTGCCTACGGCATCCAGCTTTCCGATCATTTCCATGAACTGACCGCCTTCGATACCGAGACCGGCGAAACCCGCAGCTTCGACCGCGTGGCCTGCGGCTTTTCCTATCGCCAGAGCTTCTTCAAGGCCCATCCCGGGCGCTACGTCATCCTTTCGGTGTCGCTCGCCCTGCCGCATGCCTGGCAGGCGAACCGCGCCTATCCCGGCCTCGACAGCCTGCCGGCCGATGCCGATGCGAAGACGGTGATGGACCGGGTGGTGGCGCTCAGGGCCTCGAAACTGCCGGACTGGGAGGTGCTCGGCAATGCCGGCTCGTTCTTCCACAACCCGGTTGTCACGGTCGCCATCGCCGACGCGATAGAGGGCGCGCCGCGCTATCCGCAGGCCGATGGCACCGTGAAACTTTCCGCCGGATGGCTGATCGAGCAATGCGGGCTGAAGGGCGAGCGCCTCGGTCCCGTCGGCATGTATGAGGGCCATGCGCTGGTGCTGGTCAATCACGGCGGTGCGGTTGCGGCCGATGTCGAGCGGTTTTCGGCGCTGGTCAGGGAGCGGGTTCGGGAGCGGTTCGGCGTCGAGCTCATCCAGGAGCCGATCGCGTTCTAGGGGGCATTTCGCAGTCAGATGGGCGGCGTTTCCGTGAAACGCGGAACGGCTCTAGCGACTGGTGCTCTCGCGCACGATCAGTTCACCCGCGACGATGTGGGTCTCCTCAGCGATCTCGCCGTCGGCGCTCAGGCATTCGAGCGCGCGCTCGGCCATTTCGGTGAAGGGCAGGGTCACCGTCGTCAGCGTCGGTGCAGGCCAGGCCGAAACCTCCCGATCGTCGTAGCCGGCCACCAGGATGTCGCCGGGGCAGGAAAGGCCTGCCGCCTGGATCGCCGATACCGCGCCACGGGCCATGAAATCGTTATGGCAGAAGATCGCATCCGGCCGGGTGTCCGAACCAAGCCAGGCAAGCGCGATCTCGCGGGCGTGACCGTAACTCCAGGCGCCCGCCTCGACGGCGAAGGGCGCGTGGCCGGCTTCGGCAAGCGCCGCCGTGAAGCCTTCCTGCCGCTCGCGCGTTTCCACCTGCCAGGGATCGCCGGTAATCGCAGCAATGCGGGTGGCGCCGGCTTCCAGCAGGTGGCGGGTCGCGGCGTGGCCGCCGCGATGGCCGGATGTGACAACCGCCGTTCCACGGCCGTCCTCGCGCCGGCAGTTGACGAAGACGTGGCGGAACATGTCGAGCTCGATCGTCGGCGTCACCTCGGCGCGGAAGGACATCGCGTAGATCACGCTACTGACGCCGAAATCGCGAAACCGCATCAGCGCCTCGCGTTCCCGCTCCGGGCTGCCGCCGGTCATCTGCAGGATGAGCTCGGCCCCGCGCGCCTCGGCGGCGGTCTGCAGGTCGTCGAGAAGGTTGATCGGATAGGCGGCCGAGATCTCGTTGATCAGCAGGCCATGGAGCGTCTGCCGCTCGCCGTCGCGGTTCAGCGTCGAAGGCAGCGATACATAGCCAAGCTCGCGGGCGGTGCGGAAAACATGCGCGCGCGTCGCATCCGGAATGCGGGCTTCGGCCACATGGTTCAGCACCAGCGACACCGTGGTTTTGGAGACGTCGGCGGCCTTGGCCACGTCTGACATTCTGACTCGTTTTGCCATCCGATTTTTTCTGGCCGGTAAACGCCCGCTTGACAAGCCTTGGTGACCTGTAGCACCCTGATAAACAAGTTTAGCAGATGCGTCTGCCGAACGCGATACCGAGATGAAGACCATTTGAACAAGGGAGGAGAAATGCCCGTGCGGCGAAAGCCCGCGGCGCGATTTCACCGCAGGAACATGACAAGACTGACCGAGATGGAAGACGCGGCCCTGTCGCCGAACCCCTATATGACGCGCGCAAACTGGACTTCGCTCGACGGCGAATGGGAGTTTGCGCATGATGATGCCGGAGCCGGGCTGGCTAACGGCTGGGACAAGGGCGATACCGCCTTCGACCAGCGCATCACCGTGCCCTATCCGCCGGAATCGGTGGCTTCCGGCGTCAATGCCAAGGGCTTCCATCCCGTCATCTGGTATCGCCGCGTCTTCGAGGTCCCGGCACTGAAAGAGGGCGAGCGCCTCGTCATTCATTTCGGCGCGGTCGATTACTACGCCTCCGTCTGGGTCAATGGCCGGCTTGTGGCAAAGCATGAAGGTGGCCACACGCCCTTTTCTGCCGACATCACCGACGTTCTGGGCACCGGTGCGCAGACCGTGGTGGTGCGTGCCGAGGATCCGTGCTCGGATGTCCGCATCCCGCGCGGCAAGCAGGACTGGCAGGAAAAGCCGCACGACATCTGGTACGACCGCACCTCCGGCATCTGGCAGCCGGTGTGGCTGACCGTGGTGCCGAAGCTGCATATCACCGACCTCGCCTTTGTCACCGATATCGCCAATGCGCGGGTGCGCTGCGAAGTCCGCCTTTCCGCCATGCCGGAGCGTCCCGTGCCGCTGACCGTGAAGCTCGGCGGTGACGAGGTGCTGGCCGAGGTGACCGTGATGGTCGATGACAGCGAGGCGGAGTTCGACATCGCCGTCCCCGCGCTGCGTCACGGCATGACGCGCGGCAGGCTGATGTGGTCGCCCGACAAGCCGACCCTGATCGATGCCGAACTGACGCTCGCGGGTGCGGTGCCCGACCGGCTGTCGAGCTATCTCGGCCTTCGCACCGTCGGCATCGGTCATGGTCATTTCCTGCTGAACGACCGGCCAAAATTCCTCCGCCTGGTGCTCGGCCAGAACTACTGGCCCGATACCCATCTCGCCACGAAACCCGGCGAGTTGCGCGAGGAGGTCGAGCATATCAAGGCGCTCGGCTTCAACGGCGTACGCGTCCATCAGAAGGTGGAAGACCCGCGCTTCCTCTACTGGTGCGACCGTCTCGGCGTCATGGTCTGGGAGGAAATGCCGAGCGGCTACGCCTTCTCCGCCTCGCTGGTCGAACGCGCCAGCCGCGAATGGGCGGAAGTCATTCGCCGCGACAAGGGCCATCCCTGCATCATCGCCTGGGTGCCGCTCAATGAAAGCTGGGGCGTGCAGGACATTTCGGAACGCGCCGACCAGCTGCATTTCGCCGATGCGCTCTACCACCTTACCAAGGCGCTCGATCCTTCGCGGCCGGCGATCTCGAACGATGGCTGGGAACTCGGCGACACCGATATCCTGTCGCTGCACGACTATGCGCCGGATGGCGAGGAGCTGGGCGCACGCTACGGCGACGGCGAGGGACTTGCCGAACTGATCAAGGGCTATGGCGCGGCCGGTCGGCGCATCCTGCTGAAGGGCGAAAAGGCCGATGGCAGGCCGCTGATGCTCACCGAATTCGGTGGCGTCAGCTTCACACCCGAAACCGGTGTGGAATGGCACGGCTATGCCACGGTCTCAGATGGTGCGGCACTGGAGGCGAAGCTTGAGGGGATGTTCGAGGCGATTGCCGCCTCGCAGCACCTGATGGGTTATTGCTATACCCAGCTCACCGACACGCTGCAGGAGACCAATGGCCTGCTGCTCGCCGACCGGACGCCAAAGATCGCCGTCGACAAGCTCCGCCGCATGATCACACTGCCTTCCGCCGCGCATCCGCAGGAACGCGTCGCCGCCGAGCGCGAATACGCCAAGGCCCGTTCGAAGGGCATCGAAGCGGCGCGGGGCGAAGCCCGCGAGGACTGAGGTCTTTCCCTGTACCGTCCTGGATGAAGCCGGCATCGGCCGGCTTCACAGCCTTCGATCTTCGTCAAAGGGGTTGGTTGTTGTCACGCCGGCAAAAGAGATCGCTCGTCTGGAGCGCTGGTCTTTCCTGAATGGAGCGACGCTTTCGCCCGATCGATCGTGCCTCTATTCGCCAAACCTCTTTTCATCGCGGCGAAAAACGCTTAAAGACGCCCCATGATGACAGGGTATCGCTCCATACGAATTATTGGCCCGGCCTTCCGCGCTGCTTGAATGAAGAGCGCCGGAAGGTCCGGGATTTTGGCGTTTATCACGCCCTTCGCCACGACATTTCCATCGATATGCGATTGCGCGCCCGCGACGGGCCGCCAGAAAGCCGCGAAACCATGAGCGACACCAAAGACACGATCGACTATTCCGAGACGCTTTATCTGCCGAAGACCGATTTCCCGATGCGTGCCGGTCTCCCGCAGAAGGAGCCCGAGACCGTTGCCCGCTGGCAGGAAATGGGGCTTTACAAGAAGCTCCGCGATGATGCCAAAGGCCGCGAGAAATTCGTGCTCCACGACGGCCCGCCCTATGCCAACGGCAACATCCATATCGGTCATGCGCTGAACAAGATCCTGAAGGACGTGATCACCCGCTCGTTCCAGATGCGTGGGTTTGACAGCAACTATGTTCCCGGCTGGGATTGCCACGGCCTGCCGATCGAATGGAAGATCGAGGAAGCCTATCGCGCCAAGGGCCAGAACAAGGACGAGGTGCCGATCAACGAATTCCGCCGCCAGTGCCGCGAATTCGCGCAGGGCTGGATCGATGTCCAGACCAAGGAATTCCAGCGTCTCGGCATCGAGGGCGACTTCGAGCATCCCTACACCACGATGGCCTTCCACGCCGAGGCCCGGATCGCCGGCGAACTGCTGAAGATCGCGAAATCCGGCCAGCTTTACCGTGGCTCGAAGCCGGTGATGTGGTCCGTCGTCGAGCGCACGGCGCTGGCCGAAGCGGAAGTGGAGTATCACGAGGTTCAGTCGGATACGATCTGGGTGAAGTTTCCCGTCCTCGGGCATTTCGGGCAGGACGAGACGTTCGGTGATCGCGAGGCGCTGCGTCGTGCCGTGCATGCACAGAATGCCGAAGGACGGGAAGGGCCGCTCGGCGATCTGCACAGCGCTTATGTCGTAATCTGGACAACGACGCCCTGGACCATCCCCGGTAACCGCGCGATCGCCTACTCGACGCGCGTCGAATACGGTCTTTACGAGGTGACGGCGGCGGAGAATGAATTCGGACCTCAGGTCGGCGAAAGGCTCATCTTCGCCGATACGTTGGCTGAGGCTTCGTTTTCAAAAGCCAAGCTCGAATACCGCCGCCTGCAGGATGTGCCTGCCGAAAAGCTGAAGAGCCTGATCTGCGGCCATCCGCTTCGCGGCTTTGGCGGCGGCTACGATTTTGTCGTCCCGCTACTGGATGGCGACCACGTTACCGACGATGCCGGTACGGGGTTTGTCCACACCGCGCCCGGCCACGGTCGCGAGGACTTTGATGCGTGGATGGAGAAGGCACGCGAGCTCGAGGCGCGCGGCATTTCGGCAAAAATCCCGTTCACTGTCGGCGACGACGGCTATTACACCGATGATGCGCCGGGCTTCGGCCCGTCGGCTGAGGGCGGTGCGGCCCGCGTCATGGATGATGACGGCAAGAAGGGCGATGCCAACGACCGCGTGATCAAGGCGCTGATCGCCGCCAACATGCTGTTTGCCCGCGGCCGCATCAAGCACGACTATCCGCATTCCTGGCGCTCGAAGAAGCCGGTGATCTTCCGCAACACGCCGCAGTGGTTCGTCTATATGGACAAGGACCTTGCCGACGGCTCGACGCTCCGATCGCGTGCCCTGTCCGCCATCGACGACACCCGTTTCGTGCCGGCTGGCGGCAAGAACCGGCTGCGCGGCATGATCGAGAACCGTCCGGACTGGGTGCTGTCGCGCCAGCGCGCCTGGGGCGTGCCGATCTGCGTCTTCGCCGACAAGGCCGGCAATGTGCTGGTTGATGAAGCCGTCAACGCTCGCATCCTCGAGGCCTTCGAGGCTGAAGGCGCCGACGCCTGGTTTGCCGAAGGCGCACGCGAGCGCTTCCTCGGTTCCCGTGCCAACGAAGACTGGGACATGGTCACCGACATCCTCGATGTGTGGTTCGACTCAGGCTCGACCCACACCTTCACGCTGGAGGATCGTCCCGACCTGAAGTGGCCGGCCGATGTCTATCTCGAAGGCTCCGACCAGCATCGCGGCTGGTTCCATTCTTCGCTGCTGGAAGGCTGCGCCACGCGCGGCCGCGCGCCCTACAACGCCGTGATCACCCACGGGTTCACGATGGATGAGCAGGGCCGCAAGATGTCGAAGTCGCTCGGCAATGTGGTATCGCCGCAGCAGGTGATGGAAAAGTCCGGCGCCGATATTCTCCGGCTCTGGGTGATGACCACCGACTACTGGGACGACCAGCGCCTCGGCGACACCATCATCAAGACCAATGTCGACAGCTACCGCAAGCTCCGCAACACGCTGCGCTGGATGCTCGGCACGCTCGCCCATGACGAGGGCGAGGAGATCGACGCGGCGGAAATGCCCGAGCTCGAGCGGCTGATGCTCAATCGTCTGGCCGAGCTCGATGAGCTTGTGCGGTCGAGCTATGATGCGTTCGATTTCAAGCGCATCGCCCGCACGCTGACGGATTTCGCCAATATCGAGCTTTCGGCCTTCTACTTCGATGTCCGCAAGGATGCGCTTTACTGCGATGCGCCGTCGTCGCTGCGCCGCCGTTCGGCCCTCGTGGTAATCCGCAAGCTGTTCGATTGCCTGGTGACCTGGCTGGCGCCGATGCTGCCCTTCACCACGGATGAAGCGTGGCTCTCGCGCAACCCGCAGGCCGTGTCCGTACATCTTGAGCAGTTCCCCGAAGTGCCGTCCGCATGGAAGGATGACGCGCTTGCCGCCAAGTGGGAAAAGATCCGCGAGGTTCGCAAGGTGGTGACCGGCGCGCTCGAGGTCGAACGTCGCGAAAAGCGGATCGGCTCCTCGCTGGAGGCGGCTCCGGTCGTCTATGTCAGTGACGATGCGCTGCTGGGTGCCCTCGATGACCGCGATTTCGAGGATATCTGCATCACTTCGGCGATCCGCGTCGAGAAGGGCGAGGGCCCAGCCGATGCGTTCCGTCTGCCCGAGGTTGCCAATGTTGCCGTGGTTCCGGCGCTGGCGTCGGGAAAGAAGTGCGCGCGTTCTTGGAAGATCACGGATGATGTCGGCTCCGATCCGGAATATCCGGAGGTTTCTGCCCGCGACGCGGCGGCGCTGCGTGAACTGGCGGCGCTGAAGGGCTGAGAAATACCAAGGCCGGCCGCGGTTCGCCGCGGCCTTTCGTCTTCATTCTGTTGACGAATTGCGAAAAGGGTGGTTCTGCGCTAGGAATGTCGCGTTTTAGCCGGATTCATCGCCGAAGCATGGCTGATGGCCAAAAATGAGACCGGGCGTCGCTGAGACGGCGCGGAGGAATGGTAAGAGAGCGCATGACTTTTGTTCCCCGTTCGATGAAGATCGCAATTGCCCTTGCCGGCCTCGCTGGCATGGCTTCGCTTTCCGCCTGTGTCAGCGCGCCCACCTATGGCACCGGCACCAAGGCGACAACGCAGCTCGTCGAGGATCTCGGCGCCGCCGTGCTGGTCGTCAACCCGGAGCAGAAGAACGACATCGATTACGAAGCCCGCCCCGAACTGGTGCGGCCGACCGGCGATGTGTCCGGCCGTCAGCTGGCGCCGCCGCAGAAATCGGTCGCCGAAGCCGGCAGCCCCGGCTGGGTCGAATCGCCCGAGGAGCAGCGCCAGCGCCTCTACGACGAGGCCGAGGAGAACAAGGACAATCCGTCCTACCGTTCGCCGCTGTTGACGGGTAACAACCCGCAGGGCATGACGGAGAAGGAACAGCTCGAAGCCTTCCGTCAGGCACGCAAGGAAGCGACCACGATCGATATCTCCCAGCGGAAATATTTGATCGACCCGCCGGCATCCTATCGCGAAGCATCGAGCCCCGAAGCACTGAACGACCTCGGCGAGGACGAGCGGACCAAGGAGCGTCGCCGCAAGCAGCTTGCCGAGGGCAAGAACCCCGACAAGTGCTTCCTGTTCCTGAACTGCACCAGCAGGGCGGCTGAGGAGATGAGTCAGAGCCAGTCGCCCTACGCGACCGGCCGGAACTGATGGGTTTTGCAATCCGGAAGGCGGTGCGTGAAGACGCCGCCACCATCTTCCGCTTCATCTGCGATCTCGCCGAGTTCGAGAAGGCGCTCGACAAGGTCGAGACCAGCGTGGAGGGGATTGCGGAGGCGATGTTCGGTCCCGATGCGGTGACCGGTGGCCTGATCGCCGAGGTTGACGGCAAGCCGGCAGGCTTCGCGGTCTATTACTACACGTTTTCGACCTGGCAGGGCCGCAACGGCATTTATCTCGAGGATCTCTATGTCGATCCCGAGCATCGTGGTGCCGGCCTCGGCAAGGCGCTGATGAAGGCCGTTGCGGAGATCGCGGTAAAGCGCGGCTGCGGGCGGATGGAATGGAGCGTGCTCGACTGGAATGTCGGCGCCATCCGCGTCTATGATGCCGTTGGCGGGGTGCCGCAGAGCGAGTGGATCCGCTACCGGCTGGAAGACGACACCCTGGCGGGATTTGCCGCCGGCTAGCGGCGTTCTTCGAAGAATTGCCTGAGAAGGGTCGCGGCACGGGTTTCGGAAAAGCCGGAATAGACCTCGGGCCGGTGATGACAGGTCGGCTGGTCGAAGAACCGGCCGCCATGATCGACGCCGCCGCCCTTGGGATCGGCGGCGCCATAATAGAGCCGTTCGATGCGGGCGAACGCGATTGCCGCGGCGCACATGGCACAGGGCTCCAGCGTGACATAGAGGTGTGCACCCGGAAGCCGTTCGGAGCCCTCGGTGGCGCAGGCTTCGCGCAGCGCTAGGATTTCGGCATGGGCCGTCGGATCGAAGAGTTCGCGGGTGCGGTTGCCGGCGCTGGCCAGCACGATGCCATCGCGCACCACCACGGCGCCGATCGGCACTTCGCCGCGCTTTCCGGCCGCTTCCGCCGCTTCAAGCGCGATCGCCATGAAATCCGGGGGCACCACGACAAGTTTCCTCTTAACGCTCTTTCCCGTTCCTGTTAGAGGATCGGAACCAACAGGCAAAGAAGAATGAACGATAAAAGCAAATTTCCAAAGCGTGGCGGCAAGCCGGGCGGGTCGAAGGGCGGAAAGCCGGAAGGCAAGGCAGCGCCCCGCAAGGCGGCGCCGAAGGCAGAGGCCGTGCCCGGCGAGCCCGAGCGCATCTCCAAGATCCTGGCGCGCGCCGGCGTCGCCTCCAGGCGCGATGCCGAGCGGATGATCCTCGATGGCCGCGTCAAGGTGAATGGCAAGCTGCTCGAAACCCCGGCCATCAACGTCACGCTTGCCGACAAGATCGAGGTTGATGACGAGGAAATCCGCGGCATCGAGCGCACCAGACTGTGGATCTACCACAAGCCCGCGGGGCTCGTGACCACCAATGCCGATCCGGAAGGCCGGCCGACCGTCTTCGACAACCTGCCGAAGGACCTGCCGCGCGTCATCTCCATCGGCCGTCTCGACATCAACACCGAGGGCCTGCTGCTGCTCACCAATGACGGCGGTCTGGCGCGGGTGCTGGAACTGCCGGCAACCGGGTGGCTGAGGCGCTACCGCGTGCGCGCCCACGGCAAGATCGAGCAGGCCGATCTCGACAAGCTGAAGGACGGCATCGCCGTCGACGGCGTGCTCTACGGCGCGATCGATGCGACGCTCGACCGGGTGCAGGGCTCCAACGTCTGGATCACCATGGGCCTGCGCGAAGGCAAGAACCGCGAGATCAAGAACGTGCTCGGCGCGCTCGGTCTTGAGGTCGGCCGGCTGATCCGGATTTCCTACGGTCCGTTCCAGCTCGGCGAGATTGCCGAGGGCAATGTCATGGAAGTGCGCGGCCGCACGCTGCGCGACCAGCTCGGCCCGCGTCTGATCGAGGAATCCGGTGCCAATTTCGATGCGCCGATCTATCACGATGGCGAGGCGCCGGTGAGCAAGGCGGAACCCGTCGAGGAACCGAAGCGGACGCCGCGCCGTGAAAAGCTCGATCGTGGCGAACGCTCCGAACGCGGTCGTGATCGACTCGACACCAAGCGCAAGGGTGCCGAGGAAAAGGTCTTCAAGGATATCGAGACCCGCAACCGCTCCACCAATGTCTGGATGGCGCCGGGCGCCCGTCCGCTGGGGCCCAAGGCGAAGAAGAAGGCCGAGGACCGCGCCCGCGAGGACGCGCGCCGTGACGCCCGCCGTGATGAACGTCGCAAGCCGTCAGCTTCGGGCGCCGAGGGCGAGGTCCGCAAGAGCCCGCGTCCGGCAGGCGCAAAGGCCGGCGGCAAGGGCAAGTCCTTCGCCAAGCCCGGTGGCGCCGGTGGCCCGCGCAAGCCGCGCGAGGCAGGCGGCGCGAGCGAAGGCAAGCGTTTCGACGGGCCGAAACGGCCGCGTGGCGAAGGTCGCCCGGCCGGCGAGAAGCGTTTTGAGGGCGGCGGCCCGAAACGGGAAGGCCGTCCTTCCGGCGATAAGCGCGGTGGTGGTTCTCGGGACAGTGGACCGCGTGGCGGTTCGGGCAAGGGGCCGAGGGGCAATGCGGATCGTCGGCGGTGAGTTCCGCGGGCGGCCGCTTGCAACGCCGAAGTCATCCGACATCCGGCCGACGACCGACCGCACCCGCGAGAGCCTGTTCAATATCCTGATGCATGCCTATCCGGAGGCACTGGAAGGCACCCGGATGATGGATCTCTTTGCCGGAACCGGTGCGATGGGGCTTGAGGCCCTGTCGCGCGGCGTCAAGGCGGTGCTCTTCGTCGAAAACAGCGTCGAGGGACGGGGCCTGCTGTGGTCGAACATCGAAACGCTCGGCCTTGCCGGGCGCACGCGCATCATGCGCCGCGATGCCACCTCGCTCGGTGTTGCCGGCAAGCTTGAACCCTATGAATTCCTGTTCGCCGACCCGCCCTATGGCAAGGGCCTCGGCGAAAAGGCGTTCACGGCGGCGGCCACGGGCGGCTGGCTGAAGCCGGGCGCACTTGCCATCCTCGAGGAACGCGCCGACGTGACGCCGGAGATTTCCGCCGGTTACGAAGCCCTCGAAACCCGCGAGTTCGGCGACACGCGTATGCATTTCTATCGCTATAGGGGCTGAGCCCTTCGCCCCGTCACCCGTGGGCGAGGCGCCGTCAAGCGCGGGAGCGTCCGTGCCTTCTGCGCCTATTCGCTGGCCGCCGAATGCGGCAGCACGAAGGGGGTGTCGTCCCGTGGTATCTGGTTGACGGAAAGGCGGGCGCGGAAGACGGCATAGAGATTGTCGTCGGTGAGCACATCCCTTGGCGCGCCCGCTGCGGCGATCCTGCCCTCCTTCATCAGCACCACATGGTCGGCATAAAGTGCGGTCAGGTTGAGGTCGTGCATCACGGCGATGACGCCGCCGCCGGCCTCGGCGAAGCCGCGGGCGAGCCGCATGATGGCAAGCTGGTGGCGGATATCGAGGCTCGCCACGGGCTCGTCGAGCAGCAGCCAGCGCGGCGTTCCGTCCTCAACGGGGCGTTCGATCTGGCAGAGCACGCGGGCGAGCTGCACGCGTTGCTGTTCGCCGCCGGATAACTCCTGATAGAAGCGGCCCTCGAAGCCTTTCAGGTCGACGGCGGCAAGCGCGGCGGCGATCACCGCGCGATCCTTGTCCGCTGCGCGGTGGCCGCGTCCGGAAAGCCCCATGCGCAACACTTCGGTGACGGTGAACGGAAAGGCGAGGTTTGAGGCCTGCGGCAGCACGCCACGCAGTTCGGCAAGCTGCCACGGCGCCAGGCTGGCTATCTCCCGAGTGTTGATCGTGACGGCGCCCGATTGCGGGGTGATGTCGCCGGCGATCGTCTTCAGCGTCGTGGTCTTGCCGCAGCCGTTCGGCCCGCAAATGGCGGTGAGACGTCCGGCCGGCGCCTGAAGCGATACGCCATGCAGCACCGAACGGCCCGAAAGGGTGACGGATATGTCGCGGGTGGTGATCATCATGCCGTCACAGGTTGAGCCGCGAGCGGTTGCGCAGCAGGATCCACAGGAAGAATGGCCCGCCGGCAACGGCGGTGATGATGCCGATCGGCAGCTCGGCCGGCGCGACAGCCGTGCGTGCGAACATGTCGGCAAGCACCAGAAGGGCACCGCCGAGAAGGGCTGCGGCCGGCAGCAGGAAGCGGTGATCCGGGCCAATGACGAGGCGCAGCAGGTGCGGTACGACGATGCCGACAAAACCGATGCCGCCGGAAACGGCGACGCCCGCGCCGGTCGCGGCCGCCACCGCGACGATGGTGACGTTCTTCAGCCGCTGTACGGGAATGCCGATATGGAAGGCCGTCGCTTCGCCGAGCGTGATCGCGTTCAGCCCCTTCGCCATGAAGGGCAATACGGCAAAGGCTGCGGCCATGATCGGCAGGATGGCGAAGACCTTGGTCCAGGTCGCGCCGGCAAGCGAGCCCATCGACCAGAACGTCAGGTCGCGAAGCTGCTGGTCGTTGGCGAGATAGACGAGAAAGCCGGTGGCCGCGCCCGTCAGCGCCGAAAGCGCGATGCCGGCAAGCAGCATGGTGGCAACCGAGGTTTGCCCGTGGCGGGTGGCTATGCGATAGAGCAGCAATGTGGTCACCAGGCCGCCGAGGAAGGCGGCCGCCGGCAAGGCGTAGAAGCTGAGCAGGTTATAGACCGGCGCCGCCACCGTGCCGCCGAGCACGATCATCACCACCGCGCCGAAGCCGGCGCCGGCGGAGACGCCGACAAGCCCCGGATCGGCCAGCGGATTGCGGAACAGGCCCTGCATGGCCGTGCCACAGACCGCAAGCGAGGCGCCGACGAGGAAGCCCATCACCGCGCGCGGCAGGCGGATATCGAAGATGATGATGCGGTCGCGTGCCGCCAGCGCGTCGTCGGCGCCGCCGGTAAGGATGGCGCGGGCAACATCGAACACCGAGGCATCCGAGGCGCCGGTCGCAACCGAGATCAGCAGTACCGCCATCGAGACGACGGCAAGCACGAAGATGGTCGCGACGGCGATCCGGGATCGGTCGCCGGTCGCGCGCCAGTGGGCTTGCCGTGTGCTCAGCGCGTCCATCATCGCCATGCCAGTCTCACTTTCCGTAGATTTCGTCGGTCAGTGTCTTCAGGTTGTCGGCAAAGCGCGGTCCGAAATTCATCATGCCGACCGGGTCGATATGGTAGATCGCGCCGTTCTGGACGGCAGGCGTCAGCGCCAGTGCCGGCTGACCGGCCATGTCGTCATTACTCAGCGAATGGCCGCCTGCGGCGCCGCCCATGACGAGGATGATGTCGGGCGCCGCTTCGATAACCGCCTCGTCGGAGAGCGCCTTGTAGCCGGGGAAGTCGCCGATGGCATTCTCGAGCCCGGCCGCCTCGATGACGCCGTTGGCCGCCGTGCCGGTGCCGGAACCCATCACCTTGCCGCCGCGAAGCGACAGGATGAAGATCGCGCGCTTCTTCTCTGTCCGCGCCTCGTTTGCCGCGAGGATCGGGTCGAGATCGGCGGCGATGTCGGCTGCGAGCGCCTCCGCCTCGGTCTTGCGACCGATCAGCGTGCCGATGGTCTTCACCTTCTCGATGATGCCGTCGCGGCTATAGGCTTCGGGCACTTCGGCGAAGTCGAGATCGGCCTTCTTCAACACATCGATGGTTTCCGGCGGGCCGGCGCCTTCGATCGAGATGATCGCCGTCGGGCTGACCGAGAGCACGCCCTCCGGGGACAATTGTCGCATGTAGCCGACGTCCGGCAGGTCATTCGCCTCGGGCGGGAAGGTGCTGGTGGTGTCGCGGCCGACGATCTCGTCGCCGGCGCCGAGCGCATAGACGATCTCGGTCACCGAACCGCCGATGGTGACGAGCCGCGAGGGATCGGCAAGCGGCTCGGCCGCAAGCGCGGCGTTGGCGGAAAGCAGGCCTGCGGTCAGAAGGGCGAGCGTCTTCAGGGCATTCATGGCGGGCATCTCCTCAGGCGACCGCCATTGCGCCGGCGCGGGGCAGGCCTTCTGCGAGTTCGCGCCACAATGGCCGCTCCGCATAGCCTTCCAGCCGCTTTCCGAAGAACTGGATGATCATCTCGCCCTCGGCATTGAAGGCCTCGATCGAGGTAACGTGGCCGTCGCTGGTCGGCTTTCTGACCAGCCAGGTCTCGGCAATGTGGTCGCGGCGCAGGTGCAGGTGGAAGGTCGGGTCCATGATGTTGATCCACGGCCCCATCTCGGCGACCTTCGAAATCGGCCCGGAATGGATCTGGACGATGCCGCGATTGGAAACGAACACCATCAGCGGCAGTTCCTGAAGGGCGGAGGCCTTGGTCAGAAGCGCCGTGACGGCATCGTCCGCGAGCCGGACCGCATAGTCATCGCCGACCGATGAGAGCGCCGTCTTGCGGTGCACCTTCAACTCGTTCAGCATGCCGAAGAACTGGTGCGTGTCGGTGAGCGCGCTCCAGCGGTCGCGCAGCAATTCGACATCGACGGCATCGGGATCGCGGGCATGATCGGCGTCGTGGGCGGTGAAGGCCTCGGTTTCAACCGTCTGGCTCTGCGCCTCAAGCCGGGTCTCCGAAACGAATCGGTGATAGGCCTCGACATTGGAGGCCGGGCGCCAGTGGAGCTTGAACACCGCGGTGCCGGTCTTGTCGAAATATTGCAGGCTGAGCTTCTCATTGCCTTCATCGTCGGTCTTGGTGACGGCGAAGGCATGGGCCCAGCGGCTCGGGAAGATGCGCAGGTCGATATTCTCGCCGAGCACGATGGCCGAGTTCTTGCCGCTCTTGATGTTTTCGAAGATGCCGATCTTCTCGTGTACCGCGCTTTCATTGCGCGACAGCGCCATGATCTCGCCGAAACCTTCGGCGTGGGCGAGAAGCGGGGTGGGGTTCGCGTCGATGCGCGTCGCCGTGAGGCCGACTTCGGCGGCGACCAGCTCGGCCTCGCTGATGCCGAGGATGCGGGCGATGTCGCGTTCGCGCATCTTCGGGTTGTCGCGGCGGAAGGCGCGGATTTCTTCGGGGGTCTTCTGCTCGGTCATCGTCTCTTGCCTATTTGTTCAGGATGAGCTTGCCCTGACGGGTGATCTTCATGCGGTAATCGGCCCCCTGATGGCGGATGATGATCTCGCTTGCGCCCCGGAAAAGCGTGTCGCTTTCGAGGACGGCAGGGGTTTCCGATTGTTTCTCGCGGGCCTCGCCACGGTCCGTTTTCGTGTCGTTCATCGTCACGTATGTTGTCTTGGTTCTATAAACTTGATAATTGGAATCATGTTTTTATAAGTTGACTCCATTAATCACCTTTGTCTATCCACGCAATAGACGATTTGACGGTTGACCGATAGAATGTGGCGCGGGCCTCAGCCCCGTGTCGCCAACCACCAAATTTGAACCGGGATTTGAGAGATGAAACTATTCGCAAGCGCCGCCGTCGCGCTTTTCGCCCTGTCGCAGCCATTGATGGCTCAGGAGGCGGCCTCGACGGACGCCGAGACGACTTCGGATGCGCCGGCGCCGGCTGGCCTGTCGATTTCGCTGAATTCGCTCGAGACCACGGAGAACGGCTGCAAGCTGACCTTCGTTGTCGACAACGAGCTTGCCGAGACGATCGAGAGCCTGCAGACGGAAGTGGCTCTCTTCAATGCCGAAGGCGTGGTGGATCGACTGACCATGCTGGACTTCCTGACGCTGCCGGCCGGCAAGAAGCGCGTCCGCCAGTTCGAGCTTCCCGGCCAGACCTGCGATGCGCTGGGCGGACTGCTGCTGAACGACATCAAGGTCTGCGAAGCGGGCGGCGCCGACTGCATGGCCAATCTGACCACTGATTCGAAGGCCGGCATTCCTTTCGACGGCTGAACGGCCACAAACTGGGTTCGGGGTAATGATGGACGACAGGTCTATGTTTGCCAGAGGCTTGCCAGGCGGCATGCTGGATAGCCCCGCACGCGAGGAGGCGGACGGGGAGCCCGTCGTCACGCCTCCGGAAATCGAGGTCGATACCGCAGCCGACAATCGCTTCGATGCCGTGGTCTTCGAGCTACTGAGCCAGGCAAACGCCAAGGCTGTGCCGCTCGCGCCAAAGACCGAGGCGCCTCCACCGGTGGCTGCCGGGCCGGAACTCTCCGAAGCCGACGCCGAAATGATCGCACCGACGCTGCCGCGCCTCGTGCCGCTGGCCGCGGGCCGCAAGCGCCAGGTGATGTCGTCGGCCGCACTCGGCTCGGTGATCTTCCACGCGCTCGTCTTTGCCATGGTGATGAATGTCGCCAAGCCGGTGCCGGAGGCGCCGCAGGAAGAAGGTGGCGTCGTCGTCAATGTGGTTTCGCTTGGAAACGGCGACGCCGATGCCTTGGCTGCGGGTGAGGATGTGATCGAGACGCCCGTGGAGGTCGAGGCCCAGCCGGTGCCGGTTGAAACGGCAAGGGCCGTGACGGCCGAGCCGCTGGAGGCCACCCGACCGGTGGAGCAGGCGCAGGCGCCGCGACCCGAGGTCGCCGAAACGCCGGCAATGGAGGCACTGCCGGCGGCTCCGGCCGAAACGCCCGTTTCGCCCGCCCTGCCGCGGCCGGAACCGGAGGTTCTGGCGGTTGCGCCGAGCGAGGCCTTGTCGCCCGATGCCGTTCCCCCCTCCGCGCCGCCGCCGGCCGTAGTCGCAGAGACGGCGGAGGCCCTGCCGCCGGAAGCGGCGAGCGCCGTGACGCCCGAGGCTGCGGAAGCGCCGCCGCCGGAAACCGCCGCGGCCCTGCCGTCCGAGCCGCTCGAAGCAACCCCTCCGGCTGCCGACACGCCGCTGCGGGCCACGTCTGCGCCGAGCGAAACGGTGACAGCCACCATCGATGACCCGGAATTCGACATCGCCCCGCCGGTTCCCCAACCGTCGCCGTGGGAAAACGAACCGCTGCCCGAAGACCAGGTCGCTGCTCGCAAGGCCGCCGAGCCGCCGCCGACCCCGAGACGCACGGTTCAGCGCCAGACATCCGGTTCCGGCGGTCAATCGAGCCAGAATGCCCGCCGGGGTGCCGCCACCGCCACCGCCAGCAGCGGTGCGACGAAGGCAGCGAGCGCGCGGACGGGCTCCACGGGCGATGGCGCGGCGGCTATGGCCAATTATGCCGGCAAGGTCGGAAGCCGCCTGCGCCGAGCCGTCGCGGTGGAACGCTATTATCGCGGTCACGGTCCGCTCAACGCCACCGTCGTGGTGCGCATGACGCTCAACCGCGGCGGCGGCATCGCCTCACTGTCGCTTGCCCGATCCTCCGGCAACGGGGCCGTCGATGCCATCGTGTTGCAGCGCGCCCGTTCGGCCGGTCCATTCGGTTCATTTCCGTCAAGCTATTCCGGCAACTCGCATTCCTTCAGCCTGCCGATCAATCTGAAGCTTGAGCGCTAAGCCGGCGTCATTGCTTCTTGCGCCGTGCCCGGATTTGGGGCGATGCTGAGCAACGCAAAAGGGCGCCCACAAGGCGCCCTTATCAGTCACGGACAAGCCGCGTTCAAAAAGTTGGGTAGTGTGCCGCTTATGCCGCTCCGCCGGCGACGCGCTGCAGGCCCTGGATGGCGGGCTGATAGCTGGGGTTCAGCGCCTTGGCCTTCTGGTAGTAGGACGCGGCCTTCTGGAAATCGCCCTCGCGCTCGAAGATCAGACCCATATTGGCCCAGCTCTCGGCGTTCTGCTGGTCGAGCGCCAGAGCCTTGGTGAAGTCGGCCTTCGCGTTCTGGTCGTCGTTGAGCGCCAGATACGAGACGCCGCGGCCATTGTAGGGGTAGGGCGCCTTGGGTGCGAGCGAGATCGCGGAGGAGAAATCGGCAATTGCCTGTTCCTGCTGGCCGCGCTGCTGATAGATCAGGCCGCGATTGTGATAGGCGCGCGGATCGGTGGTGTTCAGATTGATCGCGCGGGTATAGTCGCTCAGCGCATCGTTCTGCTGGCCGGCCTCGCGATAGAGATTGCCGCGGCCGATATAGGCGATGTCGTAATCCGGATTGATCTGCAGCGCCCGGTTATAGTCGTTCAGCGCTTCCATCTGGCGGCCGAGGCTGCGCTCGATCAGGGCACGGTTGGCATAGGCCTGATAGTAGTTCGGATCGAGCTGCAGGGCGCGGTTGAAGTCGTCCATCGCCCGGCGGTCGTCACCGGCGCGCCCATAGGCGGCGCCGCGCACATTGTAGGCGCCCGGATCGTTCGGATTGGCGGCAATCACCTGTGACAGCGAAGAGATGTTCTGTTCCGACCCTTGCGAAGCGTCGATCGAGACGACGTTCTGGTTCATCATGTCGGTGGTCGAGCAGGAGGCGAGCAGGCCCATCGCACCGGCGGTCAGGATGGCGCGGAGCGCGTGTCCGGTTCCGGTTCTTCCATTGCCAGCGATGTTGCGTGTCATCTTCATCCTCTCAAGCGTGAATCTGTTCCGTCACCCGATAAGCCGACAGCGGCCGGATTGTTCCGGCGTGCGCTGCGACGATCGCTACACGACCAAGGTAAACAACTACCAAAGAAAAAGGCGGGGGCATGAGCTCCCGCCAGAAGAACGCTTCATTGTGCCGAAAAAACGACAATCAGCGCGAAACGAGACCTTCACGGATCGCGCGCTTGCGCGCCAGCTTGCGAACGCGACGGATGGCTTCGGCCTTTTCGCGCGCACGCTTCTGCGAGGGCTTTTCGTAGAAGTCGCGCATCTTCATTTCGCGGAAAATACCTTCGCGCTGCATCTTCTTCTTGAGAGCGCGGAGAGCCTGGTCAACATTGTTGTCGCGGACAAGTACTTGCACGTGTATCCCGTTCCTATCTTTCGTGTGGCGGCCTGCCCGGCAGGCGTCATCGGTGTATCGTTCGGGCAGCCTCGCCCATTACTGGCGTCGCGGATAGCAGATTGGAGCGCGTGAGTCCAGTCCAAAGCGAAGCCATTGCGCCGCCGCGCCGCGATTATTTTCGCCGGCCTGTCCACCAGGGCGATCAGGCGATGTCGAAGGCGGGTCGCAAAAGCGTCGCAAAAAGGACGTTGCACCCCATTTCGATTTGCGATTGGTATAGGGGCGGCGGCCTTGGCCGGCTGCGGAACCGATGGAGCCTGAAGATGCGCAGATATTCCGTTTTCGCCCTGGCGCGGGAGGCGATGCGACACCACAAGGGGTGGGAGAAGCACTGGACCTCGCCTGAGCCGAAGAGCGAATATGACGTCATCATCATCGGTGGCGGCGGTCATGGCATCGGTGCGGCCTATTATCTGGCCAAAGAGCACGGCATCACCAACATCGCCGTGCTCGAGAAAGGCTGGATCGGCGGCGGCAACACCGGCCGCAACACCACCATCGTGCGCTCCAACTATCTCTACGACGAGAGCATGGACATCTACGAGCACTCGCTGAAGCTCTGGGAAGGCCTGTCGCTCGACCTCAATTACAATGTCATGTATTCGCCACGGGGCGTGATGATGCTGTCGCACAACGAACATGACCGCCAGTCGTTCAAGCGGCATGTCCATGCAAACCGGCTCTATGGCATCGACAATGATTGGCTGACGCCCGTTGAGGCGAAGGACTACTGTCCGCCCCTCGATATTTCGGCCAGCGCCCGCTATCCGATCAACGGTGCGGCCCTGCAGCGACGGGGCGGCACGGCCCGCCATGATGCGGTGGTCTGGGGCTATGGCCGCGCGGCGTCCGACCGCGGCGTCCACATCATCCAGAACTGCGAGGTCAAGGCGATCCGCCGCGGGCCGGATGGCGCGGTCACGGGTGTCGAGACGTCGAAGGGCTTCATCGGCGCGAAGAAGATCGGCGTTTCCGCCTCCGGTCATAATTCGGTGGTGATGGCGATGGCGGACGTCCGCCTGCCGCTCGAAAGCCAGCCGCTGCAGGCGCTGGTGTCGGAGCCGCTGAAGCCGATCTTTCCCTGCGTCGTCATGTCGAACTCGGTCCACGCCTATATCTCGCAATCAGACAAGGGCGAACTGGTGATCGGGGCTGGCACCGACCAGTACAATTCCTATTCCCAGACCGGTGGACTGCAGATCATCACCCACACGCTCGATGCCATCTGCGAACTGTTTCCGATCTTCCGCCGGGTGAAGATGATGCGCCAGTGGGGCGGCATCACCGACAACACGCCGGACCGCTCGCCGATCCAGAGCGTCACGCCGGTGCCGGGCCTCTACGTCAATTGCGGCTGGGGCACGGGCGGCTTCAAGGCAACACCGGGTTCGGCCCATCTGTTCGCGCACCTGATCGCCAAAGGCGAGCCGCACAAGCTCGCGGCGGGCCTCACGCTCGATCGTTATCGCACCGGTCGCCTGATCGACGAAGCCGCCGCCGCGGCCGTCGCGCACTGAGGGGAGGACGGATGCTCTGGAACGTCAGCGAAAGGGCAGAGACCAGCGCCGGAACGGTGGCCTGGGGCCGTGCGGGCGAGGGACCGCCGCTCGTGCTCGCCCATGGCTGGCCGTGGTCGTCCTATTCCTGGCATTGCCTCGTTCTGCCGCTTTCAAGGGCCTACACCGTCTACTGGTATGACATGCCCGGCTTCGGACGCTCCGACAAGAACCCGGAGCAGGCTACCGGGCTTGACGTTCAGGGACAGGTGTTCAGGGAAATGCTGGAATTCTGGCAGATCGACGAACCCACCGTCTTCGCCCATGATTTCGGTGGCGCGGTGACGCTTCGCGCGCATCTGCTTCATGATGTCGCCTATCACGAGCTCATCTTGATGAATGTCGTGGCGCTGAGCCCGTGGGGATCGGATTTCTTCGATCATGTCGGTCGCCATGTGGATGCCTTCACTCCGCTTCCGCCGCATATCCATGCCGCGATTGTGGGAGCCTACATCAAGGGTGCCCTTGTCAGCGACATCGATGCTCACGACCTGCGCGAACTGGTTTCCCCGTGGCTCACGCCGGAAGGGCATGTCAGTTTCTACCGGCAGTTTGCCCAGGCCGACGACCGTTTCACCGACGAATTCGCCGACAGGCTCGGGCGGATCGATTGCCCGGTCGCGGTGCTGTGGGGCGAGCAGGATCCGTGGATCCCGATCAAGCGCGGTCACGTGCTGGCGGGCAAGATCGGGGTGGGCCTGCATCCGATCCCCGGCGTCGGCCACATGCCGCAACTCGAGGCTCCGCGCGCTGTTCTCGATGCTCTCAATGCGATACCCGGCGCCCTGCCCGGACTGAAGGGAAACTGAAACCATGCTGCTCATTCATTGTCCCTATTGTGGTGAGGCGCGGAGCGAACTGGAATTCGCCGCCGCCGGCGAGGCCCATATCGCCCGGCCGGAGAATATCGCCGAGATCTCCGACGAGGATTTCGCCAACTATTTCTTCATGCGCAGCAATCCGAAGGGCCTGCATTTCGAGCGCTGGCGCCATATCCGCGGCTGCGGCCGGTTCTTCAACGCCGCCCGCGATACGGTGACCGATCGTTTTGTCGCGACATACAGGGCCGGCGAGCCGAAGCCTGCCGAACTTCAGGGAGAAGGCCGATGAGCGGCGCGTTCCGCATTGCCGGCAAGGGGCGGCTGACGCCGGCAAAGACCGTCCGTTTCTCCTTCGACGGCAAGACCTATACTGCGCTCGAGGGCGACACGCTGGCTTCGGCACTGCTCGCCAACGGCATCCATCTTGTCGGCCGTTCCTACAAGTATCACCGCCCGCGCGGCTTCCTGACGGCGGGCTCGGAAGAGCCTAACGCGCTATTCGATATCGCCCGCGACAGCGCAAGGCGGCAGCCGAATGTGCGCGGCCCGGTGCAGGAGGTGTTCGACGGCATGAAGGCGGGCTCGCAGAACCGCTGGCCATCGCTCTCCTTCGATGTTGGCGCGGTCAACGATTTCCTGTCGCCGTTCCTGATCGCCGGCTTCTACTACAAGACCTTCATGTGGCCGCGTGCGGCCTGGCACAAGCTCTATGAGCCGGCGATCCGCCGAGCGGCGGGCCTCGGGGAAGCGCCGAAGGAAGAGGATCCGGATCATTATGCCTGCCGCTATATCCACTGCGACGTGCTGGTGGTCGGCGCCGGTCTGGCCGGGCTGACGGCCGCGCTGTCGGCTGCACGTACCGGCAAGGACGTCATCCTCTGCGACGAGAAGCCTGAGCCGGGCGGGGCGCTGCAATATGAAAGCGAGACCACGATCGATGGCCAACCGGGCTATCAGTGGGCGATCGATACGCTGAACGTGCTCGAAAGCATGCCGAATGTCCGCTATCTGCCGCGCACGACAGCGTTCGGCTACTACAATCACAATTTCCTCGGGCTTGCCGAACGGCTGACCGATCATCTGCCGAGTGCCAAGGCCGATGGGCCGCGCGAGCGGCTCTGGCAGGTACGCGCCGAAAAGGTGGTGCTTGCGACCGGCGCCATCGAGCGGCCGATGGTGTTTCCGGCCAATGACCGGCCGGGTATCATGCTGGCCTCGGCCGCGCGGCTCTATCTCAATCACTATGGCGTTGCCGTCGGTGAGCGGGTCGGCGTCTACTGCGCCCATGATTCCGCCTATGAGGCGGCGTTCGACCTGAAGCGGGCCGGCGTGAAAGTGGTGGCGATCGTCGACAGCCGTGCCGAGCCGGGCCCCGGCCTTGCCGAAATGGCGAAAGCGCTCGACATCAAGCTTCTCACTCACCACACCGTCACCGGCACCAGGGGGCGGCTCAGGGTCAGGTCCATGCGGGTGAAGGCGAAGGATGGCGGCAGGACGCGGGATTACGCGATCGACGCGCTGATCACCTCGGCCGGCTGGACGCCGTCGGTGCACCTGTTCTCGCAGTCGCGCGGCAAGCTGGTGTTCGATGCCGAGCATGAACGCTTCGTGCCCGGCACCCATGTCCAGAACGCAGTCTCGGTCGGCGCCTGCAACGGCACGGACGCGATTGCGGCGCTGGTGGCGGAGGCGGCTGCCGAAGGCGGCGGCTTTGCCGAGATTGCGGCCGAGAACCAGTTTGCCTGGACCGGCGGCATGCTCGGCGAAGACGAGACCGCCGCAAGCCACGCCAAGGCCTTCATCGACTATCAGCACGATGTCTGCGCCAAGGATATCCGTCAGGCCGTGCATGAGGGCATGGCCTCGATCGAGCACATCAAGCGCTTCACCACCAATGGCATGGCCTCCGATCAGGGCAAGCTTTCCAACATGCACGGTCTAGCGATTGCGGCGGAAGTGCTCGACCGACCGATCCCCGAAGTGGGCCTCACGACCTTCCGCCAGCCTTTCACGCCGGTGAGCTTCGGCACGCTGGTCGGCCATTCGCGGGACGAGCTCTTCGATCCGGCGCGCAAGACGCCGATGTATGATTGGGCGGAAAGGCAGGGCGCCGCCTTCGAGGATGTCGGAAACTGGAAGCGTGCCTGGTATTTTCCCCGCGCAGGCGAGACCAAGGAGGATGCCGTCAACCGCGAATGCCGGACGGCGCGGCAGGCGGCCGGGGTGTTCGATGCCTCGACGCTCGGCAAGATCGAGGTCGTCGGCCCGGATGCCGAAGCCTTCATGAACCTGATGTATTCCAACGCCTGGTCGACGCTGAAGCCCGGCAAGTGCCGCTATGGCCTGATGCTGCGCGAGGACGGCTATGTCTATGACGACGGTGTCGTCGGCAGGCTGGCCGACGACCGCTTCCATGTGACGACGACGACCGGCGGTGCGCCGCGTGTTCTGAATCTGATGGAAGACTATCTGCAAACCGAGTTCCCGCATCTGAATGTCTGGCTGACCTCAACCACGGAGCAGTGGGCGGTGATTGCGGTGCAGGGGCCGAAGGCGCGCGAGATCGTCGCCCCGTTTGTCGAGGGCGTCGATATTGCAAACGAGGCCTTCCCGCATATGAGCCTCGCCGAATGCATGGTCTGCGGCGTCCCGGCGCGGTTGTTCCGGGTCTCGTTCACGGGCGAACTCGGCTTCGAGATCAATGTGCCGGCCGATTACGGCGCCGCCGTCTGGGAGACGATCTTCGAACGGGCGCAGGGCCTTGGCGGCTGTGCCTATGGTACCGAGACCATGCATGTGCTGCGCGCCGAGAAGGGGTATATCGTCGTCGGTCAGGACACTGACGGCACAGTGACCCCTTATGATCTTGGCATGGGCTGGGCGGTGTCGAAGAAGAAGGCCGATTTCGTCGGTATACGCGGCCTGAAACGCCCGGACCTTGTGGCCGGCGGCCGCAAGCAGCTCGTCGGGCTGACGGTCAAGAACAATCCTCGGCTGGTGCTGGAGGAGGGCGCGCAGATCGTTGCCGATGCGAATGCGGCAAAGCCGGTGCCGATGCTCGGCCACGTCACCTCGGCCTACTGGTCGGAGAACCTGCAAAGCGGGATCGCCATGGCGGTCGTCAAGGATGGCCATCAGCTGAAGGGCACGACGCTCTATGTCCCGATGCCCGGTCGCTCGATCGCCGTCGAGGTGGTCGATCCGATATTCTATGACAAGGAAGGAGCCCGCATCCATGGCTGAACAACGCGCTCTGCCACTCGAAGGTGTCTATGGCGGTTCCGGGCTTGCCCGGCTGGTCGTGGCCGGCCCGGCGAGCCGGCTCTCTCTGCGGGCTGGCGAGGCGGCTGTTGCAGGCCTTTCGGGCATGCTCGACATCAGCCTGCCGACCGTGCCGCTGACGGCGACGCGTGGCGATGGCCGTTATGCCTTCTGGCTCGGCCCGGACGAATGGCTGGTGATCGACGAGGTCGGCGGCGATCTCGGCGAGGCTCTCGGCCCCGCAGCCGCGCCCTATTCCGCGGTCGATATCTCCCATCGCAATGTCGCGATCATGGTCGATGGCCCGGGCGCGGTGGCAACGCTCAATGCGGGCAGCCCGCTCGACCTGCGACTGGAAAAATTCCCCGTCGGCAAGGTCACCCGCACCGTGCTGGGCAAGGCCGAGATCGTGCTCTACCGCAAGGACGAAAACACCTTTCGCGTGGAATGCTGGCGCTCGTTCGCCCCTTACGTCTTTGCCCTGCTTGATCAGGGTGCGAAGGACGCGGCGTTCTGACACTCATCGCCTGAGAGCACTGGTCTATGCCAGCCCCTGCCACTCGACCCAGCGACCGTGAAAATCGGCGCGCCCGAGGGCGTGGGTCTCGCCGTCCGGCCAAACCGTGAGCGTCAATCCCGCACCCCGGCCGGCGTTATCGGCTTCCATGGCGAGATGGCAGAGCGGTGCGTCTTCGCCGGCGCGCGCGCCGGCCTCGGCGATCAGCCGCAGGCCCTCCCGCTGAGCGTGGTCCGGCAGATATTGCCAGGCGATGGTGTGATAGACGACATGAACGGCGCCACTGCGCGGTGCTGCAAGCCGCTCATCAAGCCACGAAACGGCGTCGGCCTTCTCGACGGTGATGTCGGTTTCGCGGGCGAGCTGAAGGGCCTTTTCGGTCCTTTCCAGCCGGTCCGCCTGATCGGCCCAGATATAGGACAGCAGGCGTTCACAATCTTCGGGACTTTGGGCGCTAAGCGGATTGAGGTCGCAGCCTGCACGCTCTTTTACGGTGATTGCGGCATGCGGCGGCAGCGGGCCAGACCAGTCGGGCGCGGTCGTGAACGGTGCTTCTCCCGAAGCCGGGAGATAGTCCGTGCCATCGAACCGGTAGCCGAAACGGTCCCACAACAGATTGAGCCCGGCTGAGGCGCCGACCTCGGACAGGATCAGCGGCTTGCCTGGGAAGCGTGCGGCGATAGCGGCAAAGGCGGGAAAAAGTGCTGCGGAGCGGCGCACTTCGTTCGTCTGCGGCGCGGATTCCATGCGGGTGGCGATGAAGCCATGATGTTGCGAAAGCGCCTGTTCGACAGCCTGCCACAGGCTTCCGTCATCGGCCTGTTGCGGCGGGTAGACGGCGGCAAGCGGCGCATAACCCTGCCGTTTCAACGCATGCAATGCGCCGCAGAAACGCAGCGCCAGCGCATCCGCCACGACGCGGGTTTCCGGCCAGGCTTCGACAAGCGAGGCGATTTCGCCGGGTCCCGAGAGTTGGTCGGCGGCAAGCCGGCAGAGACGGGCGGTGAAGGGAGAGCCGAGGTCGTCGCAGGCCCGCGCCTGCCGTTCGAAGGCCGCACGGATTGCAACGTTGGCGACCATGGCTACACCGTTTCCGGGCGGTCGGCGGCGTCGAACTGGATGAGCGTGATCCAGTCGGCGGTGAGGGCCGGCTTGCGCTCGCCCTCGATCTCGACGCTGACGGCATAGTTGATGGCGAGCAGTTCGGCGCCCCGGAAGCGGGCGTCCTTCAGCACAAAATGGCCGCGCACCTGCGCGCCGCTCTTCACCGGCGTCATGAAGCGCACCTTGTCGAAGCCGAAATTGATGCCCATGGTCTGTTCGCGGACCTTCGGCACGCAATCGAAGTTCATCGCCGACAGCAGCGAGAGCGTCAGGAAACCGTGGGCGATGGTGCCGCCGAACGGCGTTTCGGCGCGGGCGCGCTCCGGGTCGGTGTGGATGAACTGGTGATCCAGGGTTGCATTGGCGAAGGTGTCGATCATCGACTGGTCGACGGTGAACCAGCGCGACACACCGACCTCATGGCCGACGAACCCCTTCACGTCGGAAAGCGAAATCTCGATGGGCATGGCTGTCTTTCAGTTTCCCCTGTGGAGTGCCGCCGCATCGGCCCCGAGGCCCGTCCACGAGCCGTTTTCAGAAAGCTTCTCCGCATAAAACGATACCGATCTCGGTGCAAGGGCGATGTCGACCGCGCCCTGCTTTTCGCCGACAACCATGTGCCAGCCGTGATCGTCGCGCTCCGGCAGGGTGAAGATCGCATCCTCGTGCGAACGGTTGATCAGCACCGCAAGCCGGGTCCGGTAGCCGGCGGTCCGGTCTTCGGTGTCAAGCACGACGCTGAGGCAGTCGCATCGCGGAGCTTCCCAGTCGGCGACAGCCATCGCCTGGCCGTCCGGCCTCAGCCATTCGACCTCGCCGGTGGCGAAGAACTCGGTCTCCGAAAATACCGAGAAACGCTTGCGCATTTCCGAGAGCATGGCGGTATACTCGATCAGCTCGTAATCCAGCATCTTCCAGTCGAGCCAGGTGGTCTCGTTGTCCTGGCAATAGGCGTTGTTGTTGCCCTTCTGGCTGTGCCCGCCTTCGTCGCCGGCCTTCAGCATGATCGCGCCGCGGCTGGCAAAGAGCGAGGCAAGCAGTGCCTTCGCATCCTGCTTGCGCCGCTCCAGAACGACGGGATTGTCCGTCTCACCCTCAATACCGTTGTTCCAGGAATAGTTCTCGTCGTGGCCGTCGCGGTTGTTCTCGCCGTTCGGGCCGTTGTGCTTGTGCACGTAGGCGGTGATGTCGGTAAGCGAGAAGCCGTCATGGGCGGCAATGAAGTTCACCGAGCGCGTCACATGCGCATCGCGCACCGAGAAGATGTGCGACGAGCCGGAAAGCGCGTCGGCAAGCCGGCCGGTCAGATATTCGTCGCCGCGCCAGAAACGGCGCAGGTCATCGCGCGCCCGGTCGTTCCACTCGAGGAAGGGCGCTGGGAAATGGCCGAGCTGATAGCCGCCCGGACCGATGTCCCAAGGCTCCGCAATCATCGTGCGGTCCTTCAGCACCGGGTCGGTGAGGATCGCTGACAGCGTTTCGGCATGAGTGTCGAAGCCTTGCGCTGTGCGGCCGAGGATCGGTGCCAGATCGAAGCGGAAGCCATCAATGCCGGCCTGGGTGACGAAGGTGCGCAGGCTGTCGAGGATCAGCTCGCGGACGACCGGATGATCGCAGGCGACCGTGTTGCCGCAGCCGGTGTCATTGATCAGCACCGATGGGTCGTCCGCCGCATGGCGATAATAGGTGCGACTGTCGAGGCCGCGCAGGCTGAGCACGCCGCCGAACTGGTCGCTTTCGCCGGTGTGGTTGAAGACGAGATCGAGGATCACCCCAATGCCGGCCGCGTGCAGGGCCTCGACCGCGCCGCGCAGTTCGGCAAAGCCACCGGGGCAGAGCCGCGGGTCGAGCGCCATGAAAGTGACCGGGTTGTACCCCCAGGAATTGGTGAGCCCGAGCGGCTTCAGGTGGCGCTCGTCGATCCAGGCGGTGACCGGCATCAGCTCGATCGCATCGACGCCGAGCGTCTGAAGATGTTCGATGACGGCGGGATGGCCGAGCGCCGCGACGGTGCCGCGAACGCTCTCGGGAACGTGCGGGTTGAGCATCGTCAACGCCTTGATGTTCGCCTCGTAGATCAGGCCGCCATCGGGAAAGGGAATATGGCCGGGCGCGGTGGGCGCATCGGCAACGACGATCGCCCTCGGCACGATGTCGGCGGTGTCGACGCCGAATTCCAGAAGCTTGTCGTCGAAGACATAAGGCCGGTCGATTTCCCGCGCATAGGGGTCGACGAGAAGCTTGGCGGGGTCGAACCATTGCCCGCGCATCGGCTCCCACGGACCATAGGCGCGGTAACCGTAGCGCTGGCCCGGCTTCAGTCCGTCGACGAAGAGCGAGAACAGCGATCCGCGCTCATGCGCCATCGGCAGGCGCGCGGTTTCCGTGCCGGCCGTGTCGAACAGGCAGAGCTCCATGCCGGAGGCGTTTTCCGAATACACGGAAAATTCGACGCCCCGGTCTGAAACCCTCACACCGGGCGTTTTGTCTCGACTGCTGGTCATACGCTTCTCAGGTGATGACGGTTGGTTCGGTCCGTCCGGTGCGGGCGACGATCCCGGCGATATGCTCGGCATAGGCAATCAGCTCGGCAAGCGTTTCCTGCGTGTCCTGATCGTGTTTGGCCGGATCGGGCTCGTAGTGTTCGAGATAGACGCGCAACGTCGCGCCCGAGGTGCCGGTGCCCGACAGGCGGAAGACCACGCGGGAGCCGCTTTCGAACATGATCCGAACGCCCTGTTTCTTTGATACGGACCCATCGACCGGATCGTGATAGGCGAAATCATCGGCCTCGGCGACCGTGAGTTCGCCGAACGTGGTTCCGGGCAGGGTTTCGAGCTTGTCGCGCAGCGCATCCATCAGGCCGTTGGCGGCGTCCGTGTCTATGCCTTCATAGTCGTGGCGCGAGTAGTAGTTGCGGCCATATTCGGCCCAGTGCGACTTGACGATGTCATAGGCGCTCTCGCCACGCATGGCGAGGATGTTGAGCCAGAGCAGCACGGCCCAGAGCCCGTCTTTCTCGCGCACATGGTTGGAGCCCGTGCCAAAGCTTTCCTCGCCGCAAAGCGTTGCCTTGCCGGCGTCGAGCAGGTTGCCGAAGAACTTCCAGCCGGTCGGCGTCTCGTAGGCGCCGATGCCGAGCTTTTCGGCGACACGGTCGGCGGCCTGGCTCGTCGGCATCGAACGAGCGATCCCGGCAAGGCCACCCTTGTAGGCGGGTGCCAGATGGGCGTTGGCGGCGAGCACGGCGAGACTGTCGGAGGGCGTGATGAAGATGCCCTTGCCGACCACCATGTTGCGGTCGCCGTCGCCGTCGGAGGCGGCGCCGAAGGCGGGTCCGCCCTCGCTCATCACCTCGTCATAGAGTTCCTTGGCATGGACCAGGTTCGGGTCCGGGTGATGCCCGCCGAAATCCTCAAGCGGCGTGAAATTGCGGACGGTGCCTTCGGGCGCGCCGAGGCGGTTTTCGAGAATTTCCTTGGCGTAAGGCCCGGTCACCGCGCTCATGGCGTCAAAGGCGATCTCGAAACCGTTGGCGAGGAAGGTGCGGATCGTGTCGAAGTCGAACAGCTCTTCCATCAGTTCGGCATAGTCGGCGACCGGGTCGAAGACCTCGACCTCCATGTCGTCGACCGTATAGATGCCGATCTCGTCAAGCGGGACGTCTGGGGCTTCGGATATCCGGTAGCGGTCGATCAGCTTGGAGCGCTCGAAGATCGCGTCTGTGATCTTTTCCGGGGCCGGGCCGCCATTGCCGGTGTTGTACTTGATGCCGAAATCCTCGTTCGGGCCGCCGGGATTGTGGCTTGCCGACAGGATGATGCCACCGAAAGCCTGATACTTGCGGATCATGTTGGATGCGGCCGGCGTCGACAGGATGCCGCCCTTGCCGACCATCACCTTGCCGAAGCCGTTGGCAGCCGCCATCTTGATCGCGGTCTGGATCACGGTGCGGTTCAGATAGCGGCCGTCGCCACCGATCACCAGCGTCTTGCCGGCATAGTCATCGAGGCTGTCGAATACAGACTGGATGAAGTTTTCCGCATAGTGCGGCTGGGAGAATACCGGCACTTTCTTGCGCAGGCCGGATGTGCCGGGCTTCTGGTCGTCAAAGGGCGTGGTCGCGATCGTGGTCATCTTACTTGGCCATCAGCTGAAGTTTCGAATAAAGGTCGGCGTAACGGGCGGCGCTGGCATCCCAGGAGACATCGCTCTTCATGCCCTGTTTCTGCATCTGCAGCCAGATCTTCTTGTCGTTGTAGAGGTCGATGGTGCGGCGGATGGCATGGATGAGGGACCAGGTCTCGACCGGCGAGAACTGGATGCCGGTGGCCGACTTGCTGGCAAGGGCCGCCGGATTGGCATCGACGACGGTATCGGCGAGGCCGCCGGTGCGGGCCACGACGGGCACGCAGCCATAGCGCAGGGCGTAAAGCTGGGTCAGGCCGCAGGGCTCGAAGCGCGACGGGATGAGAATGGCATCGGCACCCGCCTGTTGCATGTGCGAGAGCGTCTCGTCGTAACCGATGACGGTGCCGACGCGGCCCGGATGGCGGCGCACCGCATCGAGGAAGGCCTGCTCGAGATTGTAGTCGCCAGAGCCGAGCACGGCGAGCTTGCCGCCCATGGCGACCAGAGCGTCCACGGCCTCGGCAAGCAGATCCATGCCCTTCTGCCAGGTGAGGCGGGAGACGACGGAGAAGATCGGGCTATCGTCATTGTCGAGGCCGAAATTCTCGCAAAGCCGGATGCGGTTGTCATCGCGCAGGCGAAGCTTGCTCGCGGTGAAGCGGCGCGCGATCGTCTCGTCGGTCTCCGGGTCCCAGACATCGGTGTCGATGCCGTTGACGATGCCGTGAACGGTATGGGCGCGAGCCGATATCAGTCCCTCAAGCCCCATGCCGAACTGCGGTGTTTCGATTTCGCGGGCATAGGTCGGGCTGACGGTGGAGACCGCCCAGGCCGTCTGCAGGCCGCCCTTGAGGTAGCCGATGCGGCCGTAATACTCGATGCCGTCGACCGCGAGCGCGTGCGAGGGCAGGCCAAGCCAGGGGAATATGCCGGCATCGAAATTGCCCTGGAAGGCGATGTTGTGGATGGTGAGGATCGATGGCACTTCCGGCGTCTCGGCATAGCGCATGAAGACCGTGGTCATCGCCGCCTGCCAGTCGTGGGTGTGGACGATGTCCGGGCGCCAGTCTGAAAGCGTGCCACCGGCGATCTCGGCGCCGGCCTTCGACAGTGCCGCGAAGCGTCGCCAGTTGTCGGAATAGCCCTCGCCATGCGGGGCATTGTAGGGGTTGCCCATCCGGCCGAAATAGGCCGGAGCGTCGAGGATCAACAGATCGAGGCCTGCATGCTTGGCGGCGAGCAGTGTGGCCGGCTCGCCCAGAAGGTTCGGGAAGTCGTGCAGCTTGACCGCCTTGTCGGCAACGGCCTTCATCACCGCCGGATAGCCGGGAACGAGCGTGCGGGTTTCAATGCCGAGCCCCTGCAGCGCAAGCGGCAGCGCGCCTGCGACATCGGCAAGCCCCCCGGTCTTGATCAGCGGGTAGATTTCCGATGCGACGGAAAGAACCTTCATGTGTCAGTTATCCAGTTTGTCTATCATGGCCTGTGTGATGAGGCAGATGCCGCCTTCCGAACGGCGGAAACGCCTTGCGTCGTGTTCGGGATCCTCGCCGACGACGAGGCCTTCGGGAATGCGCACGCCGTGGTCAATGATCACGTTTCGAAGCCGCGCGTGGCGGCCGATGTAAACCTGCGGCAGGATCACGGCGCCTTCGAGGCGGGAATAGGAATTGGCGCGCACGCCGGTAAAGAGCAGGCTCTTGTAGAGCTGCGAGCCGGAAATGATGCAATCGCCGGAAACCACCGAGGAGATCGCCGAGCCACGACGGTTTTCATCGTCATGCACGAACTTCGCCGGCGGTGTGACTTCCGAATAGGACCAGATCGGCCAGGACTTGTCATAGATGTCGAGGTCGGGAACGACGGCGGTGAGGTCGATATTGGCCTGCCAGTAGGCATCGATCGTGCCGACATCGCGCCAGTAGGACTCTTCCTCGTTCGACGCCCTGACACAGCTCTTGGAGAAGCGGTGGGCGACGGCCTTGCCGTTCTTGACAATGTAGGGAACGATATCCTTGCCGAAGTCGCGGCTGGAAGTCGGATCGGCGGCGTCGCGGATCAGGCAGTCGAACAGGAATTTCGTCTTGAAGACATAGATGCCCATCGAGGCGAGCGACATGCTTTCATTGCCGGGAATGCCCGGCGGATTGGCCGGCTTCTCGACGAAATCGACGATCCTGTCACTGGCATCGACATGCATGACGCCGAAGCCCTTGGCCTCCTCCACAGGCACTTCGAGGCAGCCGATGGTGATGTCGGCCCCCTCGTTGACGTGCTGCTGCAGCATCTGCTCGTAGTCCATCTTGTAGATATGATCGCCGGCCAGGATGATCATGTATTCCGGCGCATAGGACTCGATGATGTCGATGTTCTGGTAGACGGCGTCGGCCGTGCCCTCATACCACTGTGTTTCCGAAACGCGCTGCGATGCGGGCAGCACGTCGAAGCTTTCGTTTCGCTCCGGCCGAAAGAAGTTCCATCCCTGATGCAGGTGGCGGATCAGCGAATGCGCCTTGTACTGTGTCGCCACGCCAATACGGCGGATGCCGGAATTGAGCGCGTTCGACAGCGCGAAGTCGATGATGCGCGTCTTGCCGCCGAAATAGACGGCGGGCTTGGCGCGGGTATCGGTCAGTTCCTTGAGGCGGCTGCCACGCCCGCCCGCAAGCACATAGGCCATGGCGTCGCGCGCCAGGGGATGTCCAACTCTGCTATTCATCCTTCCCTCCCTCTCAGTCTTCCGGTTCGAGCATGATGGTTGCCAGCGGTGGCAGGATCAGCGCGGCGGAAATCCCGCCATGGCCGTGGACGTCGGCGCGCACGCGCCCGCCATTGCCCTTGCCGCTGCCGCCGTAGATCTCCGCGTCGGTATTCAGGATTTCGCGCCAGACGCCCGCCTTCGGCAGGGGTACGTGGTAGCCCTCGCGCGGGACCGGCGTGAAATTGCAGACGACGACAACCGGCTTTTCGCCCGGAGCCTTGCGCTGCCAGGCAAAGACAGAGTTGTCCTGATCGTCGACGATGATCCACTCGAAACCTTCCGGCTCGCAATCGCGCGCATGAAGGGCGGGTTTCGCCCTGTAGGCGAAGTTGAGGTCGCGCACCAGCCGGCGAACGCCCTCGTGGGTGTGGTACTGGAGCAGGTTCCAGTCGAGTCCGCGGGCCTCGCTCCATTCGCTCCACTGGGCGAATTCCTGGCCCATGAACAGGAGCTTCTTGCCCGGATAGGCCCACATGAAGGCGTAATAGGCGCGAAGATTGGCGAATTTCTGCCAGTCGTCGCCGGCCATCTTGGCAATCAGCGAACCCTTGCCGTGCACCACCTCATCATGGGAGAGCGGCAGCACATAGTTTTCCGAAAAGGCATAGAGCATGCCGAAGGTGATTTCCTGGTGGTGGTGCTTGCGGAAGATTGGCTCGCGCGAGAAATAACTCAGCGTGTCATGCATGAAGCCCATGTTCCACTTGAAGCCGAAGCCGAGGCCGCCCTCATGCACCGGTTGGGAAACCTTCGGCCACGAAGTCGACTCTTCGGCGATCGTCATCATCTGCGACTGTTGCGCGTAGACGGCCTTGTTGGTTTCCTGGATGAATCGCACCGCCGCGAGGTTGGCATTGCCACCGTACTCGTTCGGCACCCATTCGCCGTGCTTGCGGGAATAGTCGAGGTAGAGCATCGAGGCGACCGCATCGACGCGCAGGCCGTCGACATGGAATTTCTCGCCCCAGTAGATGGCGTTGTTCAGCAGGAAGGAGGCAACCTCGGTGCGGCCGAAATTGTAGATCGCCGTATTCCAGTCGGGATGGAAGCCCTGGCGCGGATCGGCATGCTCGTAAAGCGCCGTGCCGTCGAAGTTTCTCAGCCCGTGTTCGTCGGTCGGGAAGTGGGCCGGCACCCAGTCGAGGATGACGCCAATGCCGACCTTGTGGCAGCCATTGACGAAACGGGCAAAACCCTCCGGCTCGCCGAAACGGGCAGTCGGCGCATAAAGACCTGTGGTCTGGTAGCCCCAGGAAGGGTCGTAGGGATATTCGGAAATCGGTAGCAGCTCGATATGGGTAAAACCCATATCGACGCAATAGGGGATCAGCCGGTCGGCGAGTTCATCCCACGATAGGAATGAACCGTCGTCGGCGCGCTGCCATGATCCGGCATGGACCTCATAGATCGCCATCGGCTTGCGGCGCTTGTCGGTCGATGCCCAAGCCTCGATATGGGCCTCGTCATCCCATTCCTGCTCGAGTTCGGGCGCCGTGATGGATGCCGTCTGCGGGCGAAGCTCGCTGCGGCGGGCAAAGGGGTCGGCCTTCAGCGGCAGCAGCTTGCCGTCCGCGCCGATGATCTCGAACTTGTAGGGCTGTCCGGCCTCGACGCCGGGGGCGAAGATTTCCCAGACACCGGAATCGCGGCGCAACCGCATCATGTGGCGGCGGCCGTCCCAGCCGTTGAAGCTGCCGACGACGGACACCCGGCGGGCGTTCGGCGCCCAGACGGCGAAGTGAAATCCTTCCACCTCCTGATGCGTCATCGGATGGGCGCCGAGCTTGTCGAACAGCCGCAAATGAGAGCCCTCGCGGACGAAATAATCGTCCATCGGACCGAGCACCGGCCAGAAGCTGTAGGGATCCGTCACCCACCATTCATCACTGCCGCGGGTGGCGCGATAGCGGACGGGAACGAAGCCCTCGACATTCACGATGCCGGAGAAGAACCCGGCCTCGTCGACCATGCGCAGCTTGCCGAGGGATTGACCTTCGAGGTCGAACGCCTCGGCGGTTTCCGCGCCCGGGATGAAGCACCGCGCGGCATGGGCGCCGCCGATGTTCTGGATTCCAAGGACCGAGAACGCGTCGCCATGCGTCGCGTTCAGGATGGCTTCGATATCCCCCCTGGCCGGGGCGTCGTCCGGGCTCCTGTCCGGGTCGACCGTTTCCGGCTTTTTCATTTAAACTCTCCAGATATCCCGCGCGTACTCCCTGATGGCCCTGTCGGACGAGAACCATCCCATGCGGGCTGTGTTTCTAATGGCTTTAACGTTCCAGGCGGGTTTATCGTTCCAGATCGCATCCACCTCACGTTGCGCGGCGGCATAGGCGTCGAAGTCGGCTGCGACCATGAACCAGTCGTGGTCGTAAAGCCCGCCGACAAGCTCGGTATAGCGGCCGGGATCGTCATGCGAGAACACGCCGGAGGAGATCGCCGAGAGCGCCTGCGACAGCTCCTTCGAACCCTCGATGATCTCGCGCGGATTGTGGCCCTTGGCACGCGCTTCATCGACCTCGTCGGCGGTCAGGCCGAAGATCACGATGTTTTCCGCACCGACCCAGTCGCGCATCTCGACATTGGCGCCGTCAAGCGTGCCGATGGTCAGCGCGCCGTTGATCGCGAACTTCATGTTGCCGGTGCCGGATGCCTCCATGCCGGCCGTCGAAATCTGCTCCGACAGGTCGGCGGCCGGGATCATCACCTCGGCGGTCGAGACATTGTAGTTCGGCACGAAGATGATCTTCAGAAGACCGCGCACCGACGGGTCGTTGTTGATCACGCGGGCGACGTCATTGGCAAGCTTGATGATCAGCTTGGCGTTGTGATAGCTCGGCGCCGCCTTGCCGGCGAAGAATTTGACGCGCGGTACCCAGTCCATTTCCGGATGCGAGCGGATCTGGTCGTAGAGCGCGACAGCCTCGATGATGTTGAGGAGTTGGCGCTTGTATTCGTGGATGCGCTTGATCTGGATGTCGAACATCGCGTTCGGATCGATCCGGGTTCCGAGCCGCTCGCCGACGAGGTTGGAAAGGCGGACCTTGTTCTCGCGCTTGACGGCCTCGAAACGCTCCTGGAAGCTTGAATCCTCGGCGACGTCGTTGAGCGCCTGCAGCTTCTCGGCATCGTCGAGGAAGTCATCGCCGATCGTTTCACGGATCAGCGCGGTGAGTTTCGGATTGCATTCCTTCAGCCAGCGGCGCGGCGTAATGCCGTTGGTCTTGTTGTTGATGCGGTCGGGATGAAGGCGGTGAAGATTGTAGAACACCGTGTCCTTCATCAGCTCGGTATGCAACGCCGAGACGCCGTTGATCGAGTGCGAGCCGAGGAAGGCGATATTGCCCATGCGCACGCGCCGTTCGCCGCCCTCGTCGATCAGCGAGATCTGGCGGATCGCCTCGTCGCTGGCGCCGGCCTCCTTGCGGGCGTGCAGCAGGATCTTGGCATTGACGGCATAGATCAGCTGCATGTGGCGCGGGAACAGCCGCTCGAACAGCGGAACCGGCCAGGTTTCCAGCGCTTCCGGCAGCAGCGTGTGGTTGGTGTAGCCGAAGGTCGCGACCGTCAGTTCCCAGGCCTCGTCGAATTCGACACCGTAGATGTCGATCAGAAGGCGCATCATCTCGATGACGGAGACGGCCGGATGCGTATCGTTCAGGTGGATCGCAACCTTTTCCGGCAGCAGCTTGATGTCGTTGAACTGCTGCATATGGCGGCGCAAGATGTCCTGCAGCGAGGCGGAGGAGAAGAAATATTCCTGCCTGAGGCGCAGTTCCTGGCCGGCCGGATTGGCATCGGCGGGGTAGAGAACGCGGGTGAGCGTTTCCGCCTTGGTGCTTTCCTGCAGCGCACCGATATGGTCGCCGGCGTTGAACTTGTCGAGGAGGATCGGGTCGATCGGCTCGGCGGACCAGAGCCTCAGCGTGTTGACGCGGTTGGCGCGCCAGCCGACGACAGGGGTGTCATAGGCTTCCGCCATCATCCGCTCGGCCGGCTTCCAGACGTATTTGGGTTCGGCGCCGCGCTGCTCGATGATGTCGACCTTGCCGCCGAAATAGATCTCATAGCTGCTTTCGCGGCGATGGAATTCCCAGGGATTGCCATGGGCCAGCCAGTTTTCCGGCAGTTCCACCTGCCAGCCGTCGGCGATTTCCTGACGGAACAGGCCGTTGACGTAGCGGATGCCGTAGCCGTAGGCGGGAATGTCGACGGTGGCCATACTCTCCATGAAACAGGCCGCCAGACGGCCGAGGCCGCCATTGCCGAGTGCCGCATCCGGCTCGAGCTGGGCGATTTCCGCAAGATCGACGCCGAGCTTGCCCATGGCCTCGTTGATCTGGTCGACGAGCTCCAGATTGGAGATCGAATCCCGGAGCAGCCGGCCGATGAGGAATTCCAGCGACAGATAGTAGACGCGTTTGGAGCCAGCCTCATAGGTGCGCGTCGTCGATTCCATCCAGTTGTCGATGATCCGGTCGCGGATGGCCAGGATAATGGCACGAAGCCAGTCATGGGGCTGGGCGACGATAGAGTTCTTGCCAACCTGATAGGTCAGCTTCTCGATGATCGACGAAGCCAGATGTTCGGCATCGGTGAAGCGCGGCGGCGGCAAAGGCAGATCGGGATTCGTCACTATGCTCATGGGTTGGTTCCGTCAATCAAGGGCTGGGAGGATGGCGTCTGTTGAGCGGTTAAAACTTGGTCCTTTCCTTTCGGAACGGCCGGCATGTGCGTCTTATGGAGGCTAGTTTATGCACTGATATGACGCACTTGCAACAAAGTGATCGAATGGCGCGCGAAATTCTTCGCCACGCAACGAGCGCTCGCAGCCTGATACCTTCAACCCGGCGGAAAAATGGCGGCTCAGACCGGGACGACGTCGACCGCCTGGGTCGCCTGGTGTTCGCCATAGGTCTTCAGCATGCCGAGGACGGGGGCGACATCGCCGTAATCGCGGCCATAGGCGACGACGATGTGATCGGAGCCGGCCTGCATGTTGTTGGTCGGATCGAACTCCGCCCAGCCGATGGCGTTGCCGCACCAGACTCGCACCCAGGCATGCATCGCATCCGCACCTTCCAGCCGCGGCTGGCCGGCGGGCGGGATGGTGCGCAGGAAGCCGCTGACATAGCCGGCCGGAATGCCGACCATTCTGAGCGCTGAGATCATCACATGGGCAAAATCCTGGCACACGCCGCGCTTCAGCGCAAAGGCTTCAGAGGGCGTGCTGTCGACCGTCGTCGCCTCGTCGTCATAGCTGAAATCGGTGAAGATCTTTGCGCAGATCGCCGTCGCGATCTGGTTGACGTTCATGCCCTCCCGGATCACCGAATGGCCGTAGGCGCCGATCTTTCGATCGAGCCCGATGCGCGGGCTCGGGCCGAGGAAATGGTGCGGCGAGTTGCGGCCGACGTCGAGCACGCGGGCATATTCCGCGCGCAACTGCTCGAGCTCGGGGGCGAATTCCAGTGCGGTGTGCGGCGCCTCCACCTGAACCCTGGCCTTCATCATGATCGCAAAGCGCTGATGCGGCGGATTGACCAGCGTGGCGATGGCAGGGTGGCCAAAGAAATCGGTAAAGCCGTGTTGCTCGTCGGGGCGTGGATCGAACGACACATGACCGGCGATCAGCCGCTGGCGACTGCTCGCGGCAAGCGGCAGGACGCGGGTGATATGGCGCGCAAGCTGGGCCGGCGTGTCGTAGTTGTATTCCATCTTCAGGGAGAGATCGTAGAGCATCGGTCCCTCACAGATAGCTTTGCGCAAGACAGTCGGACAGCGCTTCGAAGTCGCGCTCGAGCGTCACATAGAAATCGGTCGAGATCGAGTTCGCCGTCATAACCGCAAGTCCCGCCTGCACCCGCATCGTCTCACGGTGGAGCGGCGACATCAGCACGTGGCGCTCGCGGTCCGGCAGCTTCTCCACCTCCGCCAGCATCTCATTGAGTTGGAACAGCACCGAGCGCGGGTTCTGCGGATCGAGCGCCAGAAGGTCGGTGATCGTCAGCCGGTCGGTGTTGACGTTGTAGTGCCGGCGGTGGGTCATGACGTTGTCGGCGATCTCGAGCAGGATGTCGAAGGCGCCGTCGGGCGCATCCTCGCCGGAAAGCTCGCCGAGAAGTCGCGTCATGTGCAGGCCGCGTTCGAGATAGCGGCCGATGGAAAGGAACCGCCAGCCCGTCGATCTGTACATGTTTTCGTGCACCAGACCTGCAAAGCCCGCGAGCTTGCGCAGCAGAACGGTGATCGCGTGGGCGGCGTCATCACCCGGTTTGACCACGTCGACGAAACGACGCGTGGTCTTGGAAAGGTCGTTGAGCGCCAGCCAGCCATCGGGAGAGAACCGGTCGCGGATATTGCCGGCCGAATAGACGGCGCTGTCGATGTCCTGCAGCAGGCTCTGGGGCAGGGCGGCCTCGGTGAGGTCGATGCCGATCTGGTCGAGATAGGCCTCGACACGGGCGAGCAGTATCTGCGACCGGTCGTCGGATTCGGCGAAACGGCTGTGCCAGGCGCGCAGGATGCGCAGATTGCCTTCCGCGCGCTCGATATAGCGGCCGAGCCAGAACAGGTTGTCGGCGGCCCGGCTCGGCAGGTTGGCGGGCTTGTTGCGCGGCACCCGGCTTTCACGCGTCAGCAGCGTCGGCTTGCCGACCGGCGTTTCGGATACGACCCAGACATCGGCGGCGCGACCGCCCTGCTGCATCGCAATCGCGGCAACATCGTCCGATGAGCCGATGCGGGCAAAGCCGCCCGGCATGATGGTCCAGCCATCGCGCGTGCGGGCGGCGAAGACGCGCAGCGAAAAGGGATGCGGGGTAAGCTTGCCGTCGACGAAGGCGGGGGCCGTCGAGAGCTTCACCGCTTCCTGCCCGACAAGGAACGGCCCGCGCCGCTCGAGCCAGCGTTCGACCGCGCCCGGACGACGCTTGCCGAGCTTCTCGCCGGTAAACGACTGGCCGGAATCATCGAAGAACGGCATGCGCGAATAGGCCGGGCCGATCAGCATCTCGTCGAGATTGGCGGCGACGTGCTGACGTTCCGCCTCCTGCCCGCACCACCAGGTGGCGATCGACGGGATTTTCAGGTCCTCGTTCAGCAGCCTGCGGGAGACCGCCGGCAGGAAAGCAAGAAGAGCGCGTGTCTCGACGATGCCGGAGCCGAGTGCATTGACCATGGTGAGATTGCCGGCGCGAATGGCCGAGACGATGCCGGGCGTGCCGATCCGCGAGTTCGGATTGAGTTCAAGCGGGTCGGTGAAGCTTGCGTCAAGGCGACGCCAGAGCACGCTCACCGGCATCGGGCCGGCAACGGTGCGCACCATGACCTTGTCGTTGACGACCATCAGGTCCTCGCCCTCGAGCAGCGAAATACCGAGATAGCGGGCGATATAGGCGTGTTCGTAATAGGTTTCGTTCGCCGGGCCCGGGGTCAGAACGCCGATCCGGCCCTCGCCGCCGAGCGCATCGGATTGCAGCGCCTCGCGGAAGGCGCCGAAGAAGGAGGCGACACGGCGCACATGCATCTCGCCATAGATGCCGGAAAAGGCGCGCGAGGCGGCGACGCGGTTTTCGAGCGCGAAGCCGGCACCCGAGGGCGCCTGGGCCCGATCGGCGAGCACCCACCAGTTGCCGTCCGGACCGCGGCCGACCTCGAAGGATACGAAATGCAGGAAATGGCCGCCGGGTGGTGTGACGCCGACCAGCGGACGCAGGAATTCGCTGTTGGAGGCGACGAGGGCGGGCGGGATGAAGCCTTCGGCGACGAGCCGGTTCTCGCCGTAGAAATCGGCCATCATCGCTTCGAGCAGGTCCGCCCGCTGCTTGAGCCCCTCGGCGAGGCCCTGCCATTCCTTGTCGTCGATGATGACGGGGATGTGTGAAAAGGGCCATGCGCGGGCATCGTCCTGCCCATCATAGGCCCGGTAGAAAACACCGGCATCGCGCAGGTAGCGGTCGGCGCGGGCGAAGCGTTCGGCAAGATCGGCCGCCTTCAGGCCGGATGCAGCATTGAGAAAGGCCTTCCAGACAGGGCGCACGTTACCATCGGCGTCGACCATCTCGTCAGGAACGCCGGGAAGGGGCTTGTAATCCCCGGTGCGCATGGCAAGGGCCGTTTCAATGACCCGTGCTTCTTCCGCCCTCTCTCTGCCGGCGGAAGCCTCCGCCTTCGCTTCTGCCATCTGGTCTGGTTCCTGCTGGTCGCATTATGAGGCATGTCCGCGCTTCAAGAAAAGCGCGGACATGATTAGTCCCCGGCCGATTGGCCGAAATTCAGAGCCCGGCGGGGCGTCTGAGGTCGAGGGTCAGCGGAAATTCCGCCTGCGGGCCTTCGTTGTAGACGGTGTATCCGCCAACGGTGTGCCCGGCCGCCTCGAAGCGCGCCAGTCGCCGTGCCTCGGCCTCATTGCTGTTGACCGGGAAGGTCTCATAATTGCGCCCGCCCGGATGCGCAACATGATATCGGCAACCGCCCACCGATCTTGCCGACCATGTGTCGTAAATGTCAAACGTCAACGGCGAGTTGACCGGCAGGACGGGGTGCAGGCCGGAGGCCGGCTGCCAGGCCTTGAAGCGGACGCCTGCGACCGAAACGCCATTCTCGCCGGTTGGCTTCAGCGGCACCTTGCGGCCGTTGCAGGTGACGATGAAGCGTTCCGGCGCCTGCGTTTCGAGGCGCACCTGCAGGCGTTCCACCGAGGAATCGACGTAGCGCACCGTGCCGCCCGGCGCGCCCTGTTCGCCCATCACATGCCAGGGCTCCAGTGCCTGGCGAAGCTCCAGCCGGTTGCCGGCATAATCGACCTCGCCGAAGAACGGGAAGCGGAACTGCAACTGCGCTTCGAACCATTCGGGGCGGAGTTCCAGCCCGTTTTGCTTCAGGTCCTGCAGCACGTCCATGAAATCCTGCCAGATGAAATGCGGAAGCATGAAGCGATCGGCAAGCGCCGTGCCCCAGCGCACGAACTTGCCTTCCAGCGGGTTCTTCCAGAAGCGGGCGAGGAGGGCCCGAACCAGAAGCTGTTGGGCAAGGTTCATGCGCGCATTCGGCGGCATTTCGAAGCCGCGGAACTCTACGAGGCCGAGCCGCCCGGTTGGGCCGTCGGGCGAGAACATCTTGTCGATGCAGATCTCGGCCCGGTGGGTGTTGCCGGTAACGTCGATCAGGAGATTGCGGAACAGTCGGTCGACCAGCCACGGCAGCGGCGGCAGATAGCCGGACTGCGGATGCGGGATCTGCGCCATCGCGATTTCGAGTTCGTAGAGCGTGTCGTGGCGCGCCTCGTCGATGCGCGGCGCCTGGCTCGTAGGGCCGATGAACAGGCTCGAGAACAGATAGGAGAGCGAGGGGTGGCGCTGCCAGTGCAGGACCACGCTCTTCAAAAGGTCCGGCCGGCGCAGGAACGGACTGTCGCCGGGATTGGCGCCGCCGACAACCACGTGGTTGCCGCCGCCGGTGCCGGTGTGGCGGCCGTCGATCATGAACTTGTCGGCGCCGAGGCGCGACTGGCGTGCCTCCTCGTAGAGCGCCGTCGTGGTCTCCACGCATTCCTTCCAGTTCGCTGCCGGATGAACGTTGACCTCGATGACGCCCGGATCGGGCGCGACGCGGATAACGTTGATGCGCTCGTCATGCGGCGGCGGATAGCCCTCGATATGGACCGGCAGACCGAGTTTTTCGGCAGCGCGCTCGGCCGAGGCGATCAGGTCCAGATATTCCTCCAGCGTCACCGTCGGCGGCATGAAGATGCAGAGCCGGCCATCGCGCGGTTCGATGGAGAGGGCGGTGCGCACATGGCCGCCGATCGACGCACCTGTGGAAGAGGGGACGGCCGGTTGCGGACTGTCCTCGAACGGGGTGAAGCTTGCGCGCGGCAGCGGCCGGCCCTCGTCCTCGCGATAATCGGGCAGCGGCTCGCGCCTCACCGAGGGGTCGAGCGGGTTGATGAACGGGTATTGCGCCTGCGGGATCCAGGCGAGTGAATCGAGGGGCAGGCGGAAGCCGACCGGGCTGTCGCCGGGGATCAGGTAGATGCGACCGCGCCGGGTCGTCCATTTCTCCGAAACCCAGCGCAGGCCCGACGCACGGCCCTGCCATGCCTGCACCGGCAGCACATAGCCGGTCGGCCGCGTCAGGCCGCGCTCGAAGACTTTCGAGATGCGGGCACGGTCCTCCGCGTTCTTCAGCTTGGAATTCGACGGATCGACATTCTCCGGCAGGTTGCCCTCGCGGATCATCCATTCGGCCGGGTCTTCAAACGCTGGCGTCACCAGTTCGGGGTCGATGTCGAGTTCGTTGGCAATTGCGGATAGCAGCCGCCCGGCATCGTTCTCGTCAACGGCGGTATCGCGCTTTTCGTTGGCGATCAGGCTCTGATTGTTCCAGATCGGCAGGCCGTCCTTGCGCCAGTAGAGCGAAAACGTCCAGCGCGGCAGGCTTTCGCCGGGATACCATTTGCCCTGGCCGTAGTGCAGGAAGCCGCCGGGTGCGAAGCGTTCGCGCAGGCGCCGGATCAGGTCGTCGGCAAGTCCGCGCTTGGTCGGGCCGACGGCGCCGGTGTTCCATTCGTCGGCCTCGAAATCGTCGATCGACACGAATGTCGGCTCGCCACCCATGGTCAGCCGCATGTCGGTCTCTTCGAGCATGGCGTCGACCTTTTCGCCAAGCGCGTTCAGCGCATCCCAGCTTTCATCCGAGAACGGCTTGGTGATGCGGGGATGTTCGGCGACGCGTGAGATCGTCATGTCGAAATCGAACGAGGTCTCGGCCTTGCCGAAATAGCCGCCGGAAATCGGTGCGGCGTTCCTGTAGTGCGGGGTCGCGGCAAGCGGAATGTGGCTTTCGCCCGTCAGAAGGCCGGAGGTGGCGTCGAGACCGATCCAGCCGGCGCCCGGAAGATAGACTTCGGCCCAGGCATGAAGGTCGGTGAAATCGTGGTCGGTGCCGGACGGACCGTCGAGAGCCTTCAGGTCCGGCTCGAGCTGGATCAGGTAGCCGGAGACGAAGCGGGCGGCGAGACCCATGTTGCGCAGAACCTGCACCAGCAGCCAGGCGCTGTCGCGGCAGGAGCCGGATTTCTTCTCCAGCGTTTCTTCCGGCGTCTGCACGCCGGGTTCCATGCGGATGATGTAGTTGACGTCATGCTGCAGGCTGGCGTTGATGCCGACGATCATGTCGACAGTGCCCTGACCGGGGGTGAGGTCGAGCTTCTCCATGAACGCCTTCAGCCGCGGTCCCGTCGGCTCGGGCGTCATGTAGATGGAGAGATCTTCGCGGATCGCCTCGTCATAGTCGAACGGGTACTTCGTCGCCTGTTCCTCGACGAAGAAATCGAACGGATTGTAGACCGTCATGTCGGCGACGAGGTCGACCTCGATCTTGAATTCGGTGACCGGCTCGGGAAAAACGAAGCGGGCCTGGTAGTTGCCGTAAGGGTCCTGCTGCAGATTGACGAAGTGGTTTTCCGGCGTGACCTTCAGCGAGTGGCTGAGAACCTTGGTCTTGGAGTGGGCCGCCGGCTTCAGCCGGATGATCTGCGGACCGAGATTGACGGGATTGTCATACTTATAGTGCGTGAGATGGTAAATCGCTGCTTTGATTGACATATGCGTCCTTATCGGCATCAGGACGCACGACTGGAACAGCCCCCGCCCTTCAGTATTCCCCTGTTCTTTCAGGCGAGTGTGAGCAAAGCACGGCGATAAAGCAAGGCCGATTGCCCGCCTTGCGCGAAATTTGGCGGCGGGCCGTTTTTCAGTCCAGCGTCGTGTGGAAGCGCGTCACTGCGATGGTGATGGCGACGAGGGCGATGGCGGCGAGCATGGCGCTGTCGAAGCCGAGCACGGTGATGTCGGCGCCCTTCAGCATGATGGCGCGCACGATGCGCAGATAATGGGTGAGCGGCAGGCATTCGCCGATATATTGAGCCCATTTCGGCATGCCATCGAAGGGGAACATGAAGCCGGAGAGCAGAATGCTCGGCAGGAAGAACATCATCGACATCTGCACGGCCTGAAGCTGGTTTTTGGCGATCGTCGAAAAGGTGTAGCCGATCGAGAGGTTGGTGACGACGAAGAGCAGGGTCAGGAGCGCCAGCGACCACGGATCGCCGAGGATCGGGACGTCGAAGACGAACAGGCCCGAGAATATGATGAGTGCAGCCTGAAAGGTGCCGACGAAGACATAGGGCATGATCTTGCCCATCATGATCTCGATCGGCCGGATCGGCATGGCGAGCAGGTTTTCCATCGTTCCGCGTTCGATCTCGCGGGTGACGGCGAGCGCGGTGAAGATCAGGAGCGTCATCGTCAGGATGGTGCCGAGCAGGCCGGGAACGATGTTGAGCGTCGATTTGCCGGCGGGATTGTAGCGGCGGTGCTGGATGATGGTGTAGGGCGGGTCCTGCGCCGCCTCGATGCGGATGTGCCGGAGGCCCGCAAGCGAGGTGTTGATGATGCCGGAAAGCGCGCCGAGCGCGGATGACGAGGCCACGGGGTCGGTGGCGTCCGCAGCGACCAGCAGCGAGGGCGACAGACCGCGACGCAGGTCACGCTCGAAATTCGGCGGGATTTCCACCACGAACAGCACCTCGCCGGATTCCAGCATCCGGTCCATCGCATCGGGCGTTGTCGCGACGCCATTGATATCGAAGAAGTCGGTATTCTGCAGCGCGGCCAGAATGGCGCGCGAGGCATCGGTGCTCTCGCCCATCATCACCGCGGTCGGCAGATGGTGCGGCGTGGTGTTGATGGCGAATCCGAACAGCAGGAGCTGCATGATCGGCAGCATGATCATCATGCCCATGGTCAGCCGATCACGGGTCATCTGGATGAATTCCTTGATCGTCATCGCCCAGAAACGCCTGAGCGGCGCGAAGCCTTGTCTGCGCTCAGCCGTCATCGAAATTGTCCTTCGATGAACCCATGAGATAGATGAACGCGTCTTCCAGCGTCGTCTCGCCGGGCTTGCAGTGGGTGTCCGGCCGGTCGCGATAGGGCTGCAATGCGCGCTCGAGCGCGTCGCGGTCGCGGCCGCAGACGTGGAGCGATGCGCCGAAGGGGGCGACGAGATCGACGCCGTCGGCCTTTTCCAGTTCCGCCTGCAGCGCATGAACATCGGCGCCGGTGATCAGGTAGCTCTTGAGGTTCGCCGAGGCGACCACCTCGTCCACCGTGCCCGTCACCATCAGCTTGCCATAGGCCATGTAGGCGATCTCGTGGCAGCGCTCGGCCTCGTCCATGTAGTGGGTGGAGACCAGCACCGACAGGCCGTCTGCGGCCAATGCGTGGATTTCGGTCCAGAATTCGCGCCGCGCCTTGGGGTCGACGCCGGCAGTCGGCTCGTCGAGCAGCAGCAGGTCCGGATCGGGCAGGGTGCAGGCGCCCAGCGCAAGACGCTGTTTCCAGCCGCCGGAAAGATTGCCGGCAAGCTGCTTCTCGCGCCCGCCGAGCCCGAGCCGCTCGATCGCCTCGGAGACCCGCTTCCTCGGATTGTCGAGCCCGTGGATGCGGGCGACGAAATCGAGGTTCTCGCGGATGGTGAGGTCCTGGTAGAGCGAAAACCGCTGGGTCATGTAGCCGACCCGGCGGCGCAGCTTCTCGCCGTCGCGGGTGATGTCGTAGCCAAGGCAGGTGCCGGAACCGCTGTCGGGCGTCAGCAGCCCGCAGAGCATGCGAATGGTCGTGGTCTTGCCGGACCCGTTCGGCCCGAGGAAGCCGTGGATCGCGCCCTTCTTCACGCTCATGGTGAGATGGTCGACCACGGTGCGGCCGCTGAAGCTCTTCGTCAGACCCTCGACCGAGATGACGTTTTCGGCGGCATTCATGGCCGGCTCCCGAGCGTGACTTCCACAGGCAGGCCGACCGGAAGGGTCGCGGGGTCGGAAGGGCGGGCCCTGACCCGGTAGACCATTTTCGCGCGTTCCTCCCGGGAGAAGATTTCCGGCGGGGTGTACTCCGCATCCTCGGCTATGAAGCTCACGGTAGCTTCCCCGGCCTCGCAGCCATCGCAGGTGAAGCTGATCCTGTCGCCGGTCGCGATCCCCGCGCGGCTCTGCTCGGGCACGAAGAATTCGATGTTGACGTTTTCCGGCGGCAGCAGCGAAATCACCGGCCGCCCGGCGGGGGCCACCTCGCCGACGCGGTAATAGACCTGCTGAACCTTGCCGGTCGCGGGCGACGTCACGGTCTTGAGCGCGAGCGTGGCTCGGGCATTGGCGAGATCGCCTTCAGCCGCGGCGACCTGCTGCTCGGCCTGGGATATCTGCTGGTCGCGCTGCGGCAATTTGCCAAGCGCGATCTGGGCGTTGATCTTGTCGAGGGCGGCCTTGGCCTGGGCATAGTTGCTGACCGCGTCATCGAGATTGGCTTCTGTGCCGCTCTGCTGCTTCACCAGTGCCTGAGCGCGGGTGAGGGCTTTCTGGGCATAGTCGAAGGCGGCCTGGGCTTCGGCGCGGGAGGCTTCGAGCGCTTCAAGCTCCTGCTCCCGGTCCATCGGCGCCCTTGCCAGCGAGAGCGCTGCTTCGGCCTTTTTCAGGTTGGCGCTGGCGGTATCGACCGCGGCCTTTTCGCTGTCGGCCTGAAGCGAGAACAGCGTTGCGTCCTTCGTGGCGATATCGCCCTCCGAAACGGTCAGCTCGGTGAGGCGAGCGGTCGACGTGGCGCCGACATAGACCATGTCCGCCTCCACCCAGCCGAGCCAGCCCTGATCGTCGTCATGGCGCAGGAAGATGAAGCCGGCGGCGATCGCGAGGGCAAGGACGACGACAAGCGCGGCCAGTCTTTTCATGGGGTGTCCTCCGCGGGCGATCTGAACAGGGTGTCAAGGCTCAGTTCGAAGGCTGCCTGTCGGTCGAGCGTACCGAAATTGGCGAAGAGCGACCCCCAGACCACAGACATCACGATCGGCGCGGCCACCATCTGCGGTGCTTTCAGTGCGTGTGGCGATCGCAGTTCGCCGCGTTCGTGGGCGACGGCCAGAAGCCTCTGCACGAGCTGCATGGCGGGCTCTATGAGGTTGTCGTGGTAAAACTGTGCAATCTCGGGGAAGGTCGGCATTTCGGTAATCATCAGCCGCACAAGATCTGCGCGCTCGGTATTCAGCACCTCATTCTGGATCAGGCTGTAGAAAGCGGAAAGCGTTGCTCGTGGGGACTGTGACGGCGTCTCGAAAAAACGGCTGGCCTGTTCGATGTGCGGCGTTAGGTAGGTGCCGACAAGCGACTTGAACAGGCTCTCCTTGTCCGGGAAGTAGAGATAGACCGTGCCCTTGCCGACGCCTGCCGCCCTCGCGATATCTTCGATGCGGGCATTGGCGAACCCTTTCTCGGCAAATGTGGAGAGCGCCGCATCGAGCACCGCCTGCCGCCTCACCTCCGGCCCGGAACGCTTTCGTGTCGCCCGGACGTCCCTCTTTTTCTCTGCCATCTCCAGCTTCCCTCTTGCTGCACAAAATATGACTGACCGGTCAGTCATATCAAAGGCGAATTCAGTAAGCAACCGGCAGGCGATAGAATGATCATTCACTGAGGGGCGTGATTGCAGCGAGCCTGAGTTCGCAGCACGATGAGGCTTCTGCGCGGCAAGAGGGCAGCGCGAAGTTTCGCGATTCAAAAAGATGAAAGAGGATGGCCACAATGCCACAAAGACCCGAAACTACTCGGCTGCGACCATTGGGTAGTCGCTATCAGGTCCGAACCTGGACGCCTGGTTGCTTTCCGTCGTCGGGCTCAGAGGCGTGGCAAAAAGCTTCTTCAGCAGGAAGGGTGGCTTCCAGTCGACGATGACGTCAAGCGCATTGCGCAGGCTCTCGATCTCGCGCGCGGTTTCGGCAAGGTCGAAATCTGTCGACATGCCTTCGCCTGGCAGGCGGATAAGGGCGTTGATCCAGTCCCCTTCCGTCACTGCCAGTCCGCCGCCCGCCTTGATCACGGCGTTGGCCGCAACGGCCATGTCGCGCTGGCTGCAGCCGAAAACCGTCAGGATACCGTCGTCGCCAGTCGTTGCCAGCGCGCCGCGCCAGCGGCCAAGTCCGGAAATGCCGCAGAGTTCGAGAAGAGCGCCGTCCTCGTCGATCCGGGCCATCAGCGTCAGGGCTTCCGGCAGCGGATCGCGCAGGCTGGCCAGCGGAAGAGCACCCCGAGCGACCGGGTGCGGGCCGCTGAAGTCGATCAGCGGCAGGGGCGTGCCGGGCAGGGTATCGAAGAGGCCATCCTCGATTATGGGCAGGGTTGCCACATCTTCGAGGGGAGAGGGCTCACTCTGCGTGCGGCAGTCTTGCATTGGGGTTGGTCCTGAAAGAGCGGAAACTTCTGGAAAACTATCCATGCCGGGAAAGGTTCCGCACGACTCACGTTTTATTTCGCGCAAGCTATAGCGTGGCACGATGTCAAAAGCGCGACAGATTCCACTTGCCTCGTCCACGCGTTTTTTCAAGACAGTAGCCTCGACGCACTGAAAATCCGCGACACCAGGGTGTTCAGGCTTGCGCGGCCCCGAAAAACCGTCTAGTACCGCCCGGTACGGATCGGCCGGTCCGGCAGGCCTGTTCCGGGTCTGCCCCGGCGCTCTCCTCATAAGAACGCAAGCAGGAAACCCCTTCATGGATCGCCGCACATTCTTCAAGAAGGCGGGTGTCGCTTCGGCCGGCGCCCTTGCCCCCGCAGCCCTTGCCGCCCCGGCCATTGCCCAGGAAAACCCGAAGCTGACGTGGAGGCTCTCGTCTGCCTTTCCGCAGTCGCTCGACATCCTCTATTCCGGTGCGACCGGCATTGCCGATCGCGTCAGCGCCGCGACCGACGGCAATTTCGAAATCCAGGTCTATGCGGGTGGCGAGATCGTGCCGCCGCTGCAGGTGCTTGATGCGGTGCGCGACGGCACCATCGAGATGTGCCACACGCCGTCCTACTACTATATCGGCCAGGACATGACCTATGGTCTCGGCACGGCCGTTCCCTTCGGCATGAATGCGCGCCTGAAGAACGCATGGCTCTATCAGGCCGGCGGCAACGATCTTTTCGACGAGTTTTTCGCCGAAAAGGGCGTCTGGGGACGCCCGGCGGGCAACACCGGCGCGCAGATGGGCGGCTGGTTCTCCAAGGAGATCAACTCCGTTGAAGACCTCAAGGGCCTGAAGATGCGCATCGCTGGTCTCGCCGGCCAGGTGATGGCGAAGCTCGGCGTCACCCCGCAGCAGATCGCTGCCGGCGACGTCTACTCGGCTCTGGAGCGCGGCACCATCGACGCCACCGAATTCGTCGGCCCCTATGATGATCTAAGCCTCGGCCTCGTCAAGGTCGCCAAGTATTACTACTACCCGGCTTGGTGGGAAGGCGGCCCGGTCATCCACGCCTTCACCAATCTCGACAAGTTCAACGACCTGCCGGACAGCTACAAGCAGGTCCTCACCGACGCCTGCGATGCCGTCAATCTCGACATGCTCGCCCGCTACGATGTCGGCAACCCGAAGGCGCTGCGCCAGCTCGTCGCCGATGGCGCCGTGCTGAAGCCGTTCAACGAGGAAATCCTCGATGCCTGCTACACGGTATCGCAGGAAGTCTTTGCCGGCATTTCGGCCGAGAACGCATGGTTCAAGCGCATCTATGACAGCCAGCAGGAGTTCAAGAAGGACGCCTATCTGTGGATGCAGCTCGCCGAGTTCTCCTTCGACAAGTACATGATGGTGCAGCAGCGCAAGGGTAACCTGTAAGCTTCACGGACCGTCACTTTGACGTGAGAAACCCGGGCCCGGCGCCCGGGTTTTTCTTTGCGCGCCTGCGGACAATTGACGGATGATGGGGCGCGCCGTAAGCCTTGCGAAAGGCAACGAGGAGACATCATGACCGACAGGATCGTCATCGTCGGCGCAGGACAGGCCGGCTTTGCGCTCGCAGCGAAGCTGAGGGGCCTCGGTGACCGGCGCGCCATCACCCTCATCGGTGCCGAGGCGGTGGCGCCCTACCAGCGGCCGCCGCTCTCCAAGAAATACCTGTTGGACGAGATGACCTTCGACAGGCTGCTGTTCAGGCCCGAAGGCTGGTACGCGGAAAACAGCATTGACCTCCGCCTCGCGGCCTTCGTCGAGGCCATAGACCGGAAGTCGCGCGAAGTCGTGCTGCAGGATGGCGAACGGATCGGCTACGGCACGCTGGTGTTGGCGACCGGCGCCACGCCCCGGCGTCTGCCGCGCGATCTCGGCGGTGACCTTTCCGGCGTCTTCGTCATGCGCGACAAGCGCGACGCTGATGCGCTGAGGGAGGAAATGCAGCCCGGCCGGCACATGCTCGTCATCGGCGGCGGCTATGTCGGGCTCGAAGCGGCGGCGGTTGCGCGGAAATTCGATGTTTCGGTCACCGTCATCGAGATGGCCGATCGCATCCTCAAGCGTGTCGCGGCACCCGAGACCTCCGACATCATGCGCGCCATCCACCGCAGTCATGGTGTCGATATCCGCGAAAATACCGGCATTGAACTCCTCGAGGGTGAAGGCGGCCGGGTGACGCGCGCTCGTCTGTCTGATGGCAGCACGCTCGCCGTTGACATCGTGCTGACCGGCATCGGCGTCACGCCGAATGACGACCTTGCCCAGCGGGCAGGGCTTGCGGTCGGCAACGGCATCGTCGTCGATGCCTTCGGGCGCAGCTCCGACCCCGATATCTACGCCATTGGCGACTGTGCCGAACAGCCCTTTGCCGGACGCCGCGTCCGCTTCGAAAGCGTGCCCAACGCCGTTGACCAGAGCGAGGCCGTGGCCGGTGTGATCGCCGGCACGCCGGCGCCCTATGTCGCCGAACCGTGGTTCTGGTCCGATCAGTATAACGTGAAGCTACAGATTGCCGGATTTAACGATGGTTATGACGCCACCGTGGTGAGGCCAGGCCCCCGCGAGGGCAGCGTTTCCGTCTGGTACTTCCGTGGCGACGAATTGCTTGCCGTCGACGCGATCAATGATGCGCGTGCCTATGTTGCCGGGAAGAAAATGTTGGCTGCAGGCCTGCGGCCGTCGCCCGATGTGATTGCGGATCCGGCGACCGATCTCAAGGCATTGTCGACCGGCTGATAGCGTTTTTGATGGACTGGCGGTTGCTTCTGAACAATGCTTGGTAAGCAGGCGCGCAGACTTTGCCTTTGGCGGGAATTTGGGGCATGCTCCGGGCGTGCGCTTTAGACGATTCCGAAATACCGTGCCACTTGCAATGCGAAAACGGCGTTCGGTTTTGATACAGGGGAAGAGATTTTGTCATTCAGGCTGAGGGGTGGTGCAAGAGCACGGACGACGTTGAGTGATGTGGCGCGGCTTGCGGGCGTCAGCCCCATCACCGTCTCGCGGGCGCTGCGTGAACCCCACAAGGTCAGCGACAAGCTGCGCGAAACCATCCTCAATGTGGTCGAGGAAATCGGCTATGTGCCGAATTTCGCCGCGCGGGCGCTTGCCAGCCGGCATAGCGGCGTCGTCGCCGTGCTCGGCCCGATCCTCGAAATGAGCGGTTTTTTTCATGCGGCAAAGGGCATCGAGGAGCGGTTCCAGAGCTCCGATGTCAGCACGCAATTCGCCAATATCGGCCTCAATGCCGCCGAGGAAGCCAAGCAGCTCTCCCTGTTCGTGGCGCAGAACCCGGCCGGCATCATTCTCGAAAGCGTCGCGGAATTTCCGGTCAACCGGGCGCTGATCGCCGAGATCGACTGCCCCGTCGTCCAGATGATGGATACCAGCCTTGAGCCGCTCGACATGGGCGTCGGCATCCGTCACCGCTCGGCCGCTGCGGCAGCCGTCGAGCATCTGCTGTCCAAGGGGTATGAACGCATCGCCATGCTTGGCGGTGGCAAGGATATCCGGTCACGGCGGCGCTTCGAAGGCTATCGCGATGTGCTGAGCAAGGCCGGCACCTATGACCCGGCGCTGATCTTCGATGCCGAGGATGGCAACCCGCTCGAGCAGGGTATCATCATGCTGCATCGCATGCGCGAGCGCCGTCCGGATATCGATGCCGTTTTCTGTCACGATGACGAACTGGCGCTCGGCGTCTATTTCGGGGCCCAGCAGCTCGGTCTGAGGGTGCCGGAGGAGCTCGGAATCTGTGGGTATAACGGTCTCGCCTTCGCCGATATGGCCGATCCGCCGCTGACCTCGATCTATGTGCCGCTCTACGAGATCGGCTACAAGGCCGCGGAAATGATCATGCATTTCATGAGCGAGGGCGTGAGGCCGGAAGCCGCCGTCGAATTGCCTTTCGGGCTGATCGAGGGCCGCTCGACCCGGCGCTGACGGCGCAATCCGCGCGGCTGACGAGCGGTCAGCCGGCGGCCTTGGCGACATGCAGGCCGCATTCGCGCTTGGCGTCGTTTTCCCACCACCAGCGGCCGGCGCGTTCCGGCTCTCCCGGACGGATGGCGCGGGTGCAAGGGGCGCAGCCGATCGACGGATAACCGCGCTCGTGCAGCGGGTTTACCGGCACGCCCTCGGCGGCAACGTAGGATCGTATATCCTCGATGTTCCAGTCGGCGAGCGGATTGATCTTGGTGAGACTGCGGGCCCGGTCGGGTTCTGAAAACGGCGTCGTCGCGCGGTTGCCGGACTGGCCGCGCCTCAGCCCCGTCACCCAGTAGCTTGCGCCGGCGAGCGCGCGCGCCAGCGGCTCCAGCTTGCGGATCTGACAGCAGGCGTGGCGGGCTTCAACGCTTTCATAGAATCCGTTGCGGCCGTAATCGGCCACATAGCCGGCAACCGCTCCCTCATCCGGCACGAAGCGCTCGATCGCAATGCCGTAGCGCGCCTCGGTCTCCTCGATGAGCGCCAGCGTCTCGTCGAACAGGCGGCCGGTGTCGAGGGTGACAATGCGGATCGGCAGGCGGGCGGTGGCGATGGCGGCGGTGATCACCTGGTCCTCGATGCCGAGGCTGGTGGTGAAGACGGCGGGCCTGCCGGTCTCGGCGGTCAGTCGCAGGCGCCCCTCAAGGTCCAGGCCCGCCAGTTTCTCCTCGAAAGTCGTCTCTGCCGTGTTGCTGCTGATGCTCATCGAACTTGCCCTATGTCAGTTTGGCACAGTATGGCGGCTGACCCATCATGCCACGAGGAACCGGCTTGCCGAAAACCGTCGCTCGCGGACAAAAGCTTGGCGTCAAAGATGGTACCCGTAGAATGAAGCCATCCCCTAGAGGGCTCCCTTGTCGTTGTAGCGCTTCGTCTCGACCCGCATCTCGTCGATATTGGCGCGCTCTTCCTCCGCACTTTCGCGGCTGCGGGCGCGCTGGAACTTGATGGCGTCGGCGAGGTAGGCGCGCGACAGGCCGTGATAGAGCGGTTCGCTCAGGATCAGCCGCGAGGCGATGTAGCCGAGCATCGAGGTCGCCATCAGGGTGATGATGCCATCATGATTGTCGGTCATTTCGAGAATGATGACGAAGGCGGTCATCGGCGACTGCACGACACCGGCGAAATAGCCTGCCATGCCGAGGATTGCACCGAGGCCGATCGAGATGCCGAGAACATGGGCAATGGATGACCCCAGTGTTGCGCCGACCGACAGCGACGGCGCGAACAGGCCGCCCGGAATGCCGGACGCCATCGACAGGAAGGTCGCGGCGAGCTTGCCGACGAAATAGAAGGCTCCGATATCGCCGCCTTCGATGACGGTGCGGGCCTGCTCGTAGCCGGTCCCGAAGGTCGAACCGCCGGATATGACGCCGATGACGGCGACCGCAAGGCCGCAGCCGCCCGCAACCAGCGCCATGCGCTTGATCGGCGCCGGTTGCGCCCAGCGCTTCAGCCGGCGAGCTGCCTTCAGGGAATAGAGCGAGAACAGCGCGCCGAGAAGACCGCCCCCGATGCCGCAGACGAAAACCGCAACCCATTCCTGCGGCGCGACCGCGATAGCGGAGGCCTGCCCGAAATAGGTGTAGTTCCCCGCAAGCCCGATGGCGGCAAGGCCGGAGAGGATGATGGCGGAGACCACCAGCCCGTTGGCGCGCGATTCGTAGGCGCGGCTCATCTCCTCGATGGCGAAGACGATGCCGGCGAGCGGCGTGTTGAAGGCGGCGGAGATGCCGGCGGCGGAGCCGGCGACGATCAGGCCCTTGGTCTGGATCATCTTTCCCCAGCGCGCGGTCTGGATCATGATCGAGGCGCCGACCTGCGCCGTCGGCCCCTCACGCCCGATCGAGGCGCCGCAAAAGAGGCCGAGAACGGTGATCAGGATCTTGCCGGCGGCGATCCTGAGGTTCAGGAGCCGGTGCTGGCTTTCGGTGTGATGCAGATGCCGGGCGGCGATCGCCTGCGGGATCCCGGACCCCTGCGAATTCGGAAACCAGCGATTGCCGAGATAGGAGCAAAGCATGAAGCCGAGCGGGGTGATGATCAGCGGCAGGTAGGGTGTGTAGGCATTGGCCGTGCGGACATGGTTGAAGATGTCCATCGCCTCGTCGGCGGCGCGGGCAAACAGCACGCTGATGACGCCGATCATGACGGCGCCGACCCAGAACACCAGCCGCGGTTGCCATATTCGCCATGATCCCCACATCACACGGCTGCGGCGGAACATTTTGACGTTCTTGTAATATGGGCGCATCGAGCGGCTTTCGCGGCGGTTTAATCAATCGGTACAATAAGTTCCCGTCCCCGGATAACGCGCTGGGGCCCGCTTTTTCGTTATCCTCTTGTGCGCCGCCGATTTCAAGGTTGGCCGCGGGAGAAATCCGGTTTTTCCGATATTCCCGCGGCCGCGCCGCTGTCAGAACTGCACGAGGATGTTCTTGAACTGCCAGGGGTCGCTTTCGTCCTTCTTCTCGGCGAACAGCGTCTGCCGGCCGGTCAGCGGTGTCCAGTCGGTGTAGTGGCCTTCGACCGGGCCAAGATAGGGGGTCTGGATCTCGAGGCAGCGGCGATAGTCCATCTCGTCGGCCTCGACGATGCCGGCATCCGGATTTTCGAGCGCCCAGACCATGCCGGCAAGCACCGCCGAGGTCACCTGCAGCGCCGTGGCGTTCTGATAGGGCACGAGGTTGCGGGTTTCCTCGATGGAGAGCCGCGAACCGTACCAGTAGGCGTTCTTGTCGTGGCCGTAGAGCAGCACGCCGAGTTCATCAATGCCGGTCAGGATGTCGGCTTCTTCCAGCACCAGGCTGTCGTCCTGCGGATTGCCGCCATTGCCGAACATCTCGTCGAGCGACAGCACCGCGACGTCGGCGGGGTGGTAGGCATAGTGGCAGGTCGGGCGGTAGCTCACCTTGTCCTTGTCGTTGCGCACGGTGAAGTAGTCGGCAATCGAGATCGACTCATTGTGGGTAACGAGGAAGCCATATTGCGCGCCGGGCGTCGGGCACCAGGTGCGCACCCGGGTATTGGCGCCGGGCTGTTCGAGGAAAATCGCCGCCTTGCTGCCCTTCTTGTGCTTGCGGGCGTTCTTCGGCATCCACTTTTCATGTGTGCCCCAGCCGAGTTCGGCCGGCTGCATGCCTTCGGAAACAAAGCCCTCGACCGACCATGTGTTCCAGAAGGTGCCCTGCGGGCGCAGGAACTTCGAGCGCTGGGTGTCGCGTTCGGCGATATGAACGCCCTTGACGCCGACATCCATCATCAGCCTCGCCCAGCCTTCGCGATCGTCGGCCTGCGGCTCGACGAAATCCATGCTGGTGTCGCGCGCCAGATTGACCAGCGCCTGCTTGACGAACCAGGACACCATGCCGGGATTGGCGCCGCAGCAGGAGACCGCGGTGGTGCCGCCGGGCTTCTTGCGCTTCTCCTTGCGCACGGTTTCGCGCAGCGCGTAATTGGTGCGATCGGCATTGTCGCCGCCGCCGAAATAGAAGCCGAGCCAGGGTTCGACCACGGTGTCGATATAGAGCACGTCGAGCGAGCGGCAGAGCTTCATGATGTCGAGAGAGGAGGTGTCGACCGAAAGGTTGACGCAGAAGCCCTGGCCTTCGCCTTCCGTCAGCAGCGGCTCCAGCAGCTCTTCATAATTGTCCTTGGTGACTGCGGCATGGATGAAGCGGACGCCGTGGCTGGCGGCGAGATTGGCGTGGGCGTCATTCGGGTCGATGATGACCATGCGCGACTTGTCGAAGCGGAAATGCCGCTCGATCAGCGGCAGCGCGCCGCGACCGATGGAGCCGAAGCCGATCATCACGATCGGACCGGTGATTTCGGCATATGTCGGATAGTCCTGATTCATTTCCACTTCCTTCTCAATCTCTGTGCGCATGTGACGCAATAAGGCAACCGTAGTCGAAAAGTATGACGCGGCAAACAATGTTCCCGGTTGCATCGATAAAATTGGGCTGGTCTGGCAAATCCCAGTAAACCCGATTTACCGGTCCACTTCCACCGGGCGACCGGCAATCGGCACCAGATGCGCACGCAGGGCATCGACATCGGCGTCCGCCATGCTCTTGTAGGCCCGCTCTTCGGCCGTCAGCCCGTCAAGCTGGCGTATCATCTCGTGGGCGATGGTCACATGCTCCGGGTGGCGGAGAATGGCGGCAAGCGGGTCGGCATAGATGCGGATCGTGAACAGGATGGCGCCTGTCTCCGGCAATCGGGTCAGTGTCTGGCGTTCGACCCTGAGAACGTTATCGGCGATCGGCCGAACCGGGCGGAACGGATCTTCGGGCAAATGCTTCGAGACTGGCATGGCGAGGGCGGCGCTGCCCTTGAACGACCAGTTGAAGCGCTCGGCGGGAAGGCCGGGCTTCAGGTTGTCGAAGATGCGGGTGACCAGCGCCGCGTTGCGCGTGCCGGCCTGGAAGCCGGGAACATCCGCGTGCACCGTATCCATCGGCTTGCCGGCCTTGTCGGCGAGCGACCAGGAGGAGGGGAAGGCGATGAAGCCGGCGGCGAGATGCCAGGCATCGTCGTGCTTGATCAGGATCGCAAGATCGTCCTGCACAATCAGGCCGGCCGTCAATAGCGGCGGTTCGGCGGCGTCGAGGGCCACCGAGCGGTGTGCGACCTGCATGAGGTTGCCGTCGCGTCGATAGAGGTTGCCGTGGCGTTCCGCGAGATGGGCGACAAGCATCGAAAGCGCCTCCCGCTGAGCCTTGAGGCTGTCCTCTTCTGCACGAAAAATCTCGTCGCGGCGTTCGGCAAGCAGCGAGCGCTTTTCATCGAGATAGCGGCCGAGTTCGTCGTCGGGTTCGAGCCAATTGTCGGGTGCAAGCTGGGAAAGGCCGATGGAGAAGGGCTTGTAGGCGCGGCCATAGGGCATGTGCCGGAGCGAACGTTCCATCTCCTGCCTATCCCTTAAGGCCTTCGAGCGCCGGCAGCGTGCGCGAGAAATCCACCTCGGTGAGTTCGAAGGTAGCGACGCCTTCGGCGACGAAGGGGTCTTCCCGGCAGATGGCCTCGACCTCTTCGATCGTGCCGTGAGACAGGATGACACCGCCCGTCCGCGGCACCTTGCGGCCGGAAGCGACGAAATCGCCCGCCTGATAGTGCCGGTTCAGCCATTCTATGTGGCCGTCGAAATGTTTTTCGACCTCTTCCATCGGCTGAACATAGGTGAGCGAGATGACGATCATCGGGATCCTTCCGGGGCAAGCGCGCCCGTCGCGAAACGGGCCTTCAGCAAGGCTTCTTCATATTCGCCGCGCGCAGTCGAATCAACAACGATGCCGCCGCCGACATTGAAGACGGCGCGGCCGTCATCATGAAGCGTCAGCGTCCGGATCGCGACATTGAAGCGCATGGCGCCGTCCGGGCCGATCATGCCGATCGCCCCGCAATAGGCGCCGCGCGGGCCCTGTTCCAGGCCATGCAGGATCTTCATAGCGGAAATCTTCGGCGCGCCGGTCACCGAACCGCAGGGAAAGAGAGCGGAAAAGATCTCGGTGAGCGTGACATCGGGTAGAAGCTTCGCCCGCACATGGCTCACCATCTGGTGCAGCGTCGGATAGGTTTCGATGTCGAAGAGTTTCGGCACATGAACCGATCCGCTTTCGGATATCCGGGAAATGTCGTTGCGCAGCAGGTCGACGATCATGCAGTTTTCGGCAAGCGTCTTCTCATCATCAAGCATTGCGGCAATGATCGCCTCATCCTCGGCCGCGTCTCTCCCGCGCGGGGCCGTACCCTTCATCGGGTGTGTTTCGATGAAGCCGTCGGCGCCGGTCTCGAAGAAGAGTTCGGGCGAGCGCGACAGGATGCGGGGACCGAAGAGATCGATGTAGGCCGCATAGCGCACCGGCTGGCGCGCGGCATAGGCATGAAATGCGGCAAGCGGATCGCCGCTCCAGCGGGCGTGGACAGGAAAGGTGAGATTGCCCTGATAGCAATCTCCTGCCATCAGATGCGCATGAAGGCGGTCGAACCTGCGTTCGTAGGTTTCGAAGTCCCAGGCGGGCGTCACTTCCGAAAGAAAGTCCTGTGCTCGTTCCGGTTCGGGTGGAGCCGCCTCCTCCGGCCTGTCGAACACGCCGAAGCAAAGGTAGGGCAGGTCCGGCTTTTCGGGGGCGATCCCGGCAAGTGCCGTGTCCAGCAGGAACCCGGCCTCATAGGACATATAGCCCGCCATCCACCGGCCTGCCTGCCGCAGCTCTTCCATGCGCGCAAGCGCCGGAAGAACGGCGTCGGCCGTTTCGGCGACGATGAGCGTGTCGGGCCGGCTGAAGGTCAGCATCCGGCCGGCGAGATCGTCGCTGAAACAGGCAATCGGCGGTCGGGCCATGGGCGTAGCGGCCTATCCCTTGTCGAGTGCTTCGAGTTCGTCGATCAGGCCTTCGATCATAGACAGCCCCTTGCCCCAGAAGGCGGGATCGGAGGCGTCGAGGCCGAACGGCTTCAGCAGTTCGCTATGATGCTTGGTGCCGCCGGCGGTCAGCATGTCGAAATACTTGTCCTGGAAGCCGCTTTCGGCGTTCTGGTAGACGGCGTAGAGCGAGTTCACCAGGCAGTCGCCGAAGGCATAGGCATAGACATAGAACGGCGAGTGGATGAAGTGGGGCACGTAGCTCCAGTAGGTCTCGTAACCGTCGGCAAGCTTGATTGCCGGGCCCAGGCTTTCGGCCTGGACAGACATCCACATCTCGTTGATCTGGTCTTCGGTCAGTTCGCCCTCGCGGCGCGCCGTGTGGACCTTGCGCTCGAACTGGTAGAAGGCGATCTGTCGCACGACCGTGTTGATCATGTCCTCGACCTTCTGTGCCAGCATCGCCTTGCGGGTCGCCTTGTCAGTGGTCTTGGCAAGCAGCGCACGGAAGGTGAGCATTTCGCCGAAGACGGAGGCGGTTTCGGCAAGCGTCAGCGGCGTCGAGCACATCAGCGCGCCCTGCTTTGCCGCCAGCACCTGGTGCACGCCATGGCCGAGCTCATGCGCCAGCGTCATCACGTCACGCGGCTTGCCGAGGTAATTGACCAGTACATAAGGATGGGCGGAAGGCACGGTCGGATGGGCGAAGGCGCCGGTGCGCTTGCCGGGGCGGATCGGCGCATCGATCCAGTTCTCATCAAAGAACCGGCGGGCGATGTCGGCCATGTCCGGCGAGAAGGCGCCATAGGCGGAAAGCACGGTATCCTTGGCTTCATCCCACGGAATCGTGCGCTCGACGGTTTCCGGCAGCGGCGCGTTGCGGTCCCAGTAGTTCATCTGATCCATGCCGAGCCACTTCGCCTTCATCGCATAATAGCGGTGGGAAAGGCGCGGATAGGCATCGCGCACGGCTTCCGTCAGCGCGTCCACCACGTCGCGTTCGACACGATTTGACAGGTGGCGGCTATCGGCAATGTCTTCGAAGGCATGCCAGCGGCCGTTGATCTCGGTGTCCTTGGCGATCGTGTTCATGATCAGCGAGAAGGTCGGCAGGTTGACCTTGAAGGTCGTGGCCAGCGCTTCGGCTGCCTTGCGGCGCACAGGCTCCTTGACGTCGGAGAGCATGTTGAGCGCCTTTTCGAGCGGCATCTCCTCGCCGTCAATGGTGAAGCGCATGGCATCCATGGTCTGGTCGAACAGCCGGTTGAAGGCCTGGCTGCCGGTCATGGATTTTTCCATGAACAGCTGCTCGGTGCGGTCGTCGAGCTGGTGCGGCTTTTCCTTGCGCAGGTCCAGTACCCAGGGCCGGTAGTGGGCAAAGCGGGCGTCGGCGGCAAGTGCCTTTTCGATTTCTTCTTCCGAAAGCCGGTTCAGTTCCAGTTCGAAGAACAGGAGGTCGGCATAGATTTCGGTGATCCGCGCCGAGGTATCGCCGTAAAGCTTGCGCAGGACCGGATCGGCCGCATTGGCATAATAGGAAAGGCCGGCAAACGAGCCGAGCCGGCCGAGCGTATCGCCGATCGCCTCATATTCTTCGACGGCCGCTCCCAGACCGTCATCGCCGGTCTTGCCGGCGGCTTCCGCCAGCTTGCCGCGGAAACGGGCGGCGAAGTCGCGGGCCGCAGAGGCTGCGCCATCGAAGGCGGACTTGAATGCTGGCGAATCTGCGCCGGGGTAGAGGTGCGTCAGGTCCCAGAGCGGCAGGGTGCCCAGCGTGTTGTCATCCGCCTGAGCTGCGGTCTCCGCCGGTGCGCGCGTCATCGGGGTGTCGAACATGAGCCTGCCTTTCGTGATTGTCGTCGTCATTTCTGCTCCTCGGAGCCTTTCGTCAACATATGTGCAGTTCTCCGGCTTCCGCAATCCGCCGTCGCGAAAATGCTGGCGGCGGGTGGGCGCTTGCGCCAGGGAAGTGGCCGAAAACGGGACGCTGACTTCTGCAAGAACACCTGATCGAGAGCAAGGATTTAACCCTTGCTAAAGGATACGCTCCTATAACGGGACTATGAAATTAACGGAATGTTGCCTATAAGATGGCAGGTTGAAGCCGCGATGGCGTCCCGCCTCGTTTGCGCCGCATTGGACCTTCAAATCTGAAGCGCATCCAGAGCAGCCTGAACGACGATCGCAGGGGACAGAAAGCTCGCGATCTTCAAGACACCCAGGGGAGAATCCGGTTTGCCAATCCGTCCAACTGTATCGCTTCTGCGACGGACACTCATTGTGCTGGCAATGGTCGCCACTGTTTTTCTGACGCTTGGCGGCGCTGAGGCCCGTGCGGAAACGCGCACGCTCAAGATTTATTATGTCCATACCGGCGAACGCGCCGAGATCACCTTCAAGCGCAATGGCCGCTACGACAAGAAGGGGCTCGAGCAGCTCAACTGGTTCCTGCGCGACTGGCGCCACAGCGAGCCGACCAACATGGATCCGCGGCTGTTCGATCTGGTCTGGGAAGTCTACCAGAAGGTCGGCGCCAAGGATTACATCAACGTCGTTTCCGCCTATCGCTCGCCAGCGACCAACTCGATGCTCCGCAAGAACACCTCCGGTGTTGCCAAGAATTCCCAGCATATCCAGGGCAAGGCGATGGACTTCTTCATCCCCGGTGTGCCGTTGGCCAAGCTCAGGGCAACCGCGATGCAGATGCAGCGCGGCGGCGTCGGTTATTATCCGACCTCCGGTTCGCCTTTCGTGCATCTTGATGTGGCGAGCGTGCGCGCCTGGCCGCGCATGAGCCGCAGCCAGCTCGCGGCAATCTTCCCGGAAGGCCACACCCTTCACATTCCTTCAGACGGCAAGCCGCTGCCGGGCTATTCCGAAGCTTTGGCCGAGTACAAGGCCAAGGGTTCCGTGGGAAGCTCCGCCCCGGTTGCTGTTGCAAGTACGGAGGACGGCGACGAGGATGAGCGTCCCAACCTGCTCGCCATGCTCTTTGGTGGCCGCGACAAGGGCGGCAATGATGAAGCGCCGACGCCGCGTGCTTCGCCGCGCACTGCAGCGCCGTCGCGCACCGCGCCTGCCGTCGAGCCGGCACAGCGTCCCGTCGATATCCTGACGGCTGCCGTTTCCTTCGACGATCTCGACATCCCGCTGCCGCTGAGCAGGCCAGGTGCTGCCGATGCCGACCTCGGCACGCCGCTTGCGACCGCGCTTGTCGATCCGACCCCGCCTGTTGCCGAAGTTGTCTCAACGCCAGAGGCTCTGCTTGCCGCCAATATTCCGCTTCCGCAGGCGCGGCCGGCTTCGCTTGGCGATGGGGTGTCCGTGGCTGACGTGCTGGTCGCCGATGCCGCTGCGCCCGTGGAGGCAAGCCCGGTGGAGGTGGCAGCACTTGACGATGGCGCCGGCGACGCGCCCTTCGATCTGATGGACAACAACAACGTGCCTGTTCCGAGCCCGCGTCTGGCCTACGCGGCGACCACCAGCAGCGGAACCTCGATCGATCCGGTGGCCTCGCAGTCCGTGCTCGCCGTGGCGACACCGCGGCCCGATCCGCGCCGTTCAGCCCATGCCGAACTTGCGAGCAAGCTTGACACGATGGGCAACACCACCGAGGTCGCGGTGAACGAAGCTGATGACTTCCGCGCTCAGTTCCGCCCGACGGCTGCCCGCATCAACGCCGCCGCTCCGGACTATCCGGTCAAGGGCGCGCGGCCGACCGAGGCGATCCTGGTGTCGTTCAATAGCACGAGTTCACCTATTACTGGTAATGCGAGCAGTAAAAACCTGGCGGCGAAACCATCACAGTCCCGTGATGGCACGTCTTTAGTCGAATCTAATAAAGAAGAAACCGAGAAATTGTCGATCGTCGAGTATTTTGACAAATCGCGATTTTAATACGGGTTGGGCTAACTCAAGAACTACTTGTGGTCTCGGTAACTTTAACGTAATATGCGTGCATGAGCACGTTTGACCCCTTTGTTGCAATTTCCGACCCGAATCGCCGTCACCTGTTGATGGCGCTTCGGCGCGAACCCAAAACGGTTACCGAACTTTCCGAAGGCCTGCCGATCAGCCGGCCTGCGGTCTCGCAGCATTTGAAAGCCTTGCTCGATAGCAAGCTCGTCCGGGTCACCCCTGTCGGGACAAAAAGGTTTTATGCAATCAATCCTGAAGGTTTCACCACGCTGAACGTCTGGATAAGGCAGTTCTGACCGAGACGGTGCGCAGTCTCGGGAGTGGATGATCGCGCGGTGCGCCTTGATGGGCGTGTCGCGCTTTCGGTCTCTGCTGGCCTTACGGAGTGGGGCGTGGAAAGGCGGGTGTCGCCATGCGGCAGGTTCGCTCCCTGCGCTTTATTGTGCGTTCATCCGAACCGGAGACGTGTAGCGTGCCGGCGTGATCTATACTGAAGTATAGCGCAAGTATTGCATCGTCTTTCAGTTCTTTCCCGGCGCCTGTCCTGTCGAGGCGCGGACCACGAGTTCCGGCCGCCACAGCTCTTCCAGAGTGTCCTGCGTACTGCCCTTGATCGCGTGGATCAGGCGTTCGGCGATGCGCCGGCCGGCCATGCGCAGCGAGGAGCGCGTCGTGGTCAGCGGTACCGTGAACAGCTCGGGGCGCAGCAGCGGCAGGACATCGTCATAGGAAATCAGCGAAATGTCCCGTCCGAGCGTCAGTCCGGCCTGCTCGATGGCGCGCACAATGCCGAGCGCCTGCACCATGCTCGCACAAATAAGCGCGGTTGGCCGCTCCGGCGCGGCAAGAAAGCGCTCGGTGGCGCGCTGGCCGCCTTCCTCCGTCATCTGTTCGGAAGCATGGAAGCGCGGCTCAAGCGTCAGGCCGCGCTCGGCAAGAGCCTTGACCACGCCATCGCGGCGACGGATGGCAAAGCCGAATTCCTCGTCACCGTTGATCAGCCCGATGCGGCTGTGGCCGAGCTGCAGCAACAATCGCGTGGCTTCGAAGAACGACGCCTCGTTGTCGACGTCGAGCAAGGGGTAGGGGTGGGGCGGGTCGAAGAAGCGGCCATGGACGATGAACGGCAGCCCGAAGGATTCCATCAGGTCGATGCGGCTGTCGTTCTCGCGGATATAGGCGAGGCAGAGGCCATCGACATAGCCGCTGGTGGCGAGGCTGCGCAGCGCCGAGACCTCGTCGGCCGGATCGGCGGGCATGACCACCAGGTGAAAGTCTTCCTTCTGTGCGGTTTCGCCGAGGCCGCGCAGGAATTCGCCAAAATGCAGGTCCGACATCACCTCGGCGCCCACGGGCATCAGAAGGCCGATCGAGCCGGCCTTGCCGGTTGCGAGCCGCTGGGCAGTGCGGTTCGGGCGGTAGCCGGTTTCGCGCGCGGCGCGCAGGACCCGGTCGCGCGTTTCGGCATTGACCTCGGGATAGCCGTTCAGCGCCCGGCTGACCGTGGTTGGAGACAGCCCGAGCTGGGCTGCCAGTTGTTTCAAATTCACTCCCGCATCCTCCCTGGGCGAAAACCGCCGACATGAGCCTGGTCCGAAAACCCGAAGCTCAGGTCATTGAAAACGCGCACCCCCGGTCCAATTAGATGTCATATCGTGCTATGGTCGACAAAGCGATCATTGTCTCAGCCGATATTGCCGGGGCGAGCCCGAGGTGGGCCGTGGCGGCTTTCAAAGCGCTTTGGCTTTTTTAGCAAGTCGGGCGCGGTTTGGGAAAGTTCTTTTTGTGGGGCGGTCGCCAAAAATCGGTTCCAAAGGACAAAAACGGGCAAAAAATAAGCTCGTTTCGCCGAAAGGGGTTGACTCTGGGGCGTCACACGAGAAATGTCTTGATCTGTCAAAACGCTTTGGAAGAAGCGTCACTCGACAACGGGGCCCTCAGGGTCCGAATGTGATGGGAGGTAAATCACATGAACAAAGCTCTTCTGACCGGCGTTGCCACGCTGGCACTTTTTGCCGGTGCGGCGCACGCCGCCGATCTCAAATTCGCTCCCGGCGAAGATTCCCGTTTCAACTGGGACAGCTTTACCCAGTTTTCCGAGGCGCATGGCGACCTGAAGGGGCAGACGCTGTCGATCTTCGGCCCGTGGCTCGGCCCGGACAAGGATTTGTTCGAAAGCGTCCTCGCCTATTTCGAGGAAGCGACCGGCGTTAATGTCGAGTATTCCGGTTCGGACTCCTTCGAGCAGCAGATCGTCATCGATACCCAGGCGGGCAGCCCGGCCAACATTGCCGTCTTCCCGCAGCCGGGTCTTGCGGCCGACCTCGCGGCCAAGGGCTTGCTCACCAAGCTTCCGGCCGAAGCCGGCGAGTTCCTGTCGGAGAAGTATGCGGCCGGCCAGTCCTGGGTTGATCTTTCTACCTATGCCGGCCCGGATGGCGAGAAGTCTCTCTATGTCTTCCCCTACAAGGCCGACCTGAAGTCGCTCGTCTGGTATGTTCCGGATAATTTCGATGATGCCGGCTACGAAGTCCCGGAATCCATGGAAGACCTGAAGGCGCTGACCGAGCAGATCGTTGCCGATGGCGGTACGCCCTGGTGCATCGGTCTTGGCTCGGGTGCCGCCACTGGCTGGCCGGCCACCGACTGGGTCGAGGACATGATGCTGCGCACGCAGCCGCCGGAAGTCTACGACGAATGGGTCACCAACGAAATCCCGTTCAACGATCCGCGTGTCGTCAACGCCATCGATGAGTTCGGCTGGTTCGCCAAGAACGACAAGTTCGTCGACGGTGGCTCCGCTGCTGTCGCCTCGACCGACTTCCGCGACAGCCCGAAGGGCCTCTTCGATTCGCCGCCGAAGTGCTACATGCATCACATGGCCTCGTTCATCCCGTCCTTCTTCCCGGAGGGCACGGAACTCGGCCTCGATGCGGACTTCTTCTACTTCCCGGCCTATGAAGGCGAAGATCTCGGCAAGCCGGTTCTTGGCGCCGGCACGCTGTTCGGCATCACCAATGACAGCCCTGCTGCCGAAGCCTTCATCCAGTTCCTGGAAACGCCGATCGCGCATGAAGTCTGGATGGCCCAGTCGGGCTTCCTGACGCCCTACAAGGACGTCAATCCGGAAGCCTATGCCAACGACACCGCGCGTGGCGAAGGTGAGATCCTGACGCAAGCCACGACCTTCCGCTTCGATGGTTCCGACATGATGCCGGGCAAGATCGGCGCGGGTGCATTCTGGACCGGCATGGTTGACTTCGTCGGCGGCGAATCCGCCGAAGATGCGGCCAACGGCATCCAGAAGGCTTGGGACGCGATCAAGTAACAGTCGTCAAATCCTGAACGATTTGTCATACTGCGCCGGGCCGTTTACGGCCCGGCTGCTTGCTTCCAACTGGAAGCGCAATCGATCGATCCCGAAGAATTTCTGCTCTGTGCTTTGCGGCGCTTGCTGAAGCCCGAAGCCAAAACAATAAGCTGAACGGTGCTGGCGATATGCCGAAGAGAGCCGTTTTGGGGAGTTGAAAGGCGTGGAACAAGTCATCAAGGCCCTCTTGGCCGTCGTCATCGGCGTTGCTGCCGCTGTTATCTATTTCTACGGTTCGAACAAGCTGCTCGACATCATCTTCCCGTCGCAGACGCGTGACCCTGCCAAGGGCGTGCGCAACCTGCGCGTTTCGGGGATGATCCGTCCGTGGCTTTTCCTCGGGCCGGCCCTGCTGTCGCTCGGCGTCTATCTGGTGTGGCCGGTGGTCGCATCCGTCGATTATTCGCTGCACGGACCTTCCGGCCAGAACTTCGTCGGGCTCGCCAACTATCGCTGGCTGTTCTTCGATGCCGAGTTCCGCGAGTCGATGTTCAACAATATGCTCTGGCTGGTCTTCGTGCCGGCGCTGTCGACCTTCTTCGGCCTGATCATCGCCTGGCTGACCGACCGCATCTGGTGGGGCTCCTTCGCCAAGATGATGATCTTCATGCCGATGGCGATCTCGTTTGTCGGCGCCTCGGTCATCTGGAAGTTCGTCTATGACTATCGCGGCGACGGCGCCGATCAGATCGGCATCCTGAACGCGATCGTGGTGGCACTCGGCGGCGAGCCGCATGTGTGGATCGCCATGCCGTTCTGGAACAACTTCTTCCTGATGGTCATCCTGCTGTGGATCCAGACCGGTTTTGCCATGGTGCTGCTGTCGGCGGCCCTGCGCGGCATTCCGGAAGAGACGATCGAAGCGGCCGTCATCGACGGCGCCAACGGGCTGCAGATCTTCTTCAAGATCATGGTTCCGCAGATCTACAACACCATTGCCGTTGTCTGGACGACGATCACCATCATCGTTCTGAAGATCTTCGATATCGTGCTCGCGATGACCAACGGGCAATGGGACACGCAGGTGCTCGCCAATCTCATGTTCGACTGGATGTTCAGAGGCGGCGGCGATTTCGGCCGCGGCGCCACGATCGCCATCGTCATCATGGTCCTCGTTATTCCGATCATGGTCTGGAACATCCGCAACGCGCGCAAAGAGATGGAGGGCCGGTAAATGCTTTCTCACAAAAGATCGCCGCTCGTCTGGTTCTCGCACATCACCGTGGCTCTCCTGGTCATTCTGTGGACCATTCCGACCTTCGGCCTGCTCGTCACCTCGCTCCGTGACAAGGACCAGATCGTCGCCTCCGGCTGGTGGACGTCGCTTTCGACCTCGACGCAGAACCTCATCTACCGTGCCCCGGGTGCGGATGGGCAGACCGAGGAAGACGGTGTCTATGTCATCACCGGCAACGCGCTGGAAGGCGCTGGCGGCAAGGTCGCGAAGTTCGGCACTTCGTCGCTGAGGCCGGAGGAATACGAAGTCGGCCAGACCGTCGATATCGGCGATGGCCAGCAACTGACCGTCGAGGAGAGCGGCGATTACCGCATGACCTCGCCGGAACCCTTCGGCCGGCGCGGCGAACGCATCTTCGTCACCGCGGAAATTCCGCCGCGCTTCACACTTGAGAACTATCGCAACGTTCTGACGGCGGAGGGCATCGGCCAGTCCTTCCTGAACTCGCTGACGGTGGCGATACCCTCCACCATCATCCCGGTTCTGGTGGCGGCCTATGCGGCCTATGCGCTGTCGTGGATGAAATTCCCGTTCCGCAACCTGCTCCTGGCCATCATCGTTGGCCTGCTGGTCGTGCCGCTGCAGATGTCGCTCATTCCGCTGCTGCAGATGTATAACAAGATCGGCCAGACCTTCGGCGTGCCGGCCAAGACCTATGTCGGCATATGGCTGGCGCATATGGGATTTGGTCTGCCGCTCGCGATCTACCTCTTGCGAAATTATATCGCCGGCCTGCCGCGTGAGATCATGGAATCGGCCCGTGTCGACGGTGCCAATGACTTCATGATCTTCAACAAGATCATCCTGCCGCTGTCCTATCCGGCGCTCGCCTCCTTCGCGATCTTCCAGTTCCTGTGGACCTGGAACGACCTGCTGGTGGCAACCGTCTTCCTTGGCAACAGCGAGCAGACGATCGTGCTGACGGCAAGGCTGCGCGAGCTGCTCGGTTCCCGCGGCGGCAACTGGGAGATCCTGACGGCATCCGCCTTCATCTCCATCATCGTGCCGCTTATCGTGTTCTTCGCGCTGCAGCGCTATCTGGTGCGCGGCCTGCTTGCGGGGTCGGTCAAGGGCGGCTGATGCCGCCCTTCCGCCCGGCAAGATCATGAATTTCAGGACATAAGCAATGAATGCAATCAACAATCAGGCAGCGGACAAGAACTGGTGGCGGGGCGCCGTCATCTATCAGGTTTATCCGCGCTCCTTCCAAGACAGCAACGGCGACGGCATCGGCGATATCAAGGGCATCGCCGACCGGCTCGACTACATCGCCGAACTCGGCGCCGATGCCGTGTGGATCTCGCCGTTCTTCACCTCGCCGATGAAGGATTTCGGCTACGACGTGTCGAACTACTGCGACATCGACCCGATGTTCGGCACGCTCGCCGATTTCGACCTGATGATCGAGAAGGCCCACAAGCTCGGCCTCAAGATCATGATCGACCTCGTGCTGTCGCACACCTCTGACCAGCATCCCTGGTTCATGGAAAGCCGGCAATCACGCGACAATCCCAAGGCCGACTGGTATGTCTGGGCCGATGCCAAGCCGGATGGGTCCCCGCCCAACAACTGGCTCGGCATGTTCGGCGGTTCGGCCTGGCAGTGGGATGCCCGTCGCCTGCAATATTACCTGCACAACTTCCTGGCCTCGCAACCGGATCTCAACTTCCACAACATGGACGTCCAGGACGCGCTGCTCGAAGCCGTCCGTTTCTGGCTCGATCGCGGCGTCGACGGTTTCCGCCTCGACACGATCAACTATTATTTCTGCGACAAGGAACTGAGGGACAACCCGCCGCTTGCGCCGGAGCTGAGGAACGACAGCACCGCGCCGGCCGTCAATCCCTACAACTACCAGCTCCATCTCTATGACAAGAGCCGTCCGGAAAACCTCGAATTCCTGAAGCGCCTCCGGGCGGTGATGGAGGAATACCCGGCGATTGCCGCCGTGGGCGAGGTCGGAGAAGCGCAGCGCGGTCTCGAAATCGTCGGTGAGTACACCTCCGGCGGCGACAAGATGCAGATGTGCTACGCCTTCGAATTCCTGGCGCCGCAGAAGGTGACGCCGGAACGCGTTGTCGATTCCATCAATGCCTTTGCCGATGCCGCACCCGAGGGCTGGGCCTGCTGGGCCTTCTCCAACCACGATGTCGTGCGTCATCTGACCCGCTGGGGCGCGGATGTCGAGGACAAGCCGGCCTATGCCAAGATGCTGGCCTCGCTTTTGATGTCGCTGCGCGGCTCGGTCTGCATCTACGAAGGCGAGGAGCTTGGGCTCACCGAAGCCGATGTCGCCTTCGAGGACCTGCAGGACCCTTATGGCATCGAGTTCTGGCCGGAATTCAAGGGCCGCGACGGTTGCCGCACCCCGATGGTCTGGCAGGCGGGTGCCGCCAATGGCGGTTTCTCGACTGCGGAAAAGACCTGGCTGCCGGTCTCTGCCGATCACATCATGAAGTCGGTCGACGTCCAGCAGGGCGAAGACACCTCGGTGCTCGAGCATTACCGGCGTTTTCTTGCCTTCCGCAGGCAGCACAAGGCGTTGATATCGGGAACCATCGCCTTCATTCCGCACGAAGGCGACACGCTGGTCTTCACCCGCGAGGAGGGTGGCGAGACGGTGCTTTGCATATTCAACATGTCGGCCGAACCCGTCACGGCGAAGCTTCCCGAAGGCGATTGGAACGCATTTTCGGCTGAGGACTTCGGCTTTGCCGTTGATCGGGACGGCGACACGATAAAACTTCCTGCCTGGGGCGCTTACTTCGCCCGCCACGGAGAATAAAGGGAAAGGGGCGAGATATGACTGGCGTTACGCTCAAAAAGGTCAAGAAATCCTACGGCAATGTCGAGGTGCTGCACGGCATCGATCTCGACATCAATCCGGGTGAATTCGTGGTGTTCGTCGGCCCGTCGGGCTGCGGAAAGTCCACATTGCTGCGCATGATCGCGGGCCTTGAGGAAATCTCCGGCGGCGACATCGCGATCGACGGACAGGTGGTCAACCAGATCCCGCCATCCAAGCGCGGCATCGCCATGGTGTTCCAGACCTACGCGCTCTACCCGCATATGTCGGTCTACGACAACATGGCCTTCGGCATGCGGATTGCCAAGGAAAGCAAGGAAGAGATCGACCGCCGCGTGCGGGCCGCCGCGGACATGCTGCAGATCACGCCCTATCTCGACCGTCTGCCGAAGGCGCTTTCCGGTGGTCAGCGTCAGCGCGTGGCGATCGGCCGTGCCATCTGCCGCGATCCGAAGGTCTTCCTGTTCGACGAGCCGCTTTCGAACCTCGATGCCGCGCTGCGTGTCGCGACCCGCATCGAGATCGCCAAGCTCAACGACCAGATGCCCGATACCACGATGATCTACGTGACCCACGACCAGGTCGAAGCGATGACGCTTGCCGACCGCATCGTCGTGCTCTCCGGCGGCTACATCGAGCAGGTCGGCGCACCGCTCGAGCTCTACGAGCGTCCGGCCAACCTCTTCGTCGCCCGCTTCATCGGTTCGCCGGCGATGAACATCCTGCCGGTCAAGATCACCCGGACCGGCGAGACCACAGAGGTCGAGCTGCGTGACGGCAAGCGCATCGAAGTTCCGATCGCAACGCCGGCCGAGGACGAAGGCAAGGCCGCAAGCTTCGGCGTTCGTCCCGAGGACGTCCGCACCGCCGGCGAGGGCGAAACCTTCCTGTTCGAAGGCGAGATTTCGATCATCGAGGCGCTCGGTGAGGTCACCCTCATCTACATCGAGGGTTCGCTGGTCGACGACGAGCCGCTGATCGTCAAGCTGCCCGGCATTCATCGCGGCAAGCCGGGCGATCCGCTGCGCTTTGTCGCCGATCCCGACAAGCTTCACCTGTTCGACGAGAAGGGCCGCAGCTACCTCTATCGCTGAGGTCCCCCGCTATTCACGAAAACGCCCGCGGTGCTGCTGCGGGCGTTTTTGTTTGGACGTCGCTCGGCTCCTAGAACCCGGTGACAGCGAGCGGCTTGTAAGGGGCTTCCAGCGCGGCGATCTCGTCGTCGGAGAGCGTCAGGTCCACGGCCGCGATCGCGTCTTGCAGATGGGAAAGCTTGCTGACGCCGATGATCGGCGATGTGACGACCGGCTTCTGCAGCACCCAGGCGAGCGCCACCTCCGCCATCGACACGCCACGAGCCTTCGCCACCTTTTCGACGGCTGCGACGACGTTCTTGGCATTGTCTTCGCCATCGTCATACATCGACTTGTTGTAACGGTCGGTGGTCGAGCGGTCCGTCTTCGTGCCCCAGGGGCGGGTTAGCTTGCCGCCGCCAAGCGGACTCCAGGGTAGGACGCCGATGCCCTGATCGACGCAGAGCGGCAACATCTCCCGTTCTTCCTCGCGATAGGTGAGGCTGAGCTGATCCTGCATCGACACGAATTTCGTCCAGCCATGGCTCTCCGCTGCATGCTGCAGCTTGGCGAACTGCCAGGCGAACATCGACGAGGCGCCGATATAGCGAGCCTTGCCCGCGCGCACGACATCGTTCAGCGCTTCCATCGTCTCTTCCACCGGCGTGAACGGATCGAAGCGGTGGATCTGGTAGAGATCGACATAGTCCATCTTCAGCCGGCTAAGGCTGTTGTCGATTTCGGCGAGGATCGCCTTGCGCGACAGGCCCTGGCCATTCGGCTTCGGGCTCATGCGGCCGAACACCTTGGTGGCGACCACCAGTTCGTCGCGGGGCGCAAGCTCGGCAAGCAGCGCGCCGGTGATTTCCTCGCTGGTGCCGGCGGCATAGACATTGGCGGTGTCATAGAAATTGATGCCGGCCTCGTAGGCGTGACGGAAGATCGGCCGGGCCTCGTCGAGGCCAAGAACCCAGGGCCGTTCGTCGGTCTTCTTGCCGAAGGACATGCAGCCGAAGCAGATGCGGCTGACTTCGAGGCCAGTCTTGCCGAGACGGGTATATTTCATGATGCTCACTCCCATTGTTTGATGTGGCGGGCCGCGCGCCTGAAGGCGCGGGGCCGCCCCTCCCGATTGACGCGGATATTGCGAAGCGAGGTTTTATCCGTCAAATAGATTGTCGAGATCGTATTCATCGATCTCGCCGAATAAGAGGAGGAGGCGCCTATGGAACTGAGGCAGCTTCGCTATTTTGTCGCCGCAGCCCGCGCCCAGCATTTCACCAGCGCGGCCAACAAGCTCAACATCGTTCAGTCGGCCCTGTCTTCGGCGATCAAGGCGCTGGAGGATGAGTTCGAGACCAAGCTCTTCATCCGCTCCACGCGGCAGGTGCGGCTGACGGCGGCCGGCAAGGCGATGCTGGAAAAGGCCGAGCTGGTACTGGCAGCATGCGAGGAACTGAAGGAGACCGTTGCCTCGGTCGAAAGCGGCGAGCGCGGCAAGCTTTCGATCGGCACGGTGCAGGGCCTGCCGGCCTTCCTCGACCTGCCGGAACTGTTGGCGCGCTTCCACCGCGAATATCCGCTGGTCGATGTCCGCCTCTGCCAGGGCAGTCCAGATCATCTGATCGAGAAGCTGCGCAAGGGGCTGCTCGACCTCGCCTTTCTGCAGATTGCCGAGCCGCCGGCCGATATCGTCACCGAATGCGTTGCCTGCGAGGAACTGGTCGCAATCCATCACAGGACGCATGCGCTTGCGGGGCGCGACGGCGTCAGCCTTGCCGAGCTAGCCGCCTTCTCCTTCGTTGATTTCGAGCCCGGCTGGGGGCCGCGCCTGCTGATCGACGAGGCGTTTCACATGGCCGGCATCGCGCGACGTATTGCCTTCGAGGTGAACGATCTCGACAGCCTGCTGGAGCTCGTCGCCCACGGGCTTGGTGTTGCGCTGGTGCCGGAAACGGTGGCCCGTGGCTGGCAGGAGCGGATCGGGACCTGCAGGCTTGCAGACGATGAGATCTGCTGGGAACTGTTCGTCGCGGCCTCCGCGCAGTCGATGGACCGCAACCAGCCGCTGGAAAGCGCGCCGCGCTCGTTCATGAAGCTTCTGCCGATCGAGACGGAAGAAAACGCGCCGGCGGCGATCGCCTGAGATCGCTGATACAAAGGTCCTGCAGAGGCCGCGTTCTATGTTGTCGAAAATTGACAAATCCATTTGAAATCAAAAACAGAATCGGGCTACCGGACATGCCGGCTGCTCCGCCTGTGAAACGCTGAACTGCACAAATGCTGGGCATTTCAGCTGCTTGACACACCTTTGTGCAGCCCGTAAATTTTCGACCAATTGGTCAAAGAGGGGTTCCGCCATGACAAATAAACTGATGATTTCCCGCCGTTCGCTGATGCTGACAAGTCTGGTGCTCGGCGCTGTGTCCGTCGCTCCGGCTGTTAGCGCTGCCGAGAAGCTCAAGGTCGCCGGCATTCATGCGTCGCCGGTTGAAAATGCCTGGAATTCGGTGATCCACAAGGCGCTGATGGATGCCGCCGCCGATGGCACGATCGAATACGTCTTTTCCGAAAGCGTCTCGGGCACCGACTATCCCCGCGCCATGCGCGAATATGCCGAGCAGGGTGCCGACCTGATCATCGGTGAAGCCTATGCCGTCGAATCCGAAGCGCGCGAAGTTGCCGCCGACTATCCGGACACCAATTTCGTGCTCGGATCCTCCGGCGGCCCGTCGGGCGACAATTTCGGCGTGTTCGGCACCTGGAACCATGACGGCGCCTATCTCGCCGGCATGCTGGCCGGCAAGATGACCAAGACCAACAAGGTCGGCTCGGTCGGCGCCATGCCGATCCCGGAAGTCAACATGCTGATCAACGCCTTCGCCGAGGGCGTCAAGGCGGTCAACCCGGATGCCGAGCACTCCGTCACCTTCATCGGTACCTTCTTCGATCCGCCGAAGGCGCGCGAAGCCGGTCTCGCCCAGATCGACCAGGGCGCCGATATCCTGTTCGGCGAGCGCATCGGCACGGCCGATGCCGCCAAGGAACGCGGCATCAAGGCCGTCGGATCGCTGATCGATTACACGCCGCGCTATCCCGAAACCGTGTTCGCCAACGCGCTCTGGGGCTTCCGCCCGATCCTCGACGCCGCTCTTGCCGATGTCGAGGCGGGCAATCCGGTCGGTCAGGACTACACGGCATTCGGCATGCTGAAGGAAGGTGGCAGCGACATCTCCTTCGTCGAGGGCGCTGCCCCGGCCGAGGCTGTCGAGGCGATGATGGCCAAGCGCCAGGAAATCATCGACGGCACCTTCGAGGTTCCGCGCAACATGGACGAACCGAAATAAGCGATATGCCAGCCGACGCGACCGCGCTCGCCGCCGCGATCGGCTCCGGGCGGATATCGGCGCGGCAGGCGATGGAGCGATCGCTTGCCGCCGCCAACGATAACGCCCATCTGGGCGCAGTCTGCTCCATCGATGATGCGGCCGGACTTGATGCCGCCGACAGGTTTGACCGCCTGCCGGCGGACCTTCGTTCTATCATGCCGTTTGGCGGTGTGCCGACGCTTGCCAAGGATCTGGGTGGCCCGTTTCAAGGGCTTCCTGTCACCGCCGGATCGAAAGCCCTTGACGGGGCGGATCGAGCCGCCGACAGCGATCTCGCCGCACGCTTTCGTGACGCCGGCTTCTGCCTGTTCGGGCTGACGACAAGCCCAGAATTCGGCCTGTCTCTGGCTAGCGAACCGCAGAAGGGTCCGCTTTGCCGCAATCCACTCTCCGAAAGCCTTTCGCCGGGCGGCTCTTCCGGGGGAGCTGCAGCTGCGGTCGCGGCGGGGATTGTTTCCATCGCCCACGCAACCGATGCCGGCGGTTCCATCCGCGTGCCGGCGGCCTGCTGCGGGCTTGTCGGGTTGAAGCCCTCACGCGGCGCGATGCCGGCGGGGCCGGGCTATGGAAACTACCTTGGCGGTATCGCGACCGAGCTTGCCGTCTGTCGTTCGGTGCGGGATGCGAAGGCTGCGTTTGCCGCCCTTTCCGGCAATCCGCGCGGACCGTTTGCTGAACCAGTTCCTTTCGTCCCAGCCGAGAAATCGCTGCGTATCGGTTTGCTGACCGATAGCGGCGATATCGCTTGCGATCCGGCACGTCTTGTCGTCCTCGAAGAGGCTGCGCGGGCGCTGGAGGGCGACGGGCACCGGCTCGTCTCTCTCTCCTGGCGCGACATTGAGCGCCTGGCGAACGAAAGCGCCGCCGTCTTTGCCGATATCGCGGCCATCAATCTCGCGGAATTCGCGGTGACTGCAGGGTTTGACGTCAGCCGCACGGAGATGATGACGCAGGCTGTCATCGCTCGTGGCGCTGCCATGACCGGGGCCGAGGCTTGGGGCATCGTCAATCGCCTGGCGTTCATTGCGCGCGATTTCTGGCGGGTCTTCGAAAACATCGATTGCCTGATCGCGCCGATGCTGACCTCGGCACCAAAGCCGCTCGGCAGCTTTCCGACCGATCATGATGATGTCGAGCTTCATTTTGCGCGGATGCAGGCGTTCGCGCCGCTCGCTGCCCTTGCCAATGCCTCAGGATTTCCGGCAATAACGGTTCCATTCGGGGCCGATGCGGACGGATTGCCGCTGCCGATACAGGTTTTCGCGCCGATGGGCGGTGAGGAACTGCTACTGGCGCTTGCCGCGCGGCTTGAGGCGGAAGGCCGATGGCAACATCCCTTTCAGATTGCGGGAGCGGACGCATGAGTGTTCTTGAAATTTCCGGCGTCTCCAAGCGCTTTGGCGACACGCTCGCCAATGATGATATTTCTCTGACGCTCGAAAAGGGCGAGATCATCGCGCTGCTTGGTGAAAACGGCGCCGGCAAGACGACGCTGATGAGCATCCTTTTTGGCCATTACGTACCGGACACGGGTTCTGTCAGCGTCATGGGCCAGGAGCTTGTCCCCGGCAGTCCGCGCGCGGCGATCCGCGCCGGGGTGGGCATGGTCCACCAGCATTTCTCGCTCGCCCCCAATCTCACAGTGCTCGAAAATGTCATGACCGGCACGGAAAGCCTGTTTTCGCTCGCCTCGGACACAAAGGCGGGCCGGGCGAAACTGACGGAAATCTCTGCGCGCTTCGGCCTTGCAGTCGATCCTGATGCCCGTGTCGGCGACCTTTCCGTCGGCGAACAGCAGCGCGTCGAAATCCTGAAAGCGCTCTATAACGATGCCCGCATTCTCGTGCTCGATGAGCCGACGGCGGTGCTGACCGGGCCGGAAGCCGAGAAGCTGTTTGCGACGCTGAAGGAGATGGCGGCGCAGGGCCTGTCGCTGATCTTCATTTCCCACAAGCTGGACGAGGTGATGGCGACCGCCGATCGCGTCGTCGTGTTGCGCGGCGGCCGGCAGGTGGCCGAGCGAAGGGCATTCGAAACCAGCAAGGCGGAGCTTGCCGAACTCATGGTCGGCCGCAAGGTGGAACGCCCGGTGCGCGAACCCGCGACGCCGGGTCCTGTGGTGCTGGAAGCGGCCGGCGTGACTGTCCGCATCGATGGCGTCGACCGGCTGAAGGCTGTCGATTTCAGGGTGCATGCCGGCGAGGTGCTCGGCATTATTGGCGTTTCCGGCAATGGTCAGTCGACGCTCGCCGCGCTTCTAAGCGGCACGGCGAAACGCTCTGCCGGCGATCTGGTGGTTTTCGGCAAGGGTGTTGACGATCTCTCGGTGGCCGATGCCATCGCGCTCGGCATTGGCCGCGTACCGGAGGATCGCAACGGCGAGGGCGCCATCGGCGAAATGGCGATCTGGGAAAATGCTGTTCTGGAGCGGATTTCCGATTACTCGAAAAAAGGCCTCGTTGACCGGAAGAAGGCGACGGCTTTCGCCAATGACATCATCAAGGGGTTTGACGTGCGCGGCGGCACGGCTGCGAGCCGCACGCGATTGCTCTCCGGCGGCAACATGCAGAAGCTGATCCTCGGGCGGAACCTCATCGAACATCCGAAGATCCTGCTGGCGGCCCAGCCGGCGCGCGGGCTCGATGAGGGAGCGGTTGCCGCCGTGCACGAGCGCATCCTCGCTGCCCGCCGCGCGGGCACTGCCGTGTTGCTGATCTCTGAAGACCTTGACGAGGTGATGGCGCTTGCCGATCGCATTCAGGCGATCGTCGGCGGCAGGCTTTCGCCGCCAGTTGCCGCCGAAGACGCCAATACGCAGATGCTCGGCCTGATGATGGCCGGCGAATGGAAGGGAGCCGGCCATGCGGTTTGAACGGCGCGAGCACCGGCCGCTTGCCCTTGTTATCGCAACGCCGCTGATTGCGGTGGCGGCAGCACTCGCTGTCGCCGGTGTGCTGATCGCGCTTGCCGGCGCGCCGGTATTCGAGGCCTACTGGAAGATCCTCGTCGGCGCCTTCGGCTCGAAGCTTTCCGCGACCGAGACGCTGACGCGCGCGACACCGCTGATCCTCACCGGCCTTGCCGCCGCCGTCGCCTTCCGCGCCCGGCTCTGGAATATCGGCGGCGAAGGCCAGTTCTATCTTGGCGCCATCGCCACCGCCGCCGTTGGCGCCAATCTGACGGCCGGTCTGCCCGGCGCCGTGCAGATACCGCTTCTGATGGCGAGCGGTGCTGTCGCCGGCATGGTGCTTCTTCTGGTGCCGCTGTGGCTCCGGCTTCGCTTTTCCGTCGACGAGGTGGTGACGACGCTGCTGTTGAATTTCGTTGCCATCCTGTTCGTCTCGATGCTGATCGATACTGTGCTGAAGGATCCGCTTGCATTCGGCTGGCCGCAATCCGAAGCGGTCGAGAGGGCAGCGCGACTGCCGAAGCTCATCGACCGCTCGCGGCTTCATATCGGGCTCGTCGTCGCAGTCGCCTTTGCCTTCATCGTCCATTTCATCCAGTCGTGCACGACCTTCGGCATGCGCTCGCGCGCAGTTGGCCTCAACCCCAAGGGCGCGATCTTCGCCGGCGTTCCGCTCGGGCGCACGCTGGTGCTGGTCGCCATGCTTTCCGGCGGGCTTGCGGGCCTTGCAGGCTCTATCGAAGTGCTTGGCGTCAAGGGCTATGTGACGACGGATCTGTCGCCGGGCTATGGTTACTCCGGCATCGTCGTCGCCATGCTCGCCAATCTGCATCCGCTCGGCGTGGTGCTGGCGGCGCTGTTTACCGCGATCATGTTCGTCGGCGCGGACGGCATGAGCCGCTCGCTCGGCATTCCGACCTATATCGCCGATGTCACCGTGGCGCTGTCGCTGATCTCCATGCTGGTCGCCGTCTTCTTCACGCAATACAGGGTGCGCCGATGAATACGCTGGTCGACATTCTCGCCTCCGCCGGCCTCTGGGCCGCCGTGCTGCGCATCGCGACACCGCTCATCCTTGGCACGCTCGGTGCGCTGCTGTCGGAACGCTCCGGTGTGCTGAACCTCGGCATCGAGGGCATCATGACCTTCGGAGCCATGGTCGGCTGGCTTGCCGTTTATAACGGCGCCGATCTGTGGGCCGGGCTTTTGGTCGCGGCGCTCGGCGGGGCCGTTTTCGGCGCGCTCCATGCCGTGCTCACCGTCACGCTGGGCTTGTCGCAGCATGTCTCCGGCCTCGGCGTCACGCTGTTTGCGTCAAGCATTGCCTATTACGTGTTCCGGCTGATGGTGCCGGTTTCCGGTTCGCCGCCGACGGTCGAACCGTTCCAGCCGATCAACATTCCGGGCCTGTCGGACCTGCCCTTCATCGGCCCCGCCTTCTTCACCCAAACCGCGCCGACCTATCTCGCCATCCTTCTCGCCATCGTGCTCGCCTATATTTTGGCGAAGACCCCACTAGGGCTTGCGATCCGCATGTCCGGCGAGAACCCGCATGCGGCGGAGGCGCAGGGCGTCAATCCGATGGCGATGCGTTATGGCGCCGTCATTGCCGGCAGCGCGCTGATGGGCGTCGGCGGCGCCTTCCTGACGCTCTCGGCGTTCAATTCCTTCTTTCCGACCATGGTGCAGGGCCGTGGCTGGATCTGTATCGCGCTCGTCGTCTTCGCCTCGTGGCGGCCGGAGCGGGCGCTGTTCGGCGCACTGCTCTTCGCCTTCTTCGATGGTTTCCAGCTGCGCTTGCAGACAGCGCTCGACGGCGCCGTGCCTTACCAGATCTTCCTGATGATCCCGTACCTGCTGTCGATTGCGGCGCTGGCTGTCATGGCGCGCCGCGCAAGGGTGCCGCAGGCGCTGATGCAGCCCTATCGGCGCGGGGAAAGGTGAGGGGAATGGCGTTTGTTTGATAGCCTTGCCTCCCCCTGGGCGTCATCCTCGGGCTTGTCCCGAGGATCTAACCACCAGAGAGCGCGATCTGCGTCGGCGGTCTGGCACATCCGGCGCGCCAGTCGCGGCGAGACGTGCTTGGATGCTCGGGACAAGCCCGAGCATGACGGAAGCGAGATAGGCGAGGCAGGCGCAAAGCGCACCGCTCGCAATGAGAAAAGGCAAAAACCATGTTCGATCTGATCATCAAGAATGCCAACCTTCCCGATGGCCGCACAGGCATGGACATTGCCATTGCCGGTGGCAGGATCGCAGCCATCGAGGCAAACCTTGTGGCGGAGGCCGCCGAGACCATCGACGCCACGGGCCGACTGATCTCGCCGCCCTTCGTCGATCCGCATTTCCACATGGACGCGACGCTGTCGCTCGGCCTGCCGCGCATGAATGTCTCCGGAACGCTGCTCGAAGGCATTGCGCTCTGGGGCGAGCTGCGGCCGACTCTGACTGTCGAGGCACTTGTGGAGCGGGCGCTTTCCTATTGCGATCTCGCCGTGTCTCAAGGGCTGCTCCACATCCGCACCCACGTCGATACCTCCGATCCGAAATTGACGACCGTCGAGGCGATGCTTGAGGTCAAGGAGAAGGTTGCACCCTATATCGACCTGCAGCTCGTCGCCTTCCCGCAGGATGGGTATTACCGCGCGAAAGACGGCGAGGCATCGCTGAACCGTGCCCTCGACATGGGCGTCGATGTCGTCGGCGGCATTCCGCATTTCGAACGCACCATGGACGATGGCGCGAAGTCCGTCGCAGCACTCTGCCGTATCGCCGCCGAGCGTGGCCTGTCGGTCGACATGCATTGCGACGAGACCGACGATCCGATGTCGCGCCACATCGAGACGCTGGCGGCCGAGACCGTTCGCCATGGACTGCAGGGCCGGGTCGCGGGTTCGCATCTGACCTCGATGCATTCGATGGACAATTACTATGTCTCGAAGCTGATCCCGCTGATCGCGGAGGCCGAGATCAACGCCATTCCAAATCCGCTGATCAACATCATGCTGCAGGGCCGGCACGATACCTATCCGAAGCGGCGCGGCATGACGCGGGTGCGCGAACTCCTCGCTGCCGGCATCAATGTCGCCTTCGGCCATGACTGTGTGATGGACCCCTGGTATTCGATGGGCTCGGGCGACATGCTGGAGGTTGCCCACATGGCGATCCACGTGACGCAGATGGCGAGTATCGAGGACAAGAAGGCGATCTTCGACTGCATCACCGTCAATTCGGCCAAGGCGCTCGGGCTCGATGGTTACGGGCTCTCGGTGGGTAATCAAGCCAATCTGGTGATGCTGCAGGCCGAGGATGTCATCGAGGCGCTTCGGCTGAAGCCGGCGCGACTTATCGTGATGCGCAATGGCAAGGTGATTTCGAAGGTTGAGCCGAAGGTCGCCGCACTTTCGCTTCCCGGCCGGCCGGGAAGTCTCGATTGCGGCTTCAACCCGACCGGTCGTCCGGCCCGCGACTGAGGCTATTCCACCGGCGCGACGGTGAGATTGCGGCCGTCGCCGGAGACGATGCGCACATGCGTGCCGGCGGCAAGGTCAGGACCCTCGACGACCCAGATCGTGTCGTCGAGCTTTATGCGGCCGCGTCCGCCGTCAATCGGTTCGATCAGCACTGCCGTGCGGCCGACAAGACCGGCCGCGCGCTGGTTGAGGAAAGGCTGGTCGGAGGCGGTATCGTGGTTCGACAGAACGCGCCGGCCGATGATGATGCTCGCCGCCGTAAAGACTGCAAACAGCAGAAGCTGCAACTGCCAGCCCCAGAAGCCGAACGGCCAGAGCACCAGCGACAGGATGCCGAGAACGAGTGCGGCGATGCCGATCCACATCAGGAACACGCCGGGCACGATGAGTTCTGCGACGAGCAGCAGCAGGCCGGCAATGATCCAGCCCCACGGGCCTGTCGATGAGATGATGCCGACCAGATCCATTGGCGTCAGCTTTCGCTATCGGGGCGACGGGCGCCTACCGTAGGTGTCGAACGGGACGGGCGCGGCTGTGTGGTGGCACCTGCATCTCCATCCGAGCCGAAGACTTCGCGGGCGATCTGGCCGATGCCGCCGAGCGAGCCGATGAGTGAGGACGCTTCCATCGGCATCAGCACCACCTTGGAGTTCTTCGCAGTGCCGATCGAAGCCATGGCTTCGGTATATTTCTGCGCGACGAAGTAGTTGATCGCGGCAACATCGCCCTCGGCGATCGCAAGCGAGACGGAGCGGGTGGCGTTGGCTTCCGCCTCTGCCAGACGTTCGCGGGCCTCGGCCTCGCGGAAGGCGGCTTCGCGCTCGCCCTCGGCTTCCAGAATGGCGGATTGCTTGGAGCCTTCCGAACGCAGGATCTGCGCTGTCTTGCTGCCTTCCGCCTCAAGGATCTGGGCGCGTTTTTCGCGCTCGGCCTTCATCTGCCGGCCCATGGCTTCGACAAGGTCGGTCGGCGGGCGGATGTCCTTGATCTCGATACGGGTGACCTTCACGCCCCACGGTTCGACCGCGAGATCGACGACACGCAGGAGACGTTCGTTGATCGAATCGCGGTTGGACAGCAGTTCGTCGAGATCCATGGAGCCCATCACCGAGCGGATATTGGTCATGGTCAGGTTCAGGATCGCCATCTCCAGATTGGCAACCTGATAGGCGGCGCTTGCGGGATTGAGGATCTGGTAGAAGGCGACCGCATCGGCTTCCACGCTGGCATTGTCGCGGGTGATGACTTCCTGCTCGGGCACGTCGAGCACCTGCTCCATCACGTTGATGCGCTTGCCGATCGTGTCGATGAACGGAATGATCAGGTTGAGGCCGGGCGTCAGCGTGCGGGTATACCGGCCGAAGCGCTCGACGGTATAGCCATAGCCCTGCGGCACGGTCTTGATGCCGGCAAAGAGCGTGAGCAGCACCAGAAAGGCCAGCACGATGATGGTAACGGAAAAGCCTGTCAGCATATCCATGTCATTTCCTCCGTTGGCCGGTGTGCCGACCTTGTTCAGTTTATCCAGCCCTTGAGTTCACGGGACACGACATGCTCGATCACCCGCATACCATCTTCGCTGTCGTTGAGACAGGGAATATGGGTGAAGTGCTCGCCGCCGTTCTCGATGAAGCTTTCATGGGCCTGTTCGCCGATCTCCTCGAGTGTCTCGAGACAGTCGGAGACGAAACCGGGGTTCATCACGGCGATGCGCTTAACACCCTTTTGCGCCAGCATTTCGACGGTCTTGTCGGTATAGGGCTGCAGCCATTCTTCCGGCCCGAAGCGGGACTGGAAGGTGACCATGAACTTGTCCTCGGAAAGGCCGAGACGCTCGCGCAGCAGGCGACCTGTCTTGCGGCACTGGCAGTGATAGGGATCGCCCTTCTTGAAATAGGAGACCGGAATGCCGTGGAACGAGGTGATCAGCATCTCCGGTTCCCAGTCGAGCTTCGCGAGATGGGCTTCCACAGAGCGCGCCAGCGCATCGATGTAGACGGGGTCATCGTGATAGGGCGGCACGGTTCTGAGCGCCGGCTGCCACCGCATCTTCAGGAGCGCCTGGAAGGCCTTGTCGTTGACCGTCGCGGTGGTCGAGGCGGCATATTGCGGATAGAGCGGGTAGAGCACGATCCGGTCACAGCCTTCAGCCTTCAGTTCGGCTATCTTGTCCGGGATCGACGGGTTGCCATAGCGCATCGCCCAGTCAACGACGATGTTGGGATTGCCGGCAAAGGTGGCGGCAAGATTTACGGCCTGATTGCGGGTGTAGGTGCGCAGATAGCTCTCGTCGAGATCACGGTTCCAGATCGATTCATAGGCCTTGCCCACCTTGGCGGGCCGGCGGGCAAGCACGATGCCGTAGAGGATCGGGTACCAGAGTGCGCGCGGCCATTCGATGACGCGCTTGTCGGTCAGGAATTCCTCCAGATAGCGGCGCATCGATTTCTTGTCCGTGCCGTCCGGGGTCCCGAGATTGACGAGCAGGACACCGACTTTCCCAATCGCGATTTCAGGATGATTTTCCGGCCTTATGGCGTGGATGTCGGTCATGGATGTTGATCCTGTGTCAGTCGTGAGCAAAGTGCGGCGCGTTTGCAGCCCTCAATATAATACGTCGACGGTGTGGTTCCAGATTACCGATTGCGGCATATCGCCCGCCGTTCCGGCAATAGCAAGATGGCCCGGCGCGATCGCCGGGCCATCTCGTCTGCAAAGCTATGACAGCTTACTTGGCGACATTGGTAATGCGGCCATCCGTGTACGGCGTATAAGGGCTGTTGGTGCCGAGATATTCTGCAACGGCGTCTTCGAGGTTGGGCCCGAAATCATAGGCATTCATGCCTTCGTCGGCGAAGACGGCGTAGCCATCGCCGCCGGAACGCATGAAGTTGTTGGTGACAACGCCATAGACCGTTTCCGGCTCGATCGGTGCGAAACCTCCATTGCCGTCGGCAACCTCGACGGAAACGACGCGGCTGCCCGGCTCCTTGCTGAGGTCATAGGTGTATTTCATGCCGGAAACCTGCGGGAAACGGCCGGCGCCCTCTTCGATCTGGGAGAGGCCGTTCTCAAGCGCGGCCACGACGTCCGAGCCCTTGAGCTGGAAGGTGGCGATCGTGTTCTGGAAGGGCAGAACCGTCAGCACTTCGCCCATGGTCACGGGGCCTTCATCGATCGAGGCGCGAACGCCACCGCCGTTCTGGATGGCGAGCGTGATGCCCTGGTCCTTGACACGCGCAAGCATGGCATCGGCGACGAGGTTGCCCATCGAGCACTCTTCGGCACGGCAGACATTGCGGTCGCCGACGATCTGCGCCGTCGATTCGCCGACTTCCCTCGTCTTCAGGGCCTCGATCGGCTTGGCCTTTTCAGCAATCCAGGCGGTGACATCGGCATCCGGTTCGAACGAGGCGTCGAGCAGGATCGGATCGCCCTTGGCCGATGTAACGACGCCGTCATCATTGAAGACGACGTCGAGATCGCCGAGATACTTGCCATACTGGTTGGCCTGAACGACCGGAACCTGGTAGCCGTCCGGATTGTCGACCATGGTCGGGTAGGGGCCTTCCGCCTTCTCGTCGGTGTTGGAAAGCAGCGTGTGCGAATGGCCGCCGACGACGACATCGACGCCGGGGATGACGGCGATCGCGGCAAGGTCGCGCGGATAGCCGACATGGGTCAGCGCGATGATCTTGTTGACGCCCTCATCGGTGAGTTTCTTGACCTCGGCGGTGATCGCGTCGACATCGACGGTGATGTCGATGTTCTTGCCGGGGCTTGCGAGTTCCGGCGTGTCATTGGTCACGGCGCCGATGATGCCGACCTTCTCACCGTCGATATCGAGCACGATCGAAGGCTCGATCATGCCGCTAACGGTCGAATCGGCATTGGTCTTCACATTGGCGGTGACGACCGGGAAAGTGACGATGTCGAGGAAGGTCTTCAGCCCGTCTTCGCTGTCGTCGAATTCGTGATTGCCGACCGTCATCGCGTCATAGCCGAGCATGTTCATGAACTCGGCTTCCATCGCGCCCTTGTAGGTCGTGTAGAACAGCGACCCCTGGAAGTTGTCGCCGGCGTTCAGCAGGATGACGTTCTTGCCCTCGGCTTCGAGCGCATCGCGGGTCTCGTTGACGGCGGTCAGCAGCCGTGCGGCGCCGCCGAAGCACTCGCCGGCGGTCTCGTCCTCTGCCGAGCACGCGGAATCATAGCCGTTGATGGAATCGAAACGCGAATGGAAATCGTTATTGTGCAGGATCTCGAGATCGAAATCGGCAAAGGCGCTTCCCGTGGATGCGAGTACCACGGAGGCCGCCAGAACGGCGGCCCGGGAAAGGGAATTCATGACCAAACTCCTGTTTTCGAAAGGCAACGCGGCCAAGCCGCCGTCAAAACGTAACGAACGAATGTGACGATGCTTTTCGCCCTGTCGTCAAGAGCTGGAAAAGACTTTTTTGACTTTCTGGTCAAATTAGCCGGGGAAGCGCTCGCTTCGCCAATCAGGCCCGGCATCCTGCCCTGCGGCGGCCCTCGCTCAGAAGGTGACGCCCATCTGCGATGACGAGAAGGTGCCGACGGCCGCTGGCGCTGCGGAACCCATCGGATTGGCCTGTGCTGCCGTCGACGGCGGCGTGGCACTTGCCACAGGCACGTTGTCGAGGGTGAAGCCGATCGGGGCGTTTGCGGGCTTGTAGAGCGAGAATTGCGAGCCCTGGCTCGGTGTGCAGTTCATCAGATAGTTGCTGACGACGGCGCAGTTGACCCGGCTCCTGGTCTGGCGCAGCACCGAGGTCAGATCGATTTCGACGACGTTGTTGCCGACTTCGGTATACGTACCGGTCGCCAGCACCTGGTTGGTGTCGCTGGTACGGGTCTCGAAGGTGCCGGCGTAGAAGTTCGAGATGATGCCGTTCTTGTCGAGCCACTGGCCATCGACCATGGAGGTCGGCTGCTGCGGCTGCTGCGCCGGCGGCGGCGTATAGCGCTGCTGGTCGTAAGTGGTGCAGCCTGCGATCAGCAAGGTGCTGACGGCCAGAGCCGTGATCGGTGCGATTTTCAAAGTGACACTCATCCACAAAATTCCTTTAGGGTAGAAAGGCGCATTTCGCCTCGAAAAGCAACTGCCGAGGGCGAAGTTTGGTTCCAGGCAGAGCCGCGGTTCGGCCTGAAAGCGGTTGTTGCCATATGGCCGAAGCCTGCTATGGCTTGGGAAACCGGCAGTGTGGAGACGACAGATGGACGAGAAACCGAAGGTCAGGATTGTCTATTGCAGCATGTGCAACTGGCTGATGCGTTCGGCATGGATGGCGCAGGAACTGCTCAGCACTTTCTCGATGGAACTTGGCGCCGTGACGCTCGAGCCGCGCACCGGAGGCATCTTCGAGATCTGGCTCGACGAGACCTTGATCTGGGAACGCAAGCGCGATGGCGGTTTCCCCGGTCCCAAGGAGCTGAAACAGCGTGTCCGCGACATCATCGATCCCGAGCGCGATCTCGGCCATGTCGACCGCATCGGCGAAGCTGAGGGCGCGGTTGACAGCCCGCCCGGGAGGCGCGGCGGCCAACATGAATTTTTTGAGACGAAAAATTCAAATACCCGTTGACTAATCTCCGCGCGCCTCTTAAACGAGCCGTCATTGCCCAGATGGCGGAATTGGTAGACGCGCCAGCTTCAGGTGCTGGTACTCGCAAGGGTGTGGAGGTTCGAGTCCTCTTCTGGGCACCAATTCACTTTCAACATTCTGATATGTTTGGCGTTTCGTGCCCACGCGATTGCGTGCGCCGGCGGTCCCTCAGGCCGTTGTGAAGGCGCGGACGAATTCGGTGGCGGGGCGGGCGCGGATGTCGGCGGGCTTGCCGGCCTGTTCGATCCGGCCCATCGACATCACCACCACAAGATCGGCAAGTTCCATCGCCTCCTCCTGATCGTGGGTGACGAAGATCGTCGTCAGCCCGGTCGAATCATGGATATGGCGGAGCCCCTGGCGGAGTTCCTTTCGGACCTTGGCGTCGAGTGCGCCGAAAGGCTCGTCGAGAAGCAGCATGCGCGGCTCGATCGCGAGTGCGCGCGCAAGGGCAACCCGCTGGCGCTGACCGCCGGAAAGCTGGCTCGGATATCGCGTGCCGATATCGGGAAGCTGGATCATCTCCAGAAGCCGGTTTACCCGCCGGACGATCTCCGCCTCCGGCGGCCTTTCGCTGCGCTTGCGCGCCCTCAGTCCGTAAGCAATGTTCTCGAACACCGTCATGTGGCGGAAGAGCGCGTAGTGCTGGAAGACGAAGCCGGCGCGGCGCTTCTGTACGGTAAGGCCCGTCGCATCGGTTCCCTCGAACAGCACACGTCCGGAGGACGGGAATTCAAGTCCGCCGAGGATGCGCAGCAGCGTGGTCTTGCCGGAGCCCGAGGGGCCGAGGAGGGCCACGAGGGCGCCCGAGGGAATTGACAGCGACACCGGATGCAGCGCCCGCGTGGTGTCGAATTCCTTCGCCAGTTCATCGATTTCGATATGCATCGGATCAGTCCTCCTTCAGTGCCGCCGGGTGGCGGCGAGTTGGCCGGCATAACGCCATTCGAGCAGGGATTTGAGCGCGAGGGTGACAAGGGAAAGCAGGGCGAGCAGGGCGGCGAGCGAGAAGGCTGCAACTGAAAGATATTCGTTGTAGAGCATCTCGATCATGATCGGCATCGTGGTCGTCTCGCCGCGGATCTTGCCGGACACCACGGCAACGGCGCCGAACTCACCCATCGCCCGGGCATTGCACAGCAGCACGCCGTAGAGCAGCGCCCAGCGAATGTTGGGAAGCGTTACGGTGCAGAACACGCGCCAGCCCGAAGCGCCGAGCGTCAGAGCGGCTTCCTCCTCGGCGCGACCCTGTTCGATCATGACGGGGATGAGCTCCCGGGCAATGAACGGGAAGGTGACGAACAGCGTCGCCAGGAGAAGCCCGGGAAAGGCGAAGACGATCTTCAGGTCGTGCGCGATCAGCCAGGCGCCGAAGGCACCGTGACTGCCGAAGAGCAGAACCAGTGACAGGCCTGCGACCACGGGCGAAACGGAAAACGGCAGGTCGATCAGCGTGATCAGCAGCGCCTTGCCGCGGAAGTCGAACTTGGCGACCGACCAGGCGGCGGCGACGCCGAAGATGGCGTTGAGCGGCACGACGATGGCCGAGACGATCAGCGTCAGACGGATGGCGCTTTGCGCATCGGGGCTGGAGATGCCTTCCACGGCTGCCCTGAAGCCATCCGCGAGCGCCATCACGAAGATCACCGCGAGCGGGGCAAGCAGCAGCAGGCCGACCAGCGACAGGGCGATGATGCAGAGGATCAGGCGTGCGTGCTTGCTTTCCGTGGTGACGGGGATGAATGCGGTCTCAGCCATTGCCGATCCTCCTTCTGGTCCAGACCTGGATTGCGTTGATGGCGAGGAGGATCGTGAAGGCGATCACCAGCATGGCGATGCCGATCGCCGCGGCGGCATCGTAGTTGAACTCCTCGAGCCGGATGACGATCAGAAGCGGCGCGATTTCCGTCTTGTAGGGCAGGTTTCCGGCGATGAAGATCACCGACCCGTATTCCCCCACCGAGCGGGCCAGCGCCAGGGCAAAGCCGGTGAGCAGCGCCGGCGTCAGCACCGGCAGCACCACGCGGCGGAGCGTGTAGAGGCGGCTTGCGCCAAGGGTGGCGCTCGCCTCTTCGCATTCGGAGTCGACTTCCTCGATCACCGGCTGAACGGTGCGCACGACGAAGGGCATGCCGACGAAGATCAGCGCCAGCCATATCCCGTATTCGGTATAGGCGATCCTGATGCCGGCGGCCGCGAAGGCCTGGCCGAAGAAGCCGTTCGGCGCATAAAGCGCGGTCAGGGCGATGCCGGCCACGGCAGTCGGTAGGGCAAAGGGCAGGTCGACGGCAGCGTCGACGAGCCGCCTTCCGGGAAACCGGTAGCGCACCAGAACCCAGGCGAGTAGCAACCCGAAGGCCAGGTTGAACAGCGAGGCGACGAGCGCCGCGCGGAAGGAGAGCGAAAGCGCGGCAAGGACGCGCCGGTTGGCGATTACCGTCCAGAGTTCGGCGGGGCCGATTGTTGCGCCGCGACCGAGAAGGGCCGCAAGCGGCAGCAGGACGATGACGGACAGAAGCGTCAGGGTTATGCCGAAGCTCAGTCCGAAGCCCGGTAGCGCCGAGGGCGCGCGAAGGATGCCCGTCCGCATGGCCTATTCCCCGTAGATCTGGTCGAAGATGCCGCCGTCGCCGAAGAAGGCCGGCTGTACCTTGGCCCAACCGCCGAAGGAATCGATCGTCAGGCGTTCCACGTCTGGCAGGCGGGCAATGTCTTCGGGCGCGGCCGCGGAGGTGTCCCAGGCCCTGTAGAAGTTCTTCAGCGCCAGCGCCTGGGCTTCCGGGCTGTACAGGTGTTCCAGATAGGCAGTTGCGGCCGTACGCTCTTCGTCAGTGGTGATGTTGCCGTCGACGAGCGCCACGGGCGGCTCGGCCAGAACCGAAACAGATGGCACGACGACTTCGAACGCGCCATCGCCGGCTTCGGCGAGCGCCAGGAAGGCCTCGTTCTCCCAGGCAAGCAGGACATCGCCGATGCCGCGCTGGGTGAAGGTGTTGGTGGCGCCGCGCGCGCCCGTGTCGAGCACCGGAACGTTGTGGAAGAGCGCCGACAGATAGGCCTTGGCCTGGTTCTCGTCGTTTCCGTATTGCTTCATCGCCCAACCCCAGGCGGCGAGGAAGTTCCAGCGTGCGCCGCCGGAGGTCTTGGGGTTCGGTGTGATGACCTGCACATCGTCGCGCACGAGGTCACCCCAGTCGTGAATGCCCTTCGGGTTTCCGGCGCGGATCAGAAACACGATCGTCGAGGTATAGGGCGAGGAATTGTGCGGCAGGCGCGATTGCCAGTCCGCCGGGATCTTGCCGGTCTGCTCGGCGATGGCGTCGATGTCGGCCGAAAGCGCCAGCGTCACCACCGAGGCCTCCAGCCCGTCGATCACCGCACGGGCCTGGCCGCCGGAGCCGCCATGCGACTGCTTGATGGTGATCGGCTCATGACCCTCGGCCTGCCACCAGCTTTCGAACAGTTCGTTATATTGCCTGTAGAATTCGCGGGTCGGGTCGTATGAGACATTGAGCAGCTCATCCCTGGCCTCGGCGGATGCGGCGGCCGCGAGCAGCATGCCGAGTCCGGTGAAGACGCCCGCAAGCCTTTGGCGCCAGCCGGACTGGGCCTTGGCTTTGCGGCTTTTGGGGCGGGCTGATTTTTCGGGGGCTTTCGATGGAGGCTGGCCATCGGCCGCCAGGCCAAGTGCGAGTACATGAAGATCGATCACGACGGTGCGGTACATCTGGCTCTCCTCTGCTGGCCACGGGCCGCTTCACGCGGCGGTCTTGACGCGAACCCGGTAGCGGCTTTGGCGCCGCAGACGGGCCTCTATGCAAGATACGATTAATACGACAGACTTTATCGTGATTTGCAACAGCAAAAACACGTTTATATTGGTCGTGATTAAAAGCTGTTGATTTTGAACGGAAATTCAGTTCAGTCCGAAGCGCTCAAGGGGGCGGGCGTCTTGCTGCAGATCCGCTAGCGTCAGGGATTCGACCATCAGGATATAGGCAGAATAGAACCCGCCAAACACGGCCCGCACGCGACAGGTCTCTTCGTCCGTGCAGTCCTCGCAGCGCTGATAGGCGTTGCGCGACAGACACGGCAGGGGCGCGAGCGGGCCGTCGATCAGGCGCAGCACGGTCGCAAGCGAGATCGTCCTGGCATCCTTGATGAGCTCGTAGCCGCCGTTGCGGCCGCGGCGCGAGCCGATGAAGCCGGCCCGTTTCAGGTCGAGCAGAATATGCTCGAGAAACCGCTTCGGCGCGTCCGAGCGCTTGGCGATTTCTTCAATGCGCAGCGCATCGCCCTTCGCGGCCTTCTCGTCCGCCAGCACCATCAGGGCCTTCAAGGCATATTTGGTCTTGAGCGTGATCATGAGGACTGACTACCACAAAAGCCGGTTAAGACGGTGCGCTTAATCGATATTTCCCGGTGTGACAAGCAGCGCACCGCCGCCACCAGCCTTGATGCCCGCGGCGGGCTGGAGATCTCCAAGGCTCGAGCGATGTCTGGATGCGATGGAGGGCCTTCTCAGGTCGCCCGCGCCGCCGGGTCGCGGTTTGCCGCCAGCCACTCCAGCGCGGCGGCGATCGCCATCGGACGGCCGAAGAGATAACCCTGGCCGTTGACGACGCGCAGGCTCTTCAGCGTTTCGCGCTCGGCTTCCGTTTCCACCCCCTCGGCGATGGTGATCGCGCCGGTCTGTTCGGCGAAATGGACCATGCCGAGCACCAGCGCCTGCTTGGCCGGGTTGGTATCGATGTCGCGGATGAGCTCGACGTCGAGTTTCAGGATGTCGGGCTGCATTTTCAAAAGGGCGACGAGGCCCGAGAAACCTGCCCCGACATCATCGACAGCGGTTTTCACCCCTAGGCGGCGCAGGTTCGAAAGTTCGGCGGCAAGGCTGTCATGGTCTTCGACGACCGCATGCTCGGTGATCTCGACGATGATGCGCTTCGGCTCGGACCTGCGGACGACCTCGGTCAGGGCGCCGGTGGCGATGGTGGCGGGTGAGGCATTGACGCCGATCGACATGTCGGCGGGCAGCCGCTCAAGCAGCCGCAGCGCGTTCTCGATCGAAGCAATCTCGAGCTCCACCTGCCGGCCGATGCGGTGCGCCTCATCATACCAGAGGTTCGGCGGGCGTTGCGGGAGGCCGTTGAACCGCGACAGAGCCTCGAACTTGATCGGGGTACCGGTCGCAAGCGAGACGATCGGCTGCAGCACCATGTGGAACCCATCCTCGCGCAGCGCAGCTTCGATACGCTCCTCCGCAGCGGCGATTTCCTTGCGGCGCTGGATGCCTTCGTTGATCTGGCGGCTTGCGAGATTGGCGAAGGTTTCCATCACCTCCAGGTCGCGTTGGCCGAGGGAAGGGTTGGGCTTGGTGCCGAGGCAGCAGAACATGCCGTAGACACTGCCGTCTTCGCGCAGCAGCGGCACGCTCATATGGCAGCCGATCGGCACGGCACTGGTGATCGGCAGCGCGACGGCGAGCGGGTGCTTGCTGGTGTCCGCCATCAGCCGCGGCAGGGCGCCGTCGATGATCCGCCGGCAATAGACCTGCCGGAGGTCCATCGTCTTGCCGGGGCCGACAAGCGCCTCGCGACCCGGTGCGCTCGCCGCCCGGAACACGGCATCGTCGCCGATGATCTCAGAGACATAGGCGACATCCATGTCGAGATGGGTGCGGACCGTCTCGAGAATGATGTCCAGGGTATCGCCGTCCTGGCGCGGTGCGGATGTGTCAAAGTCGAGTAGCGGTCGGCGCATGGTGGTCTGGGCGTTAGGGTTTCCGTTGAAGTTACCGCTGACATTGCGCCTCCGTCCATCAAATTCAGCGTTTCAGCTCACGAATACGCAAGCAAGTGCCTGTTGGTTTCACGACAGTCGTTTGCCGCCTGCCGATGCGCCGTGTATAGCTCACCAAAAGACGTGCTTCGGCCACGGCATCTCCGGATATCCTGTGGACGGCGCAAGAAAGCGGTCGCGTGCGGCGTCTGGCGGCGGCAGAGCTTTCAACCGGGGCGGTGAACACGGAAAGCTGATGGGTCCTCTGCTGGCTTTGGCCAAATTTCTCGCGCGGGTCAACGCGCCGCTGCTCAGGTTCTGCCTCCTGCTCGGGGCGGCTCTCGTCGGGCTGATGGTCATCACCATCCTCATCCAGGTCTTCTTCCGCTATGTGCTGAACGACGCGCTTGCCTGGACCGAGGAACTTGCACGCTTCCTGATGCTGTGGATGGTCGGGCTGATGGCGCCGACGGCTTTTCGCCACGGCGGCTTCGTCAGTATCGACATGGTCTCGCGTTTCCTGCCCGTCCGGCTGGCCCTGATCCTCAGTCTCGCCATGGCGCTGGTGTCGGCCGTCGTTCTCTATGCGGCGATGCGCATCGGCTGGGCCGAGGTCACGGGGATCGGCGGGCGCTTCGCCATGCCGGCGCTGCAGCTCCCGGTCTCGATCGACATGACCGAGTGGATGAAGGTGCCGCGCGCGGCGATGATGGCTTCGCTCGCGACCGGCGTGACGCTGATGCTGTCGGTCAATTGCGAGATGGTGCTGCGCCTGCTCGCGAGCCTTGGCGGCGCCGGCGACCGGCTGGAACCGCTTCCCGTCGACCGGACGCTCGAGGGCGAATGATGCTGAGCCTGTTCCTGCCGCTCTTCCTCGTCTTCCTGTTCATCGGTCTGCCGGTGGTCTTCGCACTGATCGCCGCACCGGCGCTGCTGCTCTGGTTCAACGGCCAGGAACGCGACATCGTGCTGCTTTACCGCAACGTCTATAATGGCATGGACAGCTTCCCGCTGATGGCCGTGCCGTTCTTCATGCTTGCCGGCGAACTGATGAACCGGGCCGGCATCACCGCAAGGCTGGTGGAATTCTCTCAGGCCGTGATCGGCCACTTCCGCGCCGGTCTGGCGCATGTGAACATCCTTTCCTCGATGCTCTTTGCCGGCCTCTCGGGCTCGGCCGTGGCGGATGTCTCGGCGCTCGGCTCGATGATGATCCCGGCCATGGAGCGTGAGGGCTATTCGCGCAAGTTCGCCGCCGCCGTCACCGCAGCCTCCTCGATCATCGGCCCGATCATTCCGCCGTCGGGCATCATGATCATCTATGCCTATGTCATGGGCGAAAGTGTCGCGGCGCTGTTTCTGGCGGGGGTCGTGCCGGGAGTGGTCATCGGGCTGGCGCTGATGGTGCTGGTCCGTTTCCTGGCGGAGCGCGAGGGCCTGCCAGCGGCAAAACCACGGGCGAGCTGGAAAGAGCGCGGCGAGGCGAGCCTCAAGGCCTTCTGGCCGCTGCTGACGCCGATCATCATCATGGGCGGCATTCTGGGCGGCATCTTCACCCCGACGGAGGCCTCGGCGATCGCCGTCGCCTATGCCTTCTTCATCGGCTTCTTCGTGCTGCGCACGCTGAAGTTTTCCGATGTGCCGTCGATCCTGACGCGGGCCGGGCTAACCTCATCCGTGGTGCTGCTGCTCGTTGGTGCGGCCATGGCCTTCAAGACGGTCGCGTCGCTGGCGCACACGCCGGAAATGCTCGCCGGCTTCATGTTGAGCCTCACCGAGAACCCGCTGCTGCTGCTGTTCCTGATCAACGTGCTGCTGTTCATTGTCGGCATGTTTCTGGATGCGGGGCCGGCGATCATCATCCTGGGGCCGATCCTCGGGCCGATCTTCGTGCAGATGGGCGTCGAGCCTGTGCACTTCGCCATCATCATGGCGGTCAATCTCACGGTCGGGCTGATGACGCCGCCGATGGGGCTGGTGCTGTTCGTCACCGCCTCGGTCTCGCGGCTCAAGGTCGAGACGGTGGCGCGGGCCGTGCTGCCGTTCCTCGCCGTCGAGGTCGCTGTCATCTTTCTCATCACCTATGTTCCGGCGCTCAGCCTGACGCTGCCGCGCCTGTTCGGTTTCCTGAATTAATGCGCTATGAGTGAGACAACCAGAAAAGGGAGGACACCATGCTGAAACACCTGATGCGGGGGGCGCTCGTCGCCACCGCGCTTGTCTGCGTGACCGGAGGCCTGGCTTCGGCTGCCGACATCACGCTGAGGGCAACCGCCAATTCCAACGAGAACGACGAGGACTATGATGGCCTCGTCGTGTTCAAGAACTATATCGAAAACGCCTCCAACGGCACGATGACCGTCGATATCTTCATGGGCACGCAGATCTGCGCCACCGGCGAGGAATGCCTGCAGGGCATCGCCGATGGCACGATCGATGTCTACATGTCGACCTCGGGCGGCGCGGCGGGTCTGTTCCCCTATCTGCAGGTCCTGGATCTGCCCTATCTGATGGATAACGATCGCGTGGCCGAGGCGGTTCTCGGCGGACCGTTCACCGCGGATCTGCGCAACCTTGCGCTGGCCGACAGCGGCGGCACCATGCGGCTGATGACCATCGGCAACACCGGTGGCTGGCGCAATTTCGCCAATACGGAGCACACGATCAAGACACCGGCCGACATGGCAGGGCTGAAGATGCGCACCGTGCCGGCGGAACTGCCGCAGGAACTGGTGAAGGCGCTCGGTGCCGCGCCGACGCCGATCGCCTGGCCGGAACTCTTCACCTCGCTGCAAACCGGCGTGGTGCAGGGCACGGCCAACGGCATCACCGACATCATGAACATGAAGTTCCCGGACGCCGGCCTCAAATATCTCACGCTCGACCGCCACTCCTATATGGCCGCCTTCTGGTGGATGTCGAACGACCGCTTCATGAACCTCACCGAAGTTCAGCGCCGCATTGTCGTCGATGCCTTCTACGCCCTGCAGCAGGCGACCTTCGCCAGCCCGAAGCGCAAGGAAATCGCCGCCTATGAGGAATTCGTCGCCGATGGCGGGGAGATCTATGTGCCGACGGAGGAGGAAAAGGCAGCCTTCCGCGACGCCGTGCAGCCCGTCTTCGAATGGTTCAAGGGCTCCATGGATGGCGGTGACGAGATTTTCGAGACCTTCACCAATGCGGTCGAACAGGCGGAAGCCACGGTAAACGACCAGCGCACCGTCGAACTGGCGCAGTAACGCTTCCTTGGTGCGGCGCGCTCCGGCATGCCGCACCTTTCTTGCGGCCGATCAGTGGCCGGCGTCGACGACGACGCGCGTCACTTTCGGTCCGCCCGGCTTGCGCATCAAGAGCACCAGCGGCATCAGGGCGAAGGTCACGATCATCATCAGCTTGAAGTCATCGAGATAGGCAATCATCGATGCCTGAAGACTGATCTCGCTGTTGACCAGATAGACCAGCACCGTGTGCGGGAAGCCCGTCTTTTCCGCCATGTCGGCAAGCCGCGGGCCGCTTTCGGTGATCTGCGCGGTCATCTCGGTGCGGTTGATCGCGACATTCCAGGCGAGCACGGTCGACAGCAGCGATATGCCGACACTGGAGCCGATGTTGCGAACCAGACTGAACAGGCCGGCCGCCTCCGCCCGGTAGCGCGCTTCGAGCGTCGCATAGGCGAGCGCCGACAATGGTACGAAGACGAGACCTAGGCCGAAGCCCTGGATGATGCCGCTGGTGATGATGGGGCCTTCGCCCATGTCAACGGAGAACCGGGTCATCATCAGCATGGACCAGGCCGTCAGCGTCAGCCCGAGAAGAATGGCCGCCCGCGCATCGATACGGTTCGAGAGCCGGCCGTAAAGCATCATCGCTACCATCGTGCCGAAGCCACGCGGCGCCATGATCAGGCCGGAGCGGCTCGCGGTGTAGCCGAGAATATCCTGCAGCATCGAGGGCAGGAGGGCCGAGCCGCCGAGCACCATGGCGCCGACGAGGGCGATGAGAGCCAGTGCGGTCAGCAGGTTGGTGTCCTTCAGCACATGCAGCGAGATGAACGGATCGCGGGCATTGCGGATATGGATGGCGAAAACCCAAAGTCCGGAGACGAAAAGCCCGGTTTCGAGCCAGATTTCGGTCGACTGATACCAGTCCTGCGCCTGTCCGCGGTCGAGCACCATCTGCAGCGCGCCAATGGCGATGGCCAGCATGGTAAAGCCGAAGAAGTCGAAACGGCGGACCTTCGGCGGTGTTTTCGGCAGGAACATGAACATGCCGGCGAGCGCCAGCAGGCCGACGGGCAGGTTGACGTAGAAGACATAGCGCCAGCCCCAGTTTTCGGTGAGCCAGCCGCCGAGAGTCGGGCCGATGATCGGCCCGAGCATCACCCCCATACCCCAGACGGCCATGGCCTGGCCGTGACGTTCGCGCGGGTTGATGTCGAGCAGGACGGTTTGCGACAGCGGCACGAGGCAGGCACCGAACAGGCCCTGGGCGATGCGGAAGGCGACCATTTCGTTCAGCGAGGAGGCCATGCCGCAGGCCATCGAGGTGACCACGAAACCGGCGGCCGAAATGATGAAGATCTGGCGCAGACCGAAGCGGTCGGAAAGCCAGCCGGTGACCGGGGTGACGATGGCCGAGGCGACGATGTAGGAGGTCAGCACCCAGGTGATCTGGTCCTGGCTGGCGCCGAGCGACCCGCGCATCGATGGCAGCGCCACGTTGGCGATGGTCGTGTCGAGCACCTGCATGATGGTGGCCAGCATGATGGAAATGGACAGCAGCCCCTTGTGGGGGATGTTCAGCATGTCGACCGGCTCGGAAGCGCCGGTGCTCATCGCGGATCGGCCTCGGCGGCAATGGCGGTGGTTCCGATGCCGACGGTGGCAAGCGCGCTCCTGACGAAGTCCGGTAATCCGCGCGCATGTCCCGTGTCGACTTCGACGAGCGCGCTCATACCGACGCGTAGCGGCGGCGTTTCGTCTTCGGGCTCAAGGGCGATGCGCACCGGCACGCGCTGGACCACCTTGACCCAGTTGCCGCTGGCATTTTGAGCCGGGATCAGCGAGAACGCAGAGCCTGTGCCGGCGCCGAGACTTTCGACCGTGCCCCGGATGGTGACATCCGGATAGGCGTCGATGGTGACGTCCACGGGCTGGCCGGGGCGCATATGGGTCAGCTCCGTTTCCTTGAAATTGGCCTCGATGACGGTTGTGCCGGTTTCGACGAGCGTGACGACGCTGGAACTCTCAGAAACATACTGACCCGGCCGGAGCGAGGTTGTCTGGGTGACGATGCCATCGGCGGGGGCGACCACTCTCGTGCGCGCCAGATCGATTTCGGCGGCGGAGAGTTTTGCCAGCGCGGCCATGACCTCGGGGTGCTTGTCGGTCGCGATATCGGGGTCGCCGCCAAGCGATGCCTTCGCGCTGGCCACGTCCTGTTCCGCAGAAACCACCGCGCCTTCGGCGGTCCTCAGCGTCAGGTCCGCCTCGTCCAGCGCCGTCTGGCTGACGGCGCCCTGGCCGAGAAGCGTCTTCTGACGCTTTTCGCGCGTGCGTGCGATATCGCGCGCCTGCTGCGCCGTATCGCGTTGCGCTTCGGCCTTCAGATAGGCCGACTTCAGTTTTTCGACGTCGAGACGGGCCGAGGCCACGGCAGCCTTCGCCTGATCGACGGCGTTCACATAGGTCGCGTCGTCAATCGCAAACAGCAGGCTGCCCTTTTCGACGATATCGTTCTCACCTGGGCCGACGCTGACGATTTCGCCGCTCACCTGCGGCACCACCTTCACCTGGTCCTGGCTGACATAGGCGTTCTCGGTAGAGATCACCCGGCCGCCCTTCACATAGACGTAGCCGCCGATGACGGCCAGCAGAACCGGTAGCGAGGCCATCAGTATAAACCGTCCGCTCCGCCGGTGGCGGCGGGGTGGCTGTTCGTTTCTGGTTTGGGCAAGCGGCTCGGCCGCGCCCGTCTGCTCGTTGGAACTGGTCATTCGGTCATCCCCAATAGGTCGCTCATGCGGCCGTCAAATGTGTTTCCACAGCCGGCTTCCAGTTTGAGGATTGGCAAATAAGAAACGCCGATGTATCTAATATTCACGAATGATTCTGTCAACAGGATTCATTCATGTATCTTATCGGAGCTTTGATGATCGCCAGGAAAACGGAACGAAGACGCGGAGAGGCCCTTGAGGCGGCCATTCTTGTGGCGGCATGGGAGACCCTGATCGAGCAGGGATACGGGAACCTTACAATGGAAGCGGTCGCGCGCCGGGCCGGAACCAGCCGGCCTGTCATCTACCGCCGCTGGCCGAACCGCGCCGAACTCGCCGTCGCAGCGATGCGCCATCAGATGAAGGTCACTCCGCCCACCATTCCGGATACCGGCAATCTTCGCGACGACGTTGTCAGGCTGCTGCAGGATGTCGTGGCCCGGCGGACACGGATGGGCACACTGATTTCGGTGGAACTCAGCGAGTTCTTCCGCGAGACCAACTCAAGCCCGGCGGAGCTGAAGACCCAGATCGTGTCGCGCGATCAGCGTGTGATGGAGGTCGTCCTGGACCGTGCCATCAAGCGTGGCGAGATCGACGATCAGCCAATCAAGCCGCGCATCGTCTCGCTGCCGGTCGACATGCTGCGCAACGAAATGATGATGACGCTGAAGCCGGCAAGCGACACCGTCATCGCAGAGATTGTGGACGACCTGTTCCTGCCGCTCGTCGGCTATCGCCGTCCGCCCGCCAAGTGACGGTGCGCGCGCTTCAGAGCTTGCCGATATAATCCGCTAGCCGCTCGGCGGCATCCGCCAGCTGGCCGCCGTCGCGCAGGAAACAGGCGCGCAGGAAAGGCTCGCCGCCGGGGCCGAAGGCGGAGCCGGGCGCGAGGCCGACGCCGGTCTTGTCGACGATGTCGAGAGCGGCCCGACGGCTGCCGGTGATGCCGTCGATCTTCAGGAAGGCATAGAGCGCGCCATCGGGCTTCAGCGTTTCCACACGATTGGTGGCAAGCAGCCGGTCGCAGAGAATGTCGCGGCCCTCGCGGGCACGGCGGATGTTCTCGGTGATGAAACTGTCGCCGTCGCGGATGGCGGCCAGCGCACCGCTCTGCATGAACTGGGCAACGCCCGAGGTCGTGTATTGCACCAGGTTCTCGATGACATCGCCGAGTTCCGGCGGTGCCACCAGCCAGCCGAGGCGCCAGCCGGTCATCGACCAGTTCTTCGAAAACGAATTGACGAACACCACCCTGTCTCCATCCTCCATGACGTCGAGGAAGGAGGCGGCGCGACCGCCAGCGAAGTGATAGAGCGCGTAGATCTCGTCGGCGAGGATCCAGATGCCGTGACGGCGGGAGACGTCGAGAAGCGCCTTCAATTCGGCAAGGCTTGCGGTCCAGCCCGTCGGGTTCGACGGCGTGTTGATGAACATCATCGTCGTCTTCGGCGTGATCGCCGCTTCGAGCCTGTCGAGATCGAGCGTCCAGCGGCCATCGGTGAAGGCGAGCGGCACGCCGACCTGTTTCGCGCCCGAAACGCCGAGGGCGGCGGAGATATTCGGCCAGGCCGGGGCGAGATAGATCGCCTCGTCGCCCACCTCCGTCAGTGCCTCCACCATCAGCTTGATCGCATGCATGCCCGAACCGGTGACATAGACATGCTCCGGCGACAGCGCGGCGTTGAAATAACGCGCATAGTAATCGGCGATCGCCGCGCGCAGTTCGGGAATGCCGCGCTGATAGGTGTAGAAGGTCTCGCCGCGGTCGAGACCCGCCTTGGCGGCCTCGCGGATGAAACCGGGCGTCGGCAGGTCGCCTTCGCCGGCCCACAGCGGCAGCAGATTGTCGCGGCCGCGCGCATAGTTGATGATTTCGACGATGCCGCTTTCGGGCGCGGCCTTGGCGCGGGCGCTGATGGTTTCGAGATAGGACATGCTGTTCTCCGATGTCCTTCCTTTCTAGAGCGAAGCGGGCGCTGGATTCCATCAATTTTGAAGCGCAAATCATTGTTTTTTGTGATGCCTTCTGCACCCTCAGTCGCATTCCAAAATCCGCGAGGCTGGACTATCTTCGGACGGTCGGCGGGAGAGCGCGCGTTTCCAGCCGCCGGCATGGGAGAAACCGGATGTTGCCTGGCTGGCTGATATCGTTGGCGGCGCTGCTTTATATCCTGCTTCTGTTCGTCGTCGCGAGCTTCGGCGACCGGCGGGCGAAGCGGGCGATCGCGCCGCGTTCCGGCCGTCCCTTCGTCTATGCGCTGTCGCTTGCCGTCTACTGCACGTCGTGGACCTATTTCGGCGGCGTCGGCCTTGCCGCGACCCGTGGTCTCGAATTCATCGGCATCTATATCGGCCCGATCCTCGTCTTCACGGTCGGCATGCCTGTCGTGCGCCGCATCGTGTCGCTGGCGAAATCCGAGAAGCTGACCTCTGCCGCCGACTTTCTCGCTGCCCGCTACGGCAAGAACCCGATGGTGGCGAGCCTTGTGGCGATCATCTCGCTGGCCGCCGCCATTCCCTATATCGCGCTGCAATTGAAGGCGGTGTCGGATTCGGTCTCGGTGATGGTCGAGGCGCAGACGGGCATCGAGCCGTCCGGAGCCGTCTTCGGCCTCGGCCTGCCGCTTTCGGTGACGCTGGTGCTCGCAAGCTTCGCCATCGTCTTCGGCACGCGACATACGGACGCGACCGAGCACCAGGACGGGCTCATCCTCGCCATCGCGATGGAATCGGTGGTGAAGCTGGTTGCCTTCGCTTCGGTCGGCCTCTTCGTGCTGTTCTTCCTGTTCGACGGCCCGGCGGACCTGCTGGCCCAGGCGCGCAACAACCTTCAGGCCTCTTCGGCGCTGAGCTACGATACGCCGCTCAGCCGCTGGGTGCTGATGACGGTCCTGTCGGCCTGCGCCATCCTGCTCCTGCCGCGACAGTTCCATGTCACCGTGGTCGAAAACAGGTCGGAGGGGGAACTGAACCTCGCCCGCTTCCTGTTCCCGCTCTATCTCGTCGCCATCAACGCGCTGGTTCTGCCGGTCGCAATCGGCGGGGCCATGCGGCTCGGTCCGGGCATCGATCCGGACCTCTACGTCCTGCAGATCCCGATCGTCGAAGGCATGCCGCTGATCTCGCTGGTCACCTTCATCGGCGGTTTTTCAGCGGCGACTGCGATGGTGATCGTCTCGTCGGTCGCGCTTGCCATCATGCTGTCGAACGATATCGTCACGCCGATCTTCCTCCGGCGTCGGATGATTGCCGGCGAGGGTCAGCATCGCGACTTCCATTCCGTTCTTCTCAATATTCGCCGGGCATCGATCCTTGGGGTCATGCTGCTTGGCTATGTCTATTATCGCCATGTCGACAGCGATCGCGGGCTCTATTCGATCGGCCTTCTTGCCTTCGCGGCGATCGCGCAGGTGGCGCCGGCGCTGTTCATCGGCCTTATCTGGCGCAATGCCAATGCCCGTGGCGCGATCTTCGGCCTGGTCCTCGGCTTTCTCATCTGGGTCTACCTCCTGTTCGTGCCGAGCCTCGGCGGACCGGATCATTCGGCGATCGCCGGCTCGATCATGGATCTTCTGGTTCCCGGAACCGGGCTTTTCACCGGGCCGAATGCGGACGCGCTGTTCAACGTCACCTGCCTGTCGCTGATCGCCAATGTCGGGGCGCTCGTTCTCGGATCGCTCAGCCGACCGGCCCGGCCGCTGGAACGCATTCAGTCCGGCATCTTCGTCAAGCGGCAGGCGCGCTGGCAATCCTCGGCGCGCGGCATCGGCACGGGCGTTTCCGTTGGCATGCTGCGCGAGACACTGAACGGCTATCTCGGTGAAGAGCGCACGGCGCGGTCCTTCGCCACCTTCGAGCGCAATGCCGGGCGGCGGATGGCCGATGGCGAACAGGCGGATATGGCGCTGATCCATTTCTCCGAACAGCTTCTCGGCAGCGCCATCGGCTCCTCATCGGCCCGTCTGGTGCTGTCGCTGGTGCTGCAGCGCGCCGAAGCCGCCTCGGGCGATGCCGCCTTCCTGCTCGATCAGGCCAGCGAGGCGCTGCAGTACAATCAGGGACTGCTGCAATCGGCGCTGGCGCAGATCGACCAGGGCATCGCCGTGTTCGATGCCTCGAACCGGCTGACCGTCTGGAACAAGCGCTTCCGCTCGCTGCTCGACCTGCCGGAGGAGGTGGGGCAGGTCGGCTATCCGCTGATCAACATCATGGGTCGGCTGTCCTCGCGCGGCGACCTGACGGGCGAGGAGGCGCAGGAGGCGCTCAGGAAACTGCGCGGCCATGAGAAGGCGTTTCCGATGGTGCTCGGCAAGCGCATCATCGAGGTGCAGTCACGCGCCATGCCGGATGCCGGCACGGTGGTGACCTTTACTGACATCACGCGGCGGGTGGAGGCCGACCTGGCGCTGAAGCAGGCGAACGAGACGCTGGAACAGCGCGTCGCGACCCGCACGGCCGAGCTCACCGAAGTGAACAAGGCGCTGAGCGAGGCGCGTGCTGCGGCCGACGAGGCCAATATCAGCAAGACACGGTTCTTCGCCGCCGCCGGCCACGACATCCTGCAGCCGCTGAACGCGGCGCGGCTCTACGCCACCTCGCTTGGCGAACGCATGCCGGCGGGTGGCGAAAACCGCGACCTTGCAGGCCGCATCGATTCCGCGCTGCTCTCGGTCGAGGACATTCTCGGCGCCGTGCTCGACATTTCCCGGCTCGATGCCGGGGCCATGAAGCCGCATTTCACCACCGTCAATCTCGGCGAAGTGCTGCGCCGGGTGGAAACCGATTTCCGCCCGCTGGCCGATGAAAAGGACCTCGAACTGGTGGTCGTCGGCTCGTCGCTGAAGGTGCGCTCGGATACGCAGCTCCTGCGACGGCTGGTGCAGAACCTCGTTTCCAACGCGATCAAATATACGCTCTCCGGCAAGGTTCTGGTCGGCGTGCGCCGGCGCGGCGGGCTCGCCGTCGTCGAGGTCTATGACACCGGCATCGGCATACCGCCGTCCAAGGCGGATACGATCTTCAAGGAATTCACCCGGCTGGAGGAGGGGGCGCGGGCGGCGCAGGGGCTTGGCCTCGGCCTCTCGATCGTCGACCGGCTGTCGCGCATGCTGGAGCATCCGGTGGCGCTCTCCTCGGCGCCCGGCGCCGGAACCGTGTTCCGGCTTTCGGTGCCGCTGGCGGATGCTGGAGCCGAGGCCGCGCAGGAAGCGGCGGCAAAGGTTTCCGCACGCCCGCTCGGTCAGGCGATCCACGGGCTGAAGGTGCTCTGCATCGACAACGAGGCCGAGATCCTCGAAGGGATGCGGCTATTGCTCGGCGGCTGGGGCGCAGAGGTGTTCGTCGCGCGCGACCTTGACGAGGCGAAGGCGATCGAAACGCTGCCCGATGTCATCATCGCCGACTATCATCTCGACAACAGCGGTTGCGGGGTCGATGTCGTGGCAAAACTGCGCGAGCATCACGGCCGGCATGTCCCGGCCGTGCTGGTGACCGCGGACCGCACCCAGGAGGTGCGCGACATGGCGGAGGCGGAGGATATCAGCGTGCAGCACAAGCCGCTGAAGCCGGCCGTGCTGCGCGCCTTTCTCAACCAGATCGCCATCTTCCACAAGGCGGCGGCCGAATAGGCTCAGGCCTGCTGCATTGCCCGCTTCCAGCGCACCGATGACCAGATCGAAAGCCCGATGAGGCCCGCACCGACAAGGCCGGTGATGGCTTCCGGGATGTGCATCAGCGTCTGCGTGAACATGATCACCGCCAGCACCAGAATGGCGTAGAAGGCGCCATGTTCGAGGAAGCGGAACTGCGATAGTGTCTTGCGGTCGACCAGCATGATGGTGAGCGAGCGCACATACATCGCGCCGATGCCGAGACCGATGGCGATGACCAGCAGGTTTTTGGTCAGCGCGAAGGCGCCGACGACGCCGTCGAAGGAGAAGCTGGCATCCAGCACTTCGAGATAGATGAAGGCGCCGAAACCACCCTGCGCGGCCATCTTCGCCGTTTTCGCCTGGCTGGCATCGAGCAGACCGCTCAGCACTTCGACGGCGAGGAATGTGACGAGGCCGTAGATCGCGGGATAGAGGAAATCGGTCTTGCGCTCCTCGGCGACGAGGCCGGAGAACACCAGGATGAGCAATAGCGCAATGCCGATCTCGATGCCCTTGATCGAGGCGAGCCGGCACATCGGCCGCTCCAGCGAAGACACCCAGTGCACGTCCTTCTCGTGGTCGAAGAAATAGGTGAGCCCGACCATCAAGAGGAAGGTGCCGCCGAAGGCCGCGATCGGCATATGCGCCTCGTGCATGATGGCGGCGTAGGCGCGGGGTTCGGCAAAGGCGAGGTGGATGGCATCGAGCGGACCGAGATGGGCGGCAAGCGCGACGATGACGAGCGGAAACAAGAGCCGCATGCCGAAGACGGCAATCAGTATGCCCCAGGTCAGGAACCGTCGCTGCCAGGCATGGCTCATCTGCTTCAGCTTGTTGGCGTTGACGACGGCATTGTCGAAGGACAGCGAGATTTCGAGCACCGCCAGAACCGCGGTGATGAACAGGAAGGCCAGTGCGGCCTCGGGTCCAAAGGCGAAATAGCCATAGGCGGCACTCGCGGCGAGGCCGAGCACCGTGATGATCAGGGCCCACTTGAAATAGGAAAGCGTGCTCACGGTCGCACCTCGCAGCAAAGGAGGGCGGAAAGGGACGCAATACGGGTTCGAGCGCCGGCGTTACGCCAGCGCGTTGCGGAAGTCTGAAGATGATACATGGTTACCATGTCCGCCGGCTGATTTGCGGGCGGTACCGACATCACGAGAGCGCCGTCGAACTCTCGCCAGAGGGGCCCGGCACCGGGTTCGTCTCGGCGTCTTCAGGTTCCGCCGGACTGTGCCCCAGATTTAGCTTGGAATTCGCCGGCGTCAAGGTCTGCTGCATTGCACGCTTTTCCCGTTGCGGCTCAAGCACGGCGTGCTAGATTGACAAAATTCAACCAAGTCGGAGTTGGCGGCATGCTTTATCTTCTGGCGTTGTTAATCGGCATTGTTGCAGGCCTGAGGGCGATGATGGCACCTGCTGCGATCAGCTGGGCGGCCTATCTTGGTGCTCTCGATCTTTCCGGATCATGGCTTTCCTTTCTGGCCTCGCCATGGGCCGTGGGCATTCTCACCGTGCTCGCCCTCGCCGAACTCGTTACCGACCAGCTTCCCTCCACGCCAAGCCGCAAGGTGCCGCCGCAGTTCGGCGCGCGCATCTTCACCGGCGCGGTCTGCGGCGCGGCATTCGGCATTGCGGGCGGTTTCTGGCTTGCGGGGCTTGTGCTCGGCATGGTCGGCGCGGTGCTCGGCACGCTCGGCGGTGCTGCGGCGCGCCATCGCCTCGCCGTCTATTTCGGCCGTGACCTGCCGGCGGCCCTGATCGAGGATGCGGTTGCCATTCTCGGTGCCTGGGCTATCGTGTGGAGCCTATGAAAACATTCGATGCCATCATCATCGGCGCCGGTCAGGCGGGGGCCCCGCTTGCCGCGCGCTTCGCTGCCGAAGGGCAGACTGTCGCGCTGATCGAGCGTCATCTCGTCGGCGGAACCTGCGTCAACACCGGCTGCACGCCGACGAAGACCATGGTTGCGAGCGCCCGCGCCGCCCATGTCGCCCGGCGGGCGGCCGATTTCGGCGTCGATATCGCCGGCGCCATCACGGTCGACATGAAGCGGGTGCAGGCGCGCACCGCTGACGTCGCCGGCGCGTCGCGCAAGGGGCTTGAAGGCTGGCTTGAAGGTCTGGACAAGGTGTCGCTCCTGCGCGGCCACGCCCGCTTCGAAGGACCGGACAGGATCGCGCTCGGCGACGAAATCCTGACGGCGGGCAAGATCTTCATCAATGTCGGCGGTCGTCCGACAGTGCCCGATATCGAGGGCCTCGCGGACATAGCATACCTCACCAACAGCGATATGGTCGGCCTCGACCGGCTGCCGGAGCATCTGCTGGTGCTCGGCGGCAGCTATATCGGGCTGGAATTCGCGCAGATGCTCGCTCGTTTCGGCGCAAAGGTCACCGTGGTCGAGCGTGGCGAGCGGCTGATCGGCCGCGAGGACCCGGAGGTCAGCGATGCCGTGCGTGGGTTCCTGGAGGACGAGGGCGTCACGGTGATGACCGGCGCGGAGTGCATCCGCCTCAGCCGCGATGGCGGCCAGATCACGATGCATGCCGATTGCGGCGGCGACACACGCACGGCGACGGGCTCCGATCTGCTCGTGGCGCTGGGGCGCCGACCGAATACCGACAATCTCGGCCTCGAAAAGGCCGGCGTCACGGTGGACAAGCGCGGCTATATCACCGTCGGCTCCGGGCTCGAAACCAGCGTTCCCGGCATTTTCGCGCTAGGTGATTGCAACGGCCGCGGCGCTTTCACCCACACTGCCTATAACGACTACGAGATTGTTGCCGCCAATCTGTTCGACGGCGAAAGCCGCTCGGTGGACGACCGGATCGCCGGCTACGCGCTCTACACCGATCCGCCGCTTGGTCGGGCCGGGATGAGCGAGGCGCAGGCCGTGAAGGCCGGCCACAGGGTTCTGGTCAGCAGTCGGCCGATGTCGAACGTGGCGCGCGCCAAGGAAAAGGGCGAGACCGCCGGCCTGATGAAGCTCGTCGCCGATGCCGATACCGGAAAGCTTCTCGGCGGCGCCATTCTCGGCCCGGGCGGCGACGAGGCCATCCATGCGGTGCTGAATCTCATCAACATGGGCGCGACGGCGAAGGACCTGCAATGGGCCGTGCCGATCCACCCGACGGTTTCGGAACTTCTGCCGACGCTGGCAGGCGGCCTCTCACCGGCCGGTTGATCGCCGTTTTTTTTGCGCTTGCCGCCGGCCCGCCGCCGGTGGTATTGAACGGCTTCCGGCTGCGGGTATGATGTAATGGTAGCCTGTCAGCTTCCCAAGCTGAACGCGCGGGTTCGATTCCCGCTACCCGCTCCAAAAATTTCAGCCAGTAGGCTAAAAGCGTTCATTCGCTACACTGCATTTCACCCGGCCGATTTGATTAGCCTTATACCTGCTCGCGCTTTCGCGATCTTTTCGGTCTCTTCGAGCCTGTCTCCTCGGGAATATCTCTCTGTCATTTTCACTGTGGCAAGGGTCGTGAGTATCCGAGCCCCATCCAATGATCTTGTCGCTGCAGCCGTTTCCGAAACGTCGCCGGCGCGCGTGTCCATCGATGCCCAAGTGTCTACCAGGGCCTGGAGAGAAGTTGGGACTCAGGTCATCTGCAACAGGATATCTGCGCGTCACGTCATTTCTGCCTTGACAGGATAATTTCAATTATAGATATTTCTATTATTGAAATTGGAGGAAGGTATGATCGTTGAGGGGGCCAGCACGCCGCGGGATCTGAAAAGTGTAGAGATTGAGGCGGATTTGGTCGTTGTGGGAGGCGGTCTTTCCGGTGTCTGCGCTGCAATTTCGGCAGCAAGAGAGGGCCTGAAGGTTACATTGGTGCAGGACCGGCCGGTTTTGGGCGGCAATGCTTCAAGCGAAGTCCGTCTCTGGATCCTGGGCGCCACCTCCCATGGCGGCAACAACAACCGCTTTGCCCGCGAGGGCGGCATCATCAACGAGCTGCTGCTGGAAAACCAGTTCCGCAACCCGGGCGGCAATCCCGTCATCTTCGACAGCATCGTTCAGGATTGGGTGAGCCGGGAGCAGAGCCTGACCGTACTGGTCAACACTCAGGTTTTTCACGCTGTGACAACGGACAATCGAGTCCGCGAGATCCATGCCTTCAATTCCCAGAACAGCACCATGTACCGGCTTTCCGGCGCTTTCTTTGCCGACTCTAGCGGTGACGGGATCCTCGTTCACATGTCGGGTGCGGCCTATCGCATGGGCGCGGAAAAGGCGGACGAGTTTGATGAACCGATGGCGCCGGGCAATAATTACGGCGAGCTGCTTGGCCATTCGATGTACTTCTATACCAAGGATGTCGGCCATCCCGTCGATTATGTTGCGCCCGATCTTGCGCTGAAGGACGTGCCAAGTCTTATTCCGCGCTACCGCCGGTTCCGCACCACAGAGCAGGGATGTTCGCTGTGGTGGATCGAATGGGGCGGTAGACTGGACACCATCCATCAGTCGGAAGAGATCAAGGTCGAGCTGCAGAAGATCGTCTATGGTGTTTGGAATTACATCAAGAATTCCGGCGAATTTCCTGAAGCCGCCAATCTGGCGCTTGAATGGGTCGGCACCATTCCGGGTAAGCGCGAAAGCCGGCGCGCAGAAGGCGATTATATTCTGAGACAGAAGGATATCATCCGCCAGGTCGTCCATGAAGACGACGTCTGCCATGGCGGTTGGTCGATCGACCTGCATCCTGCCGACGGCGTCTATGGCGACGCCGATGGCTGCAATCAATTTCACGCCAAGGGTGTCTACGGCATTCCATTCCGCTGCATGTACAGCCGCAATATCGAAAATCTCTTCACCAATGGCAGGCTCCTGTCCGCCTCTCACGTCGCCTTCGGTTCCTCGCGGGTGATGGCAACCTCGTCGACCGTTGGTCAGGCGATCGGCACGGCTGCAGCCCTTTGCGTCAGGGCTGGCATTCTGCCGCGCGATGTGGCGAAGCCGGAATATCTTCCCGCTCTGAAGCGGTCTTTGTCACGTGCGGGCCATTACGTCCCCCATTACGATGCCTTGGCAGACGGCAATCTGGCGCGTACCGCGAAAATTACCGCTTCCTCGACCCTTGCACTCTCCGGTCTCGCCCATGACCACGGCTACAGGCAGCTGACCGCCAGCTATGCCCAGCTCTTGCCGGGGCGTACCGACATCGACAATGTGATCCACGTACCGCTTAGGGTCGCGCGGCAGACAGAGCTCAAAGTAGAGCTGCAGATTGCCGAAAAGCCTGAAAATCATACACCGGAGATCCTGGTCAGTACGGTTTCGCTCTCGCTTGAAGCTGGCGAGCAGACAGTCGCGATCCCGCTGCCGAAACTTGCGCGGGCACAGTATGTGTTTGTTTGCTTTGCAGAAAATCCGGATATCGAGCTTGGGCTTTCGAGTGAACGCATCACCGGTTTGGTCGCGGTCAAGAAAGGCGGCCTCGACAAGGTCTCGACCACGGCACGTCAGGACGCGCCAAGCGAACTTGGCGTCGACAGTTTCGATTTCTGGGTGCCCGAGCGGCGACCCGGCGGTGCCAATATCGCCTTTGTCGCCGACCACCCCGTGCATGTCTTCGATGTCGCCAATCTGACATTCGGGCCACTCAGGCCAACCTTCGGACCCAATGCCTGGGTGGCTGATCGCTCGGACCCGGCGCCAGAAATAGAACTCAGCTTCGAGAAAGCGGTCCACGCCAGGAAACTTATTCTCTACCTTGATTGCGACTACGATCATCCGCTGGAAAGCGTGCAATACCGCCACCATGATCGGGTTATGCCGCTTCTTGTCCATGACGTCACGGTCAGCGCAAATGGCCGCGTCGTGGCCGAGATTCACGACAATCGCAATCCCGTCCTCACTGTCGATCTTTCGGAGGAAAACCAGATCGACAGCTTGAGCCTGCGGCTGGCCAACAGACAGGGCCACGCCGTGTCACTGCTTGGACTGCGTTTAGAGTAAACCGATAACTGGAGGAGAAACGATGATGACTTTCAAAGCGGGCGTAGCAGCGCTAGCGCTTTCGGTAAGTGCGCTTGGCGCTCATGCCGCCGATGGCCAGGTGACATTCCTGAACTGGATCACTGCCGAGCCCAGCAATGCGCCGGTCATGACCGGGCTGATCGAAGAGACCGGCGTGCCGGTTGATGTGCTTTCGAGCGCCTGGGGGGATATGCAGAAGACGGTTTTCCTGAGGATCAGGACCAAGCAGCCGCTTGATGTCTACCAGGCGCAGGAACGCTGGCTGCCGACCTTCGCCCAGATGCCGGATGTGGTCGATTTCAACGAGCTTTACGGCGAGGAACAGCTCGCGGCGATGTTCCCGCCGGAAGTGCTGGCCGCAGGTCAGGTTCAGGGCAGACAGGTGGGTATGCCATGGAATATCGGCTCGATCAGCCTTGTCTCCAACCGAAAGGTGCTGGAGCCGGCAGGGGTTAGCGAACCACCGGCGACGATCGCCGACTTCGTTGCTGACCTTGAAAAGGTCAAGGCGGCCAATCCGAACAGCACGCCTTATGCAATGATGACCAAGGGTGACGATCTTGTAACAAGTGATTTCCAGCTCTGGCTCTGGGCGTTTGGTGGCTCGATCTTCGACGAGAACGGCCAGCCGGTCGTCGATTCTGAAGCGACGGTTCAGACGCTGGACTTCATGAAGGATCTGGTCGATCGCGGCCTTGCCGCCCTTGATGTTGATCGTGGTGCTGCACGGCGCATGTTCGGTCAGGGCGAGAGCGCCTATTATTTCGACGCGCCGGTTGCCAAGGGCTTTGCTGAGGATTTCTCCGGCGAGGGCGAAGCCTTCGTAAAATACGTCTACCCGATCCCCATGCCGGTAGCCGAGGCCGGCATGACGCCGCATTCCATGGAATGGGGTCACCTTCTGGTGATGCGCAAGACGGACGAAGGTATGGTGGACGGCGCCCTTTCCGCCGAGAGCCCCTCGGCAAAGCTGATTTCGGGCTTGACGATGAATGACGAGATCCAGCTCGAATATTTCCAGAAGCTTGGCGCAATCCCAGTCACCAAGTCGGCACGGGCGAGCGACATCGTTACCTCCGACCAGTATATTGTCGACTGGAATGCCTCGCTTGGTATGCCGAAGCTCAACGAACTGGCCTCTCTCAAGGACAGCGCCAACTATGTCGGCATTGTATCTGAGGAAGTGCAGTCCGCCATGCTGGGCAAAAAGGATGCGACAGCGGCTGCGGCCGATATGCAGGCCCGCATCGAAAAACTGATGAACTGAGGACGGTGACATGGACATGGCGACCACGCACCAGCTGGGGACGAAAAACCCGGCTCGGCGCAAGCCCGGCTATCTGAAACGTTCAGACAGGCGTTTTGCCTATCTGATTCTCGCCCCGGCGATGATTGCGTTTCTGGTCATGGTGGCCTGGCCCTTTGTGGATGCCATGTCCATGGCCTTCTACCAGTACACGATCTACGACACGGAGCCGATCTTCATCGGCTTTGAGAACTTCGAGACCATTCTGACTGACCCTTACGTTCTCGGTTCCTGGGTGACGACGGCCATCTTTGTTGCCGGCACAACGCTTCTGACAATGTTTCTCGGCCTTTCCTGGGCGCTGCTCATGTATCAGGATTTCCGCGGCCGCGCCGTCTTCCGCACCATGACGCTGCTGCCGTGGATCCTGCCGTCGACGGTGAGCGCCTTCATCTGGGCCTGGATGCTGAACGGGCGCTACGGCATCGTCAACGTGCTGTTGATGGATGTCGGGGCGGTCAATTCCCCCGTTCAGTTTCTCTCCAATGATGTCGGGGCGATGATGGCCGTCATCCTGACGCGGACCTGGATTTCCATCCCGCTGTTCATGTCCTTCTTCCTTGCAGGGCTGCAGAGCATGGAATTTCAGCAGATCGAGGCAGCGCGCATTGATGGCGCCGGGAATCTGAAAATCGTGCGGCGCCTGATCCTGCCGCATCTCAAACCGGTCTTCCTCGTCACCGGCGCGCTCGGCATGATCGGCAATCTGCAGCAGTTCGATATTATTTTCGCGCTGACCGGCGGCGGTCCGGTCCGGGCAACCTCGGTCCTGTCGATCGAGGTCTACAAGCAGGCGTTCCAGAACTGGAATCTCGGTATGGCTTCCGCCATCGGTGTGCTCTGGGTCTTCACGCTGATGCCGATCGTGATCTTCTATCTCAGAAGCCTGTTCAGGGAGGATTGAGCCATGCTTGAACTGCGTACCTGGCGGGAAAAGACCGGCTTTATCGTCATTCTCGCCGTCATCGCCTTCTTTTTGTTCTTCCCGGTTTATTGGGCGTTGTCTAGCGCCTTCAAGGCCAATGCAGAGCTTTACCTGTCAGACCCGACCTTCGTGCCGCACCGGCCTTATCTTGGCCATTTCATCAATGCCGTCACGCAGGGTCCGTTGGTCCTGCAGCTTGGCAACAGCCTTGTCACCTCCACCGCTTCGGCGCTTTTGAATGCGGTTCTGGCAGCGCTTGCCGGCTATTCCTTCGCCAAGTTCGACTATCCGGTGAAACGTCCACTGATGCTGCTGATCCTGTCGGCGCAGATGTTTCCCTTTGGTGTGCTGCTGATCAGCATCTATCCCATGCTGCAATCGGTCGGCCTGCTCGACACCCGCATCGGCCTGACGATCTCCTACATCGTCTTCGCGCTGCCGGTCTCGACCTATATGATGTACAGCTATTTCAAGCAGGTGCCGAACGAGTTGATCGAGGCGGCCAAAGTGGATGGCGCCAGCAACATGAGGATCTTCCGCCGCATCGTCATGCCGATCTCGCTGCCGGCTTTCATCACCGTTGCGCTCTATGCTTTCATGTGGTCGTGGAATGATCTGCTCTATTCGATGACGCTGATCACCTCTGACGACAAGCGCACCGTCGGTCCCGGCCTTCTGTTACGCTATATCAACGAAAACAATGCCGATTGGGGCGGGGCCATGGCGGCTTCCTTTATCGTCGCCGCACCGATTATCCTTGTGTTTTCCGTGCTGCAGAAGCAATTCATCGGCGGCGTGACCTCGGGAGCTGTGAAGTGAGTGATAAACCCCAGACATCCCAGCCCAATCAGAGCCTTGTCGATGGCATCCGCTGTTTTCAGGAGCTGACGACCAGCGATCATCCACTCGGCACCAAGGAACTCGCCGAGCGGCTGGGCATCAACATGATCAAGGTGAACCGGCTGCTCAGGACGTTGAAAGCGATCGGCATGGCCGAACAGAACCAGCAGAAGAAGTATTTGCCTGGTCCGGTGGTGCATGTTCTGGCAGCGCAGAGTTTTCATTCCTCCGCCCTGTTTAGGGCCGCCACTCACGTTGCGATCAGTCACGCCTACGACGACCGAACATTGGCGATCGGCATTCTGTGGAAAGATGCGGTGGTCTATATGTATCACGCTCTTGCCCATCAGAACCCGGCCGAAGGGCTTGGTGGCTACCACCTCTATCACGCCTCACAGTCTTCGATCGGCAAAGCGCTTCTGGCTGAGATGGATGACGGCGCGCTGGCGCTCTGTATCGCCGACTGGTCGGAAGAGGCGCGGGCAGGTCTTGCTGATACCATCACCACCATAAGGCGCAACGGCTATGCCTGCCAGCGCGACGCGGCGGGCCGCATCAACAACATTGCCGCCACGTTTTCGGTCGGCAGCGCCAAGGCGGGCATCGCCTTCACCGATATTGCCATCGGCGATGACGCGCTTGACGCCTATGTCGGCGAACTGAAGTCGCTGATCGGCGAAATTGAAAGCTACGCCTGACGGGCGGTACTGGGAGGAAAAACATGGCCGATGTGAAACTCGATCGCGTATTCAAGCGCTTCGGAGAACTGGAGACCATCCACGGTGTCGATCTCAACGTTGAAAGCGGATCCTTCGTCGTCTTTGTCGGCCCGTCGGGCTGCGGGAAGTCGACGCTTTTGCGGATGATTGCTGGGCTGGAGGAGGTCTCCGAAGGTGATGTCTACATCGGCGGCAAATGCGTAACCGAGGCGAAGGCAAGTGCGCGTGGCATCGGCATGGTGTTTCAGTCCTACGCGCTCTATCCGCATATGACGGTACGCGAAAATATGAGCTTTGGCCTGGAGGTTGCCGGCGAACCGAAGGAGGTGATTGAAGCACGTGTCAGCGAAGCGGCTGAGATCCTCAAACTCGGCGAACTGCTCGATCGCAAGCCGCGCCAGCTATCGGGCGGCCAGCGCCAGCGCGTGGCCATCGGCCGCACCATCGTGCGCCAGCCCAAGGTGTTTCTGTTTGACGAACCGCTTTCCAATCTTGATGCCGAGCTACGCGTGCAGATGCGCATCGAGATCACCCGGCTGCATGAACGGCTCGGTAACACCATGATCTATGTGACCCACGACCAGGTCGAGGCCATGACCATGGCCGACACGATCGTGGTCCTGCGCGACGGTGCAGTGGAGCAGATCGGCACTCCGCTCACCCTTTATCACCGGCCGGAAAACCGGTTTGTTGCCGGCTTCATCGGTTCGCCCAAGATGAACTTCCTGCCTGTGCGCGTGAAATCGGTTGCCGGCAACAGCTTCACAATCACTCTGCCGGATGGTCAGGACATCTCGCTCTCCGCGCCCGGTCAGCTGCCTTCACACGGTGATATGCTGGAGCTCGGCATTCGCCCCGAACATTTCATCGTTGGAAAGGGTGGTGACTTCGAGGTCATGCTGCATTGCGATGTCGTGGAGGAACTCGGCGGTACCACCTATGTCTATGGTGAATATGACGGATGCCAGATCATTGTGGAAGGCGATGGCGACATGCGGATCGAGCGCGGTAAGGATGGGCTTTTCAGCTTCGATCGAGACCGCTTGCATCTCTTCGATGACGAGGGCAGAGCTATCATGCTTCAGCGGGACACAGATCCGCCGGCCGGTGGTTGCAACTCGGTTGCGACCGTGGTGCCTGCCAGTTGAACCCAGTGCGCACATGCTCTGGGTTGTGAGCCTTAAGTCAGTCGCGGCCAAGGCCAATAAAATCTCGTGTGGCTGCTGGGCTCGCGGAATCTCACTTTCGTTGGCGTTCTTTCTGAAGCTTTTCGAAAGCAGAAAGCACGTCATGAAGTGTGGCCTTGACATGTTGTTCCGCAACTTGGCGCGCTGTGGAGGCATCCCGTTTATGGAAGGCGTCAATCATCATGTGATGTTCGGAGGTGACGCGCTCGGCAAAGTTGGCGTCTCGGCCGCTTTGGTTCATCAAGCCGAGGCTCAACCAATAGTATCGACGCAGGAGCTGGGCGGCTTCAATATTGCCCCCGTATGAATTGATCATGTTGTGAAAGCGAGTATTGGCGTCATCCATCGCTTGCCAGTCCCGATCGTTAGCTGCCCGATCATGATCAACCTGAATGGATTCAAGCATCCGGATTGCTGAAAGCGAGGCCTCCTCGGCAAACTGAGCTGCGAGGAACCCTTCCAATGCTTGGCCGATCTCATGTGCATAGATCAGACGGTTTCGATCAATCGCCGAAACTCGGGCACCCTGATTGGGAACGATCCGGACTAGACCTTCTCCCTCCAACTGCTGCAAGGCTTCCCGCACAGGCTGTACGCTGACGCCGTACTGCTCTGCCAGAGCCGCCATTGGGAGGCGGCTGTCCTGCGGGAGTTCCCCTGCGATAATTGCTTCCCTCAGCTGCTTCGTAACACGCATATAGCTTGTTTCGACCGTTTCGCTATCGCCCGAAAAGCTGAGTTCTGGACTGTTGGCTAAGCGCGAGTTTTTCATTTCATTCACCCAGGCGAAATTCCGCGACCGGCCGATTGGCACAACGCGGGCAGGCTCCCCAATCGGATGCTTTTATCGCACCTGATGGGACAATGCACGAGTTGCATCCTTTACGCCAGATTTGGTCATCGGCTCAAGAGTGATTACATACGATATTTATTTATTTGATACGATATTGACATGTTTGATACGATCATACACGATCCATCACGAAACCGACAGACGCAATGCGTGCTTCTGATCGCTTGCCGACCGGTTTCGCGTTTTTGAGGAGCGGGTTGTTGGCGTCGTCAGACGTGGCCCCGAAAAGAATCAGGGAGGAATGAATGCTGAATAAGCTCTTGCTTTCAGCGGTCTTCGGACTCGGTGTTGTGGCCGCTCCGGGACTAGCGACTGCGCAGATCAACCTTACCTTCGCATCCTGGCAGTTTCAGGAGCCAGGAAATGCGGACTGGTGGAATGCGGTGATTGATGCGTTTGAGGAGGAAAATCCGGATATTTCGATCGAAGAAATCTACATTCCCTTCGCCGACTATCTTCCGCAGATGACGATCCGTTTTGCCTCTGGCCGTGCCCCTGCCGTCATGCAGCTAAATGAACAGCTGTTTGGCTCGTTTGCCGCTCAAGGCTGGCTGGCGGCGCTCGATGACCGCATCGAAGGTACCGACATCGCCACCGACTGGGCCGCGCCGCAGAAGGCGCTGACCTGGGACGGCGCCACGCGCGGCGTGCTTCTGTCCAACAACGCCTACCAGTTCTTCTATAACAAGGACATGCTGGACAAGGCCGGTCTGCCGGTTCCCGACAGCTGGGAAAGCTTCAAGGAGACGGCAGCAAAGATGACCGACCGCGACGCCGGTATCTTCGGCCTGTCGGCAGTGACGACCGAGCATCCGACGGCCGTCGAGGACGTGCATCGCTATGCCATCTGGGCCGGCACGAACCTGGTCAAGGACGGTCACTACAACCTGACCTCCCCCGAGGTTATCGACGCGATGAACGCCTATCGCGAAACGGTCGGAAAGAACGCGCCGCTCGGCAACAACTCCTCCGTCGCCCGCCAGCTCTTCATCGATGGCAAGACATCCATGCTGATCGATGGTCCCTGGGTCTGGTCGTGGCTGGAAAAGGCAACGCCGGAGATGCGGCCGAAACTGGTGATGGGCCGGCTCCCCTTCGATCCGCAGCTCGCCCCCGGCGGCCTGATCATGAATATTTCCGAAGGGCTCGATGACGACATCGAGGGCGCCGCCTGGAAGTTCATCACCTTCGCCAACTCCGAGGAATGGCAGCGGCAATACCTGCTCACCACCGGCCAGCCGCCCGGCCGCGCCGCAAACGTCCTGACGCCCGAGGATGAGGAAGCTCACCCCAATCTCGCCATCGCGAGCGCCTCGGCGCTGGATGCTGTGCCGCTGTTTCCGAAGGAGCAGCCGATCCAGGCCAATTTCACCGAATATTCCTCGGTCCTGATGGAGGCGGCTCTCCGCCTGCTTTCGACCAATGATCCGACCGAAGAGATCATGGAAGATGCGCAGAGCCAGCTCGAACGGGCGATCCCGCTCGACTGAACCTGAGCCTGTCGCGGGCCGCCGCCTTCTCTCCGCTGTGGCCCGCGCATCTGTGACCCAACCTCAATTCGGGGAAAGCTCATGTCCATATCGTCGGGTACCGAAGACGGTAGCCATGGCGGAACGCGCCTGAACTTCTACCGCCGGCAGCAAATCCTGTCCTATTCCCTCATCCTGCCGGCAGCACTTGGCGTGCTGACGCTGATCCTCTACCCGCTCTACCAGGTCGTTGACATCTCGCTGCGCGAGGGGCGCGTGATGAATTTCGCGCGCATCCACGACCTGCCGCTCGGCTTCGGCAACTATGTCCGAGTGCTGACCGATCCGCAGTTCTGGAACAGCGTTCTCGTCTCGGTCATCTATGTCGGCGGCAGCATCGCGATTTCCTACGCGATCGGGCTCGGCATCGCGCTCCTGCTGAATGAGCGCCTGCCCGGCAATCGGATCCTGCGCACCATCGTCCTCATCCCCTGGGCTGTCCCCGGCATTGTGCTCGGCATCATGTTCCTCTGGATTCTTGATTCCTCCTACGGCGTCTTCAACGCCATGCTGCGCGACCTTGGTATTCTGTCAGCCGATTTCCCCTGGTTCGTCGACCGGCGCACGGCGCTAATCTCGGTGATGGTGCCGACGATCTGGAAATCCTATCCGATGATCACGCTGACCGTGCTCGCCGCGCTGCAATCGATCCCGCGCGAACTCTATGAGGCGGCCAATGTCGACGGCGCCACCCATATCCAGAAATTCCGCTTCATCACCTGGGCGGGCATTCGCGGCCCGTCGATGCTGGTGCTGATGATCAGCGCGCTTGGCATCTTCCGCGACGTTGACATCGTCTTCGGCACCACGGGCGGCGGACCGGCACATGCGACGGAAACCATGTCGCTCTACGTCTATCGCGAAGCCTTCAACTATTTCCGCATGGGCACCGCCACGGCGGTCGGCACGGTTATGATCATCGTCGCGCTGATGATCGGCGCCATCTTCACCATCTTCGCCCAGCGTTCGAAGTTCAAATAGGAGATATCGCGATGACCTTAGGCCGTTTCATCAGTTGGGCCATTCTCGTTCTGGTCGCAATCGTCACGCTGTTTCCGTTCTACTGGATGGTGATGACGGCGATCATGCCGACCGACGCCATCCTCTCGCGCAATCCGTCACTGCTTCCCGACCTGTCGCGGGTCAGCTTCGCCGCCTTTGCCGAAGTCTTCCGCGCCCGTCCGTTCCTGAGCTGGACCATCAACAGCCTGATCGTCTCGCTCGGCAGCTCGGCGATCAGCCTGGTATTGGCTACCCTTGCCGGCTATTCGCTGTCGCGTTTTGCCAGCCGTCCGCAGCAGGCGCTCGGCGCCAGCCTCCTGATCAGCAAGCTCATTCCGGCGACGCTGATCCTGATCCCGCTGTTCATCATCTACAACAATATCGGGCTCTTCGACACCTATATCGGCCTGATCCTCGCCAACATGACGGTCGGCATTCCGCTCGCCACCTGGCTGATGAAGGGCTTCTTCGACCGTATTCCGCGCGAACTCGAACAGGCCGCGATGATCGACGGGGCCACCCAGCTCCAGGCCCTCAGGATCGTCATCCTGCCGCTGACCAAGCCGGGTCTCGCCGCCTCCGGCGTCTACCTGATCCTCACGAGCTGGTCGGAATTCATTTTCGCCCGCACGCTGATCAGTTCGCCCGCAAAGCAGGTGCTGACGGTCGGCATGCAATCCTTCGTCGGCGAACAGTCCGTCGACTGGCAATTGCTGATGGCGGCGGGAACGCTCTCCGTCGTGCCGGCCATCATCCTGTTCGTGCTGCTCGAACCCTTCCTTGTCAGCGGCATGACCAAGGGCGCGCTCTCGGCATCGTGAGGCCGGGCCGAAAACAACGAAACCAAAGAGACACCAAGATGGATCGCAATACTTTCCGGGGCATCTTCGTCATCGTCACGACGCCCTTTTCCGAAGACCTCGCCATCGACGAGGACGGCCTGCGCAGCACGCTCCAGTTCTGCCTCGACTGCGGCGTCCACGGCGTCGTATCCACCGCCAATGCCAGCGAGGTGGGCTATCTCTCCGACGCCGAGCGCAGGCGCGTCGCGGAAATCGTGGTCGAGGAGGCCAAGGGCAAGGCGCAGACCGTCGTCGGGGTTTCCGCCAATCACTGGCGCATGTCCGCGGCCTTCGCCGAGCATGCCGGCACGATCGGCGCCGACGCGATCATGGCCATGCCGCCGACCTTCCATCCGGCGGGACGGGCGGAAATCAAAGCGCACTACCAGGCAATCAGCGCGGCAAGCGACCTGCCATTGGTGCTTCAAAACGCGATCGGCCTCGGCGCCACGGTGATGAGCGCCGAGCTTCTCGCCGAACTCGTCAACGAGCTCCCGAATGCCCGTTTCGTCAAGGAAGAGACGACCTATCCGGCGCAGATGACCGGCGACCTCCGCGCGCTCGCGGGCGAGCGGCTGATCGGCGTCATGGGCGGCCGGGCCGGCAAGACGCTGATGGAGGAACTGCCGCACGGCATCTGCGGCACCATGCCGGCCTGCGAATTCGCCGACGTTCATATGGCGCTGTGGAACGCGATCGAGGCGGCCGACATGACGCTCGCCCGGACAATCTTCCGCTGCCTCCTGCCGCTTCTCGACTACGAGGCGAGTTACGGCATTCCGCTCTGCAAGGAGGTCGAGAAGGCGCGTGGCATCATCGCCGGCGCGCACTGGCGCCAGACCGGTTACCGGGCGCTCGACGATCATGCCCGCGCCGAGATGCTGACGCTCCTCGACGGCGCAGCCGCCTACATGAACCCCAAATACCCGCATCGCCCGGCCTGAACCCCGCGAAGCGACGTCAACAAGCACATCCCCGAACATTCAAGAGGTCAGACATGTCTGCAAACACGAGGGAAAACGAAGAAATCGGCCGCGTCGAAGACGCCGTGAACATCCATTCGCGGCCTTCCGACATCAGGATCACCGACATACGGCTGGCGGTGGTCGCATCGAACTATGACTACCCGATCCTGCGCATCGACACCAATCAGGGTGTCTATGGCATCGGCGAGGTTCGCGATGCCGGCCATGTTGAGAATGCGCTGCAGTTCAAGAGCATGCTGATCGGCCAGAACCCCTGCAATGTCGACATGCTGTTCAACGTCATGAAGAAATTCGGCAGCTGGGGCCGCGAGGGCGGCGGCGTCTCGGGCATCGAGATCGCGCTCTGGGATCTGATCGGCAAGATCTACGGCGTGCCGTGCTACCAGTTTCTCGGCGGCAAATACCGGGACCGCGTGCGCCTTTACGGCGACACGCCGACGCCCGACAATCCGAGCGTCGAGGATTTCGTCAAGGCCGTCGAAGGTCGCCGCGACATGGGGCTCACCTTCATCAAGTTCGACCTGCGCCCGAGCTTGTTCGAGCGCGACGAAAAGATCCTGATCGGCCATGACGCGCCTTACGACTACGATTTCTGGCCGGCCAGTATCTTCAAGGCACCGGGCGCAGGCCGTGGCGTCAAGCTGACCGAAAAAAGCATAGCGAACGCCGTCGAAGTCGTCGCCGCGGTGCGCAAGGCCGTCGGTCCCGATATCCAGCTTTGCGTCGACCATTTCGGCCAGGGCTACATGATGACCGACGAGGCGATCCGCTTCGGCAAGGCGCTCGAGCCCTATGACCTCGTCTGGATCGAGGATCCGGTTCCCTTCTTCGACATGGCCGCCCACAAGCGCGTCGCCGACGCGCTGCTGACCCCGATTGCCGCCGGCGAGGAACTGTTTCTGCGCGCTGGCTTCAAGGAAGCGATCGAAATGCGAGCCTTCGACATTATTCATCCTGACCTCCTTACCTCTGGTGGCATGCTCGAGACCAAGCGTATCGCCGACGATGCTGAGGAGGCGGGAATTCCGACGGCACTCCATTTCGCCGGCTCGCCGATCGCCTTCATGGCGAATGTCCATTGTGCAACGGCGATCTCAAGCTTCCTCGCGCTCGAGCATCACGGGCTGGACCTACCGTTCTGGAAGTCTCTCGTGACCGGGCTCGACGATGATTACATGGACGGCGGCTTCGTGAAGGTTCCGGAGAAGCCGGGCCTTGGTGTCGACCTGAACTATGAGGCAATCGAGGAAAATCTCCGGACGCCCGGAACTGCGTTCCTGCCTACAGACCAGTGGAACACGCCGAAGCTTGCTTTCTGGCGGCCGGATGATCGGTGGCCGGAATAGGCGCAAGCAAGGGGTGGCGGGGTGTGCGAGGAGCACATCTCCGCTGCCCGGTAAAAGATCAATTCAGGAGCTGTTCCGGTAGAACCGATTTCACCGGTGCGTTGAAGGACAATGAGCGCCCGGCGGTTTTGACACCGCTCCGCTTACGGGAGGTCAAAAATCATGGCTTCAATCACGATTGACAAGGTTCGCAAGTCATACGGTGCCCATGAGGTCCTGCATGGCGTGTCCATTGATATAAGGGATGGTGAGTTCGTTACGCTGGTCGGCCCGTCCGGTTGCGGGAAATCGACACTTCTACGCATGATCGCGGGGCTCGAACCGATTACTGGTGGCAAGCTTTCATCCGACGGCAAGGTTTTGAATGACCTTGCGCCCAAGGAACGCGACATTGCGATGGTGTTCCAGAACTATGCGCTTTATCCGCACATGACAGTGGCACAAAACATGGGTTTTTCGCTACGCCTGCGCAGAGCGGGTAAGGCCGAGTTCGATGAGAAGGTCAATCGCGCCGCCGACATTCTGGGCCTGAACGACCTTTTGGAACGCTATCCCGGACAGCTGTCGGGCGGCCAGCGTCAGCGGGTGGCCATGGGCCGTGCGATCGTCCGAGACCCTTCGGTGTTCCTGTTCGATGAACCGCTGTCGAACCTCGATGCGAAACTGCGCGTGCAGATGCGCATAGAGATCAAAGCGCTGCATGAGCGCCTCAAAACCACCACGATCTACGTCACCCATGACCAGGTCGAAGCAATGACAATGGCTGACAAGATCGTCGTCATGCGCGACGGCGTAATCGAGCAGATGGGGTCGCCGCTTGATCTTTATGATGATCCCGACAATCGTTTTGTCGCCGGCTTCCTCGGGTCACCATCGATGAATTTCATAGAAGCGCGCGCGGTCGATCCGGTGACGGGCCGGATTGCAATCGATGATCAGTTGAGCTTTCCGGCAGGCCGACTGAGAACGCATGCCGGACCGGTGACGGTTGGTATCAGGCCGGAGCAGGTGCGCGTCGACACAGACGGCCTGCCTGCGCAGGTCGAAGCTGTTGAGCCTATGGGCGCAGATACGCACCTGGTTGTTTCTGTTGCGGGTCAGAGCCTGGCGATCGTGCTCCATGAACGCCTCAGGGTCCGGATTGGTGAAAAGATCCAGATCAACCTGCCGGAGGATCAGCTTTACTTTTTTGAACCCGAGAACGGGGCGCGTATTCGACCATGACCAGTAACTGGAAAGAGGGGCAGGCATCGCTGATCGCACTCGACTGGGGAACGTCGGCCCTTCGTGCCTATCTCATGAATTTTGATGGAGCGGTCCTGGAAACGCGATCAAGCGATTGCGGCATTCAGAACCTAGCGAAGCCGGGTGGGGCCGGTTTCGAGAAAGCGTTTTCAGATATTCGCGATGGCTGGCCGGCAGGCCTGCCGGTGATTGCCGGCGGCATGGTCGGCAGTGCCCAGGGTTGGAAAGAGGCGCCATATATTGACTGCCCAGCTGATTTCACCCAACTGGCGGATGCTTCAGTCCACGTCACAACTGAGACGGGAGAGCAAGTCGTCATAGCGCCGGGCATGATCTATCGCCCGGACCATGGCCAACCGGATGTCATGCGGGGTGAGGAAATCCAGATCGCAGGCGCTCTTGCGCAAAATCCTACGCTTGGCGTCAACACCGTGTTTCTTCTGCCGGGCACGCACTCAAAATGGGTCCGCGTCTCCCAGGGCAGGGTTGTCGACTTCGATACGTATATGACCGGTGAACTGTTTTCGGTGCTCAAGCGCCACTCGATACTGGGGCGTCTGATGTCTGAAACGCCATCGAAAGGGGAGGCCGCCGGACGGGCATTCGAAAAGGGACTTGCGGTCTCGGCAGCTGACCCGGACCGTCTCCAACACTTGCTGTTTGGTGTGCGAACGCACGGGCTGGCCGGCGATTTGGCTGGCAATGTCCTCAGCGATTATCTTTCCGGGTTGCTGATCGGCAACGAAATAGCGGCAAGTCTGGCGCGGCGGACAGATCCTGGCGTTCCATTGGTATTGATTGGTGAACAGGCTCTTTGCAGGCGCTATCAGGAAGCCTTGCAAGTATTTGGTTGTCCGCCCGCCGATTATATCGACAACGCATCGGCCTCCGGCCTCTATCTGGTTGCCTGCAAAGCTGGGCTTATCAAAGCCGCTTAGCTCGATCGCCAAGTGCCAAACCGATAGCTGCCTGAGCCAAACCAAATGAGTCCTATCATGTCAAAAACGCAATTTTCTGCCTGCCTCGAATGGCTTTTTGCAGAGCCATCCGACGCGTTTGTGGACCGCATATTCCGTGCCGCAAATGCGGGCTTTGATGCTTTTGAGTTCTGGCTGTGGTCGAACAAAGATATCGATGCCATTTGTCGGGCGGTTGAAGAATACGACATAGCGGTTGCGGGCTGTGTGGCCGAACCTCTGATTCCGCTGACTGATCCAGCCAACCATGCGAATTGGTTGGCTGGGCTTGAGCAATCCATTGCGGTTGCTGAACGGTTAGGAGCGCCAGTCCTGATAGCGCAGGCCGGCAATGTAGTAGATGGCGCCGATCGGAGGTCGCAAAGGGAGGCGCTTGTCCTTGCCTTGCGGCAGGCCGCCGACATCCTTTCCGGGTCCCGCGTGCGCCTTGGTCTCGAGCCTCTCAATACGCGTGCCGATCACCCTGGCTATTATCTCGGCTCAACGTCTGAGGCGTTTGAGATCATTGAAAAGGTCGGGCGGGCAGAGGTCGGTGTTGTCTATGACCTTTACCACTCTGCCGTCATGGAAGAGCCGTTCGAGAAAACGCTTTCGGGCCATGTCGACAAGATCGTTCACGTCCATGTTGCAGATCATCCGGGAAGACACGAACCGGGCAGCGGCACGGTCGACCTTGTTCGGCGGCTCCGGTGGCTGCTCGATAGCGGTTATGATGGGCGCATCGGCTTTGAGTTCAAACCCACGACAACGAATCACTGGTCTCTGGCGAGCATTCGGTCCGACTTCGCACGAGACCTTGCTGCAGTCTGATGCCTGTTCTGGGTGATATGGCAGCACGTAGCTGGGTTTGGAAGAAAGTTGTCCGATAGCTATTGAAAAGTATCTCAATATATGAGATATAAAATCATTATTTGACATACTTTGTGCTTGCGCCTAGAACAACACCTGCGACCTGATGGCGCGCGGGTGCAAAACATTTGTCCTTTGACATCCCGCACGCCGGACAGGCCGGCATCGTGCGAATTAAAGGACGTGGACATGAAGATCACCGCACTCAAAACCTGGCAGGTGCCCCCGCGCTGGATGTTCCTCAAGATCGAGACGGATGAAGGTATCGTCGGCTGGGGCGAGCCTGTCATCGAAGGACGCGCCGCCACCGTGCAGGCCGCGGTCGAGGAGCTCTCCGACTATGTGATCGGCAAGGACCCCCGCAATATTCAGGATATCTGGCAGATGCTCTATCGCGGCGGCTTCTACCGCGGCGGCCCGATCCTGATGAGCGCCATTGCCGGCATCGACCAGGCTCTGTGGGACATCAAGGGCAAGGCGCTCGGCGTGCCGGTGCACCAGTTGCTCGGCGGTGCGGTGCGCGACAAGATGCGCATGTATTGCTGGATCGGCGGCGATCGCCCCGGTGATATCGGCCGTCAGGCGAAGGAAGTCGTCGCCAAGGGCTTCACTGCCTTCAAAATGAACGGCGCCCCGGAGATGCAGATCGTCGACAGCCATCGCAAGGTGGATGAGGCCGTCGCCCGTGCCGCCGAGGCCCGCGAAGCCGTCGGTCCCGATGTCGGCATTGCTATCGATTTCCATGGCCGCGTCCATCGTCCCATGGCAAAGACGCTGCTGCGCGAACTGGAGTCGATTCATCCGCTGTTCGTCGAAGAGCCGGTGCTCTCCGAGCAGCTCCATTGCCTGCCGCAGATCGCCTCCGGACTTTCCTACCCGATTGCCACCGGCGAACGGATGTTCACCCGCTATGATTTCCGCGCCATCCTGGAAGGCCGCATGGTCGATATCGTCCAGCCCGACCTTTGCCATTGCGGTGGCATCACCGAAGGCATGAAGATCGCCACGCTTGCGGAAACCTATGATGTCGCGCTTGCGCCGCATTGCCCGCTCGGGCCGATCGCGCTTGCCGCCTCGCTGCAGCTCGACTTCATTTCCCACAATGCCTTCATCCAGGAACAGTCGATGGGCATTCACTATAACAAGGGTAATGACGTCCTCGACTACGTGACTGATCCGACGCCGCTGAAGATCGAAAACGGCTATCTGCCGGTCCTCGATCAGCCCGGCCTCGGTGTCAGCATTGACGAAGAAAAGATCATCGAACGGTCGCAGGAAGGCCATCGCTGGCGCAATCCGATCTGGCGGCACGAAGACGGGAGCATCGCAGAATGGTAAAGGGTCTCGATATTCTGGACGACGCATTTGCGGCCATGCCGCTCGTCGCCATCCTGCGTGGGGTCAAGGTGGATGAGGTCGATGCTGTCGCCGATGCGGTGATTGCTGCCGGCTTCCGTTTCATCGAAGTTCCGCTGAACTCTCCCGATCCCTTCGCCTCCATCGCAAGGCTCGCGGCCCGGCTGCCGGAAAACGTCCTCGTCGGCGCCGGCACGGTGCTCGATGTTACCGATGTCGACCGGCTGCATGAAGCCGGCGGCACGCTGATGGTTTCGCCGAATGTCGATCCCGCCGTCATCGGCAGGGCCGTCTCCTTCGGAATGGCGACCATGCCCGGCGCGCTGACGCCGACGGAGTGCTTTCAGGCGCTGAAGGCCGGCGCGAGCGCGGTGAAGATCTTTCCCGCGGGCCGCATGGGACCTGACTATCTGCCGGATATCAAGGCGGTTCTCCCCAAGGGGACAAGACTTCTGCCGGTTGGCGGCGTCGACGTCTCCAATATGGCGGCCTTCATGGAAAAGGGCGCTGCCGGCTTCGGCTTCGGCTCCACGCTCTATAAATCCGGTAAGTCCGTCGAGGAAATCGCCGCGTCCGCAAGGGCGCTGGTGGCCGAGTATCGCCGGATCATTGGCGCTCAAAGCTAAGCCGGTTACGGCTCGAAAGACCAGGTGCGCCCGAAAGGTTAAGTCTGTCGGGCGCTCTCATCATCTTCTTCTTCTCTGCGAAAGGGTGGCTGTAAACGTCGGCTGACCCTAGCGGCGAAGCTTTGTCAAAAAAGGGAAATCAGAATGTCTATCGATGTGCTTTCCGTCGCGCCGCTGCCGCCGAAGCTCGACCGCCAGATGGAGGAGGCCTACAGCTACCATCGCTACGAAGACGTTGTGGCGCGCGGCGAATTCGAGGCTCTCATTCCGCGCATCCGCGCCATTGCAGCCAACGGCGAATCGACCGTCACGGCCGAGTTCATCGCAAAGTTTCCCAATCTCGAAATCCTGTCGGTCTTTGGCGTCGGTTATGATGGTGTCGATGCGGCTGCCGCGCATGAACAGGGCGTCATCGTTACCCACACGCCGGGTGTCCTGACGGACGATGTTTCCGATCACGCCATCGGCCTGATGCTTTCCGTGGCCCGGCGCACCCCGGTCGCCGACCGTTTCGTGCGCGAGGGAAAATGGGTGGACGGCGGTTTTCCCTTTACCAAGAAGGTTAGCGGTTCGCGGCTCGGTATTGTCGGTCTCGGACGCATCGGAACTGCGATCGCCAAGCGCGCCGAAGCCTTTTCGATGGAGATCGCCTACACTGATCGCGCTCCGATCAACGGCATTTCCTACGCCTTCCATGAAACACCGGCAGCGCTTGCCGCCAACGTCGATTTCCTCGTTGCCACCACCTACGGCGGTCCGTCGACGCGCGGCCTCATCAGCGCCGAGGTCCTCGCCGCTCTCGGGCCGGAAGGCTATCTGATCAACGTTGCCCGCGGAACGGTGGTTGATGAAGCCGCTCTGATCGCGGCCCTTCAGAACGGCACGATCGCCGGCGCGGGTCTCGATGTCTTCGAGGAAGAACCGCATGTGCCCGATGCTTTGAAGGCACTCGATAACGCCGTGCTGACCCCGCATATGGCCAGTGCTACCCACGAGACACGCAAGGCCATGTCCGATCTGTTCGCCGAAAACCTGGCGGCCCATTTTTCCGGCCGGCCGATCCCGGCGAAGGTCCCGCAGTAAGCGGTCAGCACTGCGTATCGCTTTTGCCAAACATGGCTGGCGGCCTGGATTGTATCTTCGCGCCGACAGGCGCGGAGGTTGCGATTTTCTCTTTCCTTACGCCTCAATGTCTCATATAGTGAAACGTAAATTATTTATTTGACACACTTTACTGGCAGCAGTAGGACAAAGGCAAAGGTCTGAACCAATGACATCAACCGAAGACACCACCTCGAATGACAGCCCAAAGGGTGCTCCCGCTGGCACGCAGACACTGAGCCGTGGCCTTGCCATTCTCGAATGCGTGGCTGACGGGATCTCGGACGTGAAAGGCATCTCGGCGGCAATCGGCAAGCCGCGCAGCACGGTACACCGCATGCTCGGCAATCTGGTCGCCGAGGGCTACCTGCATCACGTTCCCTATAGCGGCTATCTGATCGGCCCCAAGCTGATCCGGCTCGGAATGGTGGGCCTTGAACAGCGTCCGCTGGTGGCGCTTGCCAAGCCTCATCTCGAAGAACTGGCACGCAAGACCAATGACACGGTGCATCTGGCCGAGCTCGATGGCGCCACCCTGTTCTACCTCTCGAAGATCCCCGGTCGTCGGGGCCTGGAAATGCGCTCGCGTATCGGCAAGCGCATGCCGGCCGCCTCGACCGGTGTTGGCAAGGGCCTGATGCTCGGCCTGCCGAAATCGACCTGGAAAGGCCTTTATGAACAGGCCTGCGCGTTCAGCGCCCAGAGCGATGAACGCCCGCAACTGGCGCCTTGGAGCGTCTTCGAAGAAGGGATGGATGAATATGTTCGCGAAGGCTTCTCGCTCGATTTCGAGGAAAACGAGTTGGGCATTCGCTGCGTCGGCGCACCGGTCTTCGATGTCCGGGGTGAGGCTGTCGCCGGTGTGAGCATCGCAAGCGCGGTGCCGTACATGCCGGAAGAACGCATGCGGTCTCTGGGGCCGGTGGTGCGGGCGACGGCCGATGCAATTTCCGCCGAACTCGGTTGGACACCAAAGGAGTAATGGAATGACTGCGCTGATAGCGCTCGATTGGGGGACGTCCAGCCTCAGAGGTTTTCTGATGGATGAGGACGGCAAGGTACTGGAAACCCGCGCCAGCCGGCACGGCATCCAGAACCTGCCCGCCGAAGGCACGGAAGGCTTCGAACAGGCCTTCGTCTCGCTGTGCGGCAACTGGGTGGAAGAACATAATATCCGTGCCGGCGTGGCATGCGGCATGGTCGGCAGCGCGCAGGGCTGGCGCGAAGCGCCCTATGTGCCTTGCCCGGCCGATACCCACAGCCTCGCTTCGAAGGCCGTCAGCATCAAGGCGCCTTTGGGTGTGGAGATACTGATCGCACCGGGACTGAGCTACGATCCCGAAAATGGCTGCCCCGACGTGATGCGTGGCGAAGAAATCCAGATTGCCGGTGCGCTTGGCGAGGACGTCAGCGATGGTGCCGAACGTCTGATCGTTCTGCCCGGCACCCATTCCAAGTGGGTCGAGGTCAGGGGCGGCACTATCGAGGCCTTTCACAGCTACATGACCGGCGAGCTTTTCAGTGCGCTGAGGCGCGCCACCATCCTCGGCCGGCTGATGCCGGAGGACCGGAAGCCGGCCGCAGATGTCGCCGCTGCCGCCTTTGCCAAGGGCATTGAGCTTGCGCTTGAAAGCGGCCCCGGCGATCTCGCTCACCAGATCTTTTCCGCACGCACGATGGGCCTGTTCGGCCGCATGGAGCATGCGGCGCTCGCCGACTATCTCTCCGGGATCGTCATTGGTCATGAGCTCGTCTCGGCGCGCAACCGCTTTGGCGGGCGCATGCGGGCGGACATGAAGCTTCCTGTTATCGGCGATGGCGACCTTTGTGCCCGCTATGTCGAAGGCTTCAGGATTGCCTGCGAGTGCGAACCCGTTCTGCTTGGAAACACGGCGCCAGCGGGGCTTTACCGCTTCGCGGCGGCGCTTGGTTTCCTGTCTTCCGCTTCCGCCTGAACACCAGGCTGAAGCGCGCCCTGACGGTTCGCGCGAGGTTCGTTGTCCTGTTGCGGCAACGTCGCGCGGATCGCCCAACCTGCGAAAGCCTCCCAAGACTTTCGCACACCTGCGCCCGCAAGGGCGTACCTCAAAAAAGTAACCCCGGGAGGTTCAATTGAAATTTCTACCCGCATTTGCTGGTGCGCTTCTTGGCGTCGCCTCGCTCGTTACCGCCGCTGCCGCTGCCGACTACCCTACGCGCCCGGTGGAAGTCATCGTCCCGACCGCTGCCGGTGGTGGCACCGACCTCTTGACCCGCGCCTTCGCCGATCACGCCAACAAGGTCTTCCCGCAGTCCATGGGTGTGGTCAACAAGGCTGGCGGCGGTGGCGCCGTGGGCCTGACGCAGTTGATGGCCGCTCGTCCCAATGGCTACACCATTGCGATGGGTTTCGTTGAAATCACCACGCTGCCGCATCTCGGTCTTGCTGCCTTCCAGGCCGATTCGTTCCAGCCGATCGCCCGTCTGAACGCAGAGCCCGCCGCCATTACCGTGCGCGCTGACTCGCCCTGGCAGTCGCTTGAGGAATTCCTGGCCTCCGCCAAGGAAGAGCCCGGAAAGATCCGCGTCGGAAATTCCGGCACAGGCGCGATCTATCATCTCGCCGCCGCCGCATTCGGCGAAGCCGCCGATGCCCAGTTCAACAACGTTCCTTTTGATGGCGCCAATCCGGCCGTGACGGCTCTGCTTGGTGGGCACATCGAGGCCGTCAGCGTTTCGCCGGCAGAAGTCTCGAACTACGTTGACGCCGGTCAGCTTCGCATCCTCGCCGTGATGGACGATCATCGTTCGACGCTCTATCCGGATGTTCCGACGCTTTCCGAGCTTGGCTATGACGTCAATGTCGGGACCTGGCGCGGGCTGTTCGCACCGAAGGGTACGCCGGAAGATGTCGTCAACACCCTGCGCGAGCTGGTGAAGACGGTAGCCGAAGAGGAATCCTTCCAGGAGCAGATGAAGGCCATGAAGATGACCTTCGCCTATCTGGATGCGCCGGAATTCGAAGAAGCAATCCAACGCGATGACGCCTTCTTCGCCGATCTCGTTCCGCGGATCGGCCTTACCCAGAACTGATAACGTCTTTTCCGGAACCCGGCACAACGCTGCCGGGTTCTCCGGCAGCCGGGAGGAACGGCAGTGACCGAACAAACCCAAAACGCGCCCATCCGTCAGACCATCACGAAGGGTGAGAGGATTGCCCTCATCATCATCGCGATCGTACTGAGCAGCATCTCCGTTCTCGCCATTCTCGAAACACGGAACTTTCCCCAGATCCGCCTGAGCGCCGATATCGGTCCGGGGCGCTTCCCGGTCATCTTCGCGACGGTGCTGATTGTGCTGTGCGTGGTCATGCTCATTCAGGCCTTCCGCGCCGAAGTCGTTCCGGCCGAGCCTGAGGAAGAAAAGCCGCGATACGGCAACGTCGCGCTCGGCGTGGCGATCACCGCGCTTTGCGTGGCGGCGATCAATTTCGTCGGCTATCCGGCCCCCGCTGCCGTCCTGCTCTTTGCGCTGATGTGGCTGATGGGCCGTCGCAACATCATCGTCAACGCCCTCATATCGATCGCGCTGACCGCCATCATCTACTTCGCCTTTTCGCGTGGGCTGATGGTGCCGCTGCCGACGGGCAGTCTCTTCGAATAAGTCGAGCCTGAAGAAGGAAAAAAGATATGTATCAGCTCGATATGCTTATGCAGGGTGTTGCCAATCTGGCCGCCAACCCGTTTGCGCTTGTGCTGGCCGTGTGCGGCGTGGCGCTCGGCATCGTCATCGGCGCCATGCCGGGACTGACAGCGGCCATGGGTGTCGCAATCATGCTACCCTTCACCTTCGGAATGGATCCGGTTTCCGGTCTCCTGATGATCTGTGGCGTGTTCTTCGGCGCCGTGCATGGCGGCACGGCAACGGCGATCCTGTTGCGTATTCCCGGCACGCCGGCAGCCGCCGCCACGGCGCTCGACGGTTATGAACTCACCAAGAAGGGCAAGGCAGGTCTCGCCCTCGGCACGGCTGCGATTTCTGCCTTTCTCGGCGGCACCGGAAGCGTCATTGTTCTGATCTTTCTCGGGCCGATCATCGCGCGCTTCGCGCTGAACTTCAGCGCCGCGGAATCTTTCGCGCTGGCCGTTTTCGGTCTGTCTATCATCTCGGGCATTTCCGGCCGCTCGCCCATCAAGGGCCTGATTGCCGGTTTTCTCGGCCTGCTTCTGGCCACCGTCGGCATGGACCCGATGGGCGGCTTCCCGCGCTTCACCGGTGGCTTCACAGAACTCTACCAGGTGCCCTTCATTCCGGTCATGATCGGGCTTTTTGCTGCGGCCGAGGCTTTCTCGACGCTTGAAAGAGGCGCCGTCAACCTGAAGGCCAAGATGTCGCTTGGCCGGCTGCTGCCGCCGTGGAATGTGTATCGTGGCTTGCTGCTGACGGTTCTCCGTTCGGCAGGCATGGGGACTCTGATCGGCATGATCCCCGGCGCCGGTTCAGACATCGCCGCATATGTTGCCTATAACGAAGCGCGTCGGTTCTCGAAGACCCCGGAGAACTTCGGCAAGGGTGAAATTACCGCCGTGGCCGCTTGCGAGGCCGGCGCCAACGGCTGCACCGGCGGTGCGCTTCTGACCATGCTGACGCTTGGCATCCCGGGTGATGCGGTTACCGCCATCATGCTCGGAGCACTGACCTTGCAGGGACTGCAGCCTGGACCGCTGCTCTTCCAGGAACATGCGAATCTCGTGTTCACGCTCTTTGTCGGCATGCTCTTCTGCTACATCGTCATGGTGTTCATGTCCTTCGGCGCCATGCGCATTCTCGGGCGCGTATTGCAGGTTCCTCGCTCCATCCTGACGCCGGCGATCCTGGCGCTCTGCATCGTGGGCACCTACGCCCTGAACAATTCGATGTTTGATGTCTACATCATGCTCGCTGCCGGTGTGGTCGGATACTTCATGCAGAAATGGGGTTTCCCTGCATCGCCGATCGTTCTGGCGCTGATCATGGGGCCGATGGCCGAAGCCAACTTCCGCCGCGCGCTTTCCCTTTCGGGCGGAAGCTATGATTTCCTCTACACGCGGCCGATTACCGTCGTCCTATTGACAGCAGCCATCCTGACACTAGCAGTTCCGTTGATCCGTTCTCTGCTTCGTTTCAGAAGAGTGGCTACAGCCACAAGAGCTTGAGCGAATATCTTGGCTTCGGCGACGGGATCTCATGTGCTGGTCGCTGCTGCCAAGAGTGACGCGTCGAGCTTCACCACCGGATCGATCCATATCGTGGACGGTGGTTATACCTTGTGGTGATCGAGTCGTTTGTCTGTTCGCAGGTTCCTGCGAACAGACAAGATTATCTCATGATAGAGCTGCGAAAGGCAGATGTCCGAACTCGATGTTTGCCGTGCAAACAATGAAAATGCGAGTAAAGTGAGTTGGCACGGGCACCATTTCGATTGAAACGCCGCGCTGTTTCTTTTCGTGAATTGGGTCGCTTCCCCAGCTGAACGCGTGGGTTCGATTCCCACTACCCGCTCCAGTCATTTGAAGGTACCCGACGCGCGGCTTGGCCATGCCCTTTTGAGGCGACAGAGCGCTCGGCTCCGGCCTTTTTTGTCAACGTCGCGGATCTCCTCGAAACAACAACGCCGTTCTTCGGCTGCCATCTGGTCCTAACGGTTCTTGTAGGAGAAGCTGTCGAAGTCGGCGGTGAAATCGCCACCGGCGAGATCGTAGGCGGCCATGCCGATGAAGTTGCCGGTGAAGCTGCCGTTCACGCCGCGGCCGCCTTCATCCGAAAGGATCGAGGCATCGAGCGTCGGGCCGATCTTGACCCAGTCGCCAGCTTCGACGGCATAGCGGAACTGCAGGACAACACCGTCGATATCGAGGCCGAGGCGGATATTGCCTGTTGCCGGAAGCGCGACGGCGGTGCCGAGCGCAAATGTGAGACTGGATTCCGGCCAGGCCCCGTTGCAGGAGATGATCGAGAGTTCGCGTCCGCCCTTGCCGTCGCCCGAGATCGCAAGATAGTGGAATTTCGAGCGGTTGTAATAGGCAATCAGGCCGGCGATTTGCTGAAACGTCTTTGGCGTGGCGTCCGTCTCGGTTTCCGCCGCACAGGCAAATTCCGTCTGCCGGCGGGCGACAAGCGCCTGCTCGAACCAGCTGCCGATCGACTGGCGGCCAAAAAGCCTGAGGTGACCGGGCCGCGCGGCAAGGCTGAACAGCCGTTCGGGCTCGGGCGATCGCAGCCACTGGAACTCGATCGGCAGGTCCAGCGTGTCGAAGCTGGTATCGGTTGCGTCAGCTTTCTCGGGGCCGACATCAAGGCCTTGCGGCGGATCGACCTCCAGGCTGGGCGCCATGCCGCCACCGGCGAGCCGCGGCCAGCCATCGGCATCGAAGTCGACCTTCTGGATCGACGTTTCTCGGCCGAGCACGCTGCGCCTGATGCCGGGGAGCGGTCTGCTCATCAGATGGGTCATGTAATACTCGCCATCCGCCGTTTCGACGATGCAGCCGTGCCCCGAGCGCTGGATCGGCGACTGCGGATCGTTGCGGCTGGTCAGGATGTGCAGGTCCGGATGGTTTTCATAAGGCCCATCGACGGATTTCGAGCGGGCGCAGGAAACCGTGTGATTGTAGCCGGTGCCACCTTCCGCGGTGATCATGTAGTACCAGCCGTTGAATTTATGGATATGCGGACCTTCGGTAATGCCTGCCGGGGTGCCGTGATAGACGACACGCGGCTCTCCGATGAGCTTGCGCCTGGTGTGGTCGTATTCCTGCATCACGATGCCGGCAAAGGCGGAAGGCTTGCGGCGGTAGTCCCAGAGCTGGTTGGTCAGGTATTTGCGGCCGTTGTCATCATGAAACAGCGAGGGATCGAAACCGCTGGCGTTCAGATAGACCGGGTCGGACCATGGTCCTTCGATGGATGGCGCGGTGACAAGGTAGTTGAAGGCGTCCTTGAAGTCGCCTTCGGCGCGTTTCATGTCCGTATAGATCAGCCAGAACAGCCCATCGGCATAGGTCAGGCACGGCGCCCAGACCCCGCCGGAATCCTGCTCGCCGCGCATGTCGAGCTGGGAGGCGCGGTCGAGCGGCCGCTTCACCAGTTCCCAGTTCTTCAGGTCGCGCGAATGGTGGATCTGCACGCCGGGAAACCACTCGAATGTCGAGGTCGCGATATAGTAGTCGTCGCCAACGCGGCAGATCGCCGGATCGGCGTTGAAGCCGCGAAGGATCGGATTGACGATTTTTGTCATTTCAAAAGACCTTTGTGTAACGAGACGCGCATCAACCCTTGACGGCTCCGCCGGTCAGTCCGGCGACGATATATTTCTGTGCGGCAAAGAAAAAGACGACAGCCGGCACCATGGTCAGCGTGACGAAGGCGAGCACACGGCTCCAGTCGGTCATGTAGGCGCCGCGATACTGCATCATGCCGAGCGTCCAGGTGTAGGCGGGCTGTTCGTTGAGGACGACGAGCGGCAGCAGGAAGTTGTTCCAGCTCTGCACGAAGACAAAGGTGGCGACGGTCGACAGGATCGGTACGGAAAGCGGCAGGGTGAAGCGGAAGAAGAAGCCCATATAGCCGATGCCGTCGATCTGGGCGGCCTCGAACAGTTCCTTCGGCAATTGCTCGAAGAAGCCGCGAAACAGCATCATCGAGAAGGCGAGCCCGAAGGCGACCTGGGGGAAGATGACGCCGACCGGGGTGTCGAGCAGGCCGAGATCGCGGATCTTGATGAACAGCGGCAGGATGGCGGTGGCAAAGGGGAACATCATGCCGACCGTGAAATAGGCGAACAGCATCTTCTTGCCGAAGAAGTGGAGCTGGGCGAAGCAATAGGCTGCCATGCCGGAGACGATCAGCGTCAGCAGCACGCAGGAAATCGAGATCACCAGCGAGTTCTTGAGATAGCCCCAGAATTCAGCCGAGCCGAGAATATCGCCATAGTTGGAAAACACCCATTCGTGCGGCAGCCCGATCGGCGATACCCGCAATTCGCCGAGCGTCTTGAAGCCACCGAAGACGGTGATCGAGAGCGGACCGAGGATGACGCAGCTCATCAGCAGCAGGAAGATGATCTTGAGGGCCGTGCGCCAGCCGAACATGGTTTCGGTGTTCATCATCGGGCTCCTTTTTCACGCTGGAACGTCGAACGGTAGGTGAAGGCGAAGGTGGCGCAGAACAGGAACAGCACGATGCCGACCGCGCTGCCGAAGCCGATATTCATCCGCTGCAGGCCGAAGGTGTAGAGGAAGCTGACGATCGAATGCGTCAGGTTCGATGGGCCGCCATTCGTCAGCGGGATGATGATGTCGAAGACCTGCATCGCGCCGATGACCGAGAAGAACACCGACATGGTGAGCGCCGGCTTTAGCATTGGCAGCTTGACGTAGCGGATCACCTGCAGCGGCCCGGCGCCATCGATGGTGATCGCCTCGATCTGGTCCTTGGGGATCGATTGCAGGCCGGCGATGTAGATCATCATGTGGAAGCCGAAATATTTCCACACGATCACCGTCAGGATCGCGGTGAAGGCCCATTGCCGGTCGGCGAGGATGTAGAAATTGTCGACGTGGAGCCAGCGCGAGATTTCCGCTGCCAGGCCATAGTCGCCATCGAAGATGAAGCTCCAGATCAGGCCGCTGGCCACTTCCGCCAGAATGTAGGGCAAGAAGAAGATCAGCCGGAAGACCGTGTTCGACCAGTGCTTTTCATAGATCAGCAGAGCGAGGATCAGGGCGACCGGCAGCTGGATGAACAGCGAAGCCGCGATGATCTTCATCGAATTGCCGAAGGAATGCAGGAAGATGCGGTTTCCGGCTAGGCGCTCGAAGTTATCAAGCCCGACGAATTCCGTCGGTGTGCCGTAGCCGTTCCACTTGTAAAGCGAGAAGTGCGCGGCATCGATCATCGGCAGCATGACGAAGGTGGTGAAGAGAATTAGTGCCGGCAACATGAAGATGACAAAGGTCACCACTGCATTCGACGGCCGCCACAAGACCTTTGTGGCCTGAGCCTCGGTGAGGGCGCCCCCACTCGTATCGATAGACATCCTGTCCTCCTGCAGTCCGGGCACGAGGCGCGGCACATGCGCGCTTCATGCCTGGCAGAGCGGCGCTCGGCGCGCCGGAATTTGCAACGGGAATTGGAGAAATGCCCCGGCGGGCCTGGGCCCGCCGGGACGCGGGAGGATCATTCCATCTCGCGTTCGTCTTCGAGCTGCTGGGCTGCTTCCTCGGGTGTGATCGCGCCGATGGCGAGATCGGCCGCGACATCGTTGACGGTGGCGCCGAGATTGGGGCCGAAGGCCTGGTCGAGATAGAGCTGCAGATGGGCGGCGTCGCCGGCCATTTTCGAGACTGTCTGGAAATAGGGGTTGGTGAGAGCCTCACCCGCGCCCTTGGCGACCGGGATCCACTGGCCGGCGGCGGCATATTTTTCCACGACGGGCTTGGAGACCCAGTATTTCAGGAAGTCGACCGCTTCGGCCGGCGCATCCTTGGTGACGACCCAGCCGTTGACGCCGCCGACGACATCCGATGGATCGCCCTTGCCGTCGGGAACCGCGGGGAAGGTGGTCATGCCGAGCTCGTCTTCCGGCAGGCCTTTGCCGCTGGCCGAATTGCCTTTCTGCGTCGAGTAGTTCCACTGGCCGGCAAGTTCGAACAGCGCTCCGCCATCGCCGAACATGCCGCTCTCCTTGGCGAAGGTGGCGCTGGCGAAACCATCCTGGAAGGGTTCAAGGTCGGCAAGCCGTTTGAATTCGGTGAGCGCCTTGATGAAGTCGGGATTGTTGAAACCGCCATCTTCGCCGGCGCGCGCGGCAGCAAGTCCATCGACGCCCATGATCCGCGTTGCCAGATAGGCGACGTAGTAATGCAGCGGGAACTTGTCCTTGCCGCCTGCGACGATCGGCGTCACGCCGGCATCCTTGGCCTTTTGGACCGCGGCGAGGAAATCATCCCATGTCTCGATTGCGGAAACATCGACGCCGGCTTGCTCGGCAAGCGCCTTGTTGTACCAGAGCACGATCAGGGAGACCTTGGTTGGTCCGCCGACGATCTGGCCGTCTACGGTGAAGCTCTGGACCGGTCCCGGCGGGATGGTCGCGGCGAAATCGTCCTTCACCGCTGCCGTGATATCCTGCGTCGCACCGCTTTCGAACTGCTCGTCGAGCACGCCGCCCGCCCACGACCAGTAGAGATCAGGACGCTTGTTGGACTGAAGCACCGTCGGCAGCTTCGACTTGAAGGCCGAGTTCTCGAGATATTCCATCTCGATCTTGGTATCGGGATGTTCGGCCTGATAGGCGTCGAAGACCTCTTGGTTGATGGTCTTTTCCTGCACGTCATTGGGCTCGATGCCCATGATGCGCACGGTCGTTTCCGCCTGGGCAACGCCCATCAGTCCGAAAAGCGCGACGGCGGTGCCAAGCGCCAGCTTGTTGGCAAATTTCATCGTTTTTCCTCCACTGGCGCGCATTGAAGCCGTTCGGCGTGAACGCGCGCCTGGTCAAGTTTACTGCTCGCCGCACGCCTCCGCCGCGGCAACGATCCTCGGTCGCTCTTCCCAAATGGCCGGGCGTCGCCCGTATCCCCCAGAAATTTCCCGAAAATGGAAAATAAATGGAAAATAATAAGCGAAAATACCGATATAGAGAAAATGCTCCCGTGTCTTTCCGGAGTCAATAGATTTTAGGCCAGCGGATGCGGGCAAAAGTCAGTTCGAATAGGGCTTAACTGGCAGAACACGTTGTTTTAGGCCTGTTTGATGGATCTTGTCGCGTCGATAATGGACGAGAAAAAAGAAAATAAAAGAATCATATTTCCTTTTTCGTGCTGTGTTGTTAATGTCGGGAATGCCGGCACGCGCAAGAGAGCTTGCGTGTCAGGCCGGAAACTGGTGCCCTTTGGGATGGAATCACGGAGGGAGCCGGGATGGTCGGAAACGAAGACATGCAAACGAGTGACGAAATCGTCAGAACGAGGGGCAGGAAGCCGGCAACCGCAGCAACGCTGCATGATATTGCCGAGGCTTCAGGCGTTTCGATCAGCACGGTTTCAAAGGTGCTGAACGACCGCGTCGGTGTCAGCCAGGACAATCGCAGCCGGGTGATGCAGGTGGTCGAGCAACTCGGCTATCGGCGTCCCGAAACAAAACCGAAGCCGGGGGCCGAGATCGGCTCGGTCACCATCGTCACATTCGACCGCTATGCCGCGAACGACCATTATTACGTCGACACGATGCGGGGACTGACGGACGAGGCGCGTCACCTTGGCTGGGATGTGGTGCTCGATCTGGCGCTGATCGGCGACGGCTACACTGCCATCTCACCGGAATCCTTGTTCCGGCGCGGACGCCCGGACAGTGTCATCCTGCTCGGCATCGACCAGAAGCCGATCGTCGAAGCCGTCGCCGCGCTCGGATGTCCCGCCGTGATCGTCAACGGCATGGATCCGATGATGCGGATTTCCAGCATTTCGCCGGATCATTATTACGGTTCCTATGCAGCAACGCAGCACCTGATCGAACAGGGGCATAAGCGCTTTCTCCACGTGTCGCATATCTATCGCGACACTGTCGCCCAGCGAGTCGACGGCATGCGCCATGCGCTGGAGGCGGCCGGCATCGACTTTGATCCGAAACGCGATGTCCTCGATACCGGCAGTTCCAATTTCTCGAGCCTTGATGCCAGCAACGCAATCCTCCAGCGACTGAAGGACGGCGGGTTCGATCAGACGGCCATCGTCTGCGCCTCGGATATGCTGGCGATTGGCGTGACGCAGGCGCTGATTTCCGCCGGATACAGAGTGCCGGAGGATATTTCTGTCATCGGCTTCGACGATCTGCCGATCAGTGCCCATTGCGAGGTGCCGCTGTCGACGATGCATATCGAGCGCGGCGAAATGGGCAGGCTTGCCATCCGCATGCTCGCCGAACAGGCCGCCGGCCGTCTGACGTCCAGGCGGCGCGTGAGCATGACCATGCAACTGGTGGAGCGCATGTCTGTCGGTCCGCCGCCAACCGGAAAATAGGCCCTCCACGGGAGGGAACGGGTGGTGGCCACAGACTGTAGAGGAGCGGTCTCCATCCAGAAAGACAAAGGGAGTGAACCAATGGCCAATGTCAGTCTTCGCGAGATTCGCAAGGTCTATCCGAACGGTTTCGAGGCCGTTCACGGCATCGATCTCGACGTTCGCGACGGCGAATTCATGGTGTTTGTCGGCCCGTCGGGCTGCGCCAAGAGCACGATCCTGCGCATGGTGGCCGGCCTCGAGCAGATTTCCGACGGGGAGCTGAAGATCGGCTCGGCTACGGTCAACAAGCTGCCGCCGAAGCAGCGCGGCATCGGCATGGTGTTCCAGAACTATGCGCTCTATCCGCATATGAAGGTCTACGACAACATGGCGCTTGGCCTGAAGATCGCCCATGTGCCGAAGGCGGAGATCAAGCAGCGCGTGATGCATGCCGCCGAGCTCTTGGAGATGGTCAATCTGCTCGATCGCTACCCCAAGCAGCTGTCGGGCGGTCAGGCCCAGCGCGTTGCCGTCGGCCGCTGCATCGTCAAGCGGCCGGAGGTTTTCCTGTTCGATGAGCCGCTGTCCAACCTCGATGCCAAATTGCGCGCCTCCATGCGCGTCCGTCTGACGGAGCTGCATCGCGAATTGCGCAATGCCGGACAGCCTTCGACGGCCATCTATGTCACGCACGACCAGGTTGAGGCGATGACGATGGGCGAGCGCATCTGCGTGCTGAAGGAAGGCACGATCCAGCAGGTCGATGTGCCGACGAGGCTCTACGAACGTCCCGCCAACGCGTTCGTAGCCGGGTTCATCGGCTCACCGGAGATGAATATCCACACCGCCACCATTGTCGGGAATGACGGCTCTGCCGCGCTGCTTCTGGGGGAACGCACTTTGCTGTCGCTGCCGAAGGACTACGCCGCGAAACTTTCCGGCCATATCGGCCAGAGCGTTCGTTTCGGCATCCGTCCGGAACATATAGTGACACCGGAAAGTGCCGCACTTCGGCGCGATGAGAAGGCCGTGGTCGCCGAGGCGACCGGACCTGTCCGGCTGGTCGAGCATATGGGCAACGAGGTCTATGTTCACTTCGATCTCGAAGGCATGCCGTTCACGGCCCGGGTTCCGACCGACGATGCCGCGGGACTGGACGATTCCATCCGCGGAGAGGCTTTCCGCTTCCGCTTCGTCATGGAAAAATCACATGTCTTCGCCAGCGACGATGCAGGGATCAATCTGACCCTTTGAGGGCTCGCCGTGCAAATGGGCCCGGCAAGGCCCTGCGCGATGATAGGGACGCTGGCGCGCGGCACCTTTGCAATGGCTCCGAGACCGTGCGCTGCCAGCGTCCCATCGTGGCTAGATGTTCAGTCCCGGCATTTGACGGATTGGATTGAGTTTGGAGCGTTGCGGCTGTGAAGTCCATGTCTTGCATATGAATTCTTACGGTGTGAGACCCTTGAGGGACTTGAGCCTGCGGGCGAAATTGTAAGTGTTGATGAAGTCGGTGAGGTGTCCGCGTAGCTGGTCGTAGCTCTCATGATAGAAGCGCTTGACGGTCGCGTCCTTGATGGTGCGGTTCATCCTTTCGACCTGGCCGTTGGTCCATGGGGGCTTTGCTTTGGTCATCCGGTGCTCGATATCGTTTTTGGCGCAAGCGCTTTCGTCGACGCGGCGCTCCCATGGACGCTTGTCACACTCCGCTCCAACGACCAGTTCAACACGACTGTCTACGGCTTCTCCGATCGCCTCAGGGGTCTGGGCGGTAGTCGCGACATCATCCTGATCAATCGCGAGGAGATGGAGCGGCTCAAGTGGCGCGAGGGGCAGCGGGTGACGGTGGTGTCGGATTTCGACGACGGGATCGACCGTCGGGTCGAAGGGCTGACGGTGACACCTTACGACCTGCCGCCGGATGCGTGGCCGGATATTATCCGGAGCTAAACGGCCTTTTGCCGCTCTCCTATCACGAAAAGCGCTACCAGACCCCCACCTACGAGGGCGCACCGGTGCGCATCGAGGCAAGCTGAGGGTCGGCAAGTCTGGTCGCGACGGTTCTGGGGGGGGGGCAGTGAACCGCGTTTTCTGCGGCTGTGTGGAACCGAAGCGCATCTCAGGGATTTGTTTCTGGCAACGATCTGGGATTTTGTTCAGTGGCCATCACAAACAAGACTGACCTTAGGGCGGCGCGGCCGTTCTGGGCTGCGACGCCGAATATCAGGGTCGAAACGCAATCCACGCCGGACCGCAAGGATTATGATGTTATCGTCGTCGGTGCCGGTATTTCCGGGGCCCTGATAACCCGTATGCTGGCCGATGGCAGGCGGCGTATTCTGGTGCTGGACAGACGCCGCCCGGTGCACGGCTCGACGATGGCGAGCACGGCGATGATCCAGTACGAAATCGATCTGCCGTTGACAAAGCTTGCGGGTCTCCTCGGCGAGACGCGCGCCATCAGGGCCTGGCAGAGATCGGCAAAGGCGGTCGAAGGCCTCGAAAGCCTTGTCGAGACCCACGGGATCGAATGCGCGTGGGAAAGAAAGAGGGCCCTGTTTCTGGCCGGTGACGAATACGGCGCCGGCGTGCTTCGCAAGGAAGCCGGGTTGCGGGCCGAGAACGGGCTTTCCGCCGAATTCCTGGAGGCTGGCAAACTCGGGCAGGAATACGGGCTTGAGAGAGCGGGCGCCATCCGTTCGGATTGTTCCGCCTCCGCCAATCCGGCGCAGCTGACGGCCGGCCTGTTCCGTTCGCTTGGACCCGATGTCTCGATCTGCAGCCCGGTGGAGGTGACCGATTATCGCGAAAGCGATGGAGAGGTCGTGCTGGCCACCTCGGATGGCAGGCTCCTTTCAGCAGGCCATGTGATTTTCTGCACCGGCTACGAATTTTTAAAGCCGATGCAGAGCAAGCATCACCAGATCATCGCCACATGGGCCGCAGCGACGCCACCGCACGCATCGCGGCCGGATTGGCTTGCCTCCCACATCGTCTGGGAGGGCAGCGATCCCTACCTCTATTTCCGCACGACGCCCGACGGCCGCATCATTGCCGGCGGCGAGGATGAGGCCGCGGCGGGTTCGATCGAGAACACCGAGAAAATGGCGCGCAAGATCGCCCGTATCCGCAACAAGCTTGAAGCCCTTCTGGGTTCCAAGGTCGACGATTTCGCCTATCACTGGGCGGCGCGCTTCGGCAACACGGATGACGGACTGCCGATCATCGATTGTGCCCCTGGATGCCGCCGCGTCTTTTCGGTGATGGGCTTCGGCGGTAACGGCATCACCTTCAGCATGATCGCCGGACAGATCGTCAGCCAATGGGTTGCCGGCAAGGCCGATCCCGATGCCGATCTCTTCGCCTATCGCTGACGGGACGGGCGGGTGCGGCTTTCCCGTCGCACGCGTCGAGGCCGCTCAGGTCGAACTCGGGCGGTGAGCGGTCTTGCGCCAGAGGAAAGGCGTGCGGTAGAGTTCCAGAAAGGCCTTCCACGCCGAATAGGACAACATCAGCCAGTAGAACGGCACATAGAAGGCGTCGGTGCGCAGCTGGCCAACCTCCGTGGCCGTCATCCGCGACATGCCGAGTTTCAGGAACGCCCAGTAACTGATCAGGATGTTGGCGAGGTCGACACCGCACAGCAGCTGATGGACGAGGCCCGGATTGTAATCCGGCATCATCACGGTCGCGATGGTGATCGCCAGCGCCAGAAACAACAGCGGGTGCAGCAGCGCGGAGACGATCATGCCGAGGCCGTTCAGCAGGAAAACGGCAAAGCCGACGACGCCGAGTTCGTCGCGCAGCCGCCCCGGCTCCCTCAGCGCCACCAGCACGGTCTGCAGCCAGCCCTTGATCCATCGCGAGCGCTGCGCCGTCCAGCTCCTGATGGTGGTCGGCGCATCCTCGCCGGTCGGCGCGACGATGACGCCGCAATGATAGCCGAGCCGGTGCAGCCGGAGCCCGAGGTCCGCGTCCTCGGCCACGTTATAGGGGTCCCAGCCGCGGCTTTTCATCAGCGCATCGGTGCGAAAATGGTTGGAGGTGCCGCCAAGCGGCATCGGGAAGCGGTGGCGGGCGAGAAACGGCAGGATGCCGCGAAACAGCCCGGCATATTCGCAGGCAAACAGCGCCGTGATCCAGCTCTGCGTGCCGTTGGTGATGGTGAGGGGCGCCTGCAGGCAGGCGAGTTCCGGTGGGCCGGCCTCGAAGGTGCGCCACGCCTCCATCAACTGGTCGGGATGCGGGCGGTCCTCGGCATCGTAGATCGTCAGAAACTGGCCGCGGGCGCCCGACAGCGCATAGGTGAGAGCCTTCGGTTTGGTCCGCGGATGGGCGGGCGGAACCGTAACCAGCTCGAAATGCGGCGGCAGGCGAGCGGCGATGATGGCCGCGATGGTGTCGCCGTCATCCGCCTCGCAGACGAGCTTGATGTCCAGCTTGGAAGCCGGCCAGTTCAGCTTGCGCAGATTGTCGGTGAGCTGGCCGATCATGTTTGCCTCGCGGTAGAGCGCGATCATCACCGTATAGACGGGAAGCCGCTGGCTGTTCATGTCCGGCAGCGCTGTCACCGGCAGCGGCCGGCTGCGGAGCGCGGCAAGCCTGATGAGGATGGCGAGCAGGTAGAAGAGCGACATCAGCATGTGGACGACGAGAAGCGTCGGTCCGGTTGCGATGGCAAGCCCCGCCAGAAGTGCCACGGCGGCGCTGCCGATCAGAAATCCCTGCTTGCCCCAGAACACGATCCGCGCGGAAAAGCGCGGCTGCCAGGAAAACAGCCGGTGGATCGTGTTGGTCAGCCGCCGCCGACTGCCGACCTCCCAGACGGTGCTGCGCACGGCAGACGGCAAGGTGACCACCACGCGCCTGCGAAGTTCGGGATGAAGCGCCAGGCGCCGGTGCAGGCTCGCGAGGTCGTTGGCGCGCGGCACGATGGCGAAGGTCGTCATGCCGTCGTTTTCCTCGAGCCGCAGACCGCGCGGATCGAGAAGCAGCTTGTCGAGATGCGGGCGATCGATGACAGAGGCGGCGGGCAGTTCCGGCATGAAGGGCAGACACAGATAGTCCGCCAGCACGGCATAATACTGTTCCGGTGTAACTCCGCCCGCCGCGAGCAGTTCCCGTTCGATCGTCGTGCGATTGGCGAGGGCTGCGGCCAGGGCGGCGTCGATCAGCGCATCTGGAAATGCGAGCCGGCGAAGCATGCGGCGCTCGGCCGCAAGCGGGTGACCGTATGTCGGCGCCAGTGTGTCATCGGAAATCGCAATACGGGTATCGAGCCGGCCTGAATTGTCCATGCTATTCCCCCAACATGGTTTTATTGTTACCGCCGCAATAACCACATTAAAGGGAGTCACGGAAAAAATTTCAACATGTAATTGCTTCTTTTTGCCTGCGACATTTTCAACCTATTATATGTGCTTTTTCTGAAATAGGTCGCAGATCGCGTGAGCATATGCGGCATGGAAGCCGCAAAGCTGCAGCTGCAATCAAGGCTGGGAAGCCTGAAAAACGTTAGCGCAGGCCCGCTGCAGGCAGAATGCAGTGAGTCGCTGTCGGCATTCGGTTGGATTTATGGGTGGCGGTAGCGGGCGATGGCGCTACGCTCGATTGCGGCGCAGGTCAGCTTGTCGAGTTGCAACCTGTCGCGAATAAGCTGCAGCAGCCGGATTTCCTCCGGAAGGACCGTCTCATCGACGGCGACGATTTCCACCGCCAGTGCATAGGCCGTGTCATGGAGCCGCTCGGGCAGGGTGTCGCGGATGATTTCGAGAGCAATATCCATGCCTTCGTTACCCGAGAGGATCTCGGCGCAATCATGTGCGACATCGGTCACCCGGCCGGCGTCGAAGCCTGAAAAGACGGGGAGCGAACGGGTGATCTGGCCGATGCGGGCAAGCTCGGTGTCGCTCATGGCGCTGTCGACGGCGGAGGCCATGACCATGACATAGATGAGGGCGTCGTAATGGGTGAGCGGGGTCCGCTGCATCGGCGGTTCCTTTCGGTGGTTGGCCTCGGGTGGCGCTACTGGCTGACCCACAGGATGCGCCCGATCCATTCGATCTCGTCGAGGTCGATCGTGAGGTTCGGATGCTCGGGATTGATGGACTGGAGCTCGATATGGCGGCTTGTGCGGCGCAGTAGAATCTTGGCCATCACCTCGCTATCGCGGGTCTTCACCACGACGCGGTCGCCCTTGCGGGTATCGGCATTGGCTTCGACAATCAGAACGTCGCCATCACGATAGAGCGGTTGCATGCTGTCGCCCTGCACTTCAAGTGCATAAACGCCGTGCGCGGCGTGCAACGGCGTGGGGAAGTCGACCTCATCCCAGCCGTGGCCGACGGGATAGCCGCCATCATCGAAGAAGCCTCCCGCGCCGGCGCGGGCGAGACCCAGAAGCGGAATGGTGGAGGGCTGCGGCGGAAAGGCGCCGACGGGGCGCCGGCCGCTGTCGTCGAACGCATCTTCGACCCCGAACAGTTCCGTCATCGTCGTGCCGGTCGCATTCAGGACCTTAACGATCGACTCCATCGACGGCCAGCGTTCGCGGCCATCCGGCGCAAGCCGCTTGGATTTGTTGAAAGTGGTCGGGTCGAGCCCAGCCTTGCGCGCAAGGCCCGATGACGTGAGGTTAAGGCGGCTGGCGAGCGCGTCAATCGCCTTCCACGTTTCACTATGGGAGAACCTCCGGGGCATCGGGTTTCCTGGCCGGCGCGTTGTCGTTGGGAATATATACCCGAACCTTACACGTAGCGTAAATAAGGCAGAGGAATAAAATCCTCTCCTCAGGCGACCATCGCCATATTGACCTTGCCGAGCTGGATGACCGCCTGCGTGCGGCTGTCGACGTTGAGCTTCAGCAAAATGGCGGAAACATGCGCCTTGACCGTTGCCTCCGAGACGCCGAGCTCATAGGCGATCTGCTTGTTGAGCAGGCCCTCGCAAAGCATGCGCAGCACGCGCGATTGCTGCGGCGTGAGCGTCTGCAGCCGTTCCAGCATGTCGGCGACGTCGGGATCGGTCTCCTCGCCGCCCTCGTAGTTCTCCGGGGTATAGACGTCGCCGGCGAGCACGGTGCGGATGCCCTGGCGCAGCTCGTCGATGCCGGCGGACTTGGAGATGAAACCGGAGGCACCGAGCGCCAGCGTCCGGCGGATGGTGTCATCGTCGTCGCTTGCGGAGATCACGACGGTCGGCAGTCCCGGAAATTCGGCGCGCAGGGTGATCAGGCCGGAAAGTCCGCTGACCCCCGGCATGGTCAGGTCGAGAAGAAGCAGGTCGGCTTCCGGGTTTTCGCGGGCGGCTTGCTGAGCGCTATCAAAGTCGCCGGCCTCCACCACAGCATAGAACGTCGCCATGCCGCTGATCGCCTGCTTCAGCGCACTGCGGAACAGCGGGTGGTCGTCTGCAATCAGTATTGTCTGTCCGGTCATTCACTGCCTCCTCCCAAAGGCATTTTCACAACCATCAGGGTCTCCCCATTGCCGGATGCGATCCGATCCGCACGGCACGGACCACGATATCGCGTTTATGATCACCTCTTTGGCATGAAGTGCAATAAAAAACGCCCGAAAAAGCCGCGAAATCCCGAATTTGCTGTTGCTTTTGGCGTTCCGCGGGCCGGCGGCGATGGACTTTTGACGGCGGCTGCTGCACACCCGGAGCCGTCAGCCGGACAGCACCGGAGAAAGGAAGGCCTGCCGATGGACCCGATATACAAGATTGTCGACCAGAGGGAGTGGCAGCAGGCGCTTGCAGCCGGCGTCTATGCCGGCGCCGAGATCGACCGGGCCGATGGCTTCATCCATTTCTCGACGGCCGCGCAGGTCGAGGAGACCGCGGCGAAGCACTTTGCCGGGGCAGGCGATCTGGTTCTGGTCGCAGTTGATGCCGGCGCGCTTGGCGCGTCGCTGAAATTCGAGCCGTCGCGCGGCGGTGCGCTGTTCCCACATCTTTACGCGCCGCTGCCGCTTTCCGCGGTCCTCTGGCAGAAGCCATTGCCGCTGAAGGATGACGGGTTTCACGATTTTGCGGGGCTGCTCTGATGGTCAACCTGTTCAAATGCGCCGCTCGTCCGGCGGTGTTTGCGCTCGATCCCGAAATTGCCCATGGGCTGACGCTGAAGGGGATCGCCAGCGGTCTCTTGCCGCGCGCGCGCCATGCCGATGACAAGCGGCTCGCGATACGGGCCGCCGGCCTGTCGTTTCGCAATCCGCTGGGTGTGGCCGCGGGTCTCGACAAGAACGGCGAGGCGATCGACGGGTTGGTGAAGCTCGGTTTCGGCCATGTCGAGGTCGGCACGGTGACGCCGCGCCCGCAGCCGGGCAGTCCGAAACCCCGCCTGTTCCGGTTGGTGAAGGATGAAGCGGTGATCAACCGCATGGGCTTCAACAATGAAGGCCATGATGCGCTGGCCGCGCGGCTCGATGCCCGCCGCAAGCAGGGCATCGTCGGCGTCAATATCGGTGCCAACAAGGATAGCGACGACCGGATCGCCGACTATGCCGCCGGCGTCGCCCGCTTTGCCGCGAGGGCCGATTACCTTGCCGTCAACATCTCCTCGCCGAACACGCCGGGCCTGCGCAACCTGCAGGCACGCGAACAGCTTGCGCGCCTGCTGGGCGCCATTGCCGAGGAACGCGAGAAGGCGGCAACCGGCACGCCGGTCTTCCTGAAGATCGCTCCCGACCTGACGGAAGAGGGGCTGGACGATATCGTCGCGGAGATCCGGGCGAGCACGCTGGACGGCGTGATCGTCTCGAACACGACGCTCGCGCGTGACGGGCTTGTCGATCAGAGGCAGGCGGGTGAGGCCGGCGGCCTCTCCGGCGCGCCGCTCTTCGAGCGGTCGACCGCGCTTCTCGCGCGTATGCGCCAGCGTCTCGGACCGGAGGCGGTGATCATCGGCGTCGGCGGCGTCTCGACCGGCGAACGGGCCGCAGAAAAGATCCGCGCCGGTGCCGATCTGGTGCAGATCTATTCCGGCATGGTCTATGAAGGTTTCGACCTTGTCGAGGCGAGCCTCAAGGCCATGGTCACGGCGATGGAGCGGATGGGCGTTTCATCGCTTGCGCAATTGCGCGACAGCAGCGTCGAGGAATGGGCGAGAAAGCCGTTCTGACTACTGGCTGAGGCACATCGACCAGAACGGCGTGTTGCCCGATTTCGGGCTCGTCGCCATCGCCACGCCGACGTGCGCATAAGGGCCGAGCATGTTTTCCAGATGCTTCGGCGAGTTCACCCAGGCCTGGAAGGCGCGCTCTGGAGTGCGCTGCTGCATGGCGATGTTTTCCGCCGCCGGCAGCGTCAGGTTCATGCGCTTGAAGCGATTATAAACGCTCTCCGGACCGGTGATGTGGTTCATCTTGCCGGCGAGCGCCATGCGGCTTGCCTGGTCGATGGCCGCGGCCTCGCAGCTGCGCGAATATGAAACGGGCGGCAGGCCACGGCTTTTGCGCAGATCGTTGACCCAGGGCAGGAAGGTCGATGTCATGCCCTCGGCGTCGACATCGCCGGAAGGCATGCCACTGCCGCCGAAAAGGCTGATGCTGCAGGCTGAAAGCCCGACGGCGAGGAGACCGACGGCAAACGCCCTGCGGCCGGTACGAAAGGGAATGGTGGTCAACGGCGATAGCTCAATATGCGGATGATCAGGAAGATCGGTACCACGATGATGGCGCCGAGCACGAAATAGTGGCCGACTTCGCCAAGGGCGGCGAAACCGCGCTGCCAGATGTTGCGGAAGAAATCGATGACGCCGTACCAGAGGTCGAGCGGATGAATGCCGAGTGCTGACAGGATGAAGCCGACGACCAGCGACACCACCAGCAGCCTGACGATGGTTCCGACGACCGTGCCGCCCAGAAACCTGTTCACTTCATTGCCCATACCGCTCTCCCGTCCGAGGCCCCGACTATCGCGGGCGATAGATGCGCAATGCGGCGCATTCATGGTTGTTCCGCCGCAAGGTGGCGACGGGCGCGGCGATTGGCAAGATGGGCCGTAAACATTCCGCTTGCTTTTCCCGGCAAAAGGCAGCATTGGCGCTCAGTCCATTCTCCCGGTCGACACATCATGAACATGACTTTCTTCTCCTCCGGCGACCTCATCGCCGATCGGCGTGCCGATTATGCGCGCATGCTGGATGAGGCCGGCGATTTTGCCGCCGCTGCCGATCTCATGGAACAGGCGCTTTCGCTTGTTCCGGAATGGCCGGCCGGGCTCGCCATGCTCTCTGCCTACCAGGAACATGCCGGTGACGTCGATGGCGCCATCGCCACGCTGGAAGTGCTGGAAAAGCTCGATGCGGAAGACATCTTCGCCGCGCGGCTGAAGCTGGCCGTGCTGGGCGCTGCGCGCGTTCCCGCCCATCCGCCGGGACGCTATGTCGAGGCGCTGTTTGATTCCTATGCCGAACATTTCGACGAGGCCCTGACGGAGCGGCTCGATTACAGCGCGCCGGAGCGGCTTGCAGCCCTCCTTGCCGAAACGGAAGGGAGCCGTCACTTCCCCCTGGCCGTCGATCTCGGCTGCGGTACGGGGCTTTCCGGCGAGGTGTTGACCGGACGGGCCGACCGGCTGGAAGGCTTCGACCTGTCGCAGAACATGCTGCAGAAGGCCGAGGAGAAGGGGCACTACGACCTGCTTGCACAGGCCGACCTGCTGCTCGCGCCTGAAGAGAGCGGGCTTTTCGGCGAAAGTCTGGGGCGCCATCGCGCCGACCTTGTGGTCGCCGCCGATGTGCTGATGTATCTCGGCGCGCTCGGCAGCCTGTTCGAGAACGTCAAGGCGCTGATCGCGAATGACGGGCTGTTCCTGTTTTCCGTGGAGGACGGCGGTGCTGGCGCCGATTTCACGCTGCTGCCGTCGCTTCGCTATGCCCATTCCGCCGCCTATGTCGGCCGTCTGCTAGCCGCGCATGGCTTCGTGCTTAGGGCCGAGCGCCAAACCACGCTGCGCAAGGACGCCGGCGAACCAGTGCCGGGCATCCTGTTTCTCGCCGCCCGGAACGGCTGAACCGGGGAACCTCGCCGCAGCAAACTGCGTTGTTCATGAAATTGATCCGCACGCATCTCCGCGCCGCTGCGCGCGATGCGTCGGAAACCTCAAAGGAGGCAGACATGAACATCACACCCGAACTTTGCCATGCGGCCCGCATTCTCGCCCATATCGACCGTTCCGCCCTGTCGCAGGAGAGCGGCCTTGCCGAAGACCAGATCGCGGCCTTCGAGGAGGGGACCGGCGACCTTGGTGAGGCCATGCGCGAGAAGATCGGAACGACGCTGGAGGCGCTCGGCGTCATCTTCCTGCCTGAGGACAAGGAAGGCGGGGCGGGGCTGCGTCTCAAGTTCACCGAGGGCGAGACCCGACGCATTCTCAACTGGGAAGGCGAGGGCGGTCGCGTCAACCAGGATGACGTCGTCTGACCATTTGACGTGCACATGATTTTGAGTGATGACTGGCCGGGGCGCGACAGCGCTCCGGCCTCCTTGTATCCGGCGGCCGGCCTCGACATCACGGAAACAGCATCACGTGTCAGAAAACAGGTTTCTCCGCGGCATCCTCAACTCCACCTCCGAAAGCCATTCGCTGCTCGAGGATGCGCAGGGCATCATCACCGGTGCCATGCTCGCCACGCTCGGCGTTCTGGTGCTGAAGGCTGGAGGGTTGCTGACCGGCGGCACGGCGGGGCTTGCCTTCCTGCTGGTCTATTCCACGGGGATTGGCTTCGGCTTTGCCTTCTTTCTCGTCAACCTGCCGTTCTATTATTTCGCCTGGCGCCGGCTCGGCCTCGCCTTCACGCTCAAGACCTTCGTCTCCGTCGCGCTGACCTCGGCGCTGACCGGCATCGTTCCGCAGTTTCTGACCATTGGGGAAACCCATCCGCTGGCGGCGGGGTTTTTCGGCGGAACGCTGGTCGGTACGGCGCTCCTGATCTTCTTCCGCCACAGCGCCAGCCTCGGCGGCTTCGGCATTCTGGCGCTCTACCTGCAGGATCGCCTCGGCTGGAAGGCAGGCTATGTGCAGCTCGGCCTTGATGGCATGGTGCTGGTGCTGTCCTTCTTCGTCGCCTCGCCCTTCATCATTGCCTGTTCGATCGCGGGCGCCGTCGTCATCAACCTCATCCTCGCCGTCAACCATCGCCGCGACCGCTATATCGCGATGTAGCCTGCTTCAGCGGCCGGCCGCGCGGCTGATCTCCGGCAGGATTTCGCGCGCATAGGAGGCGGCATCGATCGGACCGATCTTCTTGTAGAGGATGGTGCCCTCGGGGGAGACGAGGAAGGTCTCGGGAATACCATAGACGCCCCAGTCGATCGCCTCGGCGCCACGGGCGTCGACACCGATCGCGGCATAGGGATTGCCGAGTTCGCCAAGAAAGCGAAGGGCGTTGTCGGACTTGTCCTTGTAATTGATGCCGACCAGATGGACCGCCGGGTTCTTCGAAAGCTCCAGCAGAAAAGGGTGCTCCTGCCGGCACGGCACGCACCACGAGGCGAAGACGTTGACCAGCGTCAGCTTGCCGGCGATCTCGGCATCGGTCAGCGCCGGGCGTTCGCTGCCGGGAAGCGCGGGAAGGTCGATCGGCGGCGCCTGCTTGCCGATCAGCACGGAGGGGATTTCCGACGGGTCGCGGCCAAACAGGATCTGCCAGCCGAAGATGCCGAAAAGTCCGATGACGACGATGAGCGGAATGGCGGCGAAAGCGTAGCGGCGGCCATTCGCCGGCGTCTCTTCATGCTTGTCAGTGGTCATGCCTGCGGCCGTCCGGTGCTGCGACGGGAGACCCCGGCTTTCTCGAGTGCCTCAAGCTTGTGCCTCTGGATGCGGCCGTCGGCGATGAGCCAGATAACAAGGCTGGCAAAGACCAGTGCGGTTATGCCATATGCGGCGAGAATGAAGGGGGCGTGATCCATCAGCTTACCCTTTCGACCGTGCCGGCACCGATGCGGCTTGCCGCGACCTTGCGCATTGCGGAGACACGCCGCCTCAGGATCTCGTTTCGCATGGCGGCAAAATGCATGGTGAAGAAGGCGAAAGTATAAGCGAAAGCCATCACCAGAAGCGGCCAGAGGAATTCCGGGTCAATGGTGGGGCCGCCGATCCGCAGCACGCTTGCCGGCTGATGTAGCGTGTTCCACCAGTCGACGGAAAACTTGATGATCGGGATGTTGACGACGCCGACGAGGATCAGGATCGCGGCAAGCCTGGCGGCGCGGGCGGGTTCGTCGATGGCGCGATGCAGCGCGATGATGCCGAGATACATCAGGAACAGCACCAGTACCGAGGTCAGCCGCGCATCCCAGACCCACCAGGCGCCCCACATCGGCTTGCCCCAGAGCGAGCCGGTGACCAGTGCCAGAAAGGTGAAGGCAGCGCCGATGGGGGCGGCCGCCTTGTGCGCGACATCTGCCAGCGGATGGCGCCAGACCAGCGTGCCAAGGGCCGCGGCCGCCATCACCATGTAGCACATCATGGCAAGCCAGGCGGCGGGTACGTGGATATACATGATGCGAACGGTGTCGCCCTGCTGGTAGTCGCCCTCGGTGGTGAAGGCGAGCCACAGGCCAATGATGAAGAGCACGGCCGTGATGCCCGCAAGCACCGGCACCACCCGGCCGACAAGCGCAAGAAACCGTGTCGGGTTTGCAAGCCCCGAAATCATGCCGCCTCTGGTTCCGTTCATCGTGCTCATGGTTTCTTCCCTTGCCCCAAGGATGTCGCTCAATCCGCCGCCTGACGCAAGGCCGCGGCCGCGGCGAGGGGGCCGATGACCGCAAAAAACAGCATCAATGCCACCAGGATCAGAAATGGCGGCAGAAACGGTTGCGGGTCGGTGACCGCCGCATAGGTGGCGCTGACACCGAAGATCAGCACCGGCACGGCGAGCGGCAGCACCAGCACCGGCACAAGCAGGCCGCCGCGCGGCAGCGACACGGCAATCGCGGCACCGGCTGCGCCGATAAAGGTGATGGCCGGGGAGCCCGCGAGCAGCGTCAGCGCCGCTGCGCCGAGCGCCCGCGCCTCGACATTCAGCATCAGCCCCATGACAGGAGACAGCGCCACGAGGGGCAGCACCGATGCCGTCCAGTGCGCGAGACACTTTACCAGCACGGTGACGACAAGCGGCATGTCCTGAATCAACAGAAGATCGAGCGAGCCGTCCTCCCGCTCGGCCTGAAACAGCCGGTCGAGCCCGATCAGCGTTGCAAGCAGCGCTCCGATCCACAAGACGGCCGGGCCGATGCGCGACAGCAGTGCAAGGTCGGGGCCGACGGCAAAGGGAATGACGGCAATGACGGAGAAGAAGAACAGAAGCCCGATCAGCGCTCCACCGCCGGCACGCACCGCAAGCTTCAGGTCCCTGAGATAAAGCGCCAGCACGATCAGACGCCCTCCGGCAGAAAGGGGTCGGCGGCAAGCTCGACAGGGCCGGAAAAGCCGAGCTCTCCGCAGTTGGAAAGCGCGAGCGGCTCGTGGGTGGCGATGATGGCGATGCCGCCTTTGGCCAGATGCCGGTTGACGATATCTTCGATCAGCACCTTGGATGCGACATCGAGCGAGGCTGTCGGCTCGTCGAGCATCCACACCGGGCGATGGGCCACAAGCAGCCGCGCGAAGGCCAGGCGTCGCTTCTGGCCGGCGGAAAGATAGCCAAAGGGAAGATCGAGCGCGCCCGCAAGCCCGACGGCGTCAGCAGCGTCCTCGAGCGAAACAGAATCGCCCCCTTCGTAGTCCCCCATGAAGTCACGCCAGAAGGCGAGATTCTCGCCAACCGTCAATTCCCGCTTCATCGCATTCAGGTGTCCGAGATAGTGGCTTGCTGCTCCCAAGGGATGGCGTCCCGCCTCGTCCTCGAAGCAGGCGCTTCCGGTCTCTGGCCTCAACAGGCCGAGGGCAGCGCGTATCGCGGTCGATTTGCCGGCGCCGTTGGGCCCGGTGAAAACAAGGCTCTCCCCTTGTTTCAGCACGAACGAAAGCCCGCTGAAGATCAGCCGATCGGCGCGGCGGACGGACAGGTTTTCGGCGTTCACACGACTGCCAGCCAAAGCGCCATTCCCCTCACTCAAACCGATTCCTAAAAAAATTCAATTTTCAGCGCGTGATATCTGGCACCTTTCTTAGAAACTATCTATAAGTTCCGCAACCACGCCAGCGGCCGGCGTGTTTCACATCCTTGAGCCGAACCTGGGGCATTTTGTCCCGCGTGCGGACAGCGGAAATGGTCGTACCCGCATCCTGATGTCGTATGTACATAGGCGTTCGCACGGCTGGTCTAGGCCAATCAGAATGAGCGGGGTTTTTATCCGTGGCTAAATCACTCGACAGTTTCGAATGTCGCTCCACACTTGATGTGGACGGAAAAGAGTACGTCTACTACAGCCTGCCAAAGGCTGAGGCCAACGGCCTTTCGGGCGTCTCCAAGCTTCCCTTCTCGATGAAGGTGCTTCTCGAAAATCTTCTGCGCAACGAAGATGGCCGTTCGGTCACCAAAGACGACATTCTTGCTGTCGCCAAGTGGCTGACGGACAAGGGCACCGCCGGCGCCGAAATCGCCTACCGTCCGGCCCGCGTGCTGATGCAGGACTTCACCGGCGTTCCCGCCGTTGTCGACCTCGCTGCGATGCGTGATGGTATCGTCAACCTCGGCGGCGACCCGGAAAAGATCAATCCGCTGGTTCCCGTCGACCTCGTCATCGACCACTCGGTCATTGTCGACGAATTCGGCACGCCCCAGGCCTTCGCCAACAACGTCGAGCTGGAATACAAGCGCAACGGCGAACGTTACCGCTTCCTGAAGTGGGGCCAGCAGGCGTTCAAGAACTTCCGCGTCGTTCCGCCCGGCACCGGCATCTGTCACCAGGTGAACCTCGAATACCTTGGCCAGACCGTCTGGACCAAGGAAGAAGACGGTTCTGAAATCGCCTATCCCGACACCTGCGTCGGCACCGACAGCCACACCACCATGATCAACGGTCTTGGCGTTCTCGGTTGGGGCGTTGGCGGTATCGAAGCCGAAGCGGCCATGCTCGGCCAGCCGGTTTCCATGCTGCTGCCGGAGGTCATCGGCTTCAAGCTCACCGGCCAGCTGAAGGAAGGCGTGACCGCGACCGACCTGGTTCTGACCGTCGTTCAGATGCTGCGCAAGAAGGGCGTTGTCTCCAAGTTCGTCGAGTTCTACGGCCACGGCCTCGACAACATGACGCTCGCCGACCGCGCCACCATCGGCAATATGGGTCCGGAATACGGCGCCACCTGCGGCTTCTTCCCGGTTGATACCGAGACGCTTCGCTACCTCGACATGTCGGGCCGCACCAAGGACCGTATCGCCCTTGTCGAAGCCTATTCGAAGGCACAGGGCATGTTCCGCGAAGGCGACGGCGAAGATCTGGTCTTCACCGATACGCTCGAACTCGACCTCGGCGACGTTGTCCCGTCCATGGCTGGCCCGAAGCGTCCGGAAGGCCGCATCGCGCTGGAAAATATCGCTTCCGGTTATGCCGAGGCGCTGTCTTCCATGTACAAGAAGGACGCTTCCGAGCTCGGCAAGCGTTACAAGGTTGAAGGCACGGATTACGATCTCGGCCACGGCGATGTCGCCATTGCCGCCATCACGTCGTGCACCAACACCTCGAACCCGTCCGTGCTGATCGCTGCCGGCCTTCTTGCCCGCAACGCCGTTGCCAAGGGCCTGAAGTCCAAGCCGTGGGTGAAGACCTCGCTTGCACCCGGATCGCAGGTCGTTGCCGAATACCTCGAAAAGGCCGGTCTGCAGAAGGACCTTGATGCGCTCGGCTTCAACCTCGTCGGTTTCGGCTGCACCACCTGCATCGGCAACTCCGGTCCGCTGCCGGCCCCGGTTTCCAAGACCATCAATGACAAGGGCCTGATTGCTGCCGGCGTTCTCTCCGGTAACCGCAACTTCGAAGGCCGCATTTCGCCGGACGTTCAGGCAAACTACCTGGCCTCTCCGCCGCTGGTTGTCGCCCATGCGCTTGCCGGCACGGTCACCAAGGACCTGACCTCGGAGCCGCTTGGTGAGGACAAGGATGGCAACCCGGTCTACCTGAAGGACATCTGGCCGTCGGCCAAGGAAGTTCAGGAGACGATCGAGAAATACGTCACCCGCGAACTCTATGAGACCAAGTATGCCGACGTCTTCAAGGGCGACGAAAACTGGCAGGCTGTTCAGGTTCCCGATGGCCAGACCTATGCCTGGGACGATAATTCGACCTATGTCCAGAACCCGCCCTACTTCGTTGGCATGACCAAGGAGCCGGCCGGTGTGAAGGATATCGAGGGCGCTCGCGTTCTCGGTCTTTTCGGCGACAAGATCACCACCGACCACATTTCTCCGGCCGGTTCGATCAAGGCACAGTCGCCTGCCGGTGAATATCTCATCGCTCACGGCGTCTCGGTTGCCGACTTCAACCAGTACGGCACCCGTCGCGGCAACCACGAAGTGATGATGCGCGGCACCTTTGCCAATATCCGCATCCGCAACCACATGCTCGGCCCGAACGGCAAGGAAGGTGGCTACACCATCCACTATCCGTCCAAGGAAGAGATGTCGATCTTCGACGCCGCCATGGAATACAAGAAGGAAGGCGTTCCGCTGGTCATCTTCGCCGGTGGCGAATACGGCAACGGCTCCTCGCGCGACTGGGCGGCCAAGGGCACCAACCTCTTGGGCGTTCGCGCCGTCATCGCCGAAAGCTACGAGCGTATCCACCGCTCCAACCTTGTCGGCATGGGCGTCATCCCGTTCACCTTCGAAAACGGCGCCAGCTGGGAAAGCCTCGGCCTGAAGGGCGACGAGACCGTCACCATCGAAGGTCTTGCCGACGTCAAGCCGCGCGAGCACAAGATCGCCAAGGTCACCTTTGCCGACGGTACGGTGAAGGACATTCCGATCCTCTGCCGCATCGATACGCTCGACGAGCTCACCTACGTCAACAATGGCGGCATCCTGCAGACCGTTCTGCGCGACCTGACCGACTAAGAGGTTCGTTCGTCACTGATGTGAGATTTGAAGCCGGGCAGCCAAAGCTGCCCGGCTTTTGTGTTTGTTGAGCTTGGTATTGAACCGGGCTCAGGCAGGCATAGAAGTATCCCGAGGCCTCCTAGAAGCTGATCTCTCCCCCTGAGGGAGAGATGCCCCGACAGGGGCAGAGAGGGGTGAACCCTTTCCGAGAGCACGGAGAGTGCGGCTTATGCCCCAAACCCCTCTCTGTCGCTCTCGCGACATCTCCCCCTCAAGGGGGAGATTGGTTGCTGTGTTGCGCAAGGCGGCTTGTCCCTTGGTCGAATAGCGTCTAGGCCATGTCTTCACGTGCATAGCATCGGGAGGAAACCAGCATGTCGCCCATACCTTTTGCCGTCATTGGCTCCGGCTGGCGGGCCGAATTTTTTCTGCGGGCAGCGGTTTATCTTCCTGAGCATTTCGCCGTGGCCGGCATCGTCAGCGGTCGCGATGCCGACGGGCGGGCGGCGCTTGCGGAGCGATGGAATGTGCCGGTCTTCGCCGCGGTCGATGAACTGCTGGCCGCGACCCGTCCGGAATTCGTGGTCGTTTCCGTGCGCAAGGAAGAGATCGTCGCACGCATTTCGGAGCTTGCGGCGCATGCGATGCCGGTGCTGGCCGAAACGCCGGCGGCGGCCGATCTTGATGGACTGTTGCAGCTTCAAAGGCTGGTCGAAGCCGGTGCGCGGATCGAGGTCGCCGAGCAATATTTCCTGCATCCGACGCTCTCTGCCATGCGGACGCTCATTGATGACGGGCTGATCGGCACTCCGCGCTATGCGCATGTTTCGATCATGCAGACCTATCACGGCGTCAGCGTCATGCGGAAACTGCTCGGCATCGGCTTCGAGAATGCCACGGTGACGGCGAACGCTTTCTCGCTGCCGGTGGTGAAGGGACCGGGACGCTATGGCGGGCCCGAACGCTACGAAGTGATCCCGGCGGCCCAGACCGTTGCCACCTTCGATTTCGGTGACAAGGTCGGGCTTTATGATTTCGCCGATGGCCAGCACAGGAGCCGCATCCGCGCGGCCCGCATCACCGTGCGCGGCGAACGCGGCGAGGTGACGCCGGAGCGCGCCGATTACCTGATCGACGAGAAGACGCCGATGTCCGTCGAGCTCAGGCGCATGGACAAGGGCCATTTCGTTAATTTCGAGGGCTATCATCATGCGGGCATCATGGCCGGCGGGCGGTGGGTTTACGAAAACCCATTCCCCGGCCCGTCGATGACCGACGACGAGATCGCGGTCGCGACCTGCCTTGCCAACATGCGGCGCTATGTCGAGGAGGGCCGCTCGTCCTACAGCTTCGCCGAGGCCGCACAGGATTGTTATCTGGCTGAGGCGATGGATGCCGCGGCGGCGACGGGGAAGCCCGTCACCACGACAAGCCAGCCGTGGAGCAGGCCTGCGACTCTCTGAAGCGTGCCGCAACGTGTATGATTCCTGGAAGATCCGTCACGACCCTTTCAAAGGGACACGTTAGGGTTACAGTCATTCCGCCGGTTTCGACCGCATCAGGCACCGCAAGCAAAGGAATGGATTTGGCTCAAGGCGACAAGAACGATGAACATTCACTGACAGGCATCACCCGCGAGGCGCTGAAATCGGCCGATGGACAGGAGGTCTCGGTCAATGACATGATGAAGACCTTCGGCGCGACATCATTCGTGCCATTGCTGATCCTGCCCGCACTGCTGGTGGTCTCGCCGCTCGGCGGCGTGCCCGGATTGTCATCGCTCTTCGGCATCATGATCGTACTGATTGCCGCGCAGAGGGTGCTTGGGCGTGACAATATCTGGCTGCCCGGATTCATCCGCAATCGCAGCATTGGCAGCGACAAGGCGGAGAGCGCGATGAAGAAGATCCTGCCCGTCACGCGTTTTGTTGATCGCTATTCCCGCCAGCGACTGACTTTCCTCTTCCGTCCGCCGCTTGTCCGGCTTCTGCCGCTTGCCTGCGTGCTTGCGGGGGCGGGCATGCCGCTGTTCGAGATCGTGCCTTTCGCCTCCGCCTTTCTCGGCGCTGCCGTGGTATTGATGGCCTACTCGATGCTGACCCGCGATGGCATCTTCGCGCTGCTGGCGCTCTTTCCGATCGCTGGGGGGCTATGGTTCGGGCAGACCGTGCTGTTTTGAAGGCCGCCCGCCAGAAGGGCCCGACCGTCCCGGCCCGCATAAGCGGCATCACGCTTTTCGCCGCGGATTTTCACCCCATCGTGACTTTCGATTGAAGCCGGATGGCGCTAGATTGCGCTGGTTTCCAGACGGGCCTTTTCCGGCTCGCAGATAAAGGTTCAGGCAGTGCTGAAGCAGACGATGATACTGGGCGCGCTTTTGGCGGGCCTTGCGCTTGGTAGCGCTCAGGCCGGCGCGTTGAAGAACCCGCTCGGCGTCATCGAGCTGTTCACATCGCAGGGGTGCTCGTCCTGCCCGCCGGCCGACAAGGCGGCCGCGACACTTGTCGATGAGGGTGATGTCATCGTGCTCGCCTATCATGTCGACTACTGGAACTATCTCGGCTGGACCGATCAGATGTCGAGCCCGGAGAATACCAAACGCCAGTACGATTACGGGGCCGCGATGGGCCGATCCGGCGTCTACACGCCGCAGGCGGTGCTGAACGGTCGCAGCGAGATGGTCGGTACCAGTTCGACGAAGCTGCACCAGTCGCTCGAAGCCATGAAAGCCAAGGGCGACGGTCTTAGCGTGCCCATCGACATCGGCATGGAGGGCGACGAGGTTCAGATCAATATCGGCGCCGGCAGCGGCAAGGCCGATGTGCTTGTGGTCTATTTCAATTCCCGCCAGCAGGTCGAGATCAAGGACGGCGAGAACAAGGGCAAGACCATCGACTACCGCAACATCGTCACCGATGTGCAGACGGTCGGCATGTGGCATGGCGAAGCAAAAAGCATTGCGCTGCCCGCCCGTGTGCTGGAGCCGAAGAAAAGCGATGGCTGCGCCATCCTGCTGCAATCGACGGATGCCAGGGGCAATCCGGGCCCCATTCTCGGCGCAACGCTGATGACGGCGAAGAACGGCTGAAGCGTCGCTCGCGGCCGGATTGTGGCCGGACTTTGTCATCCGGTTAACAACTTATTTACCATAATCGGACAATGCTCTTGCGCATGACTGCGGTCCTGCGCGCCTGCTTCTCGCAGATGCTGCCAGCGACCGCAAAACCCTATCGGTGAGGCAAGCGGATGGCTGAAGCGCGCAGGATGCAGGACGAAACGGGAGGGCGCCCCTCTCTCGACGCGCTCAACCGCACGATCGAGGGACTGGAATCACGTCTCGGCGACCTGATGGAGGCACGCGCTCCGAGCCGCCGTCTTCCGCCGCTTCCGGGAGCGGAACGCGCCGCGGCTCCGCAGGCTGCCGGCTCGGCCCGCATGGATGCCGAACTGCGCGACATCAGCCGCACGCTGCGCGACCTGCGCTCCAGCCTGCGCGAGGATTTTACCGCAAGCCTGCGCGACGAGCTCGCCAGCCTTCACGACATGCTGTCCCATATCGATCGGCAGACCGATACGCGTGAGGTCGATGCCGAGACGCGCGGCGAACTGCTGCGCATCTCCGAGGGTATAGATTGGCTGGTCGCCAATGCCGCGGCCGATGATGACAGTCGCCTTATGGCGGAGTTCTCGAACCTGCAGACCATGCTGCGCGGCCTTGCCGACGCCAAGAGCATCGAGCGGCTGGAGGGCCGGTTCGATGGTATCGAACGCCAGCTCGAAGGCCTCGATCCCGCCCGTCTCGATGGTGATCTCGCAAGCCTCGCCAAGGGGCTCGACGACATCAAGCGCGGCCTTGCTGCCGGCGACAGTCGCGAACATCTGGAGGAAATCGAAGAGCGTCTTTCGACGCTGGCGCAGGCGATGGAGACGCTATGCACGCGGCTTCCGGCCTCCTCCAAGAGGCTTGATGGCCAGGTCACGGCCATCGAGCGACGCATCGGCGATATCGACCGCAATCTCGAACGCATTGGCCGCCGCCAGAACGAAGCGGTGCGCGATCCTGCGGTCGAGCGGATGGAGACGCGGCTCGGCGAACTCGGCAATGCGCTTGCCGCCATTGACTGGCAGATGCGCGACCAGGGCAACAAGCAGGCCGTTCTCCTCGAAAACCTGGAAACGCTTGCGCGCCGCATCGAGAAATACGGTGAGGATGACGGCCATATCCGGCTCGAAGCCCGCCTCGACAAGCTCGCCGGTGCCATCGAAAACCTCCGCCCCGGTATCGACCGCGAAGCCCTTGGCGAGGCCGTGGCCGGACTTGCCGAGAAGATCGGCCAGGTTGACGTTGCCGGCGCCGAGCGTCGACTTGCCGGCAAGCTCGACAGCTTTGCGGCTCCCGGTTTCGACGAGAAGGCCCAGCTGGAAATCCGCGAGCGCTTCGACAGGCTCACCCAACTCGTCGAAAACGGCAAGCCGGGCATAGAGCCCCGCGCACTCGAAGATGCCGTGACCCGGCTGTCCGACCGCATCGGTCGCATCGACATTGCCGGGTTGGAACGCCGCATCGCGGCACGGCTCGACGCTCAGGGGGCGAACGAACTCGACGCCGGAAGTCGCCGCGAAATCCGCGAGCAGTTCGAAAAGCTCGCCGGCCTCATCGAAAATGGCAAGGACGGCATCGCGCCGCAGGCGCTTGAGGATGCCGTGTCGCGCATCAACGACCGGATCGCCCGCATCGATATCGATGGACTGGAGCGCCGCTTCGCCGCACGGCTGCAGGCCAAGGGGCCTGCCGCGCTCGATGACGCGACCCAACAGGAAATCCGCGGCCAGTTCGAGAAGCTTGCCGCCGCCGTCGAAAACGGCAGGTCGACGTTCGAGCCGCGCGCGCTGGAAGAGGCCGTCGCCCGTATCGACGAGAAGCTTGGCCGTATCGACATCGAGGCGCTGGAACGCCGGATTGCCGCACGCCTTCAGGCCCCTGCGGGGCTCGACGGTGAAACGCAGCGGGAAATCCGGTCTCAGTTCGCAAAGCTTGCCGCAGCCGTCGAAAACGGCAGGTCGACGTTCGAGCCGCGCGCGCTGGAAGAGGCCGTTGCCCGCATCGACGAGAAGCTTGGCCGTATCGACATCGAGGCGCTGGAGCGCCGGATTGCCGCACGCCTTCAGGCCCCTGCGGGGCTTGACGGTGAAACGCAGCGGGAAATCCGGTCGCAGTTCGCGAAGCTTGCTGCAGCCGTCGAAAACGGTAAGTCGACGTTCGAGCCACGCGCGCTGGAAGAGGCTGTCGCCCGCATCGACGAAAAGCTTGGCCGTATCGACATCGAGGCACTGGAACGCCGGATTGCCGCACGGCTGCAGGATATCGGCCCGGCCGGGCTCGATAACGAAACCCGCCGTGAGCTCCGAGCCCAGTTCGACAGGCTTGCGAGCCTCGTCGAGAACGGCAAGGGCGGTCTCGATCCGCGGATGCTGGAAGAGGCGGTGGCCCGGATCGACGACAGGATTTCCCGCATCGATCTCGCCGCCGCCGAACGCCGGCTTGCCTCGAAGATCGATGCCATGCCGGTTCCCTCGCTCGACCGGGCGCTTCGCCACCAGATCGAGGCGCTCGATCCGAAGGCCGTCGAGGAGAAGCTCGTTCGCCGTATCGACAGCCTCGATCTCTCCGGCATGGAAGAGCGGCTTGGCCGGCGGCTCGAGGCGCTGGAACAGAATGGCACGGAAGCGCGGCTTTCCGCCCAGCTTGCGGCGCTCGCCGCGCAGCTTGACGAGACCCGCCGCGATGACAGCGGTCAGTCGCTGAAGAAGCTTGAGCGCCAGATTGCCGAACTGACGACGCTTGCCAGCCGCCCGGCGCCGAAGCTGCCGTTCTCGGAACTCGAGGAACGGCTCTCCGCCCGCATCGAGGCGATGTCTGCCAGCAATGACGACTATGTCATCGAGGCCGCCCAGCATGCCGCCGAAGAAGTGCTGAAGACCTTTTCGGAAAGCCGCCGGGACGAAACCGATGCCCATGTGCGCACGATCACCGCGCTTGCCGCCGACATGAAGGCGCTTTACGAGGCGAGCCGCGCGGAGGGGGACCGGACCGGTCTCGACACGACGCTGAAATCGATCGCGAACCGCCTCGACACGCTGCAGGTACCGACGAAGGCGCGCGACGCGGAGGTTGAAAACATCCCGGCAAAAAAGCCTGAACCGGTTGCCGCGGTCGCTCCCGCCGAGGCACCCGAAAAACCGGACCGCGCCGAAGCCGACGATGTGATGGCCATTCTCTCGCGGGTTCGGGCAAGCCAGGCCGGCGCGCCGGCAGCGCCGTCGCCGACGCGCGATCTTCCCTATGCTCCGGAGCGCAAGCGCGAGCCCGCAAAACCCGCCGGCGTGAAGAACAAGGTGCTGAATGCGCCGCCGCCCCAGGGCGATCTGATCGCCGCTGCCCGCCGTGCCGCCCAGTCCGCGATCGCCAATGCCGAGGACATGACGCCGTCGATCTCCGCCGAGCCGCGGGCCGACAGAACCGGCGACGAGCCACCGCGCAAGGATGTCTCCCGCCGGCCCGTCTATCTCGCCGCCGGCGCCATCCTGCTCGCGATCATGGCCTATCCGATGCTGAAGGGGACGGCGAGCGACAGCCCGCCCGCCTTCGACCCGATCCGCCCGACCGCGGCGCCGCAACATCTAATCGCCATGCCGCAGGAGCAGAAGCCGGCACCTGTCGCCGCTCAGCCGAAGCCGGTCGTTGCCGCATCGCCATCGCTGCGTGATCCTCAGCCAAGAGAGGTCGCGGCATCGTTCTCTCAGGCTGTGGCACCAGCGGCGGACGCATTCCGCATGGTCGAAACCGACAACCAGATCGTGACCGGCAGCATTTCGCTCGACCGGCCCGAAAAGGTCGAAACCACGCGTGCCGCGCCGCAGTCCCCGGTGGCCGGCAAGCCCGCTCCCGTGGCCGCTGCGCCGGCGCCGGTCGCACTTGCCGTGAAGCAGGCCGCTGTTACCGATGCGCCGAAGGCGCCGGCAGCAACACCGCCGGTCGCCGAAAGCGCCGCAGCGCCCGACAGTCCCGTCCGGACCGCCGCCACCACCGTTTCCACCGAAGATGTGCTCGCCATGCTTTCCGAGCCGGTCGGGCAGAGCCCTGTCGGCGACAGCGAGGAGCCGGAAACCGTGCTGCGCAAGTCCGATGAGACGGTGCTGCCCAAAGAATTCGCGGATACCGCGAAGCCGCCGAAGCCCCTCGACATTCCGCTTCCGGAAAAGCTCGAGCCTCAGGCGCTCGCCACCGCTGCGCGTGCCGGCAATGCCGCCGCGCTCTACGAGATCGGGCTGCGTTACGATCAGGGTCTTGGCCTGCCGAAGGATGAGGCCAAGGCGGCAATCTGGATGGCCGAAGCTTCCGATCGCGGCCTGGTGCCGGCGACGTTCCAGCTCGGCAGTGCCTATGAAAAGGGCCTCGGTGTCACCAAGGATCCGAAACGCGCTATCGCGCTCTATCGCGCGGCCGCCGAAGCCGGCAATGTCAGCGCCATGCACAACCTCGCCGTCATGCTGGCGAGCGGCACCGGCGGCGAGAAACCGGATTTCGATGCTGCCGCGCGCTGGTTCGAGAAAGCCTCCGATTATGGCGTCGGCGACAGCCAGTTCAACCTTGCGATCCTTTATGCCCGCGGCACGGGCGTCGAGCACGACCTGACCCAGTCCTACAAGTGGTTCGCGATCGCAGCACAGAATGGCGATGCCGAGGCGGCCAAGCGTCGGGACGAAGTGGCGGATGCGCTGGCACCGGAGGCGCTGCTTGCCGGCAAGAAGGCGGTTGCCGATTGGCATGCAAAGACCCCGAAAGCCTCTGCCAATATTGTCGAAACGCCCCCGGAATGGACAGCCGCGGATGTTGCCGCCGCCAGTGTCGACAAGGAGGCGGTCGTGCGCGACATCCAGTCGATCCTCAACAAGAACGGCTATGACGCAGGCCCAGCCGACGGCGTTCTCGGCGCCCGCACCGATGCCGCTATCCGTGCGTTTCAGAAGGCAAACGGCTTTGCCGCGAACGGCGAGATCACGCCTGAATTGGTAAAGGCGCTCCTGGCACGTAACAACGCCTGAACCAAAACCTAAAATAATCTTGCGGCGAATTGACACAAGACGCAATGAGTCGCAAAAGAATATGTGTTTTCAAGAGGCTGGATTTCGCGATCCGGCCAAAACGCTATTGGGGCCGTCGTGACAATCTACCTGCCGATCGCCGAGCTCTCGGTGAATATTTTCGTCATCCTCGGCATGGGCGCGGCGGTAGGCTTCCTTTCAGGGATGTTCGGCGTCGGCGGCGGATTCCTGATCACACCGCTTCTGATTTTCTACCATATTCCGCCCGTTGTGGCGGTTGCGACCGGTGCGAGCCAGGTGGTCGCCTCCTCGGTTTCCGGCACGCTCACCCATTTCCGGCGCGGTACGCTGGACATGAAGCTTGGTACGGTGCTTCTGACCGGCGGTCTGGTCGGTGCCACGATTGGCGTGTGGCTGTTTTCGCTGTTGCGCAGTCTCGGCCAGCTCGATCTCGTCATCTCGCTGCTCTACGTGGTGCTGCTCTCCTCGATCGGCGGCCTGATGCTGGTCGAGAGCATCGGCGCCATCCGCCGCAGCGCGAAACAGCAGCCGAAGACGGTGCGGCGGCCCGGCCACCACAACTGGATCCACCGCCTGCCGCTGAAGATGCGCTTCAAGAAATCGAAGCTCTATCTGAGCGTCATCCCGGTCTTCCTGCTGGGTGGCACCATCGGCGTGCTGACCTCCTCGCTCGGCATCGGTGGCGGCTTCATCATGGTGCCGGCGATGATCTATCTGCTGCGCATCCCGACCAACATCGTCGTTGGCACGTCGCTGTTCCAGATCATTTTCGTATCGGCCTATACCACCGTCGTGCAGGCGGCGACCAACTATGCCGTCGACATCGTGCTCGCCACCATCCTGATGCTGTCGAGCGTGATCGGGGCGCAGTATGGCGTGCGCGTCGGCCAGAAACTGAAGGGCGAGCAGTTGCGCGCGCTGCTGGCGCTGCTCATCCTTGCCGTCGGCGTCAGGCTGGCCATCGGCCTGGTGGCGACGCCCGCCGACCTGTTCTCGGTCGTCTTCGAGGGGGCGCCGGAATGATACGCTTCCTCGTTGCCGCACTGACGCTTGCCCTCGGCGGAGCCGCCAGCGCGCAGGATGGGCCGCTCCGCCAGGAAACGCTCGAGATCGGCACGTCGACCAACCAGATCGCCATCACCTCGGATTTCTCCGGTGCCGACCTCACCGTCTTCGGCGCGATCAACGATGCCGACCCGATGCTGCTGTCGCGCGGCGATTACGATATTGTCGTGCTGCTCGAGGGGCCCAAGGCGGAGGCCGATGTCCGCCGCAAGGAGCGCGTCTTCGGCATCTGGGTGAACCGCCAGACGGTCACATTCGAGCATGTGCCGCGCTCCTATTCGATTTCGAGCACGCGGCCGCTTTCAGATATCGCCAGCCCGCAGGCGCTTTCTTCGGAAGGGCTCGGCGTCGATCATCTGCGCATTTCGCCCGTCGGTTATTTCGATGCCAGCGATCTTGCCACCTTCCGCGCCGCGATGCTGCGGCTGAACGCCACCGACGAGCTCTACGAGTATGAGCCGGACGGCGTGAAATTCGTGTCCAACAGCCTGTTTCGCGCAAGCCTCAGACTGTCGGTCAACATCCCGCAGGGCATTCACACGGTTCAGGCCTATCTCTTCAAGAAGGGCCAGTTGGTCGATCGGCGAGCGCTGCCGCTCAATGTGGTGAAGACCGGTTTCGAGGCGCAGATCACCACCGCGGCGCATGAATATGCGCTGTTTTACGGTCTTGCCGCGGTGTGCATCGCGCTCATGTCCGGCTGGCTCGCCAGCGTCATCTTCCGTAAGAACTGATTTCCGGATCATCGAGCAGGCGGGCAAGTGTGCTGCGCCCGAGCGCGTGCATTCCCGGATGGCTCTTCTCATAGTACCAGACCAGGCCGATGGCCTGCTCGAAGGCCCAGGCAGCCCCGCGCAACCATTCTGTTTCCGGCGGCGCAAGCGCTTGCCGGAACTGCGCACGGCGTGGTGCATCAAGCAGGTGCCAGCCGGCTACAAGGTCGAGCGAGCGATCCGCCGGGCCAAAGGCGCCGCCATCCAGCAGGCCGGCAAGCCTGTCCTCACGCACCAGAAGATTGGCGGGGATCAGATCACGGTGGCTCATCACGTCGGGACCGACGGCGGGCAGAGTCCGCAAGCCTTCCCAGAGCGCGCGAAGCCGCGTCACATCGAGAAGCCCCTCGCTGTTGGCAAGGCAGGTCGCGACCCAGCCGTCATGGTCGGTCAGCCGTCCGCCCCGGTTCACCCCGTCAAAGCTGCGCCCGGCGGTATCGACGTTCCGCAGCGTCGCGATCAGCCGCGCGAGATCGCCGGCAAAGGCCTCCGAATGCGCCAGTCCGGTGGGCGTTGCGGTTTCTCCCGGCAGGAAGGTCTGCACAGACCAGGGCAGGGGATAGTCCGCGCCCGGTCGGCCAAGGCCGAGCGGTTCGGGCGTTGGCACCGGCGCATAGGCCGCAAGTTCGGCAAGTGCTGCGGCCTCCTGCTCGAGCTTCTGGTGCAGGACATCGGGGTCGGCGGCCCGGCGTGGAAATCGCGCCGCCGCGGTCTCGCCGATCCGGAAGATCGCATGATCCGTGCCCGCCTCCAGCGGGGTCAGCGGCAGACCGGAAAATTCGGGAAACTGGTCCTCGATCAGCCGGCGGGCGCGCGCAAGGTCGATCGGAACAGCATCGGCGTGCATCAGGCGGAAAGCGCTGCGAAGGGCAGCGAATAGACCCGCTCGGGTCCAAGCATGTGGACGGTCAGAACCCGCCGGTCGAAGAGGCCGGCGAATGCGGCGTGTCTGAGATCGAGCCCGCCGGCGGTCGTCGAAAAGGCCGGCAGCATCAGCCGTGCGCCATCGAGCGCGAAACAGGGGCGGCGCACCGATTTGCCCGGCCGGCGGAGCGTCGCGGACGGATGAAGATGGCCGCAGATCTCGCCCTTAACACCGCGCTTCGGCTCGTGGCGGAATGTGAGGCCCTCGAACAGCCACTCGTCTTCCACGCGCCCCGGAAGCCCGGCAACGCCGTCGGGGTCGTGATTGCCGTTGATCCAGACCCAGTCGCGGCGCTCGGTCAGTGCTTCAAGGCTCTGCCGTTCGGCAGCCGCCATGTCGCGGGCGCCGACGCGGTCATGGAAATTGTCGCCGAGCGAGACGACGCGTTCGGGCCGGTAGCGGTCGATGACGGCGGCAAGGGCTGCAAGCGTGCGGCCGGTATCATAGGGCGGCAGGAAAAAGCCGCGCCGGGCATGGGCTGCTCCACGTTCCAGATGCAGATCGGAGACGACGAGCAGCGAGAGTTCGGGAAACCACAGCGCACCGGAGGCGTCGAACGTCACGGCGTGGCCGCAAAAGCGCGTGTCACATGCCGTCTCCCGTTCGCGCGGTTGCTGTTGAAGGCTCATGATACCTGTTCCTGTTCGCCGGCTGCCTCAAGTTCCGCCGCCAGCGCATCCACCGCTTCGCGTAGCACACTCTCACCGGCCCCGCCATTGACGCTTTCGCGACCGATTTCCAGAAGCACCGGAACGGCCAGCGGCGACACGCGCTTCAGCCGGTAGTGGGTCAGATGGCCCTTGATTCGTTCGAGCATTGTGCCAAGGCGGGCGATATCCAGCAAGCCGGCCGCAGCGTCGGCACGCGTTGCCTGCAGCAGGATGTGGTCGGGCTCGTGGCTGCGGAGAACGTCATAGATGAGATCGGCCGAGACCGTCATCTGCCGGCCGGTCTTTTCCTTGCCGGGAAAGCGCCGCTCGATCAGCCCGGCAATGGTGGCGCAGGTGCGGAAGGTGCGCTTCAGCATGTAGCTCTCGTCGAGCCATGCCTCGAGGTCGTCGCCGAGCATGTCCTCGTCGAACAGCGTGGTGAGGTCGAGCTGGCCACTGGCCAGCATCGCGCCGATATCCTTCAATCCCCAGATCGCGAGCGAATAATCCGTCGAGACGAACCCGGTCGGCTCCGCGCCTGCCCGCTCGAGCCGCCGCGTCAGCAGCATGCCGAGCGTCTGGTGGGCAAGCCGGCCCTCGAAGGGGTAGGCGACCATGTAGAAGCGGTTTTCGAGCGGGAAGGTCTCGACCAGAAGTTCGCCGCGCTTCGGCAGGTGCGAGTTCTGTGCCTGCAGCGACAGCCACTCGCGTACGGAAGCGGGCAGCACCTTGCGGCGTTCGGGATCGTCCAGCATGGCGCGTACGCCGTCTGCGAGATAGGTCGACAGCGGAAACTTGCCGCCGGCATAGGCCGGGATCTTCGGGTCCTTGTCGTAGGCGGCGGATGCCAGGCACTCGCTTTCGCGGATGCCCTCGAAGCGCAGCACCTTTCCGGAAAACAGAAACGTGTCTCCGGGGCGCAGCATCTCCACGAAATATTCCTCGACCTCGCCCAGCGTCGGACCGCCCCTCAGCGGGCCGCCGCGCTTTCCCGCGCGCACCAGCCTGATCTTCAACATCGGCATTTCGACGATGGTGCCGAGATTGAGGCGATACTGGCGCACGACATCGGGATGGGTGACGCGGTAGAGACCGTCCTTCGTCTGCCGGATCTTGGCATAGCGCTCATAGGTACGAAGCGCATAGCCGCCGGTCGCGACGAAATCGACGACCCGGTAGAACCGCTCGCGGTCGAGCGCGGTATAGGGCAGGGCGGTGCGGATCTCGTCATAAAGTGCATCGATGGCGAAGGGCGCGGCGCAAGCCATGCCGAGCACGTGCTGGGCGAGCACATCGAGCGCGCCTTCACCGACGGGCGGCGAATCCTGCGCGCCGACGTAATTGGCATCAAGCGCTGCCTGGCATTCCATCACCTCGAAACGGTTCGCGGGCACGAGGATGGCGCGGCTCGGCTCGTCCATGCGGTGATTGGCACGGCCGATGCGCTGGGCAAGGCGGCTCGCGCCCTTCGGCGCACCGATATGCATGACGAGGTCGATATCGCCCCAGTCGATGCCGAGGTCGAGCGTCGAGGTGGCGACGACCGCCCGGAGTTTCCCCGCCGCCATTGCCGCTTCCACCTTGCGGCGCTGGCCGACATCGAGCGAGCCATGATGCAGCGCGATCGGCAGGTTGTCGTCGTTGATGCCCCAAAGCTCCTGGAACACGATTTCGGCCTGCGAGCGGGTGTTGACGAAGATCAGCGTCATCGTCCGCCGCTTCAGCTCTTCATAGATGTCGGGCGCCGCATAGCGGGCGGAATGGCCGGACCAAGGAATGCGCTCCGACGCCTTCAGGATGGTGATTTCCGGGCGCGCGCCGCCGGTCACCGCAATCAGCCCGGCATGCGGCGGTTCGACCTCGCCGGTCTGTGCCACCAGCCAGCGCTGCAGCTCCATCGGATCGGACACCGTCGCCGAAAGCCCGATGGCGGTCAGCTCCGGCCTGAGCCGCCGCAGCCGCGCAAGCCCAAGCGACAGCAGATGCCCGCGCTTCGACGTCACCAGCGAATGCAACTCGTCGAAGATCACGTAGCGCAGATCCTCGAAGAACCTGTCGGCATCCTGGCCGGCAAGAAGCAGGGCAAGCTGTTCCGGGGTCGTCAGCAGGATGTCCGGCGGCTTCAGCCGCTGGCGCTGGCGCTTGGACTGCGGCGTGTCGCCGGTGCGGGTCTCCATGGTGATGGCAAGGCCGCTTTCGGTGACCGGGCGTTCGAGATTGCGGGCGATATCGACGGCGAGCGCCTTCAGCGGCGAGATATAGAGCGTGTGTACCCCGCGCGGGCGAAGGCCCGGCACTTGCGGGCCGCGCCGGTCGAGATCGGAGAGCGACGGCAGGAAGCCGGCAAGCGTCTTGCCCGCACCGGTCGGCGCGATCAGCAGCATGTCCTCGCCGGCATTGGCACGCGCGAGCAGTTCAAGCTGGTGCGGCCGCGGCCGCCAGCCATTCGCTTCGAACCAGCGCCGGAAACGCTCCGGTAATGTTTCCGTTTCGTTCATGAGGCCACGATGGCAATTATTCGCGGGCAACGCCAGTGCTTATTTTCGCCCCGCTGCATAGCGCGCCCGCCGACAACAGAAGAGGCGGGCCCCGGCCCGCCTCCAGTTTGTTGATAAGCCTTTCCTTAAGCTCGTCGTCATCCTCGGGCTTGACCCGAGGATCCAGGCAATGCGGCAAGGGGTCATAATAAGCCTCCGCCAATTCAATGCGTTAAGCCGCCTGGATGCTCGGATCAGGTCCGAGCATGACCCCCTGTGGGGAGGTCAGCTGCGGGATCAACTTTCGTGAACGTTCTGGAGGCGGGCCGGGGCCCGCCTCTCTGGTTTTCAACGGTGCGCGCTTCTCAGAAGCGGACCTTCAGGCCGGCATTGATGCCGTTTTCGGTGCTTTCTTCGGCGAACTGGCCGACATAGTTGACGTAGAGGTTGGCGTTGTCGGTGAGGTCGAAGTTGAGGCCTGCCGAGACGATGGCCGCATTTTCGGTGACCGGCGTGCCGACGATGGTGAACGGCGTCGAGCCGGCAATCGACATTGCGGTATCCGGCGTGATGTCGCCGAAGGCATGCCGCCAGCCGATCTCCCCGGTGAAGCGGGCCTGCCGCTCGCCGAGCGCAAAGGCCTTTGCAGCGCGCAGGCCGATGTCCATGTAGGTGACGTTCATGTCGGCATCCTGGACCGCCAGCGATGCGGCGCCGCCGGTCTCGGTGAAGCCGTCGGTTTCGGCATGGACCTGGGCGATGCCGAGATAGGGCTCGAACACGCCGCCGCCGACTTCGAAGGCATAAGCCGCTTCAGCGAAGATCTGGCCGACCGAACCATCAAAGCTTGCCGTCAGATTGTCCGAGAAGGACGAAAAGTCGACCGAACGGTGGCTGTCGACGCTGTTGAAGGCATAGGCGCCGCCGAAGGTGAGGCGGAAGGCATCGAAGCGCGCCGCACCATAGGCGCCGAGCAGGTAGCTGTCGGCGTCGGCACTGTCGCCGTCGAGATCGAAAGATGAGCGGCCATAACCGGCCATCGCGCCGAGGGTGACGGTTTCGTTGAGATCGGCGTCGGCCCCGAAGGTGAAGCCGCCGGTGTTGCGGTCGAGCGTGCCGATGCCATCGCCTTCGAGCTGGCCCTTGGCGCCGTAAGCGTGCGACCAGACATTGAAGCGACCGCTGGCTTCGGCGTCACCCATGGGAGCTGTGGCGATGCCGCCGGCAAAGCGGGCGCTCACCGCATCGCGGAAGAAGTGGCTGTCTTCGGCAAGTCCTGCCATCACCGAGGGGTAGAGGTCACCGGAGAGACGGTCGAAGGCGTAGTCGGCCGTACCGGCATCAAGGCCGACGATCGCATTGTAGAGCGCGCCGCCGCCAAGACCATCAATGGCTGCCGCCACGGCCTTGCGGTTCGGGGTGGTGCCCACGAACTCATAGGGCGTGTCGTTGCGCTCGGTGGAAAGCACGAGTTGGCCGCTCGCCACGTCGAAGCTCGGCGTCAGGAAGGCCATGTTGGTGGTGACGTTGTCGAACGCACCGGTCACGCCGCCGCCGGCGACAAGCACCGAGTAGCTGGTGTCTGCGCGGTAATTGCCGTTGGCGGCAACGGTTGCCATCGTGCCGCCGTTGATGGTGGCGGTGCCGGAGGCGACGACCTTGTCGGCATTGCCGTCGGCATCAACTTCGACGATGAAGTTCGAGCCTGTCTCGAAGGTGACATCGCCATGGACGGTGAGCGTGCCGATCGAATTGCCCGGCGAAAGCGTGCCGCCGGTCGCCACGCGCAGGCTACCGAGAATGCCGTTGCCGCCGAGAAGCGCGCCGTCATTGACGGTGGTCAGGCTGGAGGTCGCGATCGAACCGTTAACGAACAGCGCGCCGCCGTTGACGAAGGTCTCTCCGGTATAGGTGCTGGTGCCCGTCAGGTTCAGCGCGCCAGCGCCGGCCTTGGTCAGGGAGCCGGCGCCGGAAATCACGCCCGGAGCGGTCACCATATTGGCCGCATTGGCGATGTCGAGCGTGCCGGCGCCGTCGAGAACGACGTTGCGGGAAAGCCCGGTCATCATCGTGCCGGCGATCCTCAGCGTGCCGTTGTCGAGGCGCAGGTCGGCGTCGGAATTGCCGAGTGCTGCATCCTCGTCGACAATCACGGTGCCGCCGTCGGTCACAAGGGTTTCGGCGATGAACGAGTGGTCATCGATGCAGTATTCGGCGATCGCCGCCTGGAAGCGGCTATCCGTCGAATAGCAGTCGAGCACCTGCTTCTTTTCCTCAAGCGTCAGGCCTTCGAGGATCGGGTTGCCATCCTCGTCGGAAACCTGGCCGAGACGGACATCGGTACGGCCGTTGTTGCGCGTCAGGTAGAAGGTCTTGCCATCAAGCGTTTCGGACTTGCCGTCGCCTTCAATGTAGGCGGTTTTCTCTTCACCGAAGGTCGAGGCATCGGCGCCCCAGGTCACGATCTTCTTCGCCGGGTTGCCCTCGACATCATCGAGAACCGGGCCGACCCAGCGGATGGTGTGGCCGACGGTGTCGTGGTCCGACAGAGCCTGGCCGCTATTGGTGAGGCCGACATCATCGAGGTTGCCGAGGTAGTCGTCATTCGGGTCGTCGGCCAGCACATACCACTTGCCATAGGGACGGGACGCCATGAAATGGTCGATCTGGACATGGTCCCAGCTCGGCCAGGTGTTGGTGTCGTCCTCACCGGTGGAGGTCCAGGTGGTGATGCCGTCGCCGGCCTCCAGCGGCTGGAAGATTTCGCGCTCATGCGCGTTGACGAGGAACATGTACTTCTTCTTCAGGATGTTCAGCGTCACCGGCGTGTTGTCGACGATCGGATACATCTCGTCTTCGAAGAAGGTGTCCGGAATGTCGGTCAGAGCGACGTTCTGGCCCCGGTGGGCGGTGATGTAGTCATCGAGCGCCTGCTGGTCCACCGTATATTCGCTCATCAGTTGGTAGTAGAAGCTGTTGTTGGAGCGCAGATAGTCCCTGAGCATCAGCTTCTGCTGCGAGGCGCGGTTCAGACCGCGCTCGGAAACGTCGCCGGCGTTGAAGTCGCCGGTGATGATCAGCGGGCTGGTGGCCTGATCGGCCCACCAGTTCAGGTTCTTGGCCTGCTGGATGCGGGTGTTGGAAGGATCGCGATAGTCGAGGTGGATCGAGCCGAACACGGTGGCGGGGCGACCGTCTTCGGCGTTCAGCGTGGCATAGCCGACATTGACGCCGGTGCCGCCATTGCCGTTGACGACGGTGTTTCCGCCCGTGCCGTCAAGCCGGTAGAGCACGCCGGAATCGCCCTGGCGGGCGTAGTCGTAGTCGCCGAGACCCCAGGTCGAAAACAGGCCTGAGAGGCCGGTCAGGTAGTTGTCGTTGCGCAGTTCCTGGAAGCCGATGATGTCGTAATTGCCGGCCTGGAAGAAGTTCGACATGACCGAGAGGTCGTTGCGGAACTGGTCGCCCCAGGTGTTGAAGGTCAAAGCACGGAAGCTGCCCTTGGGGGCTTCCACCGGCGCTGATGCCGGGGCGGCGGCCGCCGGGCCGGCCAGGACGGCGGCGCTGCAAAGCAGAAGGCTGATACGTTTCCAGGTGGAGCGATTGGTTTTAAAATGTAATTTTTTTGACATTTTGAATTCCGCTAAGGCTTTTGATGAGGAGGAGATCGGATGAAAAGCCTTTGCCAGACTAAAATGTAAGTTACATGACATTTAGATTTTGGTTTTGTAACCATCCCATATCGAAGCGTAGTTCGGTGTGTGTCGATTGGGAGGGGGCGTTACGGCCGATGTGCTGTTGCCGGGTCGCGCGACGCGGCTGCCCCTCCGTCGGCTTCGCGGTTTGCCGGCTTTGCCACCCTCACTACGTCAAATGACGTATGGGGGGAGACGTGGCTCTCATCGATAGTAACCCTCAGGCGTCCTTCCGGGCGCTGTCCGAACGCCTTTCGAAAGGCGATTTTTGTTGAGGGGAAATCATGAATTTCAAAAACATCATTGCGACTGCCGCGCTCGGCACCACGATTGCCGCCAGTACCGCCTTCGGTGCCTTCGCCCAGGAAGACACGATCAAGGTCGGTATCCTGCATTCGCTGTCGGGCACCATGGCGATTTCGGAAACGACGCTGAAGGACGCCATGCTGATGCTCATCGAAGAGCAGAACGAGAAGGGCGGCCTTCTCGGCAAGCAGCTTGAAGCCGTCGTCGTCGACCCGGCCTCCGACTGGCCGCTCTTTGCCGAAAAGGCGCGCGAGCTGATCGAGAAGGACAAGGTTGCCGCCGTGTTCGGCTGCTGGACCTCGGTGTCGCGCAAGTCCGTGCTGCCGGTGTTCGAGGAGCTCGACAACATCCTGTTCTACCCCGTCCAGTATGAGGGCGAGGAAAGCCAGCGCAACGTGTTCTACACGGGTGCGGCGCCGAACCAGCAGGCCATTCCTGCCGTCGATTACCTGATGGAGAACGAAGGCGTCGAGCGCTGGGTTCTGGCCGGTACCGACTACGTCTATCCGCGCACGACCAACAAGATCCTGGAGGCCTACCTCAAGGACCACGGCGTTGCCGAAGAAGACATCATGATCAACTACACGCCGTTCGGCTTCTCCGACTGGCAGACGATCGTTTCCGACATCAAGAACTTCGGTTCGGAAGGCAAGAAGACGGCGGTGGTCTCCACCATCAACGGTGACGCCAACGTGCCGTTCTACAAGGAACTCGCCAACCAGGGCATTTCGGCTTCCGATATTCCGGTCGTTGCCTTCTCGGTCGGTGAGGAAGAGCTTGCCGGTCTCGATACCGCGCCGCTGGTCGGCCATCTCGCCGCCTGGAACTATTTCCAGTCCGTCGATACCGATGCCAACTACGACTTCATCGATGCCTGGCATGCCTATACCGGCGACGATGCCCGCGTGACCAACGACCCGATGGAAGCCCACTATATCGGCTTCAACATGTGGGTGAAGGCGGTCGAAAAGGCCGGCACCACCGATCCGGACGCCGTCATCGACGCCATGGTCGGGATTTCGGTACCGAACCTGTCCGGCGGCTACTCGGCAATGATGCCGAACCACCACATCACCAAGCCGGTGCTGATCGGCGAGATCCAGGATGACGGTCAGTTCGACATCGTCTACGAGACCCCCGGCCTCGTCGCGGGTGATGCCTGGTCCGACTTCCTGCCCGACTCGAAGAACCTGATCTCCGATTGGCGCGCGCCGATGTCATGCGGCAACTTCAATGTCGAGACCGGCCAGTGCGGCGGCATGGCTGCCCAGTAATCTGAATATCGGTATCGGGCGCGACAAAACGCGCCCGATGAACAGGGGTGGCGATCGCGTGAGCGATCGCCCAATTCGGGGGCGCACATGTCATCGCTTTATTGCATGCGCTATTTCAGGACTGTCTTTCTAGCATTCATTTTCATTCTGACATGTGCGTCCCTTCCTTCTTGGGCCGCTGACGACCTCGAGGCGAAGATCAACCGGTTCGCCACCTCATCGGGCTATGGCCAGACGGAGGAGATCGTCAAGGAACTCGCCGCCACCGGCGACAGCGACATCGTTCCCGTTCTCAATGCGCTTTCGGCCGGTGATCTCTATTACCGCGAGGACGACGGCAAGGTCTTCATCACCCGCAAGGCGTCATCAAGCCGCAATCTGCTTCTGGTTGATCCGCTGACCGGGGAGGAAGCCGGCGAAGTCGCCAAACGCGACCTCGAAAAGGTCGGCGTCAACAACAACCTCCGCCGCGCGATCGATGGTGCGATCGCCGGGCTGACGCTGATGAGCGACAACCGCAATGTCCGCCTTTCGGCCGCCCGCGCGATGATGAGCGCGCCGAGCGAGGACAATCTCGCCCTGATCGAGCAGGCGCTCGAGACCGAGGAAGACGGCGAGGTTTCTTCCGCGCTGGAACAGGCCCGCGCCGTCTCGATCCTCAATTCCGGTCGCAGCATTGAAGCCAAGGCAGATGCGATCGACGACATCGTCGCCATTGGCGGTCGCGATGCCATCTCCATCCTTCTCTCTGCCCGCGGCAGCCTCGAACCCGAGCTGCAGGACGAGGTGGATGCCGCTCAGGCCAAGATCGAAAAGCGGCTCGCCTTCTGGGATGCTGCTCAGAATGTCTGGTACGGCCTGTCGCTCGGTTCGGTTCTGCTGCTTGCGGCCATCGGCCTTGCCATCACCTTCGGCGTCATGGGCGTCATCAACATGGCTCATGGCGAGATGGTGATGATCGGGGCCTATTGCACCTTCATGGTGCAGGAGGTGATCCGCACCTCCTATCCTGGCCTTTTCGACTGGTCGCTTGCCATCGCCCTGCCGATCGCCTTCATCGTCACCGGTGCCGTCGGCCTCGTCATCGAGCGCGGCGTGATCCGCTTCCTCTACGGCCGCCCGCTCGAAACCCTGCTCGCCACCTGGGGTGTGTCGCTGATCCTGCAGCAGGCGGTGCGCACGATCTTCGGGCCGACCAACCGCGAAGTTGGCAACCCCTCGTGGATGTCCGGCTCGTTCGATCTCGGCGGGCTGATGATCACCTGGTCTCGCCTCTGGATCGTGCTGTTCTCGCTTGCTGTCTTCGCCGGCCTTCTGCTGCTGATGAAGCGCTCCGCCTTCGGCCTGCAGATGCGCGCGGTTACTCAGAACCGTCGCATGGCGGCTTCCATGGGCATCCGCACCCCCTGGGTCGATGCCTTCACCTTCGCGCTCGGCTCCGGCGTCGCCGGCCTTGCCGGCGTGGCGCTGTCGCAGATCGATAACGTCTCGCCCAATCTCGGCCAGTCCTACATCATCGACTCATTCATGGTCGTGGTCTTCGGCGGTGTCGGCAATCTCTGGGGCACCTTCGTCGGCGCCTTCTCGCTCGGCATCCTGAACAAGTTCCTCGAGCCCTATGCCGGCGCTGTGCTCGGCAAGATCCTCGTTCTCGTCTTCATCATCCTCTTCATCCAGAAGCGGCCGCGCGGTCTCTTCGCGCTCAAGGGAAGGGCGGTGGAATCATGATCACCTCTTATCTGCTTCGCTCGCTCGATCGCAAAGTCATCATCGCGATTGCCATCCTTCTCGGTGTGGCATTGCTGGTACCGGTGCTCAACCTGCTGATCCCGGCATCCAGTCCGTTCCACGTGCCGACCTATCTGGTGTCGCTGTTCGGCAAATACCTGACCTATGCGTTGCTGGCGCTCTCGCTCGATCTCGTCTGGGGCTTCTGCGGCATCCTCTCGCTCGGCCACGGCGCCTTCTTCGCGCTCGGCGGCTACGCGATGGGCATGTATCTGATGCGCCAGATCGGTCCGCGCGGCGTCTATGGCGACCCGATCCTGCCCGATTTCATGGTGTTCCTGAACTACAAGTCGCTGCCCTGGTTCTGGCATGGCTTCGACATGTTCTGGTTTGCCATGCTGATGGTGCTGCTGGTGCCGGGCGCGCTTGCCTTCGCCTTCGGCTGGTTCGCCTTCCGCTCCCGTGTCAACGGCGTCTATCTCTCGATCATCACCCAGGCGATGACCTATGCGCTGCTGCTCGCCTTCTTCCGCAACGACATGGGCTTCGGCGGCAATAACGGCCTGACCGACTTCAAGGACATCCTCGGCTTCTCGGTGCAGGCCAATACGACCCGCTCGGCGCTGTTTGCGGCCTCGGCGATCTTCCTCGCCATCGGCCTGTTCATCGCCTCGGCGATCGTCCGCTCCAAGGCCGGCAAGGTGCTGGTCGGCGTGCGCGATGCCGAAAGCCGGGTGCGCTTCCTCGGCTATCGGGTCGAAAACTACAAGCTCTTCACCTTTGTCGTCTCGGCGATGATGGCGGGCGTTGCCGGTGCGCTCTACGTACCGCAGGTCGGCATCATCAACCCCGGCGAATTCGCACCCGCAAACTCGATCGAGGTCGTCATCTGGACCGCTGTCGGCGGCCGGGCAACGCTGATCGGCCCGATCATTGGCGCCGTTCTCGTCAATGGCGGCAAGACGATCTTCACCGGACTCTTCCCCGCATTCTGGCTGTTCGCGCTCGGCGGCCTGTTCGTCGCCGTAACCCTGTTCCTGCCGAAGGGCATCGTCGGCACCATCGCCGGGCGGTTTGCCGGACGCAAGGCGGCGGGCGACACCGACGATCGTCTTCGTCATTCGGAAGAAGCCGAAAGCGGCATGGATACGCTCGCGACCGAGGAGGCTGCCCGATGAGCCCGCAGGAAAAACGCGCCAAGAGCCTGCTCTATCTCGATAACGTCTCGGTCTGCTTCGACGGCTTCAAGGCTTTGAACAGCCTCTCCTTCGTCATCGAGCCTGGCGAATTGCGGGCCGTCATCGGCCCGAACGGGGCGGGCAAGACGACGATGATGGACATCATCACCGGCAAGACGAGGCCGGATACCGGCGAGGTCTTCTTCTCCGACACGATCGACCTTACCCGCAAGGACGAGGCCGACATTGCCCAGCTCGGCATCGGCCGCAAGTTCCAGAAGCCGACCGTGTTCGAAGGCCACACCGTATGGGACAATCTCGAGCTGGCGCTGAACCGCAGGCGCGGGGTGTTCTCCACCCTGTTTTATGCGCTCACCGGTGAGGATCGCGACAGGATCGAGGAAATCCTTGAAATCGTCCGGCTGACGGACCGCAAGGACGAACTCGCCGCCTATCTGTCTCACGGCCAGAAACAATGGCTCGAGATCGGCATGCTCCTGGCGCAGGAGCCCAAGCTGCTTCTGGTCGACGAGCCCGTCGCCGGCATGACCGATGCCGAGACCGTCGAGACCGCCCGTCTCCTGCGCGAGATCGCCAAGACCCGCGCCGTCGTCGTCGTCGAGCACGACATGGGCTTCGTCCGCGACCTCGGCGTCAAGGTCACCTGCCTGGCCGAGGGCTCGGTGCTCGCCGAAGGGTCGATCGATTTCGTGTCGAACGACCCGAAGGTCATTGAGAATTATCTGGGGCGGTGAGGGGATGATGATCGCTGAGGTCGGTTCTACAGTGCGCACCTGCCTGGATCCTCGGGTCAAGCCCGAGGATGACGCCTATGGGAAGGGCGGGTTTGTCAAAGCGAACTCAGCATCCCTGTCCTCCGCAATAGCATGTGCCGAGAAGGCGCATTCCGTCCCTAATGCGTCATCCTCGGGCTTGACCCGAGGATCCAGGCGGCTGGTTTCGGCCTGCCGGCATCCTTCCCTTGCGAAAAAGGTACATCGCCATGCTGACCATTGAAAACGTCAACCTCCATTACGGCGCGGCCCAGGCTTTGCGTGGGGTGTCGCTTTCCGCCGAGATGGGCAAGATTACCTGCGTGCTGGGGCGCAATGGTGTTGGCAAGTCGTCGCTACTCCGGGCGGTGACCGGTCAGCATCCGATCTCCGGTGGCTCGATTGCCTTTCAGGGCGAGCCGCTGGACGGTCTGGCGCCCTACAGGCGCGCCAAGCGCGGCGTTGGCTATGTGCCGCAGGGTCGCGAGATCTTTCCGCTGCTGACGGTGCGCGAAAACCTCGAGACCGGCTTTGCGCCGCTGAAGTCGAGCGACCGGACCATACCGGACGATATCTTCAGCCTGTTTCCCGTGCTGCAGACCATGCTGTCGCGACGCGGCGGCGATCTTTCCGGCGGCCAGCAGCAGCAGCTGGCCATCGGCCGCGCCATGGTCACCAGGCCCCAGATCCTGGTGCTGGACGAGCCGACGGAGGGCATCCAGCCCTCGATCATCAAGGATATCGGCCGCGCCATCCGATACTTGCGCGACACCACCGGCATGGCGATCCTGCTGGTCGAGCAGTATCTGGATTTCTGCCGTGAACTCGCCGACCAGGTCTATATCATGGACCGCGGCGAGATCGTCCATCAGGGCCCGGCCGAGACGCTCGATACGGCCGAAGCGCGCCGGCATCTGACGGTTTGATGCTTCCGCACGCAGGCTGCGGAGAAAATGTGCGCATCGAAACGGCAGTTGCTGCAATAACGCTCATGTGATCGGATCATCCTGCCGTATTCGCCGGACGCTGCGGGAGAAAAAGAAAAGTCTCCCTCGAGCGGCACGAAACTTGCTTTTTCCTCGGTGAACCACAGACGGGGAAGAAATAACAATGATCGGTGCGAGAGAATGCGGCCAGGAAAAAGCGTGCCCGAAAGCGGGGTGTTGATGCCCATGATGCCGGCCAGCCCGCAGCGGACCTTCGGACGAGGCGAGGTGAAGGCCAAGTATTCGCGCGGGCGCACGCGCCTCGACGAACTCTATCAGGATGGCGCGGCCAAGATCCGCATTCCCGAAAGCTTCGACGGCCGTATGGAGGCCGTACTGATCAACACCTCCGGCGGGCTGACCGGCGGCGACCGGCTGCAATGGGTCATGGCAGCGGAAGCCGGCACGGCACTGACGGTCACCACCCAGGCCTGCGAGAAGATCTACAAATCCGACAGCGGCCCCGCGTCGATCGATACGGAACTGCGCGTCGAGGGCAGCGCCCGGCTCGACTGGCTGCCGCAGGAGACGATCCTGTTTGACGATGCCTCGCTCAATCGCAGGCTCGATGTCGACCTGGCGGAAGATGCCGAATTTCTGGCCATCGAGGCGGTACTGCTCGGCCGCAAGGCAATGGGCGAGGCGGTGCGCTACGGCAATTTCCGCGATCGTTGGCGGGTCCGCCGCTCCGGCACGTTGATCCACGCCGAGGACGTGCGCATGACCGGCGATATCGAAAACCTGGTGGCGCAGACGGCGGTGCTCGGCGGCGATGTCGCCTTTGCGACGCTGCTCTACTTCGGGCCCCGCGCCGAGGCGCTGATGCCCAAGGTGCGCGAGGCACTCGGCACGGCTGCAGCCGGGGCGAGCGAATGGAACGGCAAGCTGGTCGCGCGTATTGTCGCGGCCGATGGCTATGCCCTGAGAAAAAGCCTTATACCGGCACTACGGGTCTTGCGGGACGGCGAGAATCTGCCGAAAGTCTGGCATCTGTGAAATCGAGGAACGACGCATGAACCTGACGCCGCGTGAAAAGGACAAGTTGTTGATCTCCATGGCCGCCATGGTGGCCCGGCGCCGGCTGGAGCGCGGGGTGAAGCTCAACTATCCGGAAGCGATCGCGCTGATCTCCGATTTCGTCGTCGAGGGCGCCCGCGACGGCCGCCCCGTTGCCGAGCTGATGGAGGCCGGTGCCCATGTTATCAATCGCGACCAGGTGATGGATGGCATCCCCGAGATGATCCACGATATCCAGGTGGAAGCGACCTTCCCGGACGGCACCAAGCTGGTGACCGTGCACGAACCGATCCGCTGAGGCAGGGATATGCTCGATCTTCGCCCCAATTGCGAATGTTGCGACAAGGATTTGCCGCCGGAAAGCACCGAGGCGATGATCTGCACCTACGAATGCACCTTCTGCCGCGATTGCGTGGAGGATGTGCTGAAGGGCGTGTGCCCGAATTGCGGTGGCAATTTCGCCCCGCGCCCGATCCGGCCCGCAGCCTCTCTTGCGAAAGATCCGGCGTCCACGGTGCGTGTGCTGAAGGCGGAAGGCTGCGGCCCCCGCCAGCTTGCTTGAGGAGACTTTGATGATACCCGGTGAACTCATAACCGCCGATGGCGAAATCGAGATCAATGCTGGCCTTCCGACGGTCACGGTCACTGTTTCGAACACCGGTGACCGGCCGGTGCAGGTCGGCAGCCACTACCATTTCTTCGAGGCCAATCCCGGCCTCGATTTCGAGCGTGAAAAGACACGCGGCATGCGGCTTGATATCCCCGCCGGCACGGCGGTGCGCTTCGAGCCGGGCCAGACCCGCGACGTGACCCTGGTTCCCTTCGCCGGCAATCGCACGGTCTATGGCTTCCGTCAGCAAATCATGGGAAAGCTCTGATAATGGCGGTTCAGCACTATCACGGAAGCTGCCAGTGCGGCGCTGTCGATTTTGATGTCGAGGCCGATCTCGATCACACGGTCGCCTGCAATTGTTCGCGCTGCAGGCGTCTCGGTTCGGTGCTGACATTCGCCCCGCGCTCGAACTTCACGCTGAACAAGGGTGGCGACAGTGTCACCGAATATCTGTTCAACACGCATCATATCCATCATCTGTTCTGCAAGACCTGCGGCATTCAGAGCTTTTCCTACGCCACCGGGCCGGACGGAACTGAGATGACCGCCATCAACGTCAATTGCCTCGATGATGTCGACCCCCGCAGCCTGAAGCCTGTGCTTCACGACGGCGCGTCGGCCTGAGCCCGCGTCAAGGAGGATTCCATGCCCTTTAAAATGTCCCGCGCCGCTTATGCCTCGATGTTCGGTCCGACCACCGGCGACAAGGTTCGTCTGGCCGATACCGAGCTTTTCGTCGAGGTGGAGAAGGATTTCACGCACTACGGCGACGAGGTGAAGTTCGGCGGCGGCAAGGTGATCCGCGATGGCATGGGTCAATCCCAGGCAACGCGTGCGGAAGGCGCTGTCGACATCGTCATCACCAATGCGCTGATCATCGATCACTGGGGCATCGTGAAGGCCGATATCGGCATCAAGGACGGGCGCATCTGCGCCATCGGCAAGGCGGGCAATCCGGATACGCAGGGCGGCGTCGATATCATCGTCGGACCGGGCACCGAGGCGATCGCGGCCGAAGGCAAGATCATCACCGCCGGCGGCATGGACGCTCATATCCACTTCATCTGCCCGCAGCAGATCGAGGAAGCGCTGATGAGCGGGCTCACCTGCATGCTCGGCGGCGGCACCGGACCGGCCCACGGCACGCTTGCCACCACCTGCACGCCCGGTCCCTGGCATATCGAGCGGATGATCCAGGCGGCGGATGCCTTTCCGATGAACCTCGCCTTTGCCGGCAAGGGCAATGCCTCGCTTCCCGGCGCGCTGGAGGAGATGGTGCTTGGCGGCGCTTCGTCGCTGAAGCTGCACGAGGATTGGGGCACGACGCCGGCTGCGATCGACAACTGCCTCTCGGTTGCCGACAAATACGATGTGCAGGTGATGATCCACACCGACACGCTGAACGAAAGCGGTTTCGTCGAGGACACGGTGAGCGCCTTCAAGGGCCGCACCATTCACGCCTTCCACACCGAAGGTGCCGGTGGCGGCCACGCGCCCGACATCATCAAGATTTGCGGCCTTCCCAACGTCATCCCGTCATCCACCAATCCGACCCGGCCCTATACCAGGAACACGATCGCCGAGCATCTCGACATGCTGATGGTCTGCCACCACCTTTCGCCGTCGATCCCGGAAGACATTGCCTTCGCCGAGAGCCGCATCCGCAAGGAAACGATCGCTGCGGAAGACATCCTGCATGACATGGGGGCCTTCTCGATCATCTCGTCGGACAGCCAGGCGATGGGCCGCGTCGGCGAGGTTGCCATCCGCACGTGGCAGACCGCCGACAAGATGAAGCGTCAGCGCGGTCGCCTGCCGGAAGAAACCGGCGAGAACGACAATTTCCGGGTGAAGCGCTATATCGCCAAATACACGATCAATCCGGCCATCGCCCACGGGCTTTCCCACGAAATCGGCTCGGTCGAGGTGGGCAAGCGCGCCGATCTGGTGATGTGGGGGCCGGCCATGTTCGGCGTGAAGCCGGATCTGGTGCTGCTCGGCGGCTCGATCGCCGCAGCCCCGATGGGCGATCCCAATGCCTCGATCCCGACGCCGCAACCGATGCATTACCGCTACATGTTCGGCGCATACGGCAAGGCGCGCACCAATTCCTCGGTCACCTTCGTCTCCGAAGCCTCGCTCGACGCCGGCCTTGCCCACAAGCTCGGTGTCGCCAAGCAGCTTTTGCCGGTGAAAAACACCCGCGGCGGCATCTCCAAGGCCTCGATGGTCCACAACTCCGCCACGCCGGACATCTCCGTCGACCCGGAAACCTACGAGGTCCGCGCCGACGGCGTCGTGCTCACCTGCGAGCCGGCTGACGTTCTGCCGATGGCCCAGCGGTATTTCCTGTTTTAGCCAGCGGGCGGCCCCTTGCTCAAGCGTCATCCTCGGGCTTGACCCGAGGATCCAGCCGCTCTCGCCGCAAAGCGTGGCGGAGCGCCGGAGACGCTAAGGTCAGAAACCTCAGCCGCTCCGTGCCATCAGCGCCGTCATCGCCTTGCGGAACCGCGCCTCGATCGCTGCGCGCTTCATATGCCGGCCGCCTTCGACCTGCTTGACGCCATTGGCCCAGACGCAGTCGGGCTTCACCTGGCCGGCGAAGATGAAGCCGTCCAGGGACTGGTCTTCGCTGAGCCAGGGGGCAGCACGATTGTCGAGGGAGAAGAAGCTGGCTGGCCTGCCGTCGGCAATACCGGCCTCGATACCCATGGCCTGAGCGCCGCCGGAAAGCGCGCCGTCGAACAGGTAGCGGCCGGTGGTGCCGCCGGGTTCGGCGACGACGTTGCGGGCCCGCTCGCCAAGGCGCTGGGCATATTCGAGCTGGCGCAATTCGTCGGCAAGGCCGATCAGTACGTTGGAATCCGAGCCGACGCCGAAGGCGCCGCCGGCGGCCAGAAACCGGCTTGCCGGAAAGATGCCGTCGCCGAGATTGGCTTCCGTGACCGGGCAGAGGCCGGCAACCGCGCCGGACCTTGCGAGGCCATCGGTCTCGGCATCGGTCATGTGTGTCGCGTGGATCAGGCACCAGCGGCCATCGACGCCGGTGTTTTCAAGCAGCCATTCCACCGGGCGCTTGCCGCTCCAGGCAAGGCAGTCGTCGACTTCCTTCGTCTGCTCGGAGATATGCATGTGCACCGGGCCGTCGGTCAGGCTTGCGGCAAAGTCGAGCTCTTCCGGGGTGACGGCCCGCAGCGAATGCGGGGCGACGCCGAGGACGGCGTGATCGAGGCCGGAGACGATCTTTGCGGACGCCTCCATCAGGCGGGCAAAACTGTCGCGATCGTGGATGAAGCGGCGCTGGCCATTGTTCGGCGCCGCGCCGCCGAAATCGGAATGGGCATAGAAAACCGGCAACAGCGTCAGGCCGATGCCTGTTTCGCCGGCAGCCGCCGCGATGCGTTCCGCCATCTCGCCGATATTGCCGTAGAGACTGCCGTCCTTGTCATTGTGGAGGTAGTGGAACTCGCCGACGCGGGCAAACCCGGCCTCCAGCATTTCCATATAGAGCTGGGCTGCGATCGCCTCCGCCTCGTCCGGCAGAAGAGCGAAGGTGAAGCGGTACATCACCTCGCGCCAGCTCCAGAAATTGTCGCTGGCAGGGCCTCGGCGCTCGGCAAGGCCGGCCATGGCGCGCTGAAAGGCGTGGGAGTGAACATTGGCGATGGCGGGGACGATGATGCCGTGGCGCTCGTCGCCCGGCTGAGGCGTCTGATCGAAAGCGAGATCGGCGATGCGGCCGCCTTTGATGGCAAGTCGCGCATTGGCGCGCCAGCCCTCTGGCGTCAGAATGTTTTCGGCGAAAAGGTGTGATGCCATGCTGTCAGCCCCATTTTATTCTTGCCCGTTCTTGTGTTATGTATATACATAATAATCAATCAAACACAACAAGGGGAAAGGGATGGCTTCCGCCGCGCCGAAACTTTTTATCAACGCCCGTATCGCCACCATGACCGGCAGTGCTGATGCCGCTGATGGCGTGCTCGCCGTCGAAGACGGTCGCATCGCCTACGCAGGCCCCGAGGCGAGCCTGCCGGACCGCTGCGCAAGCTTCGAAAAGGTCGATTGCGGCGGGCGGCTGGTAACCCCGGCGCTGATCGATTGCCACACGCACCTTGTTTATGGCGGCAGCCGCGCGAAGGAATTCGAGATGCGGCTTGAAGGCGCGTCCTATGAGGAGATCGCCCGCGCCGGCGGCGGAATTGTCTCCACCGTGACCGCGACCAACGCGCTTTCCGAGGATGCGCTGGTGGAAGCCGCGCTGCCGCGTCTCGACGCCCTGCTTGCCGAAGGCGTCGCCACCATCGAGATCAAGTCCGGTTACGGCCTCAATATAGAGACCGAGCTGAAGATGCTGCGGGCGGCGCGACGCCTCGCCACGCTTCGTCCCGTCCGGATCAAGACCACCTGGCTTGCCGCCCACGCAACACCGCCGGAATACAAGGGCCGCAACGCCGCCTATATCGAGGAGGTGGCGGTTGCCGGCCTCGAGATCGCCCATGCGCAAGGTCTGGTCGATGCGGTCGATGCCTTCTGCGAGGGCATTGCCTTTTCGCCGGACGAGCTGCGGCCGGTTTTCGACAAGGCTAAGGCGCTTGGCCTGCCGGTCAAATTGCATGCGGAGCAGCTTTCCAATCTCGGTGGTGCGGCCATGGCGGCCTCCTATGGGGCGCTCTCCTCCGACCATCTTGAATATCTCGATGAGGCCGGCGCCAAGGCCATGGCAGACGCAGGTTCCGTCGCGGTGCTGCTGCCCGGCGCCTTCTACACGCTGAAGGAAAAGCAGCATCCGCCGATGGCGGCGCTGCGTGAGGCGGGTGTTCCGCTGGCGCTCGCGACCGACTGTAATCCCGGCACCTCGCCGCTGACCTCACTGCTTCTGACGATGAACATGGGCGCGACGCTGTTCGCCATGACGGTTGCCGAATGCCTCATCGGCGTTACGGCCAATGCGGCCCGTGCTCTGGGCCTAGCGGACGAGACCGGCACGCTTGAAGCCGGCAAGGCCGCCGATATCGCCCTCTGGGATGTCGATGCGCCGGCCGAGCTTGTCTACCGCATCGGTTTCAATCCGCTGTCCCGACTCTATATCGCCGGTGATGAGGTTATGCGATGACGCTTGTCCTGAACCCCGGCAACGTGACGCTCGCCACGCTGGAAGACATCTATCGCGGCGATGATGCCGTGCGGCTTGATCGCGCCTGCGACGCAGCCATTGAAAAAGCCGCCGCCCGGATCGCCCAGATCGCGGCCGGCAACGCGCCGGTCTACGGCATCAATACCGGCTTCGGCAAACTCGCCTCGATCAAGATTGATGCCGCTGACACGGCCACCCTGCAGCGCAACCTCATCCTGTCGCATTGCTGCGGCGTCGGCGCCCCGCTTGATGCGAAGGTCGTGCGACTGATCATGGCGCTGAAGCTGATTTCGCTCGGTCGCGGCGCATCGGGCGTGCGGCTGGAACTGGTGCGGTTGATCGAAGGCATGCTGGAAAAGGGTGTTGTTCCGCTCATCCCGGAAAAGGGATCTGTCGGCGCGTCCGGCGATCTCGCGCCGCTTGCCCATATGGCTGCGGTGATGATGGGAGAGGGCGAAGCCTTTTACGCCGGTGAGCGGCTTTCCGGCCGGGAAGCGCTGGAAAGAGCTGGCCTGACGCCCGTTCAGCTCGCCGCCAAGGAAGGGCTTGCGTTGATCAACGGAACACAGGTTTCGACCGCGCTGGCGCTTGCCGGCCTGTTTCGCGCCTTCCGCTGTGCCGCCACCGCGCTCGTCACCGGGGCGCTCTCCACCGATGCGGCGATGGGTTCGCCGGCGCCGTTCCACCCGGACATTCATACGCTGCGTGGCCATCAGGGCCAGATCGATGCGGCGGCAAGCTTGCGCGCCCTGCTCGAAGGCTCCGAAATCCGCGTTTCGCATATCGATGGCGACGAGCGGGTGCAGGATCCCTATTGCATTCGCTGCCAGCCGCAGGTTGACGGCGCCTGCCTCGACCTTCTGCGCCAGGCCGGCCGCACGCTCGAAATCGAGGCCAATGCCGCGACCGACAACCCGCTGGTGCTTTTCGACGACAGCGTCGTTTCCGGCGGCAATTTCCATGCGGAGCCGGTCGCCTTCGCTGCCGACCAGATCGCCATTGCGGTCTGCGAGATCGGTGCGATCGCCCAGCGGCGGATTGCGCTTCTGGTGGACCCCGCGCTTTCCTTTGGTCTGCCCGCCTTTCTGTCGAAAAAGCCGGGGCTCAATTCCGGGCTGATGATCGCGGAGGTCACCTCGGCTGCGCTGATGAGCGAGAACAAGCAGATGGCGCATCCGGCATCGGTCGATTCCACGCCGACCTCGGCCAATCAGGAAGACCACGTGTCGATGGCCTGCCACGGCGCGCGGCGGCTACTGGCGATGACCGACAATCTGGCCAACATCATCGGCATCGAGGCGCTCTGCGGTGCGCAGGGCGTGGAGCTGCGTGCGCCGCTTGTCACCAGCCTGGCTTTGCAGCGGGTGATTGCCGCCTTCCGCGTGCTGGTGCCGACGCTCGAGAGCGACCGGTACATGGCCGGTGACCTTGAGAAGGCGGCGGCGGCGGTGCGCGATGGCGTGCTGATCGATGCTGTCGGGGCAGGGGTGTTGCCGGAGATTTCGGTATGATGGCCTCGCCAATGCTGCGGGTTCCGCCCCTCACCCGGCGCATTCGCGCCACCCTCTCCCCTGCGGGGCGAGGGGGAGAGAAACAGCCCTCTCCGGAACAAGCGGAAAGGCAGAGCGGCGCCGGCGTCACCTTCTCCCCTTGGGGAGAAGGTGGCCGAAGGCCGGATGAGGGCCGGCCGGCCAGCCAGAATTCCAGACAGAGGAATATTTTCCCATGACTGATCCCGTAATCGTCAAACATGGCTCGTCGCCGGTCATCCTCGGATTCCCGCACACCGGCACCCATGTCCCGCCGGAGATCGAGGCGCGGCTCAATGAAAACGGCCGCCTGCTCGCCGATACCGACTGGCACGTCGACCGGCTGTATGACGGGCTGCTTGCCGATGCGACGACAGTGAAGGCGACATTCCATCGCTATGTCATTGACGCCAACCGCGATCCCTCTGGTGCGAGCCTCTATCCCGGACAGAACACCACGGGCCTGGTGCCGGAGACGGATTTCGACGGCAAGCCGATCTGGAACGAGGGCGAGGAGCCGACAGAGGCCGATATCGCGGAGCGGATCGAGGCTTTCCATTCCCCCTATCACGCGGCGCTGGCGGCAGAGATCGAACGGGTGCGGCGGGAGCATGGCATTGCCATTCTCTATGACTGCCACTCGATCCGCTCGCACATTCCCTTCCTGTTTGAAGGCAAGCTGCCGGATTTCAACATCGGCACCAATCTCGGCGTCACCTCAGCGCCCGAATTCGAGGCGGCGGCGCAAAGTGTGGTCGCTCATGCGCCCGGTTATGACCATGCCGTCAATGGCCGCTTCAAGGGCGGCTGGACGACGCGGCATTACGGCAAGCCGGAGACCGGCGTGCACGCCATCCAGATGGAGCTGGCGCAATCGACCCATCTGACAACCGAAGCGCCGCCCTTTGCCTATGACGAGGCCAAGGCGGAAAAGCTGCGAAGCCATCTGCAGGATATTCTCGAGCGGATCGAACGCCTGTCGTTTTCCGCACGCATGTAAAAGAGGGAACAAGCCATGACCGACAACCCGCGACACAATGCCCGCGAAATTCACGCCCCGACCGGTACGGAGCTCAACGCCAAGAGCTGGCTCACCGAAGCGCCGCTCCGGATGCTGATGAACAATCTCGATCCGGATGTCGCCGAAAAGCCGCATGAGCTTGTCGTCTATGGCGGCATCGGCCGCGCGGCCCGCACCTGGGGCGATTTCGACAAGATCGTCGACACGCTGAAGACGCTGGAAGACGACGAGACGCTGCTGGTGCAGTCGGGCAAGCCTGTCGGCGTGTTCCGCACCCATGCCGATGCGCCGCGGGTTCTGATCGCCAATTCCAACCTCGTGCCGCATTGGGCCAACTGGGATCACTTCCACGAGCTCGATAAGAAGGGCCTGATGATGTACGGCCAGATGACGGCCGGCTCCTGGATCTATATCGGTGCGCAGGGCATCGTGCAGGGCACTTACGAAACCTTCGTGGAGGCAGGCCGCCAGCACTATAATGGTGACCTCAAGGGCAAGTGGATCCTCACCGGCGGTCTTGGCGGCATGGGTGGGGCCCAGCCCCTTGCTGCCGTCATGGCCGGCGCCTCCTGCCTCGCCGTCGAATGCGATCCGACCCGCATCGATTTCCGCATCCGCACCGGCTATGTCGATGAAAAGGCCGAGACGCTGGACGAAGCGCTCGCCATGATCGATGCCTGGACGAAGGCGGGCGAGGCGAAATCCGTCGGCCTGCTCGGCAACACGGCGGAAATCCTTCCCGAACTCGTCAAGCGCGGCGTCCGGCCCGATATCGTCACCGATCAGACCTCTGCCCATGACCCGGTCAATGGCTATCTGCCGGCCGGCTGGAGCCTCGGCGAATGGCGCGACAAGGCGGAGCGCGATCCCAAGGCCGTGGAAAAGGCCGCGCGCGCCTCGATGCGCACCCATGTGGAAGCCATGCTCGCCTTTCATGACATGGGCATTCCGACCGTCGATTACGGCAACAACATCCGCCAGATGGCCAAGGAAGAGGGCTGCGAGCGCGCCTTCGACTTCCCCGGTTTCGTGCCGGCCTATATCCGACCGCTGTTCTGCCGCGGCATCGGCCCGTTCCGCTGGGCAGCCCTTTCCGGCGATCCGGAGGACATCTACAAAACCGATCAGAAGGTCAAGGAACTGCTGCCGGACAACACCCACCTGCACAACTGGCTCGACATGGCGCGTGAGCGCATTCATTTCCAGGGCCTGCCCGCCCGCATCTGCTGGGTCGGCCTCGGCGATCGCCACCGGCTTGGTCTTGCCTTCAACGAGATGGTGAAGAATGGCGAGCTGAAGGCGCCGATCGTGATAGGCCGCGACCATCTCGATTCAGGCTCCGTCGCCTCGCCGAACCGCGAAACGGAATCCATGCAGGATGGTTCCGATGCCGTTTCCGACTGGCCGCTCCTGAACGCGCTGCTCAACACCGCGTCCGGCGCTACCTGGGTGTCGCTGCATCACGGCGGCGGCGTCGGCATGGGCTTCTCCCAGCATGCCGGCATGGTGATCTGCTGCGATGGCTCGGATGATGCCGCCCGCCGCATCGGCCGCGTGCTGTGGAACGACCCGGCCACCGGCGTCATGCGCCATGCCGATGCCGGTTACGACATCGCCATCGACCATGCGAAGAAGATGGGCCTCAGGTTGCCGGGTATTCTGGGGAACTGATCGGTATTGGTTGAGGAAAATAACAAGCACCGGGGTTCCGCCCCTCACCCGGCGCATCCGCGCCACCCTCTCCCCTGCGGGGCGAGGGGAGAAAGCGGCTTGCGCCGAGTCATCTGGGATGAAAGGCCTCTCCGCCGTCCCCTTCTCCCCTTGGGGAGAAGGTGGCCGAAGGCCGGATGAGGGTCTTCTATGATGAACAACAGCGTTTGCTGCGTCTGTTATGTCTAGACAACAAAATCGAATCCCGTCTACACTGGCATCCTCGCAACAAGGGCCAAGACGCCCGTAAAAGAGGGGTTCTTCACATGAAATGGCTTGCAGCAACCGCCATTGCAGCTTCGGCTCTGGCGACATCCGCATATGCGCAGGAAACCAAGGTCTCGATCGGCCTGTCCGGCTGGACGGGCTTTGCGCCGCTGACGCTCGCCAAGGAAGCGGGCATTTTTGAAAAGAACGGTCTTGATGTCGATCTCGTCAAGATCCCGCAGGCAAGCCGCCATCTGGCGCTGGCCTCCGGCGACATCCAGTGCGCGGCGACGACGGTCGAGACCTGGATCGTCTGGGCCGCCGCCGGCGTGCCGACCACGCAGATCTTCCAGCTCGACAAGTCCCACGGCGCCGATGGCATGGTGGTGCGTAACGAGATCAGTTCGATCGCCGACCTGAAAGGCAAGACCGTCGCGGCCTCCGCGCCCGGCACCTCACCCTATTTCTACCTCGCCTGGATCCTCAAGGAAAACGGCATGACGATGGATGATGTCAAGGTCGTCAATCTTGAACCCGGTCCGGCCGCCCAGGCCTTCATCGCCGGCCAGAACGATGCCGCGATGACCTATGAGCCTTACCTGTCATCGGTCCGCGAAGCGCCCGACGCCGGCAAGATCATCGCGACCACGCTCGACTATCCGGCGGTCATGGACACGTTCGGCTGCACGCCGGCCTTCCTTGAGGAGAACCCGGATGCCGCCAAGGCGATCGCCACATCCTATTACGAAGCGCTCGACATGATCGCCGCCGAACCGGAAAAATCCTACGAGATCATGGGTGCCGACGTGAACCAGACGGCGGAACAGTTCGCCGGCTCGGCACAGTATCTCGAATGGCAGGACCGCGATGCCGCGATCGCCTTCTTCGGCGGCGAGTTCAACGATTTCTCGGCCGATGCAGCCCAGCTGCTGCTCGATGCCGGCGTGATCCGCGAAATCCCGGACCTGACGACGCTCGCCGATCCGTCGTTTATCCAGGAGTGAGGCAAGCCGCATAGACCTGGAGGCATGTCCTTCCCGCAAGCGTCATCCTCGGGCTTGGCCCGAGGATCTAGCCACGTGGCGCATGGGTGGCGTTGGTTTGTTCAGATGCGGCGTTGCCAAAAGGAAACGCCAACGTCGCTCGCGGGGAAGGGTGATTGGATCCTCGGGTCAAGCCCGAGGATGACGCAGAATAGGAGGTGAGGGCTTGCCAAATTTGCATGCCCTTGCTCCTTCCAAAGCCGGCAATAACCAGCCGGCAAAGAAAAGTGCCTCACATGCCCGCCACCCAAACACGGAGACCCGATGAAACCGCTTGAGCCTATCAGTCCGAAGCTCAGATTGTCGCTTGGCATCCTGTTCTTCGTGATCTTCTTTGCCGGTTGGTCGTTTGCGACCTTCGGCGGGTTCGTGTCGAAGACCTTTCTGGCGGATCCGATCACCATGATGAAGGATGGTTGGTGGCTCTTGTCGAAGCGCGGCTTTCTCGGCGATATCGGCATCACCGTCTGGCGCGTCGTCGGCGGCTTCGTGCTGGCGTCGATCGTGGCCGTACCCGTGGGCATCGCCATGGGGGCCTACAAACCGATCGAGGCGCTGCTCGAGCCCTTCGTCTCGTTTGCCCGCTACCTGCCCGCTTCCGCCTTTGTGCCGCTGCTGATCCTCTGGGCCGGCATCGGCGAGATGCAGAAACTGCTGGTGATTTTCATCGGCGCCGTGTTTCAGATCATCCTCATGGTCGCGGTCTATGTCGCCAATACCAGGCGCGATCTGGTGGAGGCCGCCTACACGCTGGGTGCCACTGACCGGGGCATCGTCCGGCGCGTGCTGCTGCCGGCCTCCGCCCCTGATATCGCCGAAACGCTGCGTCTCGTGCTCGGCTGGGCCTGGACCTATGTCATCGTCGCCGAGCTGATCGGCGCCTCATCGGGCATCGGCTACATGATCATCAATTCGCAGGCGCTGATGGCGACCGGGCAGATCATCTTCGGCATCATCGTCATCGGTGTGATCGGCCTCATCTCCGATTTCGCCTTCAAGATGGTGAACCGCCATCTTTTTGCCTGGAGGTTCGCATGAGCGCGCCGGAACTCGAAGTCAAAGGCATTTCGCGTGTCTTTCCCGGCCGTCGGGGCTCAAAGCCGGTGCAGGCGCTGTCGCCGACCGACCTGACGCTCGAAAAGAACGATTTCGTCACCATCCTTGGCCCGTCCGGCTGTGGCAAGTCGACGCTTCTGCGCATCGTCGCCGGCCTCGACAGGCCGACCACTGGCGCTGTCTATCTGGATGGTAAGGAGATCAGGGGGCCGGGGGCCGATCGTGGCATGGTGTTCCAGTCCTACACGCTATTTCCCTGGCTGACGATCCGCGAGAATGTCGGCTTCGGCCTGCGCGAAAAGGGCATGAAGGCTTCGGCCATCAAGGAAACGGTCGATCTCTATCTCGATCGCGTCGGCCTTTCGGCCTTCGCCGATCACTGGCCGAAACAGCTTTCCGGCGGCATGCAGCAGAGGACGGCCATCGCCCGGGCGCTTGCCAATGATCCGAAGATCCTGCTGCTTGATGAGCCCTTCGGCGCGCTCGACAATCAGACCCGCGGACTGATGCAGGAGCTTCTGCTCGGCATCTGGGAGCGGGACAAGAAGACGGTGATCTTCGTCACCCACGATATCGAGGAGGCGGTGTTCATGGCATCGCGCGTCGTCACCATGTCGGCGCGGCCGGGACGGATCTCGTCGGTCACGCCCGTTGATTTCGCCCACCCACGCGACTATCGCCTCAAGGCCGATCCGGAGTTTGCCAAGCTGAGGATGAAGCTGACCGAGGAAATCCGCGCCGAGGTGATTGCCGCGGCGAGCCAGGGATAGGCGGATGGCCGAGGGGAAGGAGAGCCGCCCGCTGGCGCTGCATGCCCGCATCGAACGGGAGGTGGAGGACCGTATCCTCTCCGGCGAGTGGCCGCCGGGCACCCGCATTCCCTTCGAGCACGAGCTGACGGCCCATTACGGCTGCTCGCGCATGACGGTCAACAAGGCGCTTTCGGAACTCGTCCGCAAGGGGCTGATCGAGCGGCGCCGCAAGTCCGGCTCCTATGTCCGCCAGCCGGAAGTGCTCTCCGCCGTCATGGAGATCCATCAGCTTGAGCGCGAGGTGCGGGCGCTTGGTCTTGCCTATGATTTCCGCCCGATTGAAAGCGCCATCCGCAGCGCCGATGCAGCGGACCGACGGCGACTCATGCTTGAGAGGCCGGAGGAGCTTCTGCATCTGCGCAGTCTGCACGTCGCCGGCAGTCGGCCCTTCTGCTTGGAGGACCGTCTCATCAACCTCGCGGAGGTGCCGCAGGCGCGGCAAACCGATTTCTCGAAATCGCCGCCCGGAACCTGGCTTCTTGAACAGGTGCCCTGGAGCGCCGCCGAACACCGCATCAACGCCACAGCCGCCGGGCGGGCGGAAGCCGAGTTGCTGGACCTGCGCGAGGGCACGCCGTGTCTCGTGGTCGCCCGGCGCACCTGGAACACCACCGGTTCGATCACCCAGGTCAACCTCACCTATCCCGGCGACATGCACACGCTCGTCGCCCAGTTCGCCCCCTCGGGGCGGCCGGGTTAGGTCGTCCGAAGCGATAGCGCGCCAGCGTCAGCGGAGCGCAAAAAAAAGGCCGGGGAAACCCGGCCTTCTTCTTGTCCATCAGTTTGCCTTTTCGGGCTCGGCCTTGGCCTCGTCCGCCTTCTTGGCGGCCTGGAGCTTTTCGACGGCCTTGGCGGGGTCGGCCGGATAGGCGTCGTTCTTCTCCGTGCCCTCCATCAGGTCGATGGCATATTTGAGCTGGAGGTCGTCCTCGATGTCGCGCGGGACATAGGCGACCGAGCCGGAGCCCTCGTCGGTTTCCTTGTCGCCCTGGATGTGGCCACGCAGCGTCGATTCACCCTCCGGCCGGATCAGGCCTTCGAGGTCTTCCGGAAGCTTCTGCTCGACAATGATGTCGGGCTCGATGCCGGTGCCCTGGATAGAGGTGCCCGACGGCGTGTAGTAGAGCGCCGTCGTCAGCCTCAAGGAGCCGTCCTCGCCAAGCGGAACGATGGTCTGGACCGAGCCCTTGCCGAAGGTGCGGGTGCCGACCAGCGTCGCGCGCTTCAGGTCATGCAGCGCGCCGGCGACGATTTCCGATGCCGATGCCGAACCGCCATTGACCAGAACGATCAGCGGCTTGCCGTCGGTGAGGTCGCCAGGGCCGGCGTTAAAGCGGCGGGTTTCCTCGGCGTTGCGGCCGCGGGTGGAAACCACCTCGCCCTCGTCGAGGAAGGTATCGGCCACGGCAACAGCCTGGTTCAGGAAGCCGCCGGGGTTCAGGCGCAGGTCGAGGATATAGCCCTTCAGCTGGTCCTCGGGCACCTCTTTCTTGATCTCCTCGATCGCCTCGTTGAGGCTGTCATCGAGCTTCTCGTTCATGAAGGTGGTCAGCCGGATGTAGCCGATATTGTCGTTTTCGACCCGCCACTTGACCGACTGCACCGGAATGATGCCGCGCACGATGGTCATCTCGATCGGCTTGGTGACGCCGTCGCGCAGGATGGTGATGTCGATCGGCTCGCCGACTTCGCCGCGCATCCTGTCGACCGCGTCGTTCAGCGTCATGCCGCGCACGCTCTCGCCGTCGATCTCGATGATCTTGTCGCCGGTCAGCACGCCGGCGTTGGAGGCGGGCGTATCGTCGATCGGGGCGACGACCTTGACGACGTCATCCTCCATCGTCACCTCGATGCCGAGGCCGCCGAATTCGCCCTTCGACTGGTCGCGCATCTCGGTGGATTCTTCGGCCGTCATGTAGCTCGAATGCGGGTCGAGACCGTTCAGCATGCCGTTGATGGCATCCTGGATCATCTTCTTCTCGTCCGGCGGCGACACATACTGGCTGCGCACGCGCTCGAAGACATCGCCGAACAGCGACATTTCGTGGTAGGTCGTGTCGTCGCTTGCCGCGCGCGCGGGAATGTCTGCCGAGATGAGAATCCCGGTCGCCGAAGCGCCAATCACGACGCCCGCCAGCAGAAGCGTTGCCCTACGTATCATTACGTGCCTTTCCATCATTTTCGTCCGCCCACCAGGTGTGAGAATCGACCGGTTTGCCGTTTTGCCGAAACTCAATGTAGAGCGTCGGCCTATCCGTTTCCAGCGCCAGCGTTGCCGCACTTGCAATGCGGGTGGCGCCCATATCCGCCAGCGGTTCGCCCGAGAAGACGAAATCCCCCTGATGGACCTTCAGGCCATCCATGCCGGTCATGACGAGATGATATCCGTCGCCGACATTGAGGATGACCATTTCTCCGTAACTCCTGAAGCGCCCGGCGTAAACCACCGTGCCGTCCGCGGGTGCCGTTACCAGCGCTCCGGGGCGGGCGGCAATGGTAATGCCGGTCGCCTCGTGGCCCGTGCCGTCCGGGTCTCCGTACTGCCTGACAATTTCGCCCTCGACCGGCAGAACCAGACGGTTCTTCAATTCCGAGAAGGGATATGCGGGGCTAATGCGGTTTTTGTCGGGCATGCCCGCCAGCATTTCTTCACGCGCGTGCCGCTTTTGCGCCTCGGTCATCTCGGCGCGCTTCTCCGCTTCCTGCCGGGCCAGGAGCGCCGCATTGCGGGCCGAGGTGATGTCGGTCTCAAGCGATGCGATGAGGCCGTTGAGGTCGCCGGCCTTGGCCGCCAACGCCTCCGCCTGCTGCTGTTCTGCGGCAAGCTCGGCGGCATTGCTGTCGCTTGCCTTGTTGTTCTCCGCGATCAGCAGGTCCATGCGCTGCTGCTCCTCGGCAAGCCCGTCCAGATCGGCGGCGAGCTTGTCGCGGGCGGCTTCCTTCTCCTGCTTCACCTCTTGCAGGCGGCGCAGATTGGCAAGCGCCGTCTCCATCTTGTCACGCATTTCGGGAACGACGCCGTTCAGCAGAATGGCACTACGCACGGAATCGAGGGCATCACCGGGCGAGACCAGCAGGGCAGGCGGCGGGTCGCGGCCCATACGCTGCAGCGCCGCCAGAACATCGGCCAGAACATCGCGCTCGCGGTTGAGCGCCGCATGCAGGTCGGTCTCCTCGTCGGCGAGTTTGGCAATCTCCGTCTCGCTGGCGCCGATCTGTTCTTCCAGCTTGCGCCGGCGTTCGGCGGAGGCGACGAGCGCCTGTTTCAGGCTGGCCGTATCGCCGGAAAGCTTCTCGATCTCGGACTTCAGGCTCTCCATCTTCTCGTTCGACAACGAAATCGATGACTGCAGCCGGTCGAGCTCGACCATCTTGTCGGCGCGCTCGGAGGTGAGCTGGTCGACGAGCGCTTCGGAATCCTTTTCCGGCCCTGCATTGGTCGCAGCACCTTGCGCCAGAACGGGACCTGCGGTCAGCCACAGGGCACCGGTCAGCAGAACGATTGCTCTGCCGAGGCTGGGTCTTGCCGATTTTGCCGCCGGATGGGCCATTCAGTTTGTCTTCGCCGTGGGTGACAGGAGATTTAGAACGCTCACAGGTTAACGAATGACGAACGACAGTTTAACACACAAACAGTTGATGATCTTTATTCGTAATCATGCGCGGTGATAGGGGTGTCCGGCCATCAGTGTGACGGCGCGGTAGAGCTGTTCGGCAAGCAGGATACGCACGATCTGGTGCGGCCATGTCATGTTGCCGAAATTGATGACGAGGTCGGCACGCTCCGTCAGCGCCGGATCAAGCCCATCGGCGCCGCCGATGGCGAAGATCATCTCGCGCTTGCCGTTGTCGCGGAATTTCTCGATTTCCCCGGCAAAACCAAGGCTGTCGAGCGATTTGCCGTGCTCGTCGAGCAGCGCCAGCACGGTTTCGGGGCTAAGAATGTTTTCGAGAGCCGCCGCTTCCTCGCGCTTGCGCGTTGCGGCATTGCCGGCGCGGCTTTCATTGATTTCGGTGACTTTGGAAAAATCGAGCCCCTGCGCCTTGCCGGTCTTCTTCAGCCGGTCGAGATAGCGCGCAACAAGGTCCTTTTCCGGTCCGGACTTCAGTCTTCCGACCGCGAATATGCCGATCTGCATCGTGTCATCTCTTCATCCGCAACAACCGCCCTGCGGTCCGTCCGGACAGGTCGCCTCATGTGGGCCGGGAAAAGGCCACAAAAAACATGGACGGCTCAGGCTGGATGCCGGCCGTTCTCCTCCCGCCGCTAAAGGCGCATGTCAGTGCAGGCGTCCCTCGTTCATCTCGGGGGCCGACCACATCTTTTCGATATTGTAGAACTCGCGGACTTCCGGCCGGAATACATGGACGATCACATCGCCGGTGTCGATCAGCACCCAGTCGCCGGCCTCCTGGCCTTCGACCTTCGGGACGCCTGCGCCCGACTGTTTGATGTCCTTGACCAGATGGTCGCAGATCGCCATCACGTGACGGTTCGAGCGCCCGGACACAACCACCATGTGGTCGCCGAGGGCCGATTTGCCGCGGATGTCGATGGTTACAATATCTTCTGCCTTGGAGTCCTCGAGGCTTGCGAGGACGGCGGAGAGAGCCTGGTCGGCGGCGTGGGTGCCGCTGTTCCGGCTTTGCAGTGCAGTTTCGTTGGCTGCACTCTTGGCGTGCAATGTTGGCAGGGTTCTTCCTTTCATCTGGAACAAGCATGGGGTGCGACTCGCGACTTTTTCGCGAGATCTGCCCCCTAATGGTGGGGTCAAAAGGCCCGTGTTGCAAGTATTTCCTGTGCCGAAATATTCGGGCGCGACCTAGAGGACACGGAAGGCGACGGCTGCGGCGTCATCGCTGACCTTGTAGCGCGGGTACTTTTCGCCGTCCGGATCCTGCTCCCGCTCGATCTGGCGGAGGATCTCAAGCAGTGCCGGAAGGCCATCGCTGAATGCGGCTTCGATCAGGCTTTCCGGCGAAAACGCGTCGTAATTGTCAACCAGGGCGGCAAAGCCATCGGAGCAGAGCAGGCCGCGGGCAGGGGCCATGATGCCGGTTGCCTCGCGCACGATCCTGTCGGCTGCCTCGGGCACGAGGCCGAGGGTGAAGACGCGGCCATCCGGCGTGTTGTGGCGGGCGCGGCCCGCGCGCAGCATGGCCAGCGTTTCGGCATCGCCGCTGATATCGGCCGCACCCTTGAACCCGCCGATGCGGGCAAGATGGGCGTGGGCGGCGGCGATCTCGAGATCGCGGTTGCCCTTCAGCGCCGAGGTCTCGAAGACATTGCCCGACACCGCGTCCTGCAGGAACAGCCGGCAATCGCCAAGCCCGTAGGTGACGAGATGGTCATCCTCGATCCGGAGCATCTGGAAGGCAGCGGCGGGCCACATGTAGCGCGGCAGGTCATCGGTTTCCGCAGCCGCGTAATAGATGTCACGGGCGGAGGCGTTGATCTCGGCTACGGTCTCGGCCACCGCTCGATCTTCTGCTGCGGCAAACATCCGCGCGGCATGGCCGGCAAGCCAGGCGGCGTCACCTTCCGCCATGACCTCCCGGTCGCCGATGCCGGTGGCGCCGTCGATGACGAAGACCGCGTTCGCGTTCCAGCCATAGCGGTCGTCGCTGGCGCCGCCAGGCTTGCCGGGATCGGTGATGTCGGCGACGATTTCGAGCTTCATCGGTTCTTTTCCAGTCTGAGCGCGGTGGAGGAGACGGACGAGCGCGGGCCATGGATGAAGGTCCAGGCCGGCGGCTTCATCCTTGGCAGCGCCTTCGCGGCGCGCTCGGGAACGCGGGCCTTGTCGAGCGTGCGGGCGGCCTTGGAGGAGAGGTAGGTGAGCGTCGCCCCAGGCCGGTCGATAACGGCGATCGGCACGGTCTCGGCAATGCGGCGCCACTCCTGCCAGCGATGGAAGCTGCCGAGATTGTCGGCGCCCATGACCCAGACGAAATGGACGTCCGGATGGCGGCGGGTGATGTGGCGGATGGTGCGGGCGGTATAGGCCGTACCCAGCGATTTCTCGAATGCGGTGACCTGGATGCGCGGATCGCGCGCCATCGCCTCGGAAAGCGCCAGCCGTTCGGCAAGCGGCGCCAGGCCGTTGCCGCTCTTCAGCGGATTGCCGGGGGTAACAAGCCACCAGAGCTGGTCGAGGCCGAGCCGCTGAATGGCGAGGCTTGCCACCAGCAGATGCCCCTCATGCGGCGGGTTGAACGACCCGCCGAACAGGCCGACGCTCATGCCGGGTTGAAGATGCGGCATGACCAGATGGCGGCGTTCGATCTCCGACAAACCGTCAGGCCCGCGTCTGGCCGCTGCCGCGCACCAGATATTTGAACGAGGTGAGCTGCTCAACGCCGACCGGACCGCGCGCATGCATCTTGCCGGTGGCAATGCCGATCTCGGCCCCCATGCCGAATTCGCCGCCATCGGCAAACTGGGTCGAGGCATTGTGCAGCAGGATGGCGGAATCGATCTCGTTGAAGAAGCGGGCGACCACCTCCGGGTCCTCGGCGATCACGGCCTCGGTGTGGTGGGATGAGTATTTCTCGATGTGTTCGATGGCGCCGGAAATGCCATCGACGAGCTTCACCGAAATGATCGCGTCGAGATATTCTGTCGTCCAGTCGGTCTCGCTCGCTTCCTCGCGGCCCTTGGCATAGTCGATCATTTCGTGGTCGACCCGCACCAGGCAGCCTTTCGCTTCCAGGGCCTCGATCAGCGTGCCGGCGAAGGTTTCGGCGGCGGCGCGGTCGATCAGCAGCGTTTCCGCAGCACCGCAGATCCCGGTGCGGCGCATCTTGGCATTGACGACAATCTCCCTCGCCATGTCGAGGTCGGCGGACTTGTCGACATAGATGTGGCAGAGGCCTTCGAGATGGGCGAAAACCGGCACGCGCGCTTCCGTCTGCACACGGGCGACGAGGCTTTTTCCGCCGCGCGGCACGATCACGTCGATATTGCCGGAAAGGCCGGACAGCATCTCGCCGACGGCGGCGCGGTCGGTGGTCGGCACGATCTGGATGGCGTCTTCGGGCAGGCCAGCCTCGGATAGGCCCGCCTTCAGCGCCTCATGGATGGCGGCGGCCGAGAGAGCGGAATCCGAACCGCCGCGCAGGATCACGGCATTGCCGGCCTTCAGGCAGAGCGCGCCGGCATCCGCCGTCACATTCGGGCGGCTTTCATAAATAACGCCGATGACGCCGAGCGGCGTGCGCACGCGCTCGATCTTCAGCCCGTTCGGCCGGTCCCATGCCGCGATCACATCGCCGACCGGATCCTTCAGCGCGGCAATCGCGCGAATGCCGTCGGCTATGGCGGCGACACGGTCGTCATTGAGCTCCAGCCGGTCGAGGAAGGAGCCGGAAATGCCGTTTTCCTTCGCACGGGCAACATCTCTCGCATTCTCGGCAAGGATTTCGGCCTTGCGGGCCATGATCTCGCGGGCCATGGCCTCCAGGGCCCTGTCCTTGGTTTCCGTCGACGCGATGGCGAGGGCGTGGGCACTGGCGCGGGCGCGTCGGCCAAGCGCCGCCATCACGGCTGCGACATCTTCCTTGCGGTCAAGCATGGGCCTCGTTCCTCTTTCTCGTCTTTCCCGTCGTCATCACCAGGTCGTCGCGGTGGACCATCGCTGCGCGTGCGGGGTATCCCAATATGGCTTCGATGCCGCCGGTTTTCACCCCGGCAATGGCACGGGCCTCGTCGCTGTCGTAACCGGAGAGGCCGCGGGCGATCTCTCCGCCCTGGGCATTGACGATCGCCACCGTATCGCCGCGCGAAAAATGGCCGTCGACCGAGACAACGCCGGCCGAAAGCAGGCTGTTGCCGCGTTTCAGCGCCGCCACCGCGCCGTCATCGATATGGATCGTGCCCGCCGGCAGAAGCTGGCCGGCAATCCAGGTCTTGCGCGCATTGACCGGCTCGCCCGCCGCATGAAACAGCGAGTGGCGTTCGCCGTTCTCGATCGCCTTCAGCGGATGGTCGATCTTGCCCGAGGCGATGATCATCGCGCAGCCGGCGACGGTCGCGATCTTGCCGGCCTCGATCTTGGTGCGCATGCCGCCGCGCGAGAGTTCCGACGCCGCCCCTCCGGCCATCGCCTCGATCTCCGGCGTGATCGCCTCGATTTCCGGCAGGAACCGGGCCTCGGGATCGAGATGCGGCGGGGCGGTGTAGAGCCCGTCGATATCTGACAGAAGGATCAGCAGATTGGCGCCGATCATCGTTGCCACGCGCGCCGCCAGCCGGTCATTGTCGCCGTAGCGGATCTCGGAGGTGGCGATCGTATCATTCTCGTTGATGATCGGCACGGCCGAGAGTTTCAGCAACTGCCGGATCGTGGCGCGGGCATTCAGATATTGCCGGCGTTCCTCGGTGTTCTGCAGCGTCAGCAGGATCTGTCCGGCGAGGATGTCGTGCTGCCTGAGGCTCTCCGTCCAGGCGCCGGCAAGGCCGATCTGGCCGACCGCGGCTGCCGCCTGCGCTTCTTCCAGCTTCAGCGCGCCGGCATGGGTGTGGAGCACGGTGCGGCCGAGCGCGACGGCGCCTGAGGAAACCACCAGCACGTCAACGCCTGCGGCCTTCAGCGCCGCAATGTCATCGCAAAGCCGGTCGAGCCATTCCCGTTTCAATCCGCGTTCCCGGTCAACCAGAAGCGCCGAACCGATCTTGATGACGATCCGCCTGTAGTGAGAAAGCGAACGCCCGCTCATCTCAGGGCTCCCACTTGTCGTGGCGGCCCTTGTCTTCACCGGGCTCGGGCGCCGAAATGCCGAGGCGCGCCTCTTCGGCGCGGATGACGCTGGCGAGTTCGCGCAGCACATCGGTCATGCCGATCTGCGCCACTGCGGAAATCGCATGCACGGGGCCGCCGCTTGCCTTTTCCAGCGCCGCCTTCTTGTCCTTCAGCGTCGCCTCGTCGAGAATATCGACCTGCGACAGCGACACGATCTCGTGCTTTTCGCCAAGATCGACATCATAGGCTTCAAGCTCGTTGCGCACCGTACGGTAGGCTTTCGCCACGTCTTCTTCCTGCGCCGAAACGAGGTGGAGCAGCACGCGGGTGCGCTCGACATGGCCAAGGAAGCGGTCGCCGATGCCGATGCCCTCATGCGCGCCCTCGATCAGGCCCGGAATGTCGGCGAGGATGAATTCGCGCCCGTCAATGCTGGCGACGCCGAGATTGGGATGCAGCGTCGTGAACGGATAGTTGGCGATCTTCGGCCGCGCCCGGGTGACGGTTGCGAGGAAGGTCGACTTGCCGGCATTCGGCAGGCCGACAAGACCGGCATCGGCAATCAGCTTCAGCCGGAGCCAGACAGTCTTCTCCTCGCCCTCGAGGCCGGGATTGGCCCAGCGCGGCGCCTGATTGGTGGACGACTTGAAATGGGCATTGCCGAAGCCGCCATTGCCGCCGGCGGCAAGCCGGTAGCGATCGCCGATCCTGGTCAGGTCGCAGATCAGCGTTTCCTGGTCTTCCTCGAAGACCTGGGTGCCGACCGGAACCTTCAGCGTCACGCTGTCGCCGTTCGCGCCGGTGCGGTTGCGGCCCATGCCGTGGCCGCCGGTCGCGCCCTTGAAATGCTGCTGGTAGCGGAAATCGATCAGCGTGTTGAGGCCGTCGACGGCCTCCACCCAGACATCGCCGCCGCGTCCGCCGTCACCGCCATCCGGTCCGCCGAACTCGATATATTTCTCGCGGCGGAACGAGATCGATCCCGCGCCACCGTCTCCGGAGCGAATATAGACTTTTGCCTCGTCGAGAAATTTCATTTTTCTGTCACTTGCGATTGGGTATTTGCCGGATAAAACCAGCCGCATGGTTATAGGCAGCCGGCCCGGAGGTCAAAGAATATCGTGAAAATCGTCAGCTACAACATCCAGTTCGGCACGGGTCTCGACGGCCGCTACGATCTCGAACGCATCGCGGCAAGCCTTGAAGGCGCCGATGTGATCGCGCTGCAGGAGGTGACCCGCGGTTTTCCGAAGAATGGCGAGCGCGACATGGTCGCCGAAATCGGCACCCTGTTCCCGGATTATTTCGCCGCCTATGGCCCCGGCGCCGACCTCCATCTCGATTTCACCCGTGAAGGCGGCCGCATCGTCGAGCGCCGCCTGCAGTTCGGCAACATGGTGCTGTCGCGCACGCCGCTGCTCTCGGTTCGTCATCTTCTCTTGCCGCGCACCCGCACGGCGGAAAAGCTGAACTATCAGCGCTCCATGCTGGAGACCGTGATCGCAACACCGCTCGGCCCGCTGCGCGTCTGCTCTGTCCATCTCGACCACATGAGCGCCGACGAGCGCATCGCCCAGATCGCATACTTGAAGGCCCGCTTGATCGGCTTCCCGTTGGAAGGACCGGGCATGACCGGCGGCGCAGAATTCGGCATGACCGACCCGCCGGCACCCGAAGGCTTCATCATCCTCGGCGATTTCAACATGACGCCTGAAAGCCCGGAATATCTGGAAATGGCCGGCAGCAGGGAACTCGGCGGCGGCCGCTATCTGCGCAACGCCGTCCCCGTCGACGCCCTCGACCGGCTCGGCAAGCGCCATGACGGCCTGATCTCATGGACCCACCCCGATTTCGCCGAAGGCACCGGCGAATATCTCGACTACGCCTTCGTCAACGCCGGCCTCGCGCAACACCTGAAGGATGGTTGGATCGACCTTGAAGCGAAGGGTTCGGACCACTTTCCGCTGTGGGTGGAATTGCAGCCTGACGGCTGAGGATGGCGCCTGCGAACAGAAGCAGGACGCCGAGCGACAGCATGAGTTTCAGGAAAAACAGCAACGCCCCGGCAACGCGATCAACGATGAATTTCGGCAGCAGGGGCCGTATCGTCGTCATGGCGTTCAGCGCCGCTACGGAGCGACCGGAACAAAGAGCGGCGTGCCGCAACGGCGTTTTTCGAAGTCGGGGTCAAAGGTGAGGGCATTGCGGATCACGGCAAGGCTGGTGATGGCGATCACCGTGCCCGGCGGATAATTTTCCTCCGTCCAGACATTCTGTGTGAGGCCCATATCCATGTAGGCTCGTTTGAAGATCGTCCGCATGAGCGTCTCGGCCGGCATGGCCATTTCACCGCCGGCATAGCTGAGGATCAACAGGTCGGGCTCGGCTCCATCCCTGGAAAGCGTGACCGGTTCGTCGGTCGCCGCCAGAAGCCTGCCTTCGGCATCTCGGAGAACAAGATCGCGTCGTCCGCTCGCACCGTGGCGTGGGCCGAAAATCAAACTGTCGGCAAGCATCGTGCCATTCGGAAGGACGATGCACTGCCCTCTTTTATAGTAGACCTCAAAGATAACGAAGATGGTGAAGGCCACGATAAGCGAGACGGTCGTCTTCAGGAAAAAGGCGAGCGCTTTCCGCATGTTCCGCCCTCCTAGCTGCAGAAAACCGCATAGATACCGACCCAGATCAGCGCATTCAGATAGTCCCAGCTATCCGGATTGATGCTCCACGCCAAAAGCGTAAACGCGGCATAAAGGACGATTAGGCACAGCACGACCTTGAGAAAGAAGGTGAGGGCCGGAAGAAGATGCCGGTGAAGAGATGGGATGACGCCGTCGCGATGGCTGGTGTTCATACTTCCACCTTTCCTTCGCGCTTCCTGGTCATCGGCGGTAGCGGCTTCGCGACACATCGCGATCAACTCTGCCTTGAAAGATTGCGCTCCATTCGGAAATTATACCATAAGGTGTACCGAAGAGAAGCTCTCTTGGGAAGCTATCTATTCCGACGTGCAAAATGTCTTGGCCAATTCTCATCATCCTTGCGACGACCTTGATCAGGGACGCGGCTTGACGAAATTTCTCCCACCCGAGACGGGATGCGACGAAATCGGCGATGGCTGAAGCCTCATCAAGGCCACGAAGTTCAGCGACGATTACAAGATCGTATATTTTTTTGATCTGATCGTAGACGAACATCCTCGATGTCGATTGGATCTCGAAATGAATCCCTTAATGTGAAATCCATCGTGCCACTGAGCTCAAGCATTTCTCGACTATGTCTGATGTCTCCGTAGAATTCGCCGTGAATAGCTGTATCGCCAATGCTGAAGACAATTTTCAGCATGGCGTAACTTTGAGTGAAGTCTCCCCGAAATGAAAAGCTGCGGCTTTTTCGTGCAGCGTCGGCGACTTGTCCCGGTAGTCGCGCCGGGTTGTCGATAGCAATGCGTTTGAATTCCTGCACAATTTCGTCAAGGTGCCCGGTTTGCTCTAAGGTTACGATTTTGCCCTGGCCGAAAAAATAGTGGTTTACGAAGTCTATGTTTTGCCACTCGTATTCGGCGTCGGGAGGCATTTTCATTTCAATGTCGAAATACTCGCCTGTCGATGCATCGTAAGGTTCTGCCCAACAGCGGCAGCCATAGGCTTCGCCTGGGTTGCCGGTCGCCGGAGGATTATCGAAGGCATAGATGTTACCGTCATTGGCGGCGTGCGAGGGGCGCACTCGTTCGTCGTGCTGCGTGCGCCAGATGTAATGAGAGGTCGGGCTTGGCTCTGCGGCCTTGGCTTCAAGCCTGATCGGCGTGCCGTAACGGAGATATTGCTGAAATGCGGTTCGATAGGCCGCGCTGGCCCGTTCGGCATTGCCTCGATCTTGCGGTTTCAGGTAGCGAAGTACCATGCCGGCATCCCTCTCGGAACATAAACATGGCGGCAACGATAATGTCGCGGGCTTCAATGGGGAAAATAATGGTGGGTGGAGCTACCCGCCTTGTCGAGCAATAAACACCGGGCCGCTCGCGCGGCCCGGCGCTTATTTTCATCAGAACGTATAAGGCCGGAAATATTCGGGCGTTAGCGCCGTCGTGACTTCCTGCAGCATCTGCCCCCGGCTCACCGAATAGGTGTCGCGGAGCCCGGTGACCGAAAAGCCGAGCTTCTGCTGGACCCGGAGCGAGGCCGGGTTTTCGGCGAGCGCGCCCGAGTGCAGGTTGACCGCGCCCATGCGCCGGAAGAAGCGGTTGACGAGGCCGGAGGCGGCTTCGCTCATGAAGCCGCGGCCCCAGTAGTAGCGGTTCAGCCAGTAACCGAGGTGATAGCCGCCACGCCTGAGCTCGATCGTTGCGACACCGATCAGCACGCCATCGGCGGGCTGGGTGATTGCCGCCGACCAGTGCGGCGAACCTTCCGCCGTCGCGCAGTTCAGCCAGTCGGTGGCATCTTCCAGCGCGAAGGGGTAGGGCGGACGCGTCAGCATGCGCGTGATCGCGAAATCGGAAAGCGACGAGGCAATCGCTTCCGCATCGCCCATGCGCACCGGCCGGAGCCTCAGCCGCCCGGTTTCGATCTCCGGCATCAGGCCGCGACGGCGTTCGAGAAGCTCGGCGCTCATCGTTGGCCTCCCCAGCTCTTCAGCGACATCCAGGTCCGCCGTTCCAGCCTGTACCATTCGACCGCGACGGAGCCGCCGACGGCGAGCGAGGCGATCATGCCCGGCCCACGGAACTGGAAGCCGCACTTGTGCAGCACCCGGCGCGACGGTTCGTTGACCACCCGGCAACGGGCGTCGACATGGTCGACCTCGTTGCGCGTGCGGAAGATCATGTCGATCAGCACCTGGATGGCTTCCGTGGTGTAGCCCTTGCCCCAGTGGGGTTCGCCGAGCCAGTAGCCGATTTCGGCGACGCTCTCGTCGTCCGGCATGTTCTCGATACCGCAGCAACCGAGGAATTCGCCGTCGTCGGCACGAGTGATGGCATAGACGCAATTGCCAATCGCGCCCTCTTTGGTTCGCTCCACGAAATTGGCGGCATCTGTCTTTGTGTAGGGATGCGGCATGCGCGACACCATGGTCGCGATTTTTTCGTTGTTGGCGAGATGGGCAATGGCGTCAATGTCATCTTCATGCGGGGCCCTCAAGACGAGCCTTTGCGACAGAAGAACGGGGCAATCCCGCCTTTGCAAATCCGGCCTTAGCCGTTCCCGGTCGAGCCGTGATTGGCTCTCCCTCAGTAGATCCCTTTGCATTTTCTCAGTCCTTTCCTGGGTTTGAAACGAAAGAAGGGAAGATGGTGGCGTCCCATCTTCCCTTCCTTTTCAAATCCCAGGTCCGGTAACCTGATATTCAAAGCCGGGTCGATGTGACGCCGGCTGTTTTAAAGCGTTCCGGCTTATTCCGCTGCTTCGGCCTGTTTCGGGGCCACGGACACGTACATGCGGCCATTGGCGCGCGCACGGAATGTCACGTTGCCTTCAATCTTGGCGAAAATGGTGTGGTCCTTGCCCATGCCGACATTGTCGCCGGGATGCCACTTGGTGCCGCGCTGACGAATGATGATGTTGCCCGGAATGACGTTCTCGCCACCGAACTTCTTCACGCCAAGGCGCTTGGACTCAGAATCGCGACCGTTGCGCGAGGAACCGCCAGCTTTTTTATGTGCCATTGGAGTTCTCCTTTAAACCTTCGAAATCTGCTTTTGTGATCAGCCGGCGATGATGTCGGTGATCTTGATGACCGTGTGGTGCTGGCGATGGCCGCGCGAACGCTTGGAGTTCTGGCGACGACGCTTCTTGAAGGCGATGACCTTCTTGCCGCGGGTCTGCTCGACCACTTCAGCCTTGACGAGGGCACCCTTGACGAACGGCGCGCCGAAGGTTGCATCAGCGCCTTCGCCGATGGCGAGCACTTCTGCGAATTCGAGCGTGGCGCCAGCTTCGCCATCGAGCTTTTCGATGGTGAGGACGTCCTCGGCATTAACGCGGTACTGCTTACCGCCGGTCTTGATGACTGCGAACATATTTTAGCCTTTCATGTTCTCGCCCGGTTCTGCTTTCGAGAGGAAAGCGACCGTCTTTTTGTCAGTCTGGTTAAAGCAGGGATTTCAAAGAGAAAATCTTTTCAAAACCCGGTCTGCCGGTGAGCCCGGGCGTTTGCCCGGAAAAGGCGTGCCTCGCGAAGACGCACGCATCCGGCAGGGTGCATACGATGAAGCCTGCTGGAAGTCAATAAACCGCACCAAAAAAGCGACGAGGAACCCCTTGCGCATCCGCCTTTTGCCCGCTAAGAGACACCCCGCGCCAAGACGCAAACCACGGCACTTTATGGAGAGGTGGCAGAGTGGTTGAATGCACCGCACTCGAAATGCGGCATACGGGCAACCGTATCGGGGGTTCGAATCCCCCCCTCTCCGCCAGAAACACCCTTTAAATTCAAAGATTTTGTCGCTGCTCGCTGAGCCCTGGGGGCTCAGAAACGCCTTGCTATGGCCCGGCATGAGGCTTAGGATTCGTTGATCAGAGCCAGAAGATAACGGATGCCGCGAGAGCGATGGCGGAGAGAAATGCCATTGGGCAACTGTCGTAGCGCGTAGCGACACGCCACCAGTCTTTGAGATACGCGAACACGATCTCGATCGGGTGGCGGCGTTTGACGTATTTGGTAGTTTTATTGCGGGATATCCGACCCGAAATGCAGGGGGGGATCCCCTTCGCCTGTCAAGCGTGACGATACCAGTCGGCATCATGGCCACGGTCGGCCAGCAGCCATTTGGGCTTGTGAAGCTCATCAGGCAAGGCGACAGCACCGGTGCAATCGCTGACCTGTCCTGCCGTTATGAAGAAAATGATCGGGCGACCACTCGCATCTGTAGCGGCATGAAGTTTGGTGTTCATGCCGCCTTTTGTGCGCTCAACCAGGCGGCCCGCGCTCCCCCTTGTTTATCCGCAGGCTGGAAGCCGTGCGGTGGGCCTCGAGATAGGTCTCATTGATCCTGATGGTCGTGCGCTTTGCGGCTTCAGGCACAGCCAGGCCTTCCATCATATGGATAAAGATGCCTTGGTCACCTCAGCGTTTCCAGCGGTTATCAAGAAGCTTCGCCGGATCATATGCCTTCGGCGCATCGCGCCACCTGAGCTCGTTGCGGTTGACGAAGATGATGCCGCTCAGAACACGTTGGTCATCTACGCGCTTGCGGCCATGGCTCGTGAGAAAATAAGGCTGAAGACGAGCCATTTGCTCGTCCGTAAGCCACAACAAATAACTGATCAGTCAGGCTCCTATCCGCTCCTCTGAATCACACCCATGTATCCAAATCGGTGGGTCCTGAGCCTAACTACCATTGCTAGGCCAGTGCGGTCGCGCCAAGCGCTTCGATCCTCTGCCCTTCTGCATCGAACAGGTGCCAGCTGCCGGGTTTTGGCAGGATGCGGATCGTGTCGCCGGCCTTCAGCCGGCTCTGCCCGGGTTCGTGCACCAGAAGTGCGGTCTCGTCGGCGAGGTGGGCATGGAGGAAGCTGTTGGCACCGTGCTGCTCGGCCACACTCAGCGTCAGCGGCCAGCCGGCGGGATCGTCGCTTGCGACGATATCCTCCGGGCGAATGCCAAGTGTCACGCGGTCGCCGGCCTTTACCGGAAAATGGCCTTCGAGGGGCAGTGTCAGGCCACTGGCGGTGGCAAAGACTGCCTGATTTTCGTTCGCCGAGGCAATCGAGCCCTCGATCAGGTTCATTCGCGGTGAGCCGATGAAGCCAGCGACGAAGGTGTTGGCCGGTCGATTGTAAAGGTCCAGCGGTGCGCCGTATTGCTCGATCACGCCCTTCCTGAGGACAACGATCTTGTCGGCCATGGTCATGGCTTCGACCTGGTCGTGGGTCACATAGATCATCGTGTTGCCGAGCCGCTTCTGCAGCTTGGTAATCTCGACACGCATCATAACCCTGAGCTCGGCATCAAGGTTGGACAGCGGCTCGTCGAACAGGAAGATCTTCGGATCGCGCGAAATCGCCCGGCCGATGGCCACACGCTGGCGCTGGCCGCCGGAAAGCTGGCGCGGCTGGCGCTCCAGGAGCTGGTCGATCTGCAGCATGGTGGCGGCATGCTCGACACGCCGGTTGATCTCGTCCTTGGCCATGCCGATATTTTCCAGCCCGAAGGACAGGTTCTTGCGCACGCTCATATGCGGATAGAGCGCATAGGACTGGAACACCATCGCCACGCCGCGATCGGCGGCGGGAACGTGAGTGACGCTGTCGCCATCGATACGGATATCGCCCGACGTGGTGTCCTCAAGCCCCGCGATCATGCGCAGAAGTGTGGACTTGCCGCAGCCGGACGGGCCGACGAGGACGACGAATTCGCCGTGATTGACCTCGAGATTGACCTTCGGGATGACCTCGACCGAACCATAGGCCTTGCGGAGATTTTCGAGTTGAAGCTTTGCCATCGTGTTCACTCACTTGATGCCGGTCGATGCGATGCCGGTGGTAATGTAGCGCTGCAGGAAGATGAAGACGATCGCCAGCGGAAGCGCGGTCAGCGTCGTCATTGACAGCAGCAGGTCGTAGTGGATTTCGTACTGGGTCTGGAACGAGGTCAGCGCCAGTTGCAGTGTGTAGACCTCGCGCTTGTTGAGGATCAGCAGTGGCAGTAGGAAGTCGTTCCAGCGCGACAGGATCGAGAAGATTGCCACCACTGCCAGCGCCGGCGTCGAAAGCGGCAGGATGATACGCCAGAAGATCCGCCATTCCGAGGCATGGTCCATGCGTGCAGCCTCGATCAGCTCATCGGGAATGGTGAGCATGTATTGTCGGAGCAGGAACACGCCAGTTGGGGTCGCGACCGTCGGCAGGATGACGCCCCAGAGGTTGCCGACGAGGCCGAGCTTGGAGACGATCAGGTAGATCGGCACCATGATCACGGTTGCCGGGATCATCAGCATCGAGAGAATGCCGAACAGCGCCAGGTTGCTGCCGCGGAAGCGGTATTTTGAAAGGGCAAACGCCGCCATCGAGTTCATCACGACGGTGATGATGGTCGCGACGATGGTGATGAACAGGCTGTTATAGACATAGCGAAGGATGGTGTTTTCCTTGCCGGACAGAAGCCGCGAATAGTTCTCGACTGCGAAATGGAGCTTCTTGACCGGCGTGATTTCTGCGGCATTGACCTGCAGCTTGCCGGCTTCCGGATCTGCGGGGTCGACCATCTGGGCTATGCGGCCGACGCGGCGGATGAGGGCGAGTTGTTTTTCGCCGCCGTCCTCCGTCTTGACGTTGAACAGGGTCAGAGGCCTGTCGTAACCCGCAACATCGACCGTCTCCATCGCATAGGGCAGAACCGTCGGTGGAAATTCCTGCAGGTTGGCATTGGTCTTGAACGACGACAGCACCACCCACAGAACCGGCAGGAACAGAACCAGCAGGCCGAGCACGAGGAAGCCGTAGGTGAGCCAGTCGGCAATGTCGAAGCGGTTGTGGCCACGGCGCAGCGTGAACAGGCGGGAAAGGCCGGCGCCTGCTTGTTTTTCAGCGATATCAGCCATTTTGCGACTTCCTTGAGAGGCTCATCTGGACTGCGGTGAAGATGATCAGCACCAGACCGAGGAGCAGCGATGCCGCGGCCGCAAGACCGAAATTGCGCGGCTGGACGGCGAAGCCGACCTCGTAGATGTATTGAACGATCAGCATGGTGGCCGAGCCGGGGCCGCCGCCGGTGAGCACATAGAGCTCATCGAAGGTTTGAACCGAGCGGATGATGCAGAGCACGACGACAACGATGACCATCGGTTTCAGGAGCGGCAGGGTGATGGCGTAGAAGGTGCGCCAGTTGCTGGCATGATCCATGCGGGCCGCCTCGTAGACATCCTTAGGAATGGATTGCAGGCCGGCGAGAAGGATGATCGTGTAGAAGCCCATATGCGCCCAGATCGTTACGAAGATGGACCAGGCAAAGGCGGAATCGGGGACGGCAAGCCAGTCGAAGGTGGGTAGGCCAAGCCCGCTCAGAATACCGTTCAGCGCACCATTTCTTTGCAGGATCCACTGCCAGGTGTAGGCCACGACCACCGGCGACAGCATCACGGGGAAGAAGAATACGCCTCGGAAGAAGCCGCGTCCGGGCAGTTGCCGGTTGAGACAGATGGCAGCGATCATTGCCACCGTAACCATCAGAACGACCTGGGTCGGCACAAAGATCAGCGAATTGCGCAGTGCACGCCAGAACAGGTCGGCTGTGCAGCTCGACGGGTCGAGATAGTTCTGGCAGGAAAGCAGGACATCATAATTCATGCCGCCGACGAAGTTGCGGTCTGCCGGATAGAGGCGATCGCTGCCGGTAAACGAATAGAGCACGTTGATGAAGACCGGCAGGAGGCAGAACATAATGACCGCCACCAGATTGGGCAGCAGGAAAACCCACGGCATCCGCTTGATGCCCAGAAGTCGCTGCAGCCCGACCATCAGCGGTTCAACGATGACTGCCGGAAGGGTCAATATCCGGTGGCCTATTTCGGCCCATTGAGGCTTCCCGCCCATGTTCAAAATCCTCCGAATGCGATCGATGCGGCGCCCGGCGGGGTGCCGGACGCTGCGTGTTCTTGAGGGAGCGGCCCTCGGGGCCGGTCCCGCGATCAGTTCGAGCCGCCGGCAGCCTGGATTGCGAGTTCGACGTCCTGCTTGATGCGCTCAAGCGCTGTATCGACATCCATCTCGTTGTTCAGCACCTGGCTGATGCGGGTGGTCATCGCGTTCATCATTGCGCGCTGATATCGCCAGCCCTGGAAGCGATAGGCTGTTTCCGGGATCTTCGGAATCTGTGCCATGAAGGTCGACAGGGCTTCCTGGGTTTCAGCGGAGACATCGGTATATTCCAGACCCTCATCGATCAGCGTCTTGGCCGTCGGGATTTCCTTGGCGTAGAGATCGATCTTGGCAATTTCTTCCGGCTGACCGACGAAGGCGAGGAAGCGTCCGGTCAGATCAGGATTCTTGCTGTTCTTGAAGCCGGCGAGTGCCGAGCCTCCAGGCATGGCGGCGCAGGCGGCAGGACCGCAGGGCGTGGCAACGACCTTCCAGTCGAACAGGTCGCCGACTTCGCTGTCCATCTTGCCGATGGTCCACGAGCCGCCGAAGTAAAAGACGGTCTCGGCATTGAGGAAGTCGGAGAAGAGTTCGCGATGGGTCGAGCCGCCGACGGCGCCCCAAAGATCCATCGGCATCACCTTTTCCTCATGCCATGCAACGAACTGTTCGATGGCCGCCTTCAGGCCTTCATCGACTACGGGCTGTCCTTGATCATCGACGAGTTCGGCGCCGTAGCTGATGGCCAGGCTGGCGAAGCGATGGCCGGAACGGTCCATTTCCATGGGGAAGGAAACACCGGTGGCCTCTGCGACTTTCTGAGTGACCTCTGCCCAGTCTTCCCACGTCGCCCCGGCTTCCGGCATGGCGATCCCGGCCTGATCGAACAGGGTCGCATTCACGTAGGCGCCGTTGACTGTCATCGACAGTGGAATGCCGTTGATGGCGTCGCTTGTCGGGGCCTCGCCGCGCAACCACGGCAGTGTCGGCGCGTATTCGGCGCGCAGCATATCGGCATCGCCGTAGGGTGCAATATCGAGGTAGTAGCGGCTGAGGCCGCCCAGGTCGGTGACGATAGCGGCGTCGGGGCCGGCGCCTGATTCCAGCTGGATCGGCAGGCTCTCCAGAATTGTCTGGTAGTTGACCAGCTCAAGATTGATCTTGTCGTCTGGATTGGCCGCCTCGAAATCTGCAACAACGGCTTCGAGCGCACCGCAGCCGACGGCGATGTCCTGGCAATAGACCGTGATTTCACCTGCCGAGGCGCCGACTGCTCCTCCGACCAGGAAAAGAGCGGCGCTGCTCATCAATTTCAGGGTATTCCGCATTGTGTCCTCCCAATATGCGTCAAGGATGAATTCTGGCGCCCCATCTCTTTCTGGTCTTACCAATGATGTCAATAGGATTAATCAACCTAACTTGATTTTACCAGATTCGTGACTTTCCTGTTGACGATGCTCTTTTTTGGTCTTACCAGATTTGACGAGTGATCGGCCTTGCGTGTCGAAGTCGTGCGGGCCAGACTGCACGACCCTCGAACGCAAAGGTGGATGTGGCTTTTGGAAAGGAAACGGCGATGAAAAAGCCCTCGAAAGGCGATGCCTTTCAAGGCGAGCAGCGGCTCTATCAAATCGTCGCGCGCAGACTTGCCCGGATGATCGAGGAAAGCCGTCATGAACCGAGCTGGCGGCTTCCCGGCGAGCGCGATCTGGCCGAGATGCTCGAAGTCAGTCGTCCGGTCATTCGGGAGGCCGTCATAGCGCTTGAGGTTCAAGGCGTGGTTGCCGTGCGCGGTCGCTCGGGCATCACCATTTTGCCGCAGGCCGACACCGGTTCGGACGAAAGCCTCGCGGATGCCGATATTTTCGATCTTCTGCAAGCGCGGAATCTGCTGGAGCCGGGCGTTGCCAGGGTTGCGGCGACACGGGCGGAGAGTTTCGACTTCACCGTGCTCGGCGGTCTGGTGGAGCGCATGGCGGCAGGCGGCGCAGAAAATTTCGTGGAAGCCTCGATGCGCTTCTTCGCAACCATCTCGCAGATCGCCGGCAATCCGGTGCTCCGTTCGATGTCCGAAGCGCTTCTGGCCGACTGGTTGCGCTCGCCCTTTCTCAACCGGTTCGGCCCTCATCTGTTTTCGCCGGAGCGGGTGCCGCTTTGGATCGGCGACCACCATGCCATCCTGAGCGCGCTGACAATGCGTCAGCCAGAAGCCGCAGCCCGTGCCGTATCGCGGCATCTCGATAATATCAGCGGCGAGCTGAGGCTGATCATCAGCAAGGAGGAGGATGAGGATGAACGGGGGCGTAGCGCTGACGCGAGGCAAGAGCCTGTGATGACAAACCGGCCGGCGACGCGATAAGCGCCGGAGACCATCCCGATTGACAATGAAGTTCGAAGCGGCGCGGGCCATGCTCCTGCGTGAGGCGTCTTCTTGCGCCCTGATGCCTGCCGCCGGTCTTGAGTGCAAAGGCCCAGACGATGAAGCACGATCACCTTTTCCTGTCCGAAGACACAAGGCTTTCGCTTCCTGAAACCCTTTCCGTGCCGATCACCAATGCGCTCGACATCTTTTCTCGCGACTTTGCCAAGGTTTTCGGCAGGGCGCCGGAAATCGCGCCGGAAGGCGAGGCGGATATCGTGCTGCGTCTCGGTGGCAACGCGGTCGCGACCGAACCTGAAAGCTTTGCCATCGAATTTGTCGTTGAGGGTGGGCACGTTGTAGCCCGTGTGGATGCGGCCGATGAACTGGGGCTGATCTATGCGCTTCTTTATCTCTCCAGCGACTGGCTGGGCGTCGACCCCTTCTGGTTCTGGGCGGACAGGGAGCCTGAGCGCAGGGGCCGGATCGCTATTGCGCCCAAGCCCTATCGTTCAGCTGAAAGGAGCGTGCGTTATCGTGGATGGTTCGTGAATGACGAGGTCTGCCTGATCGGCTGGACGGACGTCTATCCACCGCCGGCCGAAATTTGGAAGCCGGTGTTCGAGACCCTGCTCAGGCTCGGTGGCAATCTTGTCATTCCAGGAACCGACCTGCCGCGCGATGGGGTGCAGACCGAAGTCGCTGCCGAAATGGGCCTTTACGTGAGCCAGCATCATGCAGAGCCGCTGGGGGCCGAAATGTTCTTCCGCGCGCATCCCAACGAGGAAGCGAGCTTCGATCGCAATGGTGCGCTGTTCGAAACGCTTTGGCGCGAGGCGATCGAGCGCCAGAAGGATCGCAAGGTGGTCTGGGCGCTGGGCTTTCGCGGCCAGGGCGACTGCCCGTTCTGGGAACAGGATCCCGATTACGACACGCCAGCGCGCCAGGGCGAGCTGATCTCCCGTGCCGTCAGGCGGCAGTATGACCTGCTGCAGTCAATCGTGCCCGGCGCGCCGTGCCTCACCTATGTCTATGGCGAGATCGCCGAGCTTTACCGGGCAGGGCACGTCGATTTTCCTGAAGGCGTGACGCGGATCTGGTCCGACAATGGCTATGGCCGCATGGTTTCGCGCCGTCAGCACAATCACAGCCTGCGCGTGCCGTCGCTGCCGGAAGCGGGAGATGCCGGTCTTCACGGCATCTATTATCATGCCACCTTCCACGACCTTCAGGCTTCAAGCCATCTGACCATGTTGCCGGTATCCTCCGCCTTGATCGTCGATGAGCTGGAAGCGGCCTTTGCGGCAAAGGCGGATGAGGTGCTGCTTCTCAATTGCGGCAATATCCGCCCGCATCTTTATACGCTCGATCTCGTCGCAATGCTCTGGAATGACGGCAAGGCCGATGCCGGGAAGGCTCCGGAACATTTCTCCCGACGTTATTTCCCCGCACATGTAGGAGCTGTAGCCGCGCTTATCCGCCGTTTCATCGACATCGCCACGCCCTATGGCCCACATGAGGACGACCGGGCAGGTGACGAGTTCTACCACCATCCGGCCCGCTCGCTTGCCGGGCATCTGATGCGCGGTGAAACGATCGCCACGGCAGAGGATCTGCTATGGGCGACCGGCAGGCTTCCCTTCTCCGACCAGGCGCGATGGTTCGAGAAACTGGCGAGGGAGGCGGCAACCCGCTACCGGGCGCTGGAGGATGATTGCGAAGCTCTGGCGGCGCGTCTGCCGGAGGCCGAGGCCTTGTTCTTCCGCGATTTCCTGCTGTTCCAGACACGGTTCCTGCGCACCGGAGCCGAAGGGCTTTCCTGTCTTTCACGCAGCATCGAGGCCTTTCTGGGCCGGCAGTATCCGCAGGCCTTCGTGCATGCGGCGAAATCCGTCTGGGCCTATCGTGAAACGCTTGCCGCCATGGAGGCGACCGAACACGGTAAATGGAGACACTTCTTCCGAGCCGACTGGCTCACCAATGTGAAGATCACGCTCTATACGGTCGAAACCCTGCGCTCCTACTATCGCATGTTCGGCGACAACCCGGATTTCTTCATCTGGCACAAGGCCTATCTGATGCCGGAAAGTGAGAAGAAGATCTATCTGGAAAACACTCACCGCAATCCACCATCGGATGACCTTCTGGCCGAGCGCCTTCAGCTTCATTTCGGCTTGTAGTGGCGGGCTCACGCCTTCACCTGGCCTGCGCCAACCACAGCGCAGGTCTTGCGATAAAGCGTGTCGACGAGTTTCGAAAGCGCCCGGTCGCGGCGCTTGTCGGCCATCACGTAAAGACCGAGTATCTGTGCATGCGGCTCCGCGCCGGGGTGAAGCGCCACCCGCGCGAGACCCTTGCGGGTGAGTTCCGGTGCCATCAGATCTGTATGGCGCAGCACGGCGTCGGTGCCCAGTACATAGTCGAGGCAGGCCTCCAGCGAATTGGAGGTGAAGGCGCGGCCAAGATAATCAGCACGGCGATCTTCATCCGCCACGCGTCCGCTCTGTTCCAGCAGTAGCCGTCGCTGGCGCGCTTCGGGCGGAAAGGCGAGCGTGGAGGGAAATGCTGCCACCTCGCTTGCGGTTCGCTCAGCGCCCAGAAGCGGATGGCCGGGCCGCACGAAATAGCCGTCCCTGATCGGCCCGACCTCCAGGAAATCGGCTTCGGTGCCTCCGGCAAGGTCATCGATGCGATGGCCGATAAACAGTGAAATATCGCCGGCAACCAACTGATCCATAAGCCTGAGCGTATTGCCGAGGCTGACATTCACAGGGGCCGAGGGATATTTCCGGGCATAGTCGAGAACGAAATCCTTCAGAAATAGCGCCCACCAGGAGTAGCCGGTCCCGATGGTCATGCCCTCCTCGCGCTGCACCCGCTTCATCTCGATCGCATTGAGCGCATTGTCGTAGAGGCGGCGCATCACGGTGGCGTTTTCGTACAGCATCTGTCCGTATTCGGTCAGCTTCACGCCGCGGGATGAGCGTTTGAACAGGCTGACGCCGAGCTGTTTTTCGAGCTTTTTCAAATTGAAGGTCAGCGTTGGCTGCGTCACCCGCAAGGCCTCGGCCGCACCCGTGATCGTGCCTTCATCGGCAACGGCCAGAAACTGAAGCAGGGTTTTATCCATCGTTCCGCCATAGATGGTTTCTATGATAATTGCGAAATTTCGTATTTTTCCGATGACAACGCAACTGCTAATTTTCTCCTGACGCTGAAACTGCGACGTGAGGACGTCGTGTTGGCGACGGGCCGCAATCAGCGATCGGAAGTCGCGTTTTCCTGGGAGGAAGCCATGCCGGCACCAAAGCTTCGGGTGCTTGAGAGCGCCATTGCGATCCGCGAACATCACGCAGGCAGCAAGCAGACGGGCGCGATCTATGCCTTCGTGAACATCGAGGTCAAGGGCCGTGGCATTGCGACGGGAAGAGGCTGCCTGCCGCTCCTTGACGAAGCGCTTCCCGAGCGCGCATTCCAGTGTGCTGAAGCGTATACGTCGTTTCGTTTCTTTGACACAGCCTATGGCATCCATCGGGAACGCGCATGGGATGTCGCAGGCAGTGGGGCATCCAGCACTGCTATGCGATCGAGCTGTTACCTTCTTGATGCAGCTATTCTGGATGCGCTGCTTTGCAACTTCGGGCTCAATTTCTTTCGCGGCATGATGATGGACATAGCGGGCATTGATGGGCGGGCTCGCGGTCTGCCCGACAATAGGTCGCTCAGCCGATATCTCACGGAGCGCAGGACGCGCGGTTCAGTCAACTTTTCGAAAATGTTCGAGTTGGACGCCACGGAGTCCGCCGAGCTAATCCCCGACGTTTCGGAAAGCAATGCCCGTGCGACAACTGCTGTTCTGTCCGCTCGGCCGAAGACAGATACTTCGATTTTCCTGCTTTATGAACGAATACTGGCTGAAGCCGCCGGAGAGGAAACCTCAGTTCTCAGCTCGGAACTTGTCATGGCTTCTGGCGAACCGCTCTTTGTTGCTCAGGCTTGTGCCCTTGCCGCGCTGTTGCAACGACATGACGAGACATGTCCCGAACCGCAGCGGAGCATGCCCGCCTTTCGAGCAGCACTTCTGCGGCCAGGTTTTGCAAGCAGTGACATCCTCACTCCTTCGAACCTGAGGTGGCTCTAGCTGACTGGCCACAAGGGCGAGGGTATCGGTTCGGCGCCGTCCGTCACCACAATAGGTTCGCCGAGGGCGATCTACGATTGTCCGGGCGGATGCGATGTCGGGAGGAAAATTGCCGCTGAAAGATTGCATCACTGACGTGGAGGGCGCGCGGAAACGCTGGCTTCCTGTTCGTTGATCATCAAAACCCGAGCGCAAGCGGTGCCAGTTCAACATCGGGTCGGGCATGCTGCATCAATCTTCTGCGTCGGCGGAGCTTCGAATTATAGCCCAACCGCTGATCGGCCCGTTGGTGACGATTTCGCGCAACCATGGCGTTTGTGCCGTTCTGGTTTCTAGGTCGTGCAAAACTGACGCAAGGGTCGAATTTTATATATACATAAAATAATAATTAAGCTAATCCGCACTTAAGTATCGGCTTAAATGGAGGCGGAAGTGGCTATGGACTCGCGGAAATTCAGTGATTCGAACGCGGTTTTTTTCAAGAGGAAGGGATCGCTGATCACGCAGACTGCGCTTTCCGGCGTGTTTGCCATTGGAGCCGTGATGTTAGCGTCATCATCCTCGTTTTCGGCCGATCGAAGCTGGGACCTTTTTCCGACCAACGGCAATTTCGTCGTCGGCTCCAACTGGAGCGGAAACACGGCGCCTGGCGCCGCCGATAACGCAAACATCGGGGCGAGCTTTAACTCACCTTGGCTTGATCAGACCTATTCAGTCCAGTCGGTTTCGGTTTCCGGTGGGGGTAGTTTCACGATCCGCAACGGTGGCAACCTGACCGCAGACACGATGACGGTTGGTGGTGTTCTTAGCAGCATCACGATTGCAAGCGGCGGTGCGTTCAATGGCCAGGTCAGTGCAACTGGCGGAACCTTCACGAATTCCGGCACGGTGAACGGAGCGGCATCCATTTCCGGCGGCATTGCGACCAACAGCGGTTCGGTCACCGGTATGGTGACCAATTCCTCGATCGGCCTCGTTCTGGTCCCCGGCTTCACCAACGCCAGCGGCGGTTCGATCGGCGGGCTCACCAATTCCGGCATTGCCGTCAACGAGAACGGCGCTTCGATCGGCACGCTCTCCAACACCAATGGCACCTTCTCCAATTCCGGCACGGTCACCGGCACGACGTCCATCTCGGGTGGTGTTGTCACCAACAACAGCGATGGCGTCTTTGAAGGCGCCACGTCTATGACCGGTGGTATCACGACCAATAACGGCACGATCAACGGTGCCACGACGGTTTCGGGTGCGCTGACCAGCTTCACCAACAACGGCACGATCAACAACACGCTCGGCATCACCAGCGGCATTGTCACCAACAATGGCTCGGTGACGGGCATGGTGACCAATTCCTCGATCGGTATCATTGTGGCTCCGGGCTTCACCAATGCCAGCGGCGGTTCGATCGGTGGGCTCGCGAATTCCGGCATTGCCGTCAACGAGAATGGCGCTTCGATCGGCACGCTCTCCAATACCAATGGCACCTTCTCCAATTCCGGCACGGTCACCGGCACGACGTCCATCTCGGGCGGTGTGGTCACCAACAACAGCGATGGCGTCTTTGAAGGCGCCACGTCTATGACTGGTGGTATCACGACCAATAACGGCACGATCAACGGTGCCACGACGGTTTCGGGTGCGCTGACCAGCTTCACCAACAACGGCACGATCAACAACACGCTCGGCATCACCAGCGGCATTGTCACCAACAATGGCTCGGTGACGGGCATGGTGACCAATTCCTCGATCGGTATCGTTGTGGCTCCGGGCTTCACCAATGCCGGCGGAGGTTCGATCGGCGGGCTCTCCAATTCCGGCATTGCCGTCAACGAGAACGGCGCTTCGATCGGCACGCTCTCCAACACCAATGGCACCTTCTCCAATTCCGGCACGGTGACCGGCACGACGTCCATCTCGGGCGGTGTGGTCACCAACAACAGCGATGGCGTCTTTGAAGGCGCCACGTCTATGACCGGCGGCATCCTCACCAACAACGGCTCGATCGACAATACGCTCGGCATTACCGGCGGCGTTGCGACCAACAACGGGACGGTTGCCGGCATGGTGACCAATTCCTCGTTCGGCCTCGTTCTGGTGCCCGGCTTTACCAATGCCAGCGGCGGCTCTATCGGCGGGCTGACCAATTCCGGCATTGCCGTCAATGAGAACGGCGGGACAATCGGCACGCTCTCGAACACGGGCGGCGTGTTCACCAATTCCGGCACGGTGACCGGCACGACGACGGTCTCGGGTGGCGTGGTCACCAACACCAGCGACGGCGTCTTTGAAGGCGCAACGTCCATGACTGGCGGCATCACCACCAATAACGGCACGATCAACGGCGCAACGACGGTCTCGGGCGTGGCGACGACCTTCACCAACACCGGTACCATCGACAACACGCTTGGGGTTACCGGCGGGATCGTCACCAATACCGGTACCGTGACAGGTGCTACCGGCGTTTCCGGCGGGCTTCTGACCAACACCGGGACCATCGATAACACGCTTGGGGTCGCCGGCGGGGTTGTCATCAATACTGGTACTGTAACAGGTGCTACCGGCGTTTCCGCCGGGCTTCTGACCAACACCGGCACCATCGATAACACGCTTGGGATCACCGGAGGCGTTGTCGTCAATGCCGGTACCGTGACAGGCGCTGCCGGCATTTCCGGCGGGCTTTTGACCAACACCGGAACGCTCGAAAGCACACTCGACGTACTTGGTGGCTTTGTTGCCAACGAGGCCGGCGGCGATGTTGTCGGCCTGACGACGATCTATGACGGCGATGTCACCAATGGCTTGATCTCGGCTGCAAACTTCGGGACGGTCATCAACTATTCGACGGGAGACATCAATTCGAACGGGTTCACCAATGGCAGCTTCGGTCGTACGGAGGCGCTGGTGAACCACGGGTCCTCGGTCAACCTGATCGGCGGATCGATCGGAACGGCGACCAACAATGCCGGAACCTTCACCAACAGCGGCAGCATCGATGGCGCATTGGTCGTCAACGGCGGCACTGTCGACAACAACGGCAATGGTGTCTTGAACAACGGCACCGTCGGAGGCCTGACCACGATCAGCAATGACGGCCTGGTGACCAACAGCGGCACGCTTGCGGACGTGGTCAACGGTTCTTATGCCGGCGGCAGCGGCTCCGGCTTCGTCAACCAGGCCGGCGGCGTGGCCGGCGCGCTGACCAATAGTGGCGGTGCGACCAATGAAGCCGGCGGTACGCTTGCCTCGGTCCTGAACACGGCCGGTGTGTTTACCAATGCCGGTACCGTCACCGGCACGCTCGATGTCACCGGTGGTTCGGCAGACAATACGGGTTCTGTCGCGGGCCTGACCACGATCAGCAATGACGGCGTGGCGACCAATAGCGGGACGCTCGCGGATGTGGTCAACGGCTCGTTTGCCGGCGGCAGCGGCTTCGGTTTCGTGAACCAGAGCGGCGGGGTGGCCGGCGCGCTGACCAATAGCGGCGGCGCGACCAACATGGCCGGCGCCACGCTTGCCTCGGTGACCAACGATGCCGGTTACTTCACCAATGCCGGCACGGTGAGCGGTTCCGTGGCCGTCAATGCCGGCACGGCGGAGAATACCGGCCTCATCGGCGGTGCCGTCGATATCGCCGATAACGGCACGATGACCAACAGCGGCCAGATTGACGGGTTGACGACAAATGCCGGCCTGTTTGCAACCACTGGAACGCTGAATGGCGGCCTTGTGAACTCGGGCATTGCCAGCATCCGCGGTACGATCAACGGTGCGATCGAAAACAGCAGTCTGCTCGATGATACGTTCTCTCTGACCGGAGACCTTGTCGGCAACGGCACGCTCAGCAACCAGGGCACGTTCACGGCCTGGGGCGGCTACACGATCTCGGGCATCGATATTGACAATAGCGGAACGCTGAACGCGTCGAACTACAAGACCGATACCGGCGCCCTGAAGACTGCCGGAACGTCTGCAACGACGCTGACGGTCGACAGTGACATCACCCGCGGCGGCCGCATCGCGCTCGGGACCTATGCCGATACGACGACCGACCAGATCCAGGTGACCGGCGATTTCTCGGGCGGCGACTATGATCTGGCGCTCTACGGCCTCAACTATCTCGATACGCCGGAAGAGCGGACGCTGATCACCATTGACGGCACCTATTCGGCGTCGGTCGGCGACGTCTACGGTCTCGGCAATACCGCCAACCCCCTGATCGTCAACAGTGTCCGGGAAACCGCCAATTCGGTAATCCTGACGACGGCACTCGACATGACGCCGATCAGCGGCACCCTTGGCGGCATTTACGCGACCCAGGCCTTTACCGGGATCACCACGAACCGCTTCGACGACAGCTATGTCACCGCCGTCGATGGCGCAGGCAAGGGCTGCAGCCCGGGCACCTACACCCGCATGAACGGCGGCTCGCTGAACACCGCGTCGACGGCATCCTCCGCCGGCTCTGTCTCCGCGAAGACCGATTCCGACATATCGTTCGGCGGTGTGGAACTTGGTTTGGACTATGGTTGCTTCGACCTCGGGAAGGCGGGCGGCCAGGTGAACTTCGGTCTGCTCGGCGGTCTCAACTCCGGTTCGGTCAGCTCGAACGAAACGGTGGCGGGCATTGGCTACAGCGGTCAGAGCACCTTCGACCAGCAGTATTTCGGCGGCTACGCATCCTATCTTGCGGGCCCGTTCGTGGCCCAGTTGCGCACCACCTATGGCCGCACCGCCTATGACATCGACCAGATGCGGACGGCATCCGGGCTGTCGACGTCGGTCTTCGATCAGGACGGGTTTGATGCCAACCAGTACACCGCTTCGGGTTATCTGGCCTACGGCTTCAATATGGACCGCTTCACGCTGCTCCCGTCGATTGGCCTGTCCTATTCGAACAGCGTCTTCAACGACGACCTGCAGGTGGCCAGCGGCTCTCCGGCCCAGATTTCGTTTGACGATATGGAGACGCTTGTCGGCTCGATAGGTCTTGCGGCTTCGGCGTCGTTCACGCTTGACGACAACAGGGGCACGATCCAGCCGTTCCTGGCCGGGACCTATTACAACAACTTCGCCGACGATCCGACGGCTTATTACGTATCGTCTGCGGGCATCCGCACGCCGATCAACACGTCGACGGTCGACAATTACGGCGAAATCAGCGTGGGCTTCGACTACCTGACACCGCCGACGAGCGTGCTGCGTCAGGTTTCCGGCCAGGTCCGGGCTGATTTCCCTGTCGGCAAGGATGTCTCCGGCGCGCAGGTCTCGCTCTCGATGCGGGCGCAGTTCTAAAAGCCAATCCCGGTGAACGGGTGACCGGTTCACCGTCCGGACATGCGCAATACGACATAGTTGGACCGGCAGGACGTCATGCCCTGCCGGTCCATTTGCGTTTCAGTCGCCATCGGCGTCTTGTGGAGGCTGCCCGCTGTCAGCTTGCCTCCGGCAAAACCATATCCTGCCATGCCTCATAGGCGCCGAGCGCCGTCTCGAGCTGGGCCGTGTGGCCCTGGATAAAGGCGTCACCGTAGATGGTTTCGTCGGGATATTCGGTGATCAGCGTGAGCGGCACGCGGTGGCGGTCATCGACCGAGATCATCACCGGAAAGCCGTTGATCACAGGCCATGTCGGTGTGCCCGAATGGGCGATGTAGAGGTCGATCTGGCGGGCATTGAAGTCGACGAGGGCACGGTTTTGCCCAAGGCGTTCGGTGACCCTGTCGATCAGGGTGCGCGCCTGTTCCTCCCAGCCGGACTTGTGGCGCATGATCAGGAAGAAGCCCTTGGGCACGGTCCACATGGCGAAGCCGCGCGGCACATAGCCCGAAAGCGGCCGGGTCCATTCGTGCGCCGGATAGCCGTGCAGGTTGACGTGGAGGAGGGCGCCGCTGATCGCTTCGGCCTGGAAGCGGATGCCGGTCTCGAACGGCGCCTCGCGGGGGCGGTATTCGAGATCGTCGCCGAAGGCCGTGTAGCGGGCGGCATGGTGCATGTGGCGCGGGTTGTCGGCGCGAAGGCGGTTGTCGACCGCATAGCCGTCCGGGTTTTCGAGTGGCGAGATGGTGAAGTGGACGTTCGGCCGTTCGGCGAGCGCAAGGCCGGCCCGCAGCGCGCCGGCAATGCCCGTCACCTCGTTTGGATGCTGGCCGCCGCTGATCATCACCGGCCGGTCGCTGCCCCTGTGATAACGGGCCGAGACGGCGCGGCCGGCACGCGAGCGGGCGGCGAAGGCTTCGCCCTCGATCGTTTCGAGTTCCCTTCGCACGCGGGCTGCGGAGAACGGATTGGCGGCCGTGGCGACGGCCTCACCGGCGTCATCATCGGTCTCGTCCGCGTTGAGCGGACGCGTTTCCACCCGCACCCTTGCGGGACCGGCAGCGAAGCGGATTTCCGGCACGATCTGGCCGGGCCTCAGGCCCCGGTCGCCGAGCGGGCGGCCCGATCTCGTCTGAAATACCTCCAGAAGCGAAAAGTAAAAATCCTCGTGCAGGGCCTCGCGCAGGCTGATCAGCGCATCGCTCGGGGAAAGCGGCAGCCATTCGTCTTCGGCCGGCAGGCTGGCGGTGATGTTGAGTTCCTCGAAGAACGGCTCGGCGTCTCCCCATCGATGCGCGGCAATGGCCTGCATAGTCCGCGAGAACAGCGCTTCGTAATCGGTCTTGAGGCGCGCGCCTTCGGCGCCGTCGATGCTGAGCCAGCCGGTCGGCGACAGCACCTGCTCGCCGGCGAAATCGTCATGCAGCCGGTTCGGCGCGAATACCGCCTTCGTTTCGCTGCGGCCGTCGGACCAGCTCAGCACGACGGTATAGAAAAGATCGCTTCCATCCGTTGCGGGCGCGAAGGAGACTTTGGTGTCGCCCAGCAGGCCCGACAGCGGATAGGCTTCGAGCAGAAAACGGTTTTCGGGCGCTTCGGGGTGAACCGGATAGGTGATCGCCGCAGAGACGAGGCCATCGGTCCGGACGTCCTCGCTGAAGAAGTGGACCAGCGGCTTGTAGGCGCTGCGGAACCGGGCGGTGATACCCTTTGCCGCAAGTGTCTCCTCCGCTTTTCGGCGTGTTTCGGTGTCGGCGAAAACCCATGCCTCGACGGTCTTCGCGCTGCCATCGGCGAAACGGGCGACGAGGTTGTCGATGGTCGGTTCGAAGGTCTCTTCGAAGATCACGGTCATAGCGAGGTCTTTCCGGTCGGGTCGAGCAGGTCGCGCAGCCAGTCGCCGAGGAGGTTGAGGCCGAGAACGGTCAGCATGATGGCAAGGCCGGGGAAGACGCTGACCCACCAGGCGGTCTGCAGATAGGTACGGCCTTCCGCCAGCATCCCGCCCCAGGTCGGGATGGTCGGGTCGACGCCGAGGCCGAGGAAGGTCAGGCTGCTTTCAAGCAGAATGTTGGTCGCGACATTGAGCGTCATCAGCACGATGACCGGGCCGGTGAGGTTCGGCAGCAGGTGCTGAACGATGATCCGCCAGTTCTTCACACCGATCGCCCGGGCGGAGAGAATGAATTCGCGGTCGCGCAGCGCCAGCACCTGGCCGCGCACCAGCCGCGCATACTGGACCCATTGCGATATGATCAGCAGGATGATCGTGTTGAGCAGGCTGCCGCCGAGAATGGCGATGAAGGTGATTGCAAGCAGGATGAAGGGAAGCGCCAGCTGCACATCGGCAAAGCGCATCATCAGCGTATCGGTGATACCGCGATAATAGCCGGCGATGAGGCCCACCGCCACGCCGATGATCACCGCCCCGATGACCGAGGAGAAGCCGACAAGCAGGGAAAGCCGGCCACCGGCCACCACGCGCGCCAGCACATCGCGACCGAGCGGGTCCGTGCCGAAGGGATGGGCGAGGCTTGCGAATGGCGGCTTCAGCCGTGCCATCAGGTCGATCCTGTCGAAGCCGGCCGGAAACAGCACGTTGGCAAACAGCGCCGCGAGAACGATGACGGCGACCAGCGTGGCGCCGACGATGAACTCCGCGCCGAAACGCCGGGGCCTTCTTCTGGCTGTGGTCGTTGCTGTGGCCATGGTCTCACTCCGTGCGGATGCGCGGGTCGATCAGCCCGTAAGCGATATCGACCAGAAGGTTGACGGCGATGATCATCAGCGAAAGCACCATGATCGTCGCCTGAAGGACGGGATAGTCGCGGGCGCTGACGGCATCGAAGGCAAGCGTGCCCATGCCCGGCCAGTTGAACACCCGCTCGACAACAACAATGCCGCCGAGAAGCCCGCCGAACTGGAGGCCGAGATAGGTGACCAGCGGGATCGCGCAATTGCGCAGCGCGTGCTTGTAGAGCACGCGGGTCTCGCTCAGTCCCTTGGCACGGGCGACCATGATGTATTGCGAATTCAGCGTCTCGAGCATGGTGGTGCGCACCAGCCGCACATTCACCGCCGTCAGGATCACACCCATGGTGACCGAGGGCATGATGTAGCTCGTCCAGTCGCTCATGCCGCTGGGCGGCAGAAGGTTCCAGGTGATGCCGAAGACCAGCACCAGCATGATTGCCAGCCAGAAGTTCGGGAAGGACAGGCCGACGAGCGAAAGCACCCGGATGATCTGGTCGGCGAACCGGCCCCGGCTGGTCGCAGCCTTGATGCCGAGCGGTATGGAGATGACGACCGAGATCAGCATCGACCAGAAAGCGAGCGCCAGCGTGGCGGGAAGTGCTGTGGCGATCAACCTCGAGACCGGCGTGCCGCCAAGGAAGGAACGGCCGAAATCGAACGTCACCATGCCCTTCAGGAACTCGAAATACTGAACGAAGAACGGCCGATTGACGCCGAGCGCCTCGCGGATCCGTTCAAGGTCGGCCTCGGTGATGCTGCCGGCGCCCTGGGTCAGCATCAGCGCCGGATCGCCGGTCAGGCGGATGGCGAAGGAGACCAGCAGCGTGACGGCGAGCGTGGCGAAAATGGCCTGGAGCAGGCGCTTGATGATAAAGCCGGCCATGGGCGCGACCTCCGCTTGTTCGTGAACGGTGTCTCAACCGAAGCGAAACGGCGCCGCCCGGAGGCGGCGCCGGAAGAACGCCTTATTCGGCGATGCTGACATTGTTGAGCTTGATGCGGTTGTCCGGCGCCGGAACGAAGCCTTCGACCCGCTTGTTGATGCCGTAGATGCTGTTGAGGGCATAGAGCGGCATTTCCAGCGCCTGATCGGCAATGTATCCGGCGATCGCCTGCAGCTTCTTCTCGCGTTCGGCGACGTCGGTCATCGGGCGCTGTTCCTCCAGCATGGCATCGAGCGTCGTGTCATTGCCGTAGGGGTTCCACTTTTCGCCGGTGTGGTAAAGCAGGTAGGCGGTGTTGTCGTAGTCGAGCGTCCAGCCGCCCCAGCTCTGCTGGAACATCGCACCGGTCTTGCCCTGCGGAACGATGTCGTTCAGGAAAACGCTCGATTCATAAGGCTTCACGGTCGCCTTGATGCCGACCACCTGAAGATAGGCGGCAATCGCCTGTGCCACTTCATTCATGGTGGAGTTGCCGGCACGGATGTCGATCTGCACCTCGGCACCGGGCGCAACGCCCGCTTCCTCAAGCAGCTTCTTCGCGCCTTCCGGATCGTAGGGAAGCGGCTTCAGGTCCGGATCGTCGCCAAACGACAGCGCGCTCTGGAAGCTCGCGATTTCCGACGCCTCGCCACCAAGCAGCGAACTGATGATGGTGGCGCGATCGACGGCCATGGTCAGTGCCTTGCGCACGTTGGCATCCTTGGTGATGCCGTCGCGGGTGTTGTAGCGCAGGCCATAGACGGTCGGGCCGGTGGTCGACAGCACCTCAAGCTTGGAATCGCCCTCGACGACCGGGATCATGCTGATCGGCAGGTCTTCCATCAGGTCGACGCGGCCAGCCTGGAGCTCGGCAACGGCGGTGGCGGATTCGGCGATGAAGCGATACTGCAATTCCGAAAGCTTCGGCGCGCCGCCCCAGTAGTCCGGGTTGGCCTCGAGGTCGAGATCGACCTTCGGATTGTAGGAAACGAACTTGAACGGACCGGTGCCGACGGGATGGGTGTTGAAATACTCGTCGCCGTTTTCCTCGAGATATTTCGGCGGCACGATCATCGCGCCGTAGCCGGCAAGCTTGGTGAGCAGCACTGGATCGGGGGCGGTCAGGTGGAAGTCCACGGTGTTCTCGTCGATCACCTCGACGCTTTCGATCGAGGTGTAGTTGGCGCGCTGCGGGCCCTTGGCACCTTCATCGCCGAGCAGGCGGTCGAAGGTGTATTTCACGGCGTCGGCATTGAAGGGCTCGCCGTCATGGAAGGTCACTCCCTCGCGCAGGCTGAAGCGGATGCGTTTGCCATCGTCCAGAACGTCCCAGCTTGTCGCGAGACCCGGGCCGAGTTTCGCGTTCTCGTCGCGATAGGTCAGGCCGTCGAAGATGTTGGAGCCGACGGCGCCCCATGCGACCAGGAATGTATCGATCGGATCCCAGCTGCCGGGATCGAGTGCGATCGCGACGGTCATCTTGCCGTCGGCAAGCGAGGGGGAGGCGGTGGCGGCGAGGCCGGCGAGTGCCACCAGCGCAGAGGCGGCGGTGGTCTTGAAGACGGATTTCAGCATGTTGTTATCCCTTCCGGATGCGGAGTTGAAGCTTCACATTGCGACGAAATGGCCGGGGTTGATCTCGCGGTGGACGAGGATCTCCGGCTCGTTGCCCACGGCCCGGATCGGGCTCGGGATTTCCTTGTCATTGACCGCGACAGGATTGCGCCGCGCCGGATCGGCCACCGGAACGGCGGCGAGCAGGCTCTGCGTGTAGGCATGTTGCGGGGTCTCGAACACCTGCCGGCGGCTGCCGAACTCGACCACCTGGCCGAGATAGAGCACGGCGACGCGGTGGCTGATCTGTTCGACCACGGCCATGTCGTGGCTGATGAACAGATAGGCGAGGCCGCGTTCGGCCTGCAGGTCCATGAACAGGTTGATGATCTGCGCCTGCACCGAGACGTCGAGCGCCGACAGCGCTTCGTCGGCGATGATCAGTTCCGGGTCGGAGGCGAGCGCGCGGGCGATGCAGATGCGCTGGCGCTGGCCGCCGGAAAATTCGTGCGGGAAACGGCGGGCGTGATCTGCGGAAAGGCCGACGCGCTCGAGAAGCGCATGGACGCGCTTTTCAATCGCGGCCTCATCGCCGAGAAGCCCATGAGTGCGGATCGGTTCGGAAATCGAGAAGCCGACCGTGCGACGCGGATCGAGCGAGGCGAAGGGATCCTGGAAGATATATTGGACCTTCCGCTGCAGCATGCGTTTTTGCCCGGCGCTCATCGCGGAGAGGGGCTTGCCGTCATAGATGACGCTGCCGGAATTCGATGCCTGCAGTTGCTGGATGGTGCGGCCGATCGTCGATTTGCCCGAGCCGCTTTCGCCGACCAGCGCCAGTGTTTCTCCGGCGTGGATATCGAAGGTGACCTTTTCGACCGCGTGAACCCGGTGGGTCGGGCGGCCGAGCAGGGTCTTCTTCACATCGAAGCGGACAACGAGGTCCTTGACCGAAAGCAGCGGCTTGTCGGCGAAGCGGGCGGTGTCCTGGACGCGGGTCTCGCCGTCGGTGCGCAGTCCCTTCTCGTCGAACAGGGTAACGGGCAGGCGCTTCGGAAAATCTTCACCCGTCATCGCGCCAAGCTTCGGCACGGCCGAAAGCAGCGCCTTGGTGTAGGGATGCTGCGGGTTTTCGAAGATGCCCTCGACGGATTGCTCCTCGACCTTGCGCCCCTTGCGCATGACGATGACGTCGTCGGCCATTTCGGCGACCACGCCCATATCGTGGGTGATGAAGATGATCGCCATGCCGAGGCGCGCCTTGAGGTCGCGCAGGATCGCCAGGATCTGGGCCTGGATGGTGACATCGAGCGCGGTCGTCGGCTCGTCTGCGATCAGCAGTTTCGGCCGGCAGGCAAGCGCCATGGCGATCATCACGCGCTGGCGCATGCCGCCGGAAAGCTGATGCGGATAGCGGTGCACCAGCCGTTCGGCATCACCGAGGCGGACCATCTTCAAAAGCCGCACGGCTTCGTCGAGCGCCTGTTTGCGGCCCATTTCCTCATGCAGCATCAGCACTTCGGCAATCTGGTCGCCGATCGTATAGACCGGGTTGAGCGAGGTCATCGGCTCCTGGAAGATCATCGCGATCTCCTTGCCGCGGATCGCGCGCATGCGCTTTTGCGACAGCGTCAGCAGGTCGGTCTCCTTGCCGTCGCCGGAAAAGACGATGCGCCCGCTCGGATAATGCGCACCGAGCATGTCGGCAAGGCGGAGGGTGGAAAGCGAGGTGATCGACTTGCCGGAGCCGCTCTCGCCGACGATGGCGAGTGTCCGTCCCGGTTTTACCGAAAAGCTCAACTCCTCGACCACGCGGTTTTCGCCAAAGGCGACCGTGAGGTTTTCGACGCTCAGCAGCGGGTGTTCTGCGCTCACGGTTTCGCCTTTCAGAATGTCGCCGCGGCGCGGCCGGACTGGGCATAGGCGCCGGACATGAAGCGCAGCACGGAAGCGAGCTGCGACAGCACCTCCTCGGACGGGCGCGTGTCGGCGGTCGATTCGACGAGAAGCCGCTCGCGGATCTGGGCATAACGGTCGCAGGCGGCTGCGCCCTTGTCGCTGATCTTGACCATCTTCTCGTTGCGGCGCTTGCTGCTGGTCAAAAGACCGGCGGCCTCAAGCTTGCGGATCGCATAGGTCGCGACATGGGTGTCCTCGATGTCGAGCACATGGCAGATGTCGGCGAGCTTCTTCTCGCGGCCGCGATGGCGGATCGAGTGCAGGATCAGCACTTCGATGGGCGATAGGCCGGGCAGACCTGCCGCCGCCATGCAGCGCACCATCCAGCGCGAAAAGGCATGTGAGGCGAGGATCAGACCGTATTCGACCTCGGACAATCCCGGTGAGCCGCCCGCAGCGAGATGCTGTGACGAGACGACCGGGCCAAGTGCGATCAATGCGGATTCTTCGTCCGCAAAGCCATTGAAATCGGCCTGCGGTTGCTTGTTGGGCTTCAAAAGCGCCTCCGGTTCCCCATCCCGGCGTGGTGTCGCCGATGACGATTTGTCTTCAGTTTGTCGACATATTATCGGTTATGTGCGTTCTGTCAAAGGGGGATGTGGATAGCGTGACCGATCGCCGCAAACACGCTCCGCCATCGCGCCCAACGGCGCTGCACAATATTGCCGGGGCGTGGACAACGAGAGACGGCCGGACTGTGTCCGGCCGTTCGCATGGGGAAGATCAACTGGAGTGGGGCCCGTTCCTATTGGCCGTGATCCATGTTGCCATGGTTCATACCGGCCTCCGGGCCGGCGTCCTTGGCCGCAATGCCCCTGACGGGGAACGGCACGATGACCGTGCCGGCCTTTTCGAAGGTCAGTTCGACGTCGACGGTGCTGCCCTCGACCATTGGGCCGTTGAGCTGCATGAACATCACATGCATGCCGCCGGGGGCAAGCGTCACGCTCTCGTGGGCGGGGACAGGCACGCCGTCGGTCATCTGGTACATCTTCATCACATCGCCATCCATGCGCATGTTGTGAAGCTGCAGGTCGCCGGCGGCATCGGAGGATGCGGCAACGAGGCGGTCATTGGTTTCGCCCTTGTTGGTGATCGTGAGGAAGCCGCCGCCCACCGGAGCGCCCGGAAGGGTCGCACGGGCAAAGGCGCCGGTGATGTCGAGATCACCCACCGTAATGCCATTGGGCATGGCATGATCCATGTCGTGCGCCATCTCGCCATGGCTGGCGTGGGCGTCGTTATCGGCGACTGCGGTCACGATCAGCTTCGGCGCGGGTTCACCGCCGTCTTCGCCGGTCCAGTGATTGGCGCTGCCATCGGCGCAAAGCTGTTCAGTCGGAAAAGTCAGCACCGTCTCGGGCGCGATATCGGCCGAAAGCGAGCCGCTCATCACGAACTCGTCGTAAAAGGCATCCGGCAGATTGCCGCCTGTCCAGACGACCTCGGTAACCCCTTCGCTCACCGGAGTGCCGTGGTTCATGTAGGTTTCGGCGTAGGGACCGTTGACGGTCTCAAGCGTCCAGCCGGCATGCGGCATCGGCTTGACGCTATAATAGCCTTCCGGAACCTTGACGCGGATTTCGGTCGTTGCGGCGCCGTCGCAGCCATGCGGCACGCGGACGACGGCCTTGTAGCTGCTGCCGGCGGCGGCCGTGCCGGTCTCGAGCGTCATATGGGCATTGGCGGTGGAAAGGCCGACCAGGCTGATCGCACCTGCCCACGCGAGGCGGTTCATGAAAAGGTTCATGGGAAACTCCGTTTGCAATTGTCTTGATTGTCTGGCCGGGAACGGCCGGGTTCAGATCAGACGGCAAACGGCGGTGCGCGCGGATTGTAGTGAGGTGTCCGGATGGGTCGCAGCGCAGTCTCGCCCGTCACCGCATAGACGACGGCGATAAAGCGGCCATAGGCGGGAGCGGCGATGTCGGAAGGCGGCGGCAGGATGGCCGGCTTTTCCCGGCAGGCGTGGCAAGGGCCGTGATCGGCATGGCCTTGATCGCCGATGTCGCCGCAGATGATTGCGCTGGAAACCAGCGTCCTGACACCATCCTGATGAAGAATCGTCGGCAGATAGGGCTGGTAGACGAAGGTCAGCGCAAAGACGGCGATCACGGCCAGTGCCGCCGCCAGCTCCCGCATCGCTGCCTTCATTCCCCGCAAGCCGAACCCTCCCCATCACTCCGCCGCCTGCAGCAGGCGCATCGCACGCAAAATCTGGCAGGACAGGAATGGAAACCGCACGTTATTGCAACTTGTCAATTTGACGCAAGGAAAATGCGGGGGGCGGCCGGGGCGAGCCTCAGCCCTCGGCGGCCGCGGCCATATGACGGTAGCGCCAGCCGGCTTGCGCCATGATGGCAATGTGGATGGCAATGGCAAAGGCCAGGCCCAGAGCGTGGTACCCCAGCGTGACCTCCGGCATGTTCGCGGCAACGATTAATGCCGCGATGCTCAACGGCAGGAACAGGAGAATTGCGGTGACGAGGCCCGGATTGTAGCACCGCAGCCGCAGGGTGGTCACGATGTGCAGGACGGCATTGACCAGCAGCAGGTAGGGGGCGACGAGGCCGAGGCCCGGCGCCACGAAAGCGGCCGCGTAGAAGGCGATCAGGTTTACGCCCCAGACGGCCGGCAGATTGACAATGATGATATCGACCGGCCGCATCACCTCTTTGCCGCCGAACATCCTGTCATTGGCGAAGCTGCGAAAGCGGTCACCGGAGTGTTCCTCGAACTGGTGGAACATGTAGATGGGTATGTGCAGATAGATGAGGGTCAGGAAAGCAGAAAACGAAACGGCAATGGCCGGCGCAAGCGCGATAAAGCCGCAAGCCATGAACAGCGCCGAAGCAACCCATCGCCTTGCCAGCCAGTCAACCATCACCATCCCCCCGGTTGGATCTCACCGATGGCTGACGGTGCATGAAGGGGGGCCGGAATGCAAGCCGCGAAGGGGCGGAAGCTGTCCCTTCGGATCAGGCGCAGGCCTCGACATAGCCAAGCACGGGCATGGTTCCGACATGGATCAGCCGAACATTGCCGTCGCTGCCGATCTCGAAGCGCAGGGCCGGGTCGCCGCTTTCGGCGTTCGGTGCGGTGAGGTATTTGGCCGGTGCCGCCTCGTATTTGTGTGGGGTTTCGCGGAAGCCGGCAAACCACTTGCGGACATCGGCTTCGCTCGCGCCGACGCCGATGCCCTCGAAAAGCCGGACATCCGATCGCTGGCCGACGGTGATCCGGTGCACCTTGCCATCGGTGACGATCGCATAAACGCCGGGATAGTCCGGCGAGGTGACCGTCCGGCAGGCTTCGCTGGTCTGCGCGCCCCGTTCCTTCCAGCTGCTGCCGGCGGGAACCGGCTCTCCGATCTTCAGCGATCCGAGGCCGTCAAGGCCGATGGTCCTGGAGGGAGCTGCCTGCTCCGCGACCGGGGCCACTGCGGTGTTGCCGGCCTGTGGGGCGGGGGAACATGCGGAAAGCGCGATGATGATGCCTGTGACCGCGGCGGCGGATAAATGTTTCATGCCGGGTAAACGCGAGGTCTGCCGCCGGGTTCCGCCGGTTCACACGACTGTCACGCCTTTCATCGGGCCGGGAGGTCAGTCTTCGAGCCAAAAAAAAAGCCCACCAGTCAGAAACTGGCGGGCCTTTTCCGTTTTTCCGGCGCGGGAGGGGGAGGAGATCGCTGCCGGAAAAGCGTGGGTCAGGCCGGCATTGCCGGCCCGTCCAATCAGAACTTGTAGCCGACGCGTGCCATGACGCGGTTCGACGTGAAGTCCTTGCCTTCGAGGCCGTTGTCGAAGTCCTTCTTGCCGAAGTCGGTGTAGCGGTACTCAAGACCACCGAACACGTTCTTCGAGAAGGCATAGTCGAGGCCGACGCCAGCGGTCCAGCCGTTGAAGGCTTCGTTCTGGTCGGTGCCAGCACCGTCAACATAGCCGTTGGCAATGGCCCAGCCGCCCGTTGCGTAAAGCAGGGCGTTGTCGAACGCGTAACCGAGACGGGCGCGGATCGAGCCTTCCCAGTCGGAGCCAATCTTGTACTCAACGCCACCCGGATAGAACTTCTGTTCGTTCCAGGCGTAGTCGAGTTCACCTTCGGCACCGAGAACGATGTTGTTCGAGAACTGGTAGTTATAGCCAGCGAAACCGCCGAGCTTGCCACCGTTGAGATCCTCAGAACCGGTGTTAACACCGTTGACATACGGGTCAACCGTTGCCCAGTCGTAGCCAGCGGTGCCACCGAGGTAGAAACCGGTCCAGCTGAACGTCTGCGGAATGACCTGCGGAGCAACATAGGGCTCGCTCGGCGGGGTCATAACGACGTCCGCGGCTTCTGCTGCGGCCGACATCGCGATAAGGGCGGCGGAAGCGAGAAGAATTTTTTTCATGACTGTACTCCTTCGTTACATTCGATGCAGGGTAAATGGGTTGAGAGATCAATCGTTCAATTAAAAACGGCCCGCGATGACGAATTCCGATGATTGCTGTTGCCGGAATGTTACACCCTCGAGGCCCTCAAACGATCGCCGCCTACCCCGCAAACGAAAAGGGCCGGGAAATTGTTTCCCGTGCCCTGCCGATTAATTTTGCGGTATGTTTTTTTGATGTGTTGCTTGTGGCTATTTCATGGCTGCCAGGGTGACGGACTTCACGTTCATGTCGTCTATGTCAGAGAACGTGAGGTCGTCGCGACCGAAGTAGTTCTTGGCATTGGTCGCCGACCAGTCATTGCAGACCAGAACGAACGTGTCCTTCCCCTCAGCCGCAGGCGCCGCGTAGAGATAATCGCCGGTCCGCTTGTCGAAGGGAAAGTCGCCGAACTGGTTGCAGCGCTCCAGGATCTGCCGGAGGGTTTCGGCATCGACCGTCGCCTGCTTCAGCGTGCCATCGAAGCGCACCGAGGAATCAAAGGCATAGCGGCTGACGGAACCCTGCGGCAGGCCGGCCCCAAAGGTGGTGTGGCCGATGAAGCCGATGTCGGCTCCGGCGGCTTCCGCCATCGCCGCGGCGACGAACAGGCCGGTCTCGTCATTGCTGAGCGCCTTCCCGGTCGTGCCGACCACGGTGGTGTCATCCGCGGTCAGGTGCGCGGCCATGACGGCCGGGATCAGCTCTGCGAGCCTCTCAGATGCCGGGGCTTCGGCGTCGATGTCGAGGCGGGTGAAGCTTGCCGGAGCGCCGGCGGCCGGGATGGTGGCGACCGTGCAGGCCGTCGACCAGCAGCCGGTGTGCAGGTAGCGCGTATCGCCATCGCTGTGCTCGATGTTGAGGTGATCGTGGCCGCCGATCATCAGCGTGCCGTCGGGCAGCATCGGCAGGATCGCCTTGTCGGGAACAACGCCCGCATGGCTGAGGACAATGTTGACCTCACCATCCTTGAGCTGGTCCGCCAGATTGTCCTTCGCCCATTGCACCGGTTCCGGGATCGAAAGCTGATCGCGGGTCGGCTTGGGATAGGTGAAAAGATTGTCGACGCCGAGCGCGGCAAAGTTGACAGTCTTGCCATCGACATCAAGGCTTGCCGAGGCCGGTGCGTAGAGGGCGCCGGTGCGCGTGTCGGATATGTTGGTGAGCACGGTGATACCGAGCTGTTGCGCCCGGCTGACGAAATGGGCGAGATCGTTGTCGATGTCGGCCTCGTGGTTGCCGATATTGAAGACGACCGGCGCGGTTTCCGCGAGCGCCTCGAGGAAGGCCCAGTCGATTTCGCCGCTCGACCGGCTTGCGACGATGTTGCCGCTCTCGAAGAGGTCGCCATTGATGATGATGACGGACGGGTTGCCGCTGGCGGCAACACGGTCCTCTACGGCGGCGAGCAGCTGGCCGGTGCGCTCATAGGCCGAGTGCAGGTCGGCCATCACGATGAAATCGATACCTGCCTGGAAGGCGCGGGCAGGGGCGACAAGGCCCGCAAAGGGCATGATGGCGGCCGAGGCCATGAGCTGGAGCGCCGAACGGCGCCGGATCGGAAAAACGGTCATCGAATATCTCCGGAAAACGGGCTGTGAAAAATCCGCCCCGTCTATACGTCGGCGCGATGATGGTGCGATGACATTTGAGCAAAACAAAACCGGCGCGACAAGTCATCGCGCCGGCCGTTATTTTCAGGTGTAAAGGTCTCAGCCGAAGACGACGCTCGCGCCCTGGTCGGCGGTGCCGACGTGGTGGCGGAACGGCGCAAACAGCTCCCGGCCCATGCCGAACTCGTTGCCCGAAAGATCGGCGGTAGCCACCTCCCTTGCCGCAAAGGTCTCGGCGTCAACCAGCACTTCCAGCGTGCCGGTCTCGGCGTCGAGCCGCAGCATGTCGCCATCCTGGATTTTGGCGATCGGACCGCCGTCCTTGGCTTCCGGTGTCACGTGAATGGCGGCCGGAACCTTGCCGGAGGCGCCGGACATGCGGCCATCGGTAACGAGGGCGACCTTGTAGCCGCGATCCTGCAGCACGCCGAGCGGCGGGGTCAGCCGGTGAAGTTCCGGCATGCCGTTCGATTTCGGACCCTGGAAACGCACAACGGCGATGAAATCGCGGTTGAGCTCGCCGGCCTTGAAGGCATCCTGCAGCGCCTGCTGATCGTGGAACACGATCGCCGGGGCCTCGATCAGTCGCCGTTCCGGCTTGACCGCGGAAATCTTGATCACCGCCTTGCCGACATTGCCGGTCAGCATCTTCAGGCCGCCATTCGGCTGGAACGGCTTGTCGTGGGTGGTGAGCACCTTCGGATCGGCACTCGGGCCATCATCGATCGGCTCGCGCTTGACGGTGCCGTCCTCGCCGAGCTTCACGTCGATCGCATAGGCCTCCATGCCCTCGCCGAAGACGGTGCGGACATCGTCATGCAGGAAACCGGCCTTGAGAAGCTGGCGGATGAGGTAGCCCATGCCGCCGGCGGCGTGGAAGTGGTTCACGTCGGCAAGTCCGTTCGGATAGACGCGGGCGAGCAGCGGCACGATGTCGGAGAGGTCGGAGATGTCCTGCCAGGTGAGCTGGATGCCGGCCGCACGCGCCATCGCGATCAGGTGCATGGTGTGGTTGGTGGAGCCGCCCGTCGCATGCAGGCCGACGACGCCGTTGACGATCGAACGCTCATCGATCATCTGGCCGACCGGGGTGAATTCGTTACCGCCGGCAGTAATCGCCAGCGCCCGCTTCGCCGCTTCCTTGGTCAGCGCGTCGCGCAGCGGCGTGTTCGGATTGATGAACGAGGAACCCGGCATGTGCAGGCCCATCATTTCCATCAGCATCTGGTTGGAGTTGGCGGTGCCGTAGAAGGTGCAGGTGCCGGGACCGTGATAGGACTTCGATTCCGATTCCAGCAGTTCCTTGCGGCCGACCTTGCCTTCGGCATAGAGCTGGCGGATGTGGGACTTTTCGTCATTACCCTGGCCGGTGGTCATCGGCCCGGCCGGAATGAAGATCGTCGGCAGGTGGCCGAAGGTCAGCGCCGCCATCACGAGGCCGGGCACGATCTTGTCGCAGACGCCGAGGAAGACAGCGGCGTCAAACATATTGTGCGACAGGCCGACGGCAGCGGCCATGGCGATTAGGTCGCGCGAAAACAGCGACAGTTCCATGCCCGGCTGGCCCTGGGTGACGCCGTCGCACATGGCGGGTACACCGCCTGCAACCTGGGCCACGCCGCCGGCCTCACGCGCGGCGTCGCGGATCATCGCCGGATAGGTCTCGAACGGCTGATGCGCCGAGAGCATGTCGTTATAGGCGGTGATGATGCCGAGATTGGGAACGGTATCGCCCGAAAGCGCGACCTTCTCGGCGGGGGAACAGACGGCAAAGCCGTGGGCAAGGTTGCCGCAGGACAGAACCGAGCGGTGGACGCCTTGTGCGACCGCCTGGGAGACACGGTCGAGATAGGCTTCTCGGGTGGGTTTGGACCGCTCGATGATACGGGCGGTGATCTCTGCTATGCGGGGATCGGCGGTCATGGGCTTTTCCTGTTTTCGGAATGAAACAGCGGAAGGCGCCCGGCAGTGATGTCAGGGCGCCCAGTAGATGTCCACGGGGGACGTGGCCCGCTTCAGAACGGCGCGGATGGGCATTTCCGCCTCGTCGTTCCCGTCGAGGGCCTTTTCAAGAACCTCCTTCTTCTCGGCACCTTCGACGTGCAGGACCAGAAGGCCGGCATTCTCGAGGCTGGAGAAGGTGAAGGTCAGACGCGCTTCGCCGGCGCCTTCGGCATGCATGGCCATCACGCCGGCGGGCGTCGACATGTCGAGCGCCTTGCCGAGCGTATCGCCTCCGGGGAAGAACGAGGCCGTGTGGCCATCGGTTCCCATGCCGAGCACCACCACATCAAAGGGAAGGCTCGCGGCCGACACCTTGTTGGTGACGATCTCGGCGGCTTCCTCTGCGGTGTTGACGGCCTGATAGAGCGGAATGAAGCGGGCCGCTGCCGCCGGTCCGACAAGCAGGTTTTCCTTCACCAGCTTGTGGTTGGAGCGCGGATTGTCTTCCGGCACGAAGCGCTCGTCGACGAGCGTGATCGCGACCTTTTCCCAGTCGATCGGCTTTTCGGACAAGGCCCGGAAGAAGCCTTTCGGCGTCGAGCCGCCGGAGACGGCGATCGAAGCCGTCCCCTTTTCGGCGACAGCTTCGGAAAGCTTGTCCGCGACGGCTGTGGCGAGGGCAAGGGCCAGTTCCGCGCCGCTTTCGAATGTATGCATCATCGTGGTCATGATAGTCCTTCGCGGGAAGCCCTTATTGCGGCTCGTGCCAGGTGCGGCCGTCGCGTTCGATAAGCGCGATTGCCTTCGACGGACCCCAGGTGCCGGCGGTGTAACCCTGCACCGGCTGGCTGGTCTCGTCCCAGGCCTTCAGGATCGGATCAACCCATTTCCAGGCTTCCTCGACTTCGTCGCGGCGCATGAACAGCGTCTGGTTGTCGCGGATGACATCGAGCAGCAGGCGCTCGTAGGCGTCCGGATTGCGCACGTCGAAAGCCTGGGCGAAGCTCATGTCGAGCGCGACCTGGCGCAGGCGCATGCCGCCCGGGCCCGGCGACTTGATCATCAGCCACTGCTTCACGCCCTCGTCCGGCTGCAGGCGCAGCACGAGCTGGTTGGAGGAGATGCGACCGGCATTCGGCTCGAAGATCGAATGCGGGATCTGCTTGAAGGTGATGACAATTTCGGAAACACGGCTGGCAAGCCGCTTGCCGGTGCGGATGTAGAAGGGAACACCGGCCCAGCGCCAGTTCTCGACCTCGGCCTTGATGGCAACGAAGGTCTCGGTGTTGGATTCGTCGCCGAGCTCCTCGAGGTAGCCCTTCACCGGGCCGCCCTTGGAGGCGCCGGCGCGATACTGGCCGCGCACGGTCAGGTAACCGGCATTGTCGGCATTGATCGGCTTCAGAGAGCGCAGCACCTTGAGCTTCTCGTCGCGCACGGCCTCCGAATCCATCGAATACGGAGTTTCCATGGCCACCATGCAAAGCACGTTCAGAATGTGGTTCTGCACCATGTCGCGCAGCGCGCCGGACTTGTCGTAGTAACCTGCGCGGCCCTCGAGCCCGACTTCCTCGCCGACCGTGATCTGCACGTGGTCGATGTGGTTGGCGTTCCACAGCGGCTCGTAGAGCGCGTTGGCAAAGCGCAGCGCCATCAGGTTCTGCACGGTTTCCTTGCCGAGATAATGGTCGATACGGAAGACCTGCTCCTCGTGGAAGACCTTGCCGATCATGTTGTTGAGCGCCAGGGCCGACTCGAGGTCGCGGCCGAGCGGCTTCTCGACGACGATGCGGGTGTGCTTGGTGATCAGCTTGTGATCGCGCACGCCGTCGCAGATCGGGCCGAAAATGCTGGGTGCAACGGCAAGATAGAAGGCGCGGACGCGCTCCTTGCCATCATCGAGCATCTTCTTCAGCGCGTCCCAGCCCTTGTTGGTCGTTGCGTCGACCGGAACATATTCGATGCGGGCGAGGAACTTGGCGACCTGGTCGTCGTCATATTCGCCGCGCTTGAGATGTTCCTTCAGCGCCTTCTGGGCGTGCTTGCGGAAATCGTCAGAGGTCAGCTCCGAGCGCGAACAGCCGATGATCCGGGTCGGCTCGGTGAACTGCCCGGCGATCTGCCGGTGATAGAGCGCCGGCAGCAGTTTGCGTTCCGTAAGGTCGCCCGTCGCACCGAAGACGACGTAGTCAAAGGGTTCGACGGGGATAATTTGACTGCTCATGGTCGTTTCTTCCAATCGTCAATAGCTGCGCGTGTTGTATCAAATCGATTTAAAAAAGCCAGTCCGAATCCTGCAATTTCCTTCAAAACCGGTCGCGCAGGGCAAACCAGGTCAATGCCAGGAACAGAAGTGGCTTTCTGAGCGGCCCGCCGCCCGGGAATGCCGGGACGTCAAGATCGCGGTAGAGATCGAGATCCTGAGAACGTCCCAATATCTCTTCTGCATACAGCTTGCCACAGTAATTTGACAGCATCAGCCCGTGCCCGGAAAAACCGCCGATCGAGGTCACGCCGGGCATGATTTCCTCGACGAGCGGATGGCGGGGCAGGGTGATGCCCACCGAACCGCCCCAGGCATGGGTGATCTCGATCTTGGCAAGCGAGGGATAGATCTCCGCGATCTGGCGGTAGAGATGACGTGTGATGTCCTTCGGATCGTTGGCGGTATAGGCCTCGCGGCCGCCAAACAGCAGTTCGCCCGTCGGCGTCTTGCGGAAATAGCGCACCACGAAACGGCTGTCGTCGACCGATTCTCCACCCGGGAGGACATTCTTGCTCTTCGGCACGGGCACTGTCGCGCCGATAAACGAGCGGATCGGCATGATCTTTGCCGCCGTCCTCGGGTCGAGGTGCTCCTCGATATAGCCATTGCAGGCGATCAGGACACGTTCGGCGGAAATCGTGCCGCGCTCGGTCTCGACGGCGATGCGGCCATCGGCGCGGTCAATGTTGAGCGCCTTGGTCTGCTCGAACAGCCGAGCGCCGGCCTTGGCTGCAGCCTTTGCCGTTCCGACCAAGAGCTTCAACGGATGGATATGACCGGTGCCGATATCGCGGATGCCGCAAAAAAACCGCTCGGAGCCCAGCCGCTCCGCCGTTTCCTGCCGGCTCATGAAGGAGAGGTGGGGATAGTCGTAGCGATCGGCCAGCGCATCGATATGGTGGCGATAGCTGTCTTCCATGCCGCGCTTGTGGGCAACGGTCAGCTGGCCCGGCCGGAAGTCGACATCGATCTTGTGGGCGCGGGCGAAGTCGAGAAGGTGCGATTTGGCGTCTTCGGCCAGCTTGAAGAAGGCATGGGATCTCGCCTGTCCGAGCTTGGTCTCCATCTCCTCCGGCCACCAGTGCTGGCCGGTGCCAAGCTGGCCGCCATTGCGCCCCGAAGCGCCATCACCAAAACGTGCGGCATCGACAAGCACCACGTCGACACCGTTGGCGGCAAGCTGGTAGGCCGCCTGCAAGCCGGTATAGCCGCCGCCGACAATGGCGACATCGGCACTCACCGAACCGTCCAGCATCGGGTAGGTCGGCCGGTCCTTCAGCGTGACCTGATACCACGAAAGGCCAGGGGCGATCGGGCTTTGCCATTCCATGGGTGCTCTTCTCCGGTCTTTTTCTGTAAGCGCAATCGAATCCATGCCGTCAATTATACATGAAGAAGCAAAAATTCCCTTTCCCAGGGAGAAATGACCTCCATGAAGGTTTCGAATTCGCCGCGCTTGATGCCGGCGTAAAGGTCGATGAACTCGCCGGACAGCACCGACGTCAGCGCCGGCTCGTCTTCCAGCAGCGCGAGCGCTTCCAGAAGTCCGCGCGGCAGGTCGATGTCACCCTCGTTGGCGGTGTCCGCCGTGGGCGCCGAGGGATCGACCTGGTTCTCGATGCCGAGATAGCCGCAGGCAAGCGATGCCGCCAGCGCCAGATAGGGGTTGGCGTCGGAGCTCGGCAGCCGGTTCTCGACGCGGCGGGCGACCGGATCGGAGACCGGGATGCGGAAGGCGGTCGTGCGGTTGTCATAACCCCAGGCGGTGTTGACCGGGCAGGCCATGTCGGGCGTCAGGCGGCGATACGAATTCACATAGGGCGCCATCATCACCAGCGTCGAAGGCACGTATTTCTGCATGCCGCCGATGAAGTGGAAGAACTCGGGTGACGGCTCGCCGTTTTCGAGCGAGAACACGTTGCGACCGGTCTCGATGTCCACCAGCGACTGGTGGATGTGCATCGCCGAGCCCGGCTGGCCCTGCATCGGCTTGGCCATGAAGGTCGCGAAGGTGCCGTGCTTGATCGCGGCTTCGCGGATGGTGCGCTTGAAATAGAACACCTGGTCGGCAAGTTCGAGCGGATCGCCATGACGCAGGTTGATCTCGAGCTGCGCCGGCCCTTCCTCATGGATCAGCGTGTCGATCTCGAGACCCTGCGCCTCGCAGAAATGATAGATGTCGTCGATCAGCTCGTCGAACTCGTTGATGCCGGCGATCGAGTAGGCCTGGCCGGCGACGATCGGGCGTCCGGAGCGGCCGATCGGCGGCGACAGAGGCAGGTCCGGGTCATCGGTCTGGGCGACGAGATAGAACTCGATTTCCGGGGCGACGACCGGCCGCCAGCCGCGCTTCTCATAGAGCGACAGCACCCGCTTCAGCACCGAGCGCGGCGTATAGGGCACATCCTCGCCGTCGGAACCGACGACATCGCAGATGACCTGTGCGGTCGGGTCGCTTTCCCACGGAACCGTGGTCAGCGTGGAAAGGTCCGGGACGAGCTTGAGGTCGCTGTCGCGCGGCTCGTAGCGGAAGCCGCCATGCTCATCCGGATAGTCCCCCGAAATCGTGTGGCGATAGAGCGCCGAAGGCAGCGCCAGTGACGTGTTCGAGGTGAATTTCGAGGTTGGCATCATCTTGCCGCGCGGCACGCCGGCAAGATCGGGGGTGATGCATTCGATGTCCTCGATACCGCGTGCGCGCAGAAAGCGGGCGGCATCCTTCCAGTCGCTGACGCCGCGTGGCGGGATGAGGGAGGTGGACATTCCGGGCTTCTTGCCCGCCCTGCCGGTGCCCGAATGTGTCTTGCCTGCGGTCTTGAACGTCGATTTCTTGGCTGGCATGTTGTTCGCCGGTTATCCTGTTGTTTTGCCCTATCATAGCGCCCTCAATCGACTTGGCGAGGCCCTCCTGTTGACTTTCTCGGTCTGAGACAGAACAAAGCGGCAGTTCACAACAGGCGACCGAAATGATGAAGCAGTTCGACGTGGTGGTCATCGGCGCCGGAGCCGCGGGACTGATGTGTGCCGCGCGCGCCGGCAAACACGGTCGTCGCGTGCTCCTCATCGATCACGCAAAGGCGCCCGGCGAGAAGATCCGGATCTCCGGCGGCGGACGCTGCAACTTCACCAATATTCATGCCGGTCCCGGCAACTACCTTTCCGGCAATCCGCATTTCGCCAAGTCGGCACTGTCGCGCTATCGGCCGTCCGACTTCATCGCCCTTGTAGAACGCCACGGCATCGCCTGGCATGAGAAGACGCTCGGGCAGCTCTTTTGTGACGGTTCGGCAAAGCAGATCGTGGCGATGCTGATCGAAGAGTGCGCGGCAGGCGGCGTCGAAAACCGTTTCGGGACGCCCGTGACCGGGCTTGAGCGGCAGGAGGGCGGTTTCCGCATCGACCTCGAAGAAGAGACGATCCGGGCGGCGGCTCTGGTCATCGCCACGGGCGGCAAGTCGATCCCGAAAATGGGTGCGACGGGCTTTGCCTATGACGTCGCTGCCAAATTCGGCGTGCCGGTGACGGAGACGCGCGCAGGGCTCGTGCCGTTTACCCTCGATCCCGCCTTGCAGGCATCACTGCAGCCGCTCTCCGGCATAGGCATCGCATCCGAAATCCGCTGCGGCAAGACGCGTTTCCGCGAGGCGATGCTGATCACCCATCGCGGCCTTTCCGGCCCTGCCGTACTGCAGATTTCCTCCTTTTGGCAGCCCGGTGACGAGATCGCGGTGGCGATGTTGCCCGAGACCGATCTGGCCGCCGTTCTGATCGACGCGAAGCGCGAAAACGGGCGACAGGCGGCGGTCACGGCGCTGTCGACCCATCTGCCCAAACGTCTCGCCCAGTATTTCGCAGAAAAGGCCGGTGCCGAAAAGGCGCTCGCCGATACGCCGGACAAGGCCCTGCATCGGCTGGCGGCATCGATCCAGGACTGGCGCCTGAAACCCGCTGGCACCGAGGGCTACCGCACCGCAGAAGTGACCCTTGGCGGCGTCGACACGAATGCGCTTTCCTCGAAGACGATGGAGGCGAAGGACGTTCCGGGTCTGTTTTTCATCGGTGAGTGCGTCGATGTCACCGGCTGGCTGGGCGGCTACAATTTCCAGTGGGCCTGGGCATCGGGCGATGCCGCGGCCGAGGCCTTGTGACCATCAGGCGCATCAGAAAGCGAAAAAGCCGCGTGGCGGCATGGGCTGGGAGAGGCAGCGGTTCGGCGAAGGTCCGGTAGTACTCGTCTTCGCTGAGATACCGCAGATTCAGCTGGTCCTCGATGACATAGGGGCGGCTGATAGGGCGTTGAGAGGGCGAATCCTGTCGGGTGATCGGCATCATGGATGTCTCCTGGTGTTTTGAGGCATCCCTTTTATTAGCGATCATATTTGCTGTTTGATACAGGGCGAAACGCAGGGTATTTTTCATCCATGAAAAACATCCCGTGGTCCCATTACCAGCTTTTCCTCTCCGTCTGCCGCAATGGCGGGCTTTCTGGCGCTGCCGCTGAAACTGGCCTCAGTCCCGCGACGCTTGGCCGGCACATGCTGGATCTCGAGCGCCTGACCGGCCGATCCCTGTTCCTGCGCAGCCAGGCGGGCTACCGGCTGACGGCGGATGGCGAAAGGCTGCAGGCCTTGCTCGGCGAGGCCGACGGTAACCTCAGGCGGGTCGATGACTGGCGCGGCGAAGCGGCGGCGCCGGCGCTGGTGCGGCTGGCGATCGGCACCTGGAATGCGTTTCTGGTCAGTGCCCACATCAACGAGTTCTGCCGCGAAGGCGACACGTTCCGCCTGCAATTCCTTGTCGGCGAGGCGCGGGCGAACCTTGCCCACCGCGAAAACGACATCGGCATCCGCTCGTTCGAGCCGGAGGAACTGAACCTCGCTTCGATCCGTCTTTGCAGCGTCGCCTATGCCCCGTTTCGGGCAAAGAACGCCCCGCTGTCGGTCGCCCATCGCTGGCTCGCTGTCACTCAGGATGCCGCCGTTTCGGCCTATCTGCGCTGGCCCCACGAACACCATGCCGCCGACATCGTCATGACCGCCAGCCGGCCGCGCAGCGTACTCGATCTCGCCGAGGCCGGTGCCGGCATCGCCGTACTGCCATGCTTCATCGGCGATGTCTCGCCGCGTCTGGAACGCGCCGGTCCGATCATCGAAATGCTCACCCAGCCCCAGTGGCTGGTGACGCATGAGGAGGATCGCTATCGCCCCGAAATCCGCATTGTTGCCGATCGCCTCATGCATTTCATCAAGGCGCGCTCGGCGCTCTATGCCGGCAGGCGCGCCGAGACCGAGTAGTCGCGGAAGCGTGGTTCCGTGCGCTTTGACGTACAGAACCGCAGCAACGGAAGCAAAAAATGCCGGATTTTGCTTGATTTTCTTCCAGGGACTGGCTGCTCTTTAATTTAGTATAAAGTTATTAACCACAATCTCATATAAATTGAACCACGAGGAATTGTTTCGAACCCAGGAGAGCGGGAACTGATGAAAGCGAATTTTGCAAAGCGCGGCGGCTTTCTTTCGCTAGTATGTGCTGCGGCGGTCATGACGGCCTCCGCGGCGTCTGCACAGGAAGCTTCGATCAAGCCAACACTTGGCACATTGGGCTTCGGCCTTGAGGGCGGTTACAAGTTCAATGAGAGTTTCGGTGTTACCGGTTCGATCAACGGCTTCGGGTTCCACCCGTCGGGGACGTATCAGGGCACGACCTATGACGGCAATGCGAAGCTGTTCGGCCTCGGAGCAACCTTCGACTATTACGTCAATGGCTCCAATTTCAGGCTTTCAGCTGGTGCCCGCTGGGCCGATCCGTCAGCCGATCTAACCTTCACCAAGTATGACCCCTCGCTCGGCACCAACCGCAGCGTTCTGGTGAAACTTTCTCCGGAATACGAATTTCAGCCCTATCTGGGCGTCGGCTACGGCGCCAAGGTCAACGAGAAGGTGTCGATCGACTTCGCCCTCGGCGCCTATTACATGGGCACACCGCAGCTCGACGAATACTGGGATGGCCCGGTCTACCAGTCGCTGCAGAACAACATCGACAACTTCCGCGACAAGATCAGCGACTACAAGTTCTATCCGGTCGCACAGATCGGCGTCAGCTACCGTTTCTGACGCGCGACGCATCCATGATGCCGGACGGGCGTGGCCTTTGCCGCGCCCGTTTTCAATCGAGCCTGCGGGCAAATGCCGCCAGCGCATTGCCGGTGATCTCAAGGTTGATCGGGTTGGCCTCGTTCGCCCTGTTGGCGATCGTGACGTCGGCCTTGATCGCGCCGGTCATCGTGTCGAGCGTGCCATCGAGCGTGATCGTGTCGTTGCCGCTTTGCATCGTCACTGACTGAAGTTCGAGTGTCGATCCGGCGAGGCGGGCCTCACCCTTAAGCTGTTCGAAAGCGCGCGGACTGTTTTCCATCGGCGAAAACGCGAAGGAGTCTAGCGCGCGCGCCTTGTCGATGAGCGAACCGAAAGCGAGCCAGGAGAGTGAGCCGTTGCTGGCCGAGAAGCGGATCGTGCCGGTCACATCGTTCTGGCTGATAGCGCTGAGCGGCAGCAGTGCTTCGGCGGCCATCTCGAAATTCAGATGATCCGTCTCAAGTGGCACGTCAAAGCCAAGCTGTCGGAAAAGCGGTCCGGCATGAACGCCCTCGGCATTGATCTCGACATTGGCCGTGCCGCCCTGTTCGACACCGACATGGGCGAAGAGTGTTCCATCATCGAGCTGGGAATCGACGATGTCGAAACTCGCCTGCCGGCTGGAGCGGATGATGCTTGACGCGACATTGCGGAGCGTCAGGTCGGAAAGCTGTACCGATTTGGCCGAAACCCTGAGGTCGAGCTTGGGCAAGGGTTCTGCCCCCGTCGACTGCTCCTGGGCGTCCTGTGCAACCGCATCGATCCAGGCGGGCAGCGAGGACTTGGCGTTGAACAGCGTGATGTCTCCGAAGGCCATGGTGGCGGCGATGCCGACGGGGCCGGGTTCGCCCGGCGGCAGCACATCCAGCACACCATTGCCCTTTGCCTTGGCTATGGTGACGTTGGCCGGCGAGAACCGCAGGGACTGGCCGCTTTGGGTCACCTTGCCGTCGATCGAGGCGGTCTCGACATTGCTGAGCAGCTGGCTGTCCACACCAACCCATTGCATCAGTTCCTTCAGGCGCGTGGTCGAAAGCGAAAGGTTGCCGTTCAAGAGGTAAGGCTGGCGGCCCGATGCGGCGCCTGAGTAGGCGAGATGGGTGACGTCGTTGGAGATGTCGATGCTGACATCGGAGGGCTGACCGGCAAGAAGCGCCGCCGCCTTCGAGGCGCGGAAGGAGATCCTGGTAGCATGATCGTCGAGAAGGGCGGTGCCGTTAAAACGTGCCGAACCGGCGAGCTGCGGCCATTCGAGCGTGCCGTTGACGGCCTTGACGATGGTCGTCTCTCCCTCGCGGCTGAAGCCGAGTGTGCTGTTGATGAGCGTCAGCGTGTCCGGGCCCGGATTTTCGGTCGCCTCTTCGTCGGCCGATTGCATCGCCGCCACCGTGCGTGCGAGCGCGCCGCCCGGCAGGCCCTCGTCGCCCTCCGGCACCTCGAAGATGACGACGGCATCCTTGAGGGTGAAATCGGAGAAGGTCGGACTGCCGATCAGGGCGCTGAACCATCCAATATGGGCGCTGAGCTCACCGGCATTGCCATAGACCAGCGGGCCGCTGCCACCCGGACGCGCAACCGCAAAGCCTGTGGCCGTGATCTCCGGCCGCGGCCAGAAGCTGATTCGGGTGTCCCCGCTGATCGACGCCGGTGCCCCGAGCCAGGCTGAGGCGTCATCGGCCAGTGTGCCTGAAAGCCCGCGCGGCGATATGATCGTCGGCACGGCATGATAGGCGATGACGCCAAGCAGGATCACGGCGACCAGCACATAGCGCAGGGGACGACGGCGGAAAAACCGTCGTGTCCTTTGCGGATTGCCAGCCTCTTTGCTTCTGCCGAACATTGCACCACTTTCAGGAATCAGTCCCGTGGCGGATAGCGGAAATCCGCAACGCAGACAATTGCAGATACTGTTTTTGCTCCGAAGACGGAAGGGCTTGGCCGAATGGAGGGACTTCCTCGGCCCGGAATCTTGCGATAAGACAAGTCCGCAAGGTGCAGAGGGTGCTGCACGATCGGGAGGAGAGGATGGCCGAGGAAACGCCCCTTTGGCGGCCGACGGTGCAGGACATTGCCGGCGCGCCGGTGACCCATTTCATGAATTTCTGTGCGGCCCGCCATCACCGCCTGTTTGCCGATTACGACGATTTTCATCGCTGGTCGGTGGCCGAGCGAGGCGACTTCTGGTCGGCGCTGTGGGATTTTTGCGGGGTGGCCGGCGACAAGGGGGAGCGCGCGCTCGTCGATGATGGCGACATGCTTTCCGCCCGCTTCTTCCCCGATGCGCGCCTCAATTTCGCGGAAAACCTGCTGCACCGGCCCGGTCCGGGCGATGCGATGGTGTTCCGCGCCGAGGACCAGTTCGAGATACGCTGGAGCTGGCAGCGGCTGGCGGACACGGTCTCGCGCCTGCAGCAGGCCTTGAAGGCCCTCGGCATAGGCCCGGGAGACCGTGTCGCGGCGATGATGCCGAACATGCCGGAAACGATCGCTTGCATGCTTGCCGCCGCCTCCCTCGGGGCGGTCTGGTCGTCCTGTTCGCCGGATTTTGGCGTCAACGGCGTGCTCGATCGTTTCGGCCAGATCGGGCCGAAACTGTTCATCTGCTGCGACGGCTACTGGTATAACGGTAAGGTCCAACATGTCGGCGAGAAGGCGAGGGCGGTTGCCGCCGCGCTCGATGTGCCGACGGTCATCGTGCCGCTTGCGGGCGATGCGGAGGCGGTCGCCTCTGCCATCGAAAGCGCCACGACGCTTGCCTCGTTCCTTGCCCCTTACGAGGCGCGCCCGATCGAATATACGCCGCTGCCATTCTCCCACCCGCTCTACATCCTGTTCTCGTCGGGGACGACCGGCATTCCGAAGTGCATTGTCCATTCGGCCGGCGGCGTTCTGCTGCAGCACCTGAAGGAGCATCGGCTGCATTGCTCGCTGAAGGCGGGAGAGCGGTTGTTTTATTTCACTACCTGCGGCTGGATGATGTGGAACTGGTTGGCGAGCGGACTCGCCAGCGGCGCAACGCTTTGCCTTTATGACGGTTCGCCCTTCGCGCCGGGACCGGACATCCTGTTCGACTATGCCGAGCGGGAAGGCTTCGCCATTTTCGGCACCTCGGCCAAATACATTGACGCCGTTCGCAAGGCGGGCTTGCGGCCGGGTGCGCTGCATGACCTTTCGAGCCTTCGACTGGTGACGTCGACGGGATCGCCGCTGTCGCCGGAAGGCTTCGCCTTCGTCTATGATGCCATCAAAACCGACGTGCAGCTTGCATCGATCTCGGGGGGCACGGACATCGTCTCCTGTTTCGTGCTCGGCATTCCGGTAAAACCGGTCTGGCGCGGGGAGATCCAGGGCGCGGGGCTCGGTCTCGCGGTCGATGTCTGGGATGAGGACGGCAAGCCCGTCCTCGGCGAGAAGGGGGAACTCGTCTGCACCCGCGCATTCCCGAACATGCCGGTCGGCTTCTGGAACGATCCGGACGGTGCGAAATACCGTGCGGCCTATTTCTCCTCCTTTCCGGGCGTCTGGTGCCACGGTGACTTCGCCGAATGGACCGCCCATGGCGGCATGATCATTCATGGCCGGTCAGACGCGACCTTGAACCCCGGTGGCGTGCGCATCGGCACAGCGGAGATCTACAATCAGGTCGAGCAGCTGGAAGAGGTGCTGGAGGCGATCTGCATCGGCCAGGACTTCGACGATGACGTCCGGGTGATCCTGTTCGTCCGTCTTGCCGAGGGCGTGACCCTCACGTCGGAGCTTGAAAAGAGGATCCGGACACGCATCCGGGAGGGCGCGTCGCCACGGCATGTGCCGGCAAAGATCATTGCTGTCTCCGATATCCCCCGCACCAAATCCGGCAAGATCGTCGAGCTTGCCGTCCGCGAGGTTGTGCACGCCCGCCCGGTCAAGAACAAGGAAGCGCTGGCCAATCCCGAGGCGCTTGCCTGCTTCGAAGGCCTCGAGGCGCTCAAGAGCTGATCGACGGGAGGAATCTGCGATTTCAACCTGAGGATGTCGTGCTGGCGCGCCGGCTGGCTGCAAGCCGGCGGCGGTAGCGGGCGTCTTCTCGCGGTCTGCGAAATAAACGTCCCTCGAGAAGCCTTGCGGATCATAGTTTTGATCCCCTTTCGCGACGGTGCACGCAAGTTATTTCTCTGATGAACTGTTGCAATTATCGAAGCCAGGGCCTATATCACGTCTATCGACCATTGCTTGTGACTTTGTCAGAGAAGCTTTTTAGTTTCTCACGATTTCCTCTCAAAATCGATCTAATCCGCAGAGTATTGCGGAACAACGACGATTTGGAAAAGGAAAATCGTTATGTCTTCAGGTACCGTAAAATGGTTCAACGCCACCAAGGGTTTTGGTTTTATCGAGCCCGATGATGGCGGCGCGGATGTTTTCGTGCACATCTCTGCAGTCGAGCAAGCGGGCATGAGCTCGCTGAAAGACGGCCAGAAGGTGACGTTCGATGTCCTGCGCGATAACCGCTCTGGAAAGAGCGCGGCCGGCAACCTTCAGGCGGCCTGATCATTTTGCTCTTCTGGCTGACCACGGATGTACTGGCAGCCGGATGACAGCATTCAAGGGTTTTTCCCGGATCATGGCGGCGTGTGATTTGTCACACAGGATCGCTGACCACGGATGTACTGGCAGTGATTGTGAGGAAGGTCGGGTTTTACCCGGCCTTTTTGTTTTCCGCAGCGCCGCGGGAGGCTGGCCGTTTCGAACAGGTTCGTGTGTTCACGGACGATATGATAACAAGAAAAGGAGCTTTTCATGCAGGTCGTTGTAAGAGACAACAATGTCGATCAGGCGCTTCGCGTTCTGAAGAAGAAGATGCAGCGCGAGGGTCTTTATCGCGAGATGCGTGCGCGTCGTTCTTACGAAAAACCTTCCGAGAAGCGTAACCGGGAGCAGGGCGAGGCAGTGCGGCGTCAGCGCAAGCTGATGCGCAAGCGCGCCCAGCGCGAGGGACTGATCCCGGGGCCGAAGCGCAAGGCTGCCGCCCACCGTCGCTGACAGCCCCGTCAGCATCACTGGAGATCACCATGACTGCAACCAAAGACCAGTTCTTCAAGCCGGGCCGGATGTCCGCCACCGACAAGGCATCGATCACCGATCGCGCGGCGCGCGAGATCATTACCGAGGAGGCGACCTCCCTGCAGAAGAAGACCGACCGTCTGCGCAAGCTCAGGCTCGCACGGGAGGAGGCTGATGCTGCCGCGCCCGCGCCCGAGAAGAAGAAACGGTCCCGCAAGCCTGCCAAGTGAGGCCTGCGGACGCCGCTGTTGCGGCTGGTTGAGCAGTACTGGCCAGGAACCCGGTTCCCGGCCGATGTGACCGATAGCGGCCCGCTTTCCGAGCGGGCCGTTTTTTTATGCGCCACCTGGTTTCACCTCGCGCCAAAGCATCGCGCGACAGACGTTTGACGCAGTGTTCATCTTCGCCCGCATTGCAGCGGAAAGCTCGCCAATGCACATATGGGGCAAGAGTGAGAAGCGCGGCGCAAATTGCCGCCGCTTTCCGCATAATCTGTCAGGCCGGGCGCATGTCCGGCCCCATGAAGGGACCGCAGCAAATGAAGAAGATCGGATTTCTGTCTTTCGGTCACTGGACGCCATCGCCGCAATCGGGCGCACGCTCGGCTTCCGACGTGCTGCACCAGTCGATCGATCTCGCTGTGGCGGCCGAAGAACTCGGCGCCGACGGCGCCTATTTCCGCGTCCACCATTTCGCCCGCCAGCTCGCCTCGCCGTTTCCGCTGCTTGCGGCGATCGGCGCACGGACGAGCCGCATCGAGATCGGCACGGGCGTCATCGACATGCGCTATGAAAATCCGCTTTATATGATCGAGGATGCGGGGGCTGCCGACCTGATCTCGAACGGCCGCCTGCAGCTCGGCATTTCCCGAGGCTCGCCCGAACAGGTGGTCGATGGCTGGCGCTACTTCGGCTATCAGCCCGGCGAAGGCGAGGATGCCTCCGCCATGGCGCGCCGCCACACCGAGGTGTTCCTCGACATGCTCGCCGGCAAGGGCTTTGCCGAGCCGAACCCGCGGCCGATGTTTCCGAACCCGCCCGGCCTGCTCCGTCTCGAGCCGCACTCGGAGGGGCTGCGCGAACGTATCTGGTGGGGTGCCGGTTCGAACGCGACCGCAGAATGGGCGGCAAAGCTCGGCATGAACCTGCAGAGCTCGACGCTGAAGGACGACGAGACCGGCGAACCCTTCCACAAGCAGCAGGCCGACCAGATTCGCGCCTACCGCGCCGCCTGGAAGGAGGCGGGCCACACCCGCACGCCGCGGGTTTCCGTCAGCCGCTCGATCTTTGCGCTCACCACCGACATGGACCGGGCCTATTTCGGCCGCGGCGGCAAGGAAAGCGATTCGATCGGCTATATCGATGAGAAGACCCGCGCGATCTTCGGCCGATCCTATGCCGATGAGCCGGAAAGGCTGATCGAGCAGCTGAAGGAGGACGAGGCGATCGCGGAGGCCGATACCCTGCTTCTGACGGTGCCGAACCAGCTCGGCGTCGCCTATAACGCCCATGTCATCGAAGACATTCTGACCCATATCGCTCCGGCGCTCGGCTGGCGCTGACGGCCGGGCAACTGGCCTTGACGAAACATCAAGACGCGCCGCGATTGACTTCGCGGCGCGTCTTGCGTTCGGGCCTTTTTACATATGCCAAGCCACATCATTGCTTGCCCAAACGGAAAATAGAATCTACCGTCTTGTAATATAAGGCGAAACGTCGCGGAGACGACGTGGCCGAGGGTGGGGACCCTTCGGACCAACGCGTGCGCGTCCGCAAGGCGCGCTGATCGGCGACAATAGCGCCACAGGGGGATGTGCCGTGCAGTTTTTCGATACGATCTTCAATCTCATCAATGATCTGACATGGGGATGGGCGCTGATTCCGTTCCTGGTTGTGCTCGGTGTGTTCTTCACCATGGCCAGCGGTTTCGTGCAGTTCCGTTTCTTCAAGCGCATGTTTGGTGTGTTGTGGGGCGATGAGGACGGCGATCCGACCAAGATCAGCGCCCGCGAGGCGCTTCTGGTTTCCGTCGGCGGTCGTGTTGGCGGCGGCAACATCGCCGGCGTGGCGGTGGCGATCACCGCCGGCGGTCCGGGCGCGGTGTTCTGGATGTGGGCGATCGCCCTTGTCGGCATGTGCTCCGGCCTTGTCGAGGCGACGCTCGCCCAGGCCTTCAAGCGCACCACGGACGAGGGCGATTATCGCGGCGGCCCGGCGCAGGCGATCATCTACGGCCTTGGCGCCAACTATCGCTGGCTCGCCATCATTTATGCGGTCTGCCTGATTGCCTCGTTCGCCATCGGTTTCAACGCCTTCCAGGGCAATACGGTGGCGGGGGCCGCCGCCGACAGTCTCGGCATTCCGCGCTACGCCACCGGCATCTTCCTCGCCGCGGCCACCGGCTTCATCGTCTATGGCGGCATTCACCGCATCGCCAAGGCGTCCGACGTCATCATCCCGATCATGGCAATCGGCTATATCGGCCTGGCGCTGGTGATCATCGTCATGAACATCACGGCGCTTCCGGGCGTCATCTGGGATATCGTCGCCAATGCCGTCGGCATTCGCGAGGCTGTCGCCGGCGGTGTCGGTGCAGCCCTTTCGAACGGGCTGCGGCGCGGGCTCTTCTCCAACGAGGCTGGCCTCGGTTCGGCGCCGAACGTCGCGGCAACCGCCTATGTGCGCCATCCCGTCAGCCAAGGCATCACCCAGAGCTTTTCGGTGTTCATCGATACCATGGTGGTCTGCTCCTGCACCGCCTTCATCATCCTGCTCGGCGACGTCTACCAGCCCGGACAGGCCGATGTTGACGGTGTGATCCTGACCCAGCAGAGCATGGTCGATCATGTCGGCGCCTGGGCGCAGTACTATCTGACGGCGGCGATCTTCCTGTTCTCGTTCTCCTCGATCATCTACAACTACTATCTTGGCGAGAATGCGCTCTCCTTCATGACTGCCAACAAGAACGCGATCCATATCCTCAGGATCGTCATCGTCTTCATCGTGCTGCTCGGTGCCGTGGCGCCCGGGGCAACGGCGGTGTTCAACTTCTCCGATCCGATGATGGGCGTGCTGGCCGTCGTCAACCTGCTGGCGCTGATGATGCTGTTCCCGATCGCACTGCGGCTCATCAACGATTTCCGTTCCCAGCTTGCAGCAGGCAACAAGCGGCCGCTCTTCGATCCGAAGAAGTTTGCCGATCTCGATACCGATCCGACCGCGTGGCCGGACGCCAAATAAGCAAAACACCAGAAAAGACCCGACACGGCGGCCTCGCGGCTGCCGTGTCTTCACAAGGGAGGCTCAAGAACAAGACCATGATGGCACTGCCATTTCTTCTCTGCTTTGCCGGGCTCTGGCTCGCCTGGCGCGGAAACCGGATGGCGGCGATCGCCGCCACCATGCTCGCCGTCCTGCTCGTTGCCGTGCTCTACAGATTGCACGCGACCGATGCGCTGCAGATTTCGCTTTGAGGTGAGCCATGTCCGATAATCTTGCCCGCCTTCTCAATGCACTGGGGCTTCTGGCGATTTCGCTGGTGCTCGGCTATGCCTTTTATGATCAGTTCGCCAATGGCGACCTGCCGTGTCCGCTCTGCCTTCTGCAGCGCGCCGGTTTCGTCATCGTTGGCACCGGGCTCGCCCTCAACGTTCTCTGCGGCGTTGCCGTGCGTCATTACGCGCTGATGCTGCTCGGCGCCGTTGTCGGCGGCATGGCGGCGCTCAGGCAGGTGGCGCTGCATGTGGTGCCGGGCACCGGTAGCTACGGCGACCCGTTCCTTGGCCTGCATTTCTACACCTGGGCCTTCGTCGTGTTCACGCTGGTGGTGCTTGGCACCGGCCTGATGCTGCTTCTCGGCGGCGGTAGCCGCGGAGCGGAGAAGACAACCGGCATCGGCCTTGTCGCTGTGGCGCTGTTTGCCGTTATGAGCCTTGGCAATGGTGTCTCCACGCTTGCCGAATGCGGCCTCGGCCTCTGCCCGGACAATCCGACCAGCTATCAGGCGCTTGACGGCTTGCTCGGCCGATAGGACCATCGGCCGAAAGGGAAGTGCAATGAAACGTGTCCTGATGCTCGACGTCGACGGCGTGCTGGTCCACAGCCACAATGGCGGCTCGTGGGCGGCAGATATCGAGCGCGATCTCGGCATCGACCCGGATCGGCTCTCCGCCGAATTCTTCGCCACGCACTGGCCGGATGTCATCCTCGGCCGCAAGCACCTGCACGCGGCCCTGGACGATTGCCTGCCCGAACTTTCCGAAACGCTGACTGCCCAGGAATTCATCGACTACTGGTTCTCGCGCGATTCGATGATCGACGAGGCGGTGCTGGCGGATGCGCGGGCCTTGAAGGGGGAGGGGTTCGCCATCTATCTCGCCACCAACCAGGAACACCAGCGCGCCCGCTACCTGATGGAGGCGATGGGTCTGGCTGCAGATGTCGACGGCATCATCTATTCGGCGGCCATCGGCGAAAAGAAACCGCGCCCGGGTTTCTTCGCGGCGGCAGAAAGGGTCAGCGGCTTTACCGGCGAGCAATGTGTCTTCATCGACGATCAACTGGGAAACATCGAGGCGGCAAGGGCTTTCGGCTGGCATCCGTTGCACTGGACCGGCAGGCAGGACCTCATCAGCCTCGTCAATACTGCTGCTCAGCAGGGCTGGTAGTGGCGCATTTCAGCGATCATGCCGACATACGGGCGGATATGGATGAAGAATTCTCGAAACTCCGCGCTTGCCCTGAATGATTTCAGGTGGTCCTCCGCAGAGGTCCACTCGATGCGGATGATGAATTGGGTGGGCTCATCGCTGCATTGCGCAATCTCGAAGGATATCGCATAGGGTGAGTGCAACAGCGGCTCCTTGGCCGCCTGATAATCTCGGATGAATGCGGCCTGTTGATCGTCAGGCACACTGTAGCGAAGATATTCGACGATCATGGCCCGCCCGCTCGATCCAGAGATAATCCGAAGCTACAAAAACGAATCTCGTGCTGCAAGCAGAATCAAAGCGCCGTGCGCGACCTGAGGGCGGCCACCAGCGTGCCCTCGTCGAGATAGTCGAGCTCGCCGCCGACCGGCACGCCATGGGCGAGACGGGTCACCTTAATGTCGAGGCCGTCGAACTGGTCGGTGATGTAATGCGCCGTCGCCTGGCCTTCGACCGTGGCGTTGACCGCGATGATCAGTTCCTTGACCTCGCCTGCCTTCACCCGATCGACCAATGCGGCGATGGTAAGATCGTCCGGCCCGATGCCATCGAGCGGCGACAGGGTGCCGCCGAGCACGTGATAGGCGGCATTGAGTGCCGCCGCCCGCTCCAGCGCCCAGAGGTCGCCGACGTCTTCCACCACGATGACGAGGCTCTGGTCGCGCGTCGGATCGGTGCAGATCGTGCAGGGATCTGAGGTGTCGACATTGCCGCAGGTGGAGCAGATCTTCACCTTGTCATAGGCATCCTGCATCGCGCCCGAAAGCGGGCCCATCAACTGGTCGCGCTTCTTGATCAAGTGCAGCGCCGCACGCCGCGCCGAACGCGGCCCAAGCCCCGGCACCTTCGCCAGAAGCTGGATCAGTTTTTCGATTTCGGGGCCGGTTACACGTTTTGCCATAGAATTTCACTATCCCATCGGCCTCCAAAACGGAAACCGCTTTTGCAGTCCGATGGAAGGATTGTCAGCGGGTTGCGATCGCGACCGCAGCGCCGCCGATCATGCCCGCGCTGAGGCGGTTGGCGATCTTCATCGCGCGCGGGCTCTTCAACAGTCTGCGGGCCTTCGATGCGAGAAACACCCAGGAGAGGTCGACGACGGCGAGCACCAGCAGGAGCGTGACGGTCAGTTCCGCCCAGCCGACGACGGTGATGCTGCCGAGGTCGAGGATCGTCGGCAGCAGCGCGACGTAGAACATCATGATCTTGGGGTTGCCGATGGTGATGCTCATGCCGGTGAGAAACATCTTCCAGCCGGAGGTTGTCTGCGGCAGTTCCTCGCCCGTCGTTTCGGTTTCCGCGAACCACATCTTCCAGGCGAGATAGCCGAGATAAGCAATGCCCGCCCATTTGATGACGATGAACACCGCGTGGAAGGTGGTGGCGACGGCGACCAGGCCGAAGACCGCAAGCGTCAGCCACAGCGCCTCGCCAAGCCACATTGCCGCCAGAAACGGCAGCACGTCGCGGTGGCCGCGCGAAAGCACGCGGGCGACGAGTGCCGCAACGCTCGGTCCCGGAGAACCTGCGGCGACGAACAGCGTGATGGCAAACAAAGCGAGGGCGCCGAGGGTCATGGTGTCGTCCTCAGAAAGGCAGCTTCATGCCGGGCGGGATCGGCAGGCCGGCAGTCAGTTCCTTGGTCATTTCCTGTGCCTTCTCCTCGGCGCGGTCCTTCGCGTCGCGGTGAGCGGCAACGATCAGGTCCTCGAGCATTTCGGCCTCGTCGGCGGAAAGCAGGCTGGGGTCGACCTTGATGCCGAGCATCTCGCCCTTGCCGGTCATGCGCACGGTGACCATGCCGCCGCCGGAAACGCCTTCGACCTCGACAGCTGCAATCTCTTCCTGCAGCTTTTCCATCTTGGCCTGCATTTCCTTCATCTTGCCCATCATGCCCATCAGATCGCGCATGTCGTCTCCTTTATCGGTTGAATTCAGTCGTCGAGGTCGTCTTCCGGCAGGACGTCACCATCATCGTTGACGGCGGCATCCGGGGCTCCGGCCTCGGTTGTCTCGGTGTTCTGTTCATCGGCGCGCACCTTGACATCGGTGATCTTGGCGCCGGGGAAGAATTTTAGGATCGCCGAAATCGAGGGGTCGTCGCGCGCGTCCTGGAACAGGCGCTCGCGTTCCGCCCTCTCGGCCTCCACCAGCGTTGGCTGGCCGGGCTCGCGGCTGAGGCTGACAAACCATTTTTCGCCGGTCCATTCCTTCAGTTTCGTGCCGAGTTCGTTGAGGAAGGTCTGCGACGTGCCGCTTTCGAGATTGACTTCAAGCTGGCCCGGTTCGAGCCGTACCAGATGGACAAAATTGCGGATTTCGGCGCGCAGCTTGATTGCCCGGTTCTGCGAGCAGAGATCGGTGATGTCCCGCAGCGACTTGATTTTCGACGTCGGCCCTGTGATTTCGGCGGGTGCCGGCTCCGGGGCGACAACCGGCTCCGGAACGATGTCCGGTTCCGGCGCGGCCTCGACGGCCTGTGTCTCCAGAACCTCAGGTTCGGGGGCAACCTCGGGCTCCGGAGAGACCTCCGGTGCGGTCGCTTCACGCGGTCTCAGCATCGTCACGGTCGCAGGCGGCCGGGGTGTCTCTGCGCGCGGCTCGGCGACCGGTCTGGAAACGGCATGCGTCGATGCCTGTGCGCCGCCACCCGAGGGACCACGCGGGGCGGCCGGTGCGGGATGAACGTCGCCGTTCTCGATCGCCAGAAGCCGTCGTGCTGCGTCCTCGGGGGAGGGTAGGCTTGCGGCATGGGCAAGGCGGATCAGCACCATCTCGGCAGCGCCGAAGGGGCGGGCGGCGTTTTCCGTCTCCGGAATGCCCTTCAGCAGCATCTGCCAGATGCGCGAGAGCGCGGAAACGGGAATGGCGGCGGCAAATTCGGCGCCGCGGGTGCGCTCAAGCTCGCTCAGCGACACATCCTCCGCACCTTCCGGAACATATTTCAGCCGGGTGACCAGATGGGTGAAATCGGCAAGGTCGTTCAGCACGACGACGGGATTGGCGCCGGCCTCGTACTGAGAAAGGAACTCGGCAAGGGCCGCCTTCACGTCGCCGGCGACGACATGGCCGAACAGGTCGACGATACGGGCGCGGTCGGCAAGGCCGAGCATGCCGCGCACCGCCGCCGCCTCCACCTTGCCATTGCCATGCGAAATCGCCTGATCGAGCAGCGACAGGCCGTCGCGCGCCGAGCCTTCGGCCGCACGCGCGATCATCGACAGCGCCTCATCCTCGATCTCGACGCCTTCCTTGGCGGAGATCGTCGAGAACAGCCGCACCAGGTCGGCGGCCGGAATGCGGCGCAGGTCGAAGCGCTGGCAGCGCGACAACACCGTGATCGGCACCTTGCGGATTTCGGTGGTGGCGAAGATGAACTTCACATGCTCCGGCGGTTCCTCAAGCGTCTTTAGCAGGCCGTTGAAGGCCTGGGTGGAGAGCATGTGGACTTCGTCGATGATGTAGACCTTGTAGCGCGCTGTCGAGGGCCGGTAACGCACCTGGTCGATGATCTCGCGGATATCGTCGATACCGGTGTGGGAGGCGGCATCCATCTCGATGACGTCGACATGCCGGCCTTCCATGATCGCCTGGCAATGCTCGCCGATCTCCTTCAGGTCGATGGTCGGCTTGTCGATGGTGGCGGTCTTGTAGTTGAGGCCGCGTGCCAGAATGCGGGCGGTCGTGGTCTTGCCGACACCGCGCACGCCGGTCAGCATATAGGCTTGGGCGATGCGGCCGGTCTCGAAGGCATTGGTCAGCGTGCGCACCATCGGCTCCTGGCCGACCATCAGGTCGGAGAAGTCCTTCGGGCGGTATTTGCGCGCCAGAACCCGGTAGCCGGTGTTAGCCTCGATCGTTGTCTTGTCCATCGCCATTCATGTGGTTTTCTGCTTGGCCCGCGACCCGAGGTCGCTTTCGGGCAGGCAGCGAGGATAGTCCAGGCCGCAGGCCGGAGTCACATCAAGGCCGGCAGTCTGGCAGAAGTTCTGCGGAAATGCACAGGATTTTTGATTTCGCCACGCGCTCAATCTTCCGGCGCCTGGCAGACATCGACCCAGCCCGCATTGGTGATTTCGGCCATGCGCTGCGGCGCGATCCGGACCGCGGCATTGCGCGAACCGGCGGCCGGAACGACCTCGTCAAAGGCCTTCAGGCTCTCGTCGCAGTAGACCGGAATTGCCTTTGCCAGCCCGAACGGGCAAACGCCGCCGACGGGGTGGCCGGTGATCGTCTCGACCTCATCGAGCGGCAGCATCTTCACCTTGCCGCCAAAGGCTACCTTGGCCTTCTTGTTGTCGATGCGGGCATCACCGCGGGCGACCAGAAGAAACACCCGGTCCTTGACCGAGAAGGATAGAGTCTTGGCAATCTGCGCGGTTGCCACGTCATGCGCGGCGGCAGCCTCGGCAACCGTGGCGCTGCTGTCTTCGGTTTCGATGATATCGAGATCGGGGGCTGCCTGGCTCAAGTGTTCTCGCACACTTTCGATGCTCATCAACGTCTCCGCGGCAGTCCGGACATAAGGTGGGAGGCTGGCAAGACGACCCATGCCGGGCTCGTTGGGGCTGCTTCCTTCCGGACCTGACCCGGTTGGCGAGTGGCACGTCCGCCACCAGCCTCCCGAGGGCACATATCGTCAATTTGCAGTGTGAATGCAAGCACGCAGCTTCAAAAAAACTCGGATGCTTTTCCCGCGCGTTGGATGTTTGCTGTTGTTGAAGCCGCCCTATTTGTTAAACATGTCAAAGGCAAGAGAACAGGCGGGAACAACAAAGGGGCGTCATGCAGGATTTCGAGCTCGATGAACGGCTGAAGAGGGATAGTGTTGCCGTGGCGACGCTGGGGCTCTGCCAGATCCGGCTGATGCGCGATGGCCGCTGGCCCTGGCTGCTGGCCGTGCCGCAGCGAGCCGGGGTAACCGAGATGTTCGAACTCGCGCCCCTCGACCAGACGATGCTGACCTTCGAGATCAACGAGGTGGCGCGCGCGCTCTCGATTGCCACCGGCGCCGAGAAGATCAATGTTGCCGCCATCGGCAATATCGTGCGCCAGCTTCACGTTCACATCATCGCCCGGTCAGAGGGTGATCCCAACTGGCCCGGCCCCGTCTGGGGGTTTGGCACCGCGGAGCCGATGAGCGATGCGGAAATCGCGGCGCTGGCGCGGCGCATCGCGGAGGCCCTGAGCGAAAAATGACATCGATTTTCGACCGCATCGGACCGCATGACGACCCGAGCGCAATGACCGCTTTTGCCGGCTGTCGCATCATCCGCGATTCCGAACACCGCGAAGACGATGCGCTGTCGAAGGCTGCCGCCGAGCCCGAAGCCCGGTTCTTCGTCTTCGCCGATGGCGTGGCGCTGGTGAAGCACGAACGCCAGGTGCTCGATCCCTATTTCGCCCGCTACGAGGTGCAGGCGCTTCAGCCCGACCGCGAAAGTGCTGTGCTTCTCGGGCATACGCCGGCCGGCGCGCCGCTGATTGCAATCGATAGTGCGCTCGACACCAAGGCGCTGCCCGGCCATCTGAAGACGCTGAGCGCCCGTGCAGCCTATAGCGAGGGTCTGCTCGAGGGCGAGGCGCTCGGTGCCTTCGCGCTGGCCGTCAGCGTCAATGCCTGGACCCGTAATCACCGCTTCTGCGGCCGCTGCGGCGGCAAGTCGGATGGGACGGCCGGCGGCTTCCGCCGGCAATGCACGGTCTGCGGCCACATGATGTTCCCGCGCACCGATCCGGTCGTCATCATGCTGATCGTCGATGAGGCGCGCGACCGCGTTCTGCTCGGCCGCAGCCCGCATTTCCCGGCCGGCCGCTATTCCTGCCTTGCCGGTTTCGTCGAGCCTGGCGAAACGGTCGAAGACGCGGTGCGGCGCGAGACGCTGGAGGAAAGCCGCATCCGCGTCGGCGCGGTGCGCTACCACGCGTCCCAGCCCTGGCCGATGCCGCATTCGCTGATGCTCGCCTGTTACGGCAAGGCCGAAAGCTTCGATGTCAGCTACGATGACGACGAGCTGGAAGACTGCCGCTGGTTCTCCCGCGATGAACTGGCCGCGATCACCGAGCACCGCCATCCCGATGGCATCAACGGCCCGCCGGAGGGCGCGATCGCGTTCCGGCTGATGCGCGACTTTCTCGACTGGCGCTGAGCATGGCGGGCTCGCGCTCCGAGCGGCTGCTGTCGCTCCTGCAGACGCTGCGCGGTCATCGCTATCCCGTTTCCGGTGCGGCGCTGGCGGAACAGCTCGGCATCAGCCTCAGGACGCTCTACCGCGATATTGCAAGCCTCAGGGCACAAGGGGCGGCGATCGAAGGCGAGGCGGGCATCGGCTATGTGCTGCGCCCCGGTTTCCTGCTGCCGCCGATGATGTTCTCGACGGAAGAGATCGAGGCGCTGGTGCTGGGCACGCGTTGGGTGGAGCGCGTGACGGATCAACATCTTTCGGCTGCGGCCAGCACGGCGCTTGCCAAGATCGCGGCGGTGCTGCCGGAAAGTCTCGCCGAAACGGTGGATGAGACTGCGCTCAGCGTCGGCCCGCGGCGTCTCGTCACCGATACGGCCGATATCCCTGCTCTCAGGGCCGCAATACGGGCAATGCGGAAAGTCGAGATCGCTTACCGCGCCGAAGGCGGCGCCGTGTCCGAGCGGGTGATATGGCCTTTCGGTCTGGCCTATTTCGAACAGGTGCGGGTGGTGCTCGGCTGGTGCGAGCTGAGGCAGGACTTCCGCCACTTCCGTACGGACCGGATCGTCAATATGCGCGAGACCGGCGAACGCTATCCGCAACGACGTGCTGTCCTTCTTGCCGAGTGGCGGAAACTCAATCTCGACAACTGACCGACGGCGTCTTGCGCGGTTTGCTGCTGACGGAAACTGACACCTGCCGGCGCTAGACGGTCTCCTGTCTTTCAAAACAGGAGAAACACCATGTCAGCTCTTCCCCTCAACCTCGTCGTTCTCTACGTCGAGGACCCCAAAGCCAGCGCCGCTTTCTATGCCGAAGTCCTTGGGCTCGAACCCAGGGCGTTGTCGGACGGGTTCTCCTCGCTTGCGACCGCAGCCGGTCTGACGCTGGGGCTTTGGCGCAAGGCGACGGCGCATCCGCCGGCGGAAGGTGGGCCGGGCTCAGCCGAGATCGGGATCATGACGCCGGAAAAGGGAGGCGTCGAAGCGCTCTACGCGCGCTTCAGAAAGGAAGGCCGCAGCTTCGCCCAGCCGCTGGTGCAGTCGCCTTTCGGCCCCACCTTCGTGATCACCGATCCGGACGGCCACCGCATCCGCGTTTGCCAGCCGGACTGAGCGAAGAGCGCAACAACCGCGCTCCAACTTCTCTCAGTGAACTCAGGCCGGTTCCGCAATCCTGGCGGGGCCGGTCTTCGCGTCACGCATTGCCGCCTGGATGAAGGCGATGCTTTCGCCAAGCTTGCTTGATTCCCACGGATCGAGAGTAACGGGCAACCGCTTCAAGATACCTTCGCGGCCGATCACACAGGGCATGCTGAGCGCTACATCGCCGTCATGACCATATTCGCCGCGAAGTGTTGTCGAGGCAGGATAGATGCTGCGTTCGTCGAGAAGCACGGCCCTGGCCATGGTCACTGCCGACTGGGCAACGCCGGCATTGGTCCAGCCTTTCCCATTGAGAACGTCATAGGCGGCGCTTATGATCCTTGTCTTCACAGTCTCGGGATCGCTGATGTCCTGCCGCGGCTGCAGGTAGGAAGCCAGCTCACCGAAGGGAATGCCGCCGACGCTGACGTGGCTCAGCACCGGAAAGGCGGTGCTGCCATGTTCGCCCATCATGTAGCCGGACACGGATTTCGGATCGATGTCGTAGCTATCGGCAAGCAGCCGGCGAAGGCGGGCGGAATCGAGCATGGTGCCGGTTCCGAAGACACGTCCCTGCGGATAGCCGAACTCGTTCTCGGCGATATAGACCATGGTATCGAGTGGATTGGTGATGAGGATGACAATCGCGGTCGTCGTGTATTTCACGATGCCGGCCATGACCTCGCGGATCACCGCGCTGTTGGTCTTCGTCAGCAGCGTCCGGTCCGGTTCCCCTTTCGGATTGTCGGGATCCGGCAGGACGCTTGGACCCGCCGCAATGACGATGACATCGGCATCCGCGCACTGCTCATAGCCGCCGGAGCGCACATTGACATTATTCATATAGGTCAGCGCGGTTGCCTGCGCCTGGTCGAGCGCTTCGCCATAGGCGACGTTTTCGAGGATGTCGATCACGCCGATCTCGGCGAAAAGGCCCGTCTTCATGGCGTCGGCGAGCACGTAGGAGCCGACGTGTCCGACGCCGACGACCACCAGTTTGTTCTTGTGCATATTCATCTCTCAGTCTTCTCAGAAAGACATGCGCTTGGGATGCCGGGAAGGGCCGCATGTTTCTGCGCCAACAGGAAAACGCCCGGAGGAGGACGATGGCGCCCTGCGGTGTTAGGCCTCCGCAACAGCGCCTTCAATGCGTTTTGAAAGATGAACTGAGAAAAATGCGGTGGTTCAGTCGGAATTGCTCTGGAGCTGACGGCGCATCGGATGGCCTTCATAGACGCCGAGAATGCGGACCTTCTCGGAGAAGAACTGCAGTTCCTCCAGCGCGCGGGCGACGGCCGGGTCATCCGGATGGCCCTCGATGTCGGCATAGAACTGCGTTGCGATGAACTTGCCGCCGATCTGGTAGCTCTCGAGCTTGGTCATGTTGATGCCATTGGTGGCGAAACCGCCAAGCGCCTTGTAGAGGGCGGCCGGAATGTTGCGGACGTTGAAGATGAAGGTTGTGACGATGGTGCGGTCGGCGCCATTCATCTCCGCCCACTTTTCCTTGTCCGAAAGCACGACGAAGCGGGTAACATTGCTGTCGGAATCCTCGACGTTCTCGGCCAGGATTTCGAGCCCGTAGAGCGAGGCGGCGAGACGCGGCGCGAGTGCTGCCATGGTCCGATCGCCCTTTTCCTGCACAAGCATCGCGGCTCCCGCCGTGTCGCCGGCGATCACGGGATTCCATTTGTTGCGACGAATGATCTTGCGGCACTGGCCGAGCGCATGGATGTGGCTGTGGACGGTCTTGATTTCGTCGAGCTTCACGCCGGGCAGGGCCATCAGCTGGAAACGGATCGGCATGAAATATTCGGCGACGATGAACAGGCGGGAATCGGGCAACTGATAGTGGATGTCGGCTACCCGGCCGGCGAGCGTGTTCTCGATCGGGATCATGGCGAGATCGGCATCGCCGTTTTCGACCGCGAGAAAGGCGTCCTCGAATGTCTTGCAGGGAAGCGGTTCCATGTCCGGATAGACATCGCGGCTCGCCATGTCGGAATTGGCGCCGTGCTCGCCCTGGAAGGCGATCCTGTTGGTCTTCATGATCATGACCCTAACCTTTCGCCTCAAGAACGCGGCGCGCCTTTTCGAGATCTTCGGGTGTGTCGACGCCGAGCGGTACGGTCTTCACGATCTCGACATCGATGCGCATGCCATGTTCCAGCGCACGCAGCTGCTCGAGCTTCTCGCGCTCCTCCAGGAACGAACGCGGCAGCGATACGAAGCGTTCGAGGGCGGCGCGGCGATAGGTATAAAGTCCTATGTGATGGTAGAGCGGGCCTTCGCCCCAGGGCGCGGTTGCCCGGGTGAAGTAGAGGGCTCTCAACCGCGTCGCGCCGATCGGCGCACCGACCACCTTGACCACCTGCGAGGCCGTCTTCTCGTATTCATCGGTGATTTCGACCGTCAGCGTTGCAATATCGACGGCGGGGTTTTCGAGCGGACGGAGCGAAGCCTGGATGGTGGCCGGATCGAGCGTCGGCAGGTCGCCCTGGACGTTGACGACGAGGCGGGCCTCGCCATTGGGGTCGACCTTCTTCAGCGCCTCGAAGATGCGGTCCGAACCGGACTGGTGATGGTGGCCGGTCATCACCACCTCGTAGCCGGCCTTTTCGACCGCCTCGAAAACCGAACGGTCATCGACGGCAACGACGACCCTGCCCATGCCTGATTCGCTTGCGCGATCGGCCACGTGGACGATCATCGGCTTGCCGGCGATATCGGCAAGCGGCTTGCCGGGAAGACGGGTGGAAGCCAAACGGGCGGGGATGAGAATGATGGTGTCACTGGTGGCCACAGGCTTGCTCTTCGTTAATTGCCCGCGCACAGTAGGGGCGGGCTGACATAGGCATCGATGCGCCGTTGCATCACGGCACCAAAAGACATAGGTTCTTCCAGATTGCAAGGTGGTCCGGTAGAGAGGCCGGATGGAAGGGGAGCTGCAACGCAATGAAATTCAATCTCAATATGGTCCTGGGGGCCCTGTTGGGGACGGTCTTCGTCCTGATGACGGTATCTTTCGTTTCGGAGGCGATCTTTGATCCGCACCATCCTGAACAGGAAGGCTATGCGATCGAAGTCGCTGAGGCATCGAACACCGGTGCCCCGGCCGCCGAAGCCGAAACCCCGATTGCCGTCTTGCTGGCGGATGCGAGCGCGGACGCGGGCGAGCGGGTATTCAAGCGCTGTCAGGCCTGTCATGACGTCACGGAGGGCGGTCCGAACAAGGTCGGGCCCAACCTCTGGGGCGTCGTCGATCGCCCGATTGCAAGCCATGAGGGCTTTTCATATTCGGCCGCGATGAAGGAATTCTCCGAAGGCGGTGAGAAGCACTGGACCTTCGAGAACCTGAACGTGTTCATCAAGGCGCCGAAGAAGGACGTGCCGGGCACGGCAATGGGTTTTGCGGGCCTCGCCAGCGACACCGACCGGGCCGATCTGCTGGCCTATCTCAGAACCCTTTCCAACGATCCGGTTCCGCTTCCCGAACCCGAGGCCGCTGCGCCGGCTGAAGGCGGCGATGCCGCAGCCGCACCGGCCGATGGAGCGCCATCCGAAGCGGGCGCTGCCGAGGTGCCGGCTCAGGAAACGACGGCTGAACCTGCGGAAGGCTCCACCGAGACGCCGCCCGGCGCCGCCGAAAGCGAGCAGCCCGCAACGAGCGAGTAACCGGCGTCAACTGACCGGTGGCGAGATTTCGCCGCCGGTGCCCCGCATCAGTAGCCGAGCATATAGACCCAGAAGCTGACGGTTAGGACGCCGAGAGCGGTCGTCAGAGTGATGGTCGACGCGGCGATGTTCTTGCCCGTGCCGAACTGGTTTGCCAGCACGAAGGCATTGACCCCGGCGGGGGTCGAGGCCGCCAGCACCAGGCCCGCAGCCATCGGCTGCGGCAGGCCGAGCAGGTGTCCGAAGAGGAAGGCGAATGCCGGCAATGCCATCAGCTTGATGAAGGTGATGGCGCTGAAGAGGCCGACATTGCCGGCAACCTTGTATTGCGTCAGCGTCATGCCGATCGAGATCAGCGCCACCGGCGCTGCGGTGCCCGCGAGCATATCGACGATTGACGCCAGGGGGCCGGCGGGGCGAATGCCCGCAAGATGGAGAAGCGCGCCGGCGGCCAGCCCCACGACGATCGGGCTGGTGATCAGGTTATAGCCGACCGTGGTGGCGATCTTCATCGGGTCGCTGACATTTGAACCGTCATGGGTCTTTGCGCGCTCGACCAGAACGGTTGCCGTCACCATCATCACCGGCATGTGGATCGCCAGTACCAGCGACAGGGCGATGAGGCCCTCTTCGCCGATGATGTGGTTGACGAGCGGGATGCCGAGGAAGGCGAGGTTCGAGAACGTGCCTGAAAGCCCGATGATGACGCTCGCCGCCCGGTCACGACCGAAGCCGAGCCTGGCGATCAGCGCTGCGGCGGTCCACGAGACCGCGACGGCGCCGAAATAGGCGAGCCAGATGCGGATCGGGTTGGCGTTTTGGAAATCGGCATTGGCCACGGTGCGCATCAGGAGCAGCGGCAGCGCCACCTTGAACACGAAACTCGTCATGATGCCGGCATGGCTGGCATCGAGATAACGGAGCCTTACCGCCGCCCATCCGATGAAGATGAGCGCAAAGATCGGCACGACACTGCTGAAGATTTCATTCATGATTGGCTTTCGCGCGGCGGCGCATGCGGGGAGGAACGCAGACGAACCATGTTCCACGCGCTCATGCCTGTCAAGCTGACGGGGCCTCAGCCGCGCAGCGCTTCAGCGGGCGATTGGCGATAGGCAATGACGGCCGGCAACGCCGAGAGGATGGCGGCGAAGACGGTCAGCGCAACAGCGTTGCCGAGGTCCGTCGGGGCGAATTCGACCGGCAGGCCGAAGCCGCGTTCCGCGGCAATCGACCGGGAAATCGTCTCGGCAGCGGCAAAGCCGACGCCGTGGCCGAGGACGATGCCGATCGCGACCAGAACGAAGAGCTCCAGCCAGACGATCGCAAACACCGAACCGCGCGGCGCGCCGAAGGCTCTCAGCGCCCCGATCTGGCGTCGGCGCTGTCCGACATGGATCACGGTGACGAGCATGAGGGATGCCGCGACCAGCAGTTCCGCCCCCGCCGCAATTGCGGTCAGCACCTCCTTGGCGTCGCCGAGCGTGGCATAGAGCCTCGTCAGCACCTCGGCTGGAAAGACCGCGAGCGTTCCTGCCCGTTCCCGATATTCCTGCCGCAGCCGGTAGGCATCGCCGATCGACTTCGGCTTGACGAGAATTGCGGGCAGGCCGGGCGCCTCGCCATGGGCCCAGGTCTCGACGATCGGCGCCTCTGGTTCGATGTGATGCTCTTCGTGGCCTTCACCTTCATGAGCCTCTTCGCCATGGTGCCCGTCTTCATCATGATCACCGAGGCCGTGAATGGCCCAGACGGCCGAGATCGGCACCAGGATGGCACGGTCCCAGGGTGTGCCGGTGGGTAAAGCCTTGCCGGAGACCTTATAGGCAAGTTCGGTATGGGTGTGGCCGCCGGTTTCGGCGCTGCCATGCATCGGCTTGATCGTGGCGCCAACGGCAAGATCGACGGCGGAGCCGATCACGGCCTCGCCCTCGCGCGCAAACATGGTGCCCTCGGAGAAGCCGCGGATGGTGTCGCCGACGAGCGCCGTGGTGGTGCCGACGATCGGGTAGCCGGCATAGGAATCGCCGAAGCCGATGGGTGCGGCCCAGGCGACGCGCGGATCGGCGGCAAGGTCGGTCAGGACGTCGCCATCCATCAGCGGCAGGTCGGAGGGCTGCAGGAAGACAGATGAGAGCACGAGCTGCGTATCGCTGCCCGGCGCGCCGACGACGATGTCGAATTTTTCGGCTGCACGGGCGCTGCCGAGGCGTAGCGCACGCTCCTGCAGGGTGACGGTGACACCGAGCGCGACTGCAAGCGTGATCAGCAGCACGATGACGATGGAGCCGGCCCACAGCCGCCGGATATCGGAGAGGATGAAGCGGAACATGACGCTATTCCCCGCTTTCGTCGGAAACGATGCGGCCGGCCGAAAGTCCGATGCGACGCGTGAGCGGCTCGATCATCCGGCGGTCATGAGAGATGACGATGAGGGTGCTGTTGCGCCGGGCGGCGAGATCGAGGAGAAGCCGGCCGACGGCCGCACCCGCCTCGCTGTCGAGGCTCGCGGTCGGCTCGTCGGCGACGATGATCGCGGGTTCGCGCAGCAGCGCGCGGGCGACCGCGACGCGCTGCATCTCGCCGCGCGACATGGTCTCGACCATCTGGCCGGGACGCGAAAGCCCTACTTCTTCCAGCAGCGCATGGGCGCGCGCCAGGTGGGCGCGGGAGGCTGCACGGGCAAGGCGCGCCGGCAGCAGCACATTGTCGAGCGCCGAAAGGCCTGGGAAAAGGTGAAAATCCTGCATGACGAGGCCTATATTCTCGCCGCGCCAGCGGTCGCGCCGGCCCTCGCCGAGGGCGGCGAGATCGGTCTCGCCCCAGCGCGCACGACCGGCCTTCAGCCGTTCGAGCCCGGTGATGATATTGACGAAGGTGCTCTTGCCGGAGCCGGAGGGGCCTGTGACAGCAACCTGCGCGCCGGCGGCGATCTCAAGGGCGGGGATATCGAGCACCGGTGCGCCGAGGCCTGGAAAGGTGACCGAGACCGCGGTGAGGGAAAGGCCAAGCATGGTCAGACTGTCCGATACCGCGCCTGGCGCAGGCGAAGCTGGCTGACGAAGCCGGTTTCAGGATCGATCCAGGAGCCGCGGTCGAGCGCGCCGGTGACCTCGATCATCTGGTTCGGCTGGGTGAAGGTCTGCTTCCTGTCGAGATAGACGACAACGATGCTGTCCGGCCAGTCGGCATCGGTCGAGCAGAACGGGCAGAGCGCCATCGGGATTTCCGAGAGCACGAAGAACTGCGCCTCCGCTTTCAGGGGAGGGGCCATGAAGCCACGGATCGCCACGGTCTTGCCGGTGAGATCCTTGACCTTGTCGGAGAATTCGAGCCCGAGAGGGCTGAAGGAGCCGTAGAGTTCGTCGAAACTCAGTCGCGCGGCTGCCGCGGAAGCAAGGCGCGGCGATGCGGCGAGCATCGCGGAAGCGGCGAGGAAAGAGCGGCGGGTGAAACGCATGGCATTTCTCCTTCATGACGGCTGGAAGCAGACCGGGCGGAGAGGCCGCCCGGTCTGAATGCGGATGTTACTGACCGGCCTTCTGGCTGGTGCCGAGCGCGAAGGCATCGGCAAGCACTTCGTAGACGTCCGACTGTTCCATGTAGCCGCTGAAGCCTTCGGAGCCGGGACCGGTTGCCTGGAGCACGATATCGTCGACGGCGTGGACGGCGGTGTCGGCATTCTTCGGCAGGTTGCCGACGCGCAGAACGGCGCCGGGGACGTCCTTGTACTGCTCGTTGGCAACGTATTCGCCATTCTCGCCCTTGATCGAAGGCTCAAACGGACCGTCCATCTTCGGGCGGAAGGTCTCGTAGTAGTCCGGGAAGTTGTTGGAGAAGATGGCGAAGCGGCGGTCGACATCGATCTTGTCCGGATAGCCGTCACCATCGGTGTCGGCATAGTCGGGGAAGCCGGCGTCGTCATAGGTCATGACCTTTTCGCGCATCTCGTCAGCCTCGACATTGTCGTCGATCGTGCCGATGAGCGATACGCCGTGGGTGTGGTCGCCGGTGACGACGATCAGCGTATCCGGGTTCGACTTGGCGAATTCGACGGCCTTGGCGATTGCCTGGTCGAACTCGATGGTGTCAACGACGGCGCGGTCCCAATCCATCGGATGGCTCATCTTGTCGATCGAGGCGCCCTCGACCATCAGGAAGAAGCCGTCCTTGTTCTGCGAAAGCCGGTCGATCGCTGTCTCGGTCATTTCAACGAGGCCGGGCTGGTCCGGGAATTTTTCCACCGTACCCTTCTTCAGGAAGGAGCGGTCGAGCTTGGTGTCCATGTTGCCGGTGTGGAACAGGCCGAGGATCTTGCCGGCGTTGTTCTTCGCGGCGTCTTCCAGCGAGGCGGCGTCGATGGCGACCGTGTAGCCGGCATCCGTGAACATCTGGATATAGTCCTTGTCGTCCTTGCGCTTGGAGCCGGGCACGTCGGACTTCAGGAAATAGGCAGAGCCGCCGCCGAGGATGACGTCGGGCTGAACCTCATAGAACATGCCGACGATATCGGCCTTGTCGCCGCGAAGGCGGGTGTGGGCGACAATGGCGGCCGGCGTCGCGTCTTCGATCTCGGCGGTGGAGACGACGCCGATCGACTTGCCGGTCTGGCGGCGCAGCGCCTCGGCAATGGTTTCGACCTTCGGGTCGTCCTGGCTCGCCGGCGTGCGGTCGGCATAGACGCCGAGCGCGTTCACGCGGGTCTTGTGGCCGGTCATGTAGGCCGACATGGTGTTGGCCGAGTCGGTGGCGATCGAATGGGTCGAGGAGGTGCCGATGAAGGCGGCCGGCGGAATGTCGTCCATGGCGAGACGACCGTCGGCCTTGCCCTCGGTCATGCCCTTGGACATGATGCGGGCGGCCGTGCGGTGCGCGACCGAAAGGCCGTCGCCGAGGAAGAAGATGACATTCTTGGCCTTGGCCACCGACGGTGTGTTGTAGACGGTCCAGTTGACGGTCTTTTCTTCCGCGTCGCCGGCCTTGACGGAGACGGTGTAATCGCCGGCGCTGGCGAGCGAAAGATCACGCAGGATCAGCGCGGAACCGAGGCTCGCGTCGTCCTTGCCCTTTTCGTCGGAAACGAATTCGGCCTCGTGGCCGAAGACATCGGCATAGGCCTTGCCGTTGACGGTGACGTCGATATCGGCGGCGTCGTAGACCTGGTCGAGTTCGACCTTGAAATCGAACGGCGAGCCGACGAGGATCTTCGCCCGGTCGAGCGGATAGATGGTGGCGGCATTGGCGGCGCCGGCGAGGAAGGTCGCGGCGGCGAGAACGGCGAGACGAGCGCGCATGGGAACCTCTTTGAGAAGAGTGGCTGAAGCGTTGATGCCCATCCGCGATAATCCCGCCCGGTGACAGGCGAATGACGTATTGTTATACCATCTCGGCGTGCAGTCACGGCCGGAGCGGCCAACATTGGGCGCCGGAAGTCCGGTTACATCCGGCCGCGCGGTTTGATGCTGCGGCGCCGGCGGCCCTGCACGATCCGGGTGATGCGCCACCCGAGGAACAGCGCGACCACACCGGCGGCGAGGAAGCCGCTGGCATTGCCGGCGATCTGGGCCACGGCGACGATGTTTTTCGCGAACATGAAGCCGAGAAAAATATAGAAATTCACCCAGATCATCTGGCCGGGGATCGCCGAGAGCGTGAACACCTTCCAGCGCATGCCGGCTGCGCCCGCGACCGGATTGACATAGGGGCCGATCATCGCCAGCAGCCAGCGCGTCAGGAAGATCGCGATCGCGCCGCGGCGGTGGAGATATCCGCGCGCCCGACGCACCAGCCGCCGGCTCTTCGTCCCGCGCGCGGCATACCGGGAGACGAGCCGGCTGCCGCCGATACGGCCGGTCCAGTAGCCGATCTGGTCGGACGTGCAGGCGGCTGTCAGGCAGGCGCCGACGGTCGGCGCATAGGGGAGGTCGCCTGAGGCCACCAGCGAGCCACCGACAAGCATGATCAGCGCCGAGGGCAGCGGCACGCCGAGACATGACAGCATCACGCAAAGCGCGATGACCGGCACGCCGTAGATCGGCACCAGTGCCAGAAACTGTTCACTCATCGGCATCGGATTTCGCGCTTTCATAGTCGTCGAGCGCGTCAGCAATCTCGATTTCGAGTTCGTCGAGTGTGAGCCCCTTGGCGGTGGCGATCTGCCGGAGCATCAGGCGTCGGCCATAGACCTCCGGAAGGTCGAGCGCCTCGGCCAGGCGGTCCGAGGGGATATGGTAGATCATGGCGACGTGACCGAGTGTCATCCAGCTTTTCAGGTCGAGATCGCGATGTTCGTAGCTGTGCCAGTAGAACACCGACAGGATGAACCGAAGGCCGAAGATCAGGGTCAGGAGCGTCGTCGCCACAAAGGCGATCGAGAGCGCGCGGTGGCGGGTCCACAATGCGCGGAGCAGCTTTCCCATCTGACTTTCAGTCCTTTCCGCCATCGTCGTCTTCCTCGGGGCTTGTTCCGTTAACCGTCGGCTGATCTGCGCACAACATGTCTCAGATGCGGATGGTGTGGTCAATTGTCGCGCGGATCGGCCGTCATGAGGGCCGGTTTGGCTGTCGGCCGGTTTTCTGGGTCGGGTGCTATCGCAATTTGGTGCGATCGGCTATGACCCCACAACGATTTGAAAAGAGGCCATGGAGAAGACGTCATGATCCGCGTCCACAAACACGACATCGCGGCCGAGGATGCCGCCCGCTACACCGGCGCGATCGCCATCGATACCGAAACGCTCGGCCTCGTACCGCGACGCGACCGGCTCTGCGTGGTTCAGCTTTCCAATGGTGACGGCACGGCCGACGTCGTCCAGATCGCCGCCGGCCAGAAAGAGGCGCCCAACCTTGTCGCGATGCTTGCCGACCCGAAGCGGCAGAAGATCTTTCATTTCGGCCGCTTCGACATTGCCGTGCTCTACTATACCTTCGGTGTGACGACGACGAACGTGTTCTGCACCAAGATCGCCTCGCGGCTGACCCGGACCTATACCGACCGCCATGGCCTGAAGGACAATCTGAAGGAAATGCTCGAGGTCGATGTCTCCAAGGCGCAGCAGTCCTCCGACTGGGCTGCCGAGACGCTTTCCGAGGCGCAGCTCGCCTATGCCGCCTCCGACGTGCTCTATCTCCACGGCCTGCGCGACAAGCTAATGGAGCGACTGATCCGCGATCGCCGGATGGAGCTTGCGGCGGCCTGCTTCGAATTCCTGCCAACGCGGGCCAAGCTCGACCTGCTCGGCTGGGAAGAAACCGACATTTTCGCCCATAGCTGAGGGACTTAAGGGGTGTTGCATATCGGCAACGTTTTTGTCGTGGCGCCTCTTTAAACCCTCAGATCCTGCCCCCATATCAGACCCAAGCGGCGGCTCCGCCCGCCGCGACAGACCCGCCTCGAAGAGGGGGTTCATCTAGGTCATCGTCCGGTCGCTGCCAAGGGCCGAACGAGGAATGGAGGCAAAGACATGAACATTGAAAAATACTCCGAGCGCGTGCGCGGTTTCCTGCAGTCGGCGCAGACCTATGCGCTTTCCGAAGGGCACCAGCAGTTTGGCGCCGAGCATCTCCTGAAGGTGCTTCTCGACGATGAGCAGGGCATGGCCGCCTCGCTGATCGAGCGCGCCGGTGGTGACGCCGCCAAGGCGCGGCTGGCCAATGATGCAGCGCTCGCCAAGATGCCGAAGGTTTCCGGCGGCAACGGCCAGATCTATCTTTCCCAGCCGCTCGCCAAGGTCTTCACCACGGCCGAAGAGGCCGCGAAGAAGGCTGGCGACAGCTTCGTCACCGTCGAACGGTTGCTGCTCGCGCTCGCCATCGAAAAGTCCGCGACGACCGCGAAGACGCTTTCCGGTGCCGGTGTGACGCCGAACGGCCTCAACACCGCCATCAACGAAATCCGCAAGGGCCGCACCGCCGACAGCGCCAGCGCCGAACAGGCCTATGACGCGCTGAAGAAGTATGCGCGCGACCTGACCGCGGATGCCCGCGACGGCAAGCTCGACCCGGTGATCGGCCGCGACGACGAGATCCGCCGCACCATCCAGGTGCTGTCGCGCCGCACCAAGAACAATCCCGTGCTGATCGGTGAGCCCGGCGTCGGCAAGACCGCCATCACCGAAGGTCTTGCGCTCAGGATCGTGAACGGCGACGTTCCCGAGAGCCTGAAGGACAAGAAGCTGATGGCGCTCGACATGGGCGCGCTGATTGCCGGTGCGAAATATCGTGGCGAATTCGAGGAGCGGCTGAAGGCTGTCCTGAACGAGGTTCAGGCCGAGGCCGGCAACATCATCCTGTTCATCGACGAGATGCACACGCTGGTCGGTGCCGGCAAGGCGGACGGCGCGATGGATGCGTCTAACCTGCTGAAACCGGCGCTTGCCCGCGGCGAACTGCACTGCGTTGGCGCCACCACGCTCGATGAATATCGCCAACACGTGGAAAAGGACGCGGCTCTTGCCCGTCGTTTCCAGCCGGTGATGGTTGACGAGCCGACGGTGGAAGACACGATCTCCATCCTGCGCGGCCTGAAGGAGAAGTATGAGCAGCACCACCAGGTGCGCATCTCCGACAGCGCGCTGGTTGCTGCCGCCACGCTTTCGAACCGCTACATCACCGATCGCTTCCTGCCCGACAAGGCCATCGACCTGATGGACGAGGCGGCGAGCCGCGTGCGCATGCAGGTGGATTCGAAACCGGAAGAGCTCGATGAGCTCGACCGCCGCATCATCCAGCTCAAGATCGAGCGAGAGGCTTTGAAGAAGGAAACGGACCAGGCTTCGAAGGATCGTCTGGAAAAGCTCGAAGCGGAACTGGCGAACCTCGAGGAGGAGGCGGATACGCTGACGGCGCGCTGGCAGTCCGAGAAGAACAAGCTCAACCGGGCCGCCGACCTGAAGAAGCAGCTCGACGCCGCCCGCAACGAACTGGCGATCGCTCAGCGCGGCGGCGAGTACCAGAAGGCCGGCGAACTGGCCTATGGCACGATCCCGAAGCTGGAAAAGGAACTGGTGGAGGCCGAAGCCGAGGACAATACGGTGACGGATTCCATCCTGCAGGAGGTTGTCACGCCTGACAACATCGCTCAGGTCGTCTCCCGCTGGACCGGTATCCCGGTCGACAGCATGCTGGAGGGCGAACGCGAGAAGCTGCTCCGGATGGAAGACGAGCTGGCGAAATGGGTCGTTGGCCAGGGCGAGGCGGTTCAGGCCGTATCCCGCTCGGTCCGCCGTGCCCGCGCCGGGCTGCAGGATCCGAACCGGCCGATCGGCTCGTTCATCTTCTTAGGTCCCACGGGCGTCGGCAAGACGGAGCTCACCAAGTCGCTGGCACGGTTCCTCTTCGACGATGAGACCGCGATGGTGCGCATGGATATGTCGGAATACATGGAGAAGCACTCCGTGGCCCGGCTCATCGGCGCCCCTCCCGGCTATGTCGGTTACGACGAGGGCGGTCTGCTGACGGAAGCCGTGCGCCGCAGGCCCTATCAGGTGGTCCTGTTCGATGAGATCGAAAAGGCCCATCCTGATGTCTTCAACGTGCTGCTGCAGGTGCTTGATGACGGGCGGCTGACTGACGGCCAGGGCCGCACGGTCGACTTCCGCAACACCATCATCATCATGACCTCGAACCTTGGTGCCGAGTTCCTGACGCAGTTGGCCGACAACGAAGACAGCTCCGCTGCCCGCGAGCAGGTGATGGATGTGGTGAAGGCGGCCTTCCGGCCGGAATTCCTGAACCGCGTCGACGACATAATCCTGTTCCACCGACTGCACCGGGACGATATGGGCCAGATCGTCGACATCCAGCTCGGCCGTCTGGAACGGTTGCTGGCCGACCGAAAGATCGAACTCGACCTGACGCCGGAGGCGAGGATCTGGCTTGCCGAGAAGGGCTACGACCCCGCCTATGGTGCGCGTCCCCTGAAGCGGGTCATCCAGACCGCGGTTCAGGACCCGCTGGCGGAGAAGATCCTCGGCGGCGAGATCACCGACGGCGCGCATGTCCGGGTCGATGCCGGCTCGGACAGGCTGATCTTTGCAACCCGCGGCCATCTCGATCAGGTGGCCTGAGGCAAAGGCGCGTCAATGTGAAAAAAAAAGCCCCGCCGGAGCGATCCGGCGGGGCTTTTGCTTGGCAGCACGCTCTCAGCGGCTTGCCACCTTGTCGTCGGGTATGCCGAGCAGCGCATCGATGCGCTTGCGTTCAGTCTCGAACTGGGCGAGCTCGGCGCCGGCAAGCGCCTCCGAGTTCGGGAAGCGGATCTTCATCGGATCGACCTTGGTGCCGTTGACCAACACCTCGTAGTGGAGGTGGGCGCCGGTGACCAGGCCGGTCGCGCCGACATAGCCGATGACCTGACCCTGCTTGACGCGGGCACCGGGCACGACGCCCTTGGCGATCTTGCTCTGGTGGTTGTAAGAGGTCTCGTAACCGTTCGGGTGGCGGACGATCGTCTGGTTGCCGTAGCCGCCGCTGTTCCAGCCGGCCGATTCCACAATGCCGTCGCCAGCCGCGATGATCGGGGTTCCGACGGGGGCCGCCCAGTCGACGCCGGGGTGCAGACGCGCATATTTCAGAACCGGGTGACGGCGCATGCCGAAACCGGAGGTGAAGCGGCCGTTCGGAACCGGGTTCCTGATGAGGAACCGGCGAATGCTTCGGCCGTCTCTGTCGAAAAAGTCGAGTGCGCCGCTGTCCGGATCGCGGAAGCGGTAGAGCTCGATATCCTCGCCGCCGATGCGGGCATCAATATAGAAGAGCTCGGAACTCTCGGTCGCCCGCCCACTTTCGTCGGCATCGGAGAAGAACAATTCCAGCTCGTCATCCGGCGAAGCCATGGCCTGAAGGTCGACCTTGCTCGCCAGGAGATTGACAAGCTGTCCGGCCATCTGCGTGGTGAGACCGTAGCTCATCATCGCGCGGTAGATGCCGTCATAGATGCGTACCGGCTTCTGCGAGGTGCCGAGCAGCAGATCGGAATCGTCGGCCGTGGCGTTGGCGACCGCATCGCTCATCGGCGGCTCGACGCCGTCGACGAACGCGCCCTTGTCGTTCATCGCCATGGTCATCAGATGGCGGCCGCTGCGATAAAGGCTGAGACGCACGACACGCACGTTGCGGCCGACCCGCACGAGACCGATGCGCAGCGTGTCACCAGCCTCGAGCATCGGCGAGCCAGTGCCCTGGTCGACAAGCCGGCCAAGTTCCTGCGCCTGCAGCGGCGGATAGCCGGCGGCGGTCAGCAGGGTCTCGGTATCGACCGTCTGGCGCACCGGCAGCACGTCGTCGTTGAAATCCTGGGTGAAGACCGACTGCAGCGCACTGATCGAGACGTTCTCGTCAACGATCTGTGCGGTAAGCGGCGGCTTCAGCGGCATCAGCGAGGTCTCGGGCTCGAACCGGTCCGGGTCGACATAGCTCAGCATCGAGATTTCGCCGACGCTGTTCGTGAGCGCATTCTCGTTGTCGAGGATCATCCGCTCGATTTCATCGCCCGTCAGGTCGGCGGCGAAGGGAAGGTCCGGCTTGCCGAGCGGGAACGCGACGGTCTTCAGCTCGACCTCGCCGGCGACATCGGTGTCATAGATCACGTCGCTGTTGCGGGGCGGCGTGTCAGCTGCGTCGGAGGTTGCGAAGACCTTGAACGGGTCGAAGGCAGGGTAGGAGGGTGGATCGCCGTAATTGGCGGCAAGCGCCATCTTCACCTCGGAGAAGGGCTCGAAATGGATGACGTCGCGGTCGCCTTGCCGGACTGCGGTCGGGACCTGCAGCACGCGGCGATTGGAAGGTTTCGCGATCACGGTGGTCGGAACCAGCCTGTTGCCCCTGGCAGCGCCATCATCAAGATCGGGACGGTCGATCGCGGTCTTGGCGAAGGCGGCGGCCGGTACGGCAAGCCGCTGGCGGCCATCGACTGCGGCCGAAAGCGCCACCGCCATCAGTGCCGTACTGGTGAGCCCGGTCAGGCAGGCGCCGGCAAGCCAGCGGATGGAGACATCCCGTCTGGCCGGCGGCGTGCGGCCGTCGACGACAATCGGGTTTTTCTTCCCGAATGAGCGAGCGGGATTGTTCTTGCTTTTCATTCGCCTGTGGTCTCGCGGCCCTTGTTCGAGCGCATAAGTATCGTCCAATCCATGTGCCGAATATCGCAGCCGGTGTCAAATTCCTTGGCCGGGCTTTCCGCTATCAGGGAATGCCACCGGCACGCATGCGCGCCCAGTTCTTGAGGGCCGAAGATGGCTTAATCAGGGCATGTTGTGGATAAGGGGAAAGGCGCGCAGGTGGGCGGAAAGTCCGCCGGATCCGGGGCGAGGCCGACGACACCCCGATCACCACAAAACCGGGCAAAAACAGCGGATTGGAAAAAATGTCTGATTTTTTTGAATGTAGTTGTTGA